>JAIRVH010000168.1 GCA_031253985.1 Sphingobacterium sp.
GTTTCGGTCAATTTCAGATCCGAGAATATAGCATCTCCAGTAAAGGAATCCAACGGTTTAACATCCAAATAATTTGAACAGGATGTCAAACAGCTTGCAAAAAAGATCGTTATATATAATTTTATCTTTGTATTCATCTGTCAATAAATTTTCTTTAAAAACTCAAATTCACCCCTGCACTATAAATCCGTTGTTGTGGATAGTACATACCACCTGCATTTGTTCCTTCAGGATCCTGTATCTTGATCTGATCGATCGAAAACAAATTAAATCCACTAATGAATACCCGTAAGTTTTTCATTTTGATTTTTTCCAGCACTTTAGGCGACAATGAATAGGCCAACTCCACATTTTTCAATCTTAAAAAAGAGGCATTCTTTAACCAGAATGTCGAATTCATGCTATTGAACGTATCGTCACGGTCGAAGGCTCTTGGATACAGCGCATTGGGTGTCTCTGTTTCAGAAATCCATCTGTTCTCAAAATAAGTTACATCTCTGTTGTAACTCCCCGGTTTAATGATCTGTTTCGCTCGCCCTTGTCCTGACCACAAAATATTTAAATCAAAATTTTTCCATTTGGCACCCATGGTGATACCGTAGGTAATTTCAGGAATCGGACTTTCATAGATACGTACCATATCATTGCTGGTAATTTTTCCATCGCCATCCACATCCATATACTTGATATCCCCTGGCATCGTATTCAGCAAATGTGGTGAAGCATCAATCTCCCCCTGATTTTGATAGATACCGTCTGTTTTATACACCAACCAGGAGTCTATACTATGGTCTGTCCGACGCTGCCACTCCGGTGTATTTTGTGCCTCGTCAAAAAAATGAATCTTATTACGTACAAAAGTGAAATTTCCACCTATCGAATAACTAAAATCATTTATCTTATTGCGGTAAAGTAAACTACTTTCCACTCCTCTGTTCGATATTTCACCAATATTTTGGTCAGGTAGCGTTAATCCTGTATAGCGCGGTACAGAAGCTTGTTTGGGTGTCAGGATATCTGTACGCATCGAATAAAAATACTGCAAGTCAAAACTCAAGGTGTTCTTGAAGAAAACAGATTCAAAGCCTACGTTTTTCGTATCCACTTTTTCCCAGGTAATATTTGGGTTAGCCAATCTCCCGACAGTAAAACCCTTTGTTCTTTTGGGGTCAAGACCAAACATGGCACCATCTCCAAGAACATAGGTACTGATATATTGAAAAGGATCCACACGATCGTTACCCAATTTACCCCAGGAAGCTTTGATCTTCAACTCATTAATAAAGGATACGTTCTCCTTGAAAAAATTCTCCTGAGAGATACGCCAGCCAGCCGATACCCCCGGGAACCATCCCCAACGTGCATTGCTGATAAAGTTTTGTGAACCATCTCTTCGCACTGTAATATCAGCCAGGTACTTGTCTTTAAAACCATAACTTACGCGTCCAAAATAATTCTGACGTGCCGAGATGGTTGCTTTACCGTCATTATTCTTTTGGTTGTCACTTCCCGCAAATAGGTAATCTACGGCATCGCTTAAGAAGTCTCTCCGATACGCAGAAAACCAATCACCTCTGTTCTTGCTCTGCTCATAAGCAATGAAAGCATTGACACTATGTGAGCCGAATTTCTTATCGTATCCGATTTTAAAATTCCAGGTCTCGGTACGTATATCATCGTTTCTTTCAGTAAGATTGATATTTGCATCGCCAGTTGTCTCACGGATATTATCGTAATTCTTTGTAGCAGGATTATAACGATAAGCATCCCACATATCATTCAGCTTCTTTTCATGTCTATATTGCGAATCGAATGCCGCATAACCCGAAAAACTTAATCCATCTAATAACCAAGGCGTTTTGAGATCAAATCCAGCTTTTGTATTGACAAAATTATCCTTTACACGCTGATAGCCGGTCTTGCCCGAAGCCAGAATCGTTAGATTGTTACCCCACGAAAGACCCGGACCAGGTAATCCATTCGGATAATAGTCAGGCAAAAAAGGATAGGCATGGAAAGCTTCCCAAAAGAAGGTTCCCATATCGTAGTTTGAATTATTCCGATTTTCCTGTCTAGTAGCTACCTCAACTAATACCGAAAGGTCCTTGCTTACTTTCGCATCTAGGTTGGTACGAAACTGAACAGTCCTAAAATTTAGATCCGTATTTCTAAACCCTGGTTTCTGATAGAGGTATCCTCCAGAAACATAATAACGCACTTTTTCATCTCCGCCGCGAAGTGACAAGGAATGTTGCGTCTGTGGAGAAGATTTAAATACAGACTTCATCCAGTCTGTATTGGCATACAACAAAGGGTCAATAGTTCCATCCAGATACTTTCCTTTGATATCTTTATACTTTTCGGCACGACCAAAATGGGCATTCATTTCATCATCGTATACCATAAATTGATAAGAATCCATCAGCTTTGGTGTTCGTGTGTGCTCGGATAAACCATAACTACCGTCATAAGTGATGGTCGGTTTATCGCCATTACCACGTTTCGTTGTGACCAAAATAACCCCATTGGCAGCCTGGGCACCATATATGGCAGCCGACGCATCTTTTAAGACTGAAATTGTCTCGATATCGCTTGGATTTAGCCTTTCTATTCCACCGCGATTGGCCACACCATCAATGACATACAAAGGACTATTGTTCCCCAAAGATCCCTTTCCGCGGATATAGATCTGCGATTGATCATTTCCAGGTTCACCAGATCGATTATTGGCTACTACACCCGGCATTCTTCCTGCTAGGGAATTGGAAAGATTGGGTGCCGGAGACCGTTGAAGTTCACTTCCCGAAACCTGACTCACCGACCCTGTTAATGTTGCTTTCTTCTGCGTACCATACCCGATCACCACAACCTCTTCCAGCTGTGCAAGATCTTCCTGAAGAACCACACTAATGGCCTGTCGCTGATAGGCAATCTCCTGAGAAAGGTATCCCAGATAAGAAAATAGTAAAACGCTATTTTCGTTTTCAACAACCAGCGAAAATTGACCATCGCTATTTGACTGCGTCATTTTATCTGTACCTTTTATACGTACAGATACTCCTGCCAAAGGCTTTCCTTGCTGGTCTTTGATCGTACCGGAAGCGATTCTGTCCTGAACCTTCGCTATGGAACGAATAATAATACGGTTTTCGCTGACCATATCCATTTCCAAGGATTCTTTGGCCAAAATAGGCGACAAAAGATCGGTCCATTTTTTATTTCGGACGTCAACATGTTTTATTTTAATTGCATTGATCGTATTATCGTTGTAGATAAAATTGATCTTGGTCTGCTCTTCAATTGAAGTCAATAGGTTTTTGAGTCGGATCTCTTCAAAACGTAAAGAAACTGTTTTCTGCGCTTTCGACTCTTTTGCAAATCCAGTGGCAACACATGCAAATAAGAAAATGATTAAAAACTTGGCCATTAACAACCATTTTAGATAATACGAGATAGGCACATGATAAAGAACATGTGATTTTTTTTTCATAATTTTGGTATTTAAGAAATAATCGATTGGCATCCTACTTTCCTAGGGTCCGATGCCATTGGTTAAAACATTGGGTATTGCTCACTATGAGGGATACCCTTTTTTTATATTACTTTACATAAAGCGTATCATTTTGGGTATAATAATTTAGTTTAGTACCTGTGCGCTTGATGACATTCAAGACTTCTTCACAGGTTGTTTCGTCAAATATACCGGTGATGGGCTCTTTTGCGAGCCGCTCATTCTCGACTACAATGGGTTTACCGAACCAACGCTCCATTTTCTTCGCAACCACTTCAAAACCTTCGCCATTGAACACCAGTCTATTTTTCATCCAAAGTGTTTCAGTGACTTCGGCATCAACGAGATCAAGCTTTGCAAAGGTTACTTTTGGCTGCAGGACAACATGCTTACTCCGATGATCATTTGTTGATACGGGCTGGTTAATCACCGACACTTTATTCCCTGGCAAAAGTTCATACAACTTCTCCTGTTTATTATCCATTACCTTTAGCCGCACTTTCCCTTCGATCAAGGACGTCGTCGTGGTATTCTCATCTGGAAGCGCACGAAGGTTAAATTTTGTACCTAAAACCTGTACCTCCGCGTAGGCCGTTTTGATTTTCAACGGTAAATTAGGATTCTTTGCAATAGCGAAATAACCTTCACCAACCAATTCCAGCACTCGGTCAGTCTTACCAAATCCAGCCTTCAATCGCAATACACTTTCATTGTTCAACCATACTTCCGAGCCGTCGCTCAACTTGATCGATTTACGCTCGCCCTTTCCTGTAGCAATCGTTTGCCATTCTGTATCTTCAGCTATCTTTTTATCATTTTTGATAAACCAAAAGGACACTACTCCAAAAACGATAAATAGACTAGCAGCAATGGAGAGTAACTTAACTTTATGGCGACCTATAAATGGACGGACGGCTAAACCCTCGACAGCGGTAAGTTCTATTGGTCTTGACTTTTCATAGCTTATTTCAGCTTCTAGATCTTCTTCCCCGTGCTTCTGCTCTAAATAGACCAATAACTCCCTCTTACTTTTATCGGCACGTAGCAAGTCATCCAACGCGATTCTCTCCTCCGATGTGAGTTCTCCCGCTAGTAACTTAGCCGCTAAAAATAAAAAGTATTGTTCCTCAGATGAAAACATGTGCATTCGGTCTATTTGGAGTAGAGACACCCAATGAAACCAAAATCCCCAATAGAAAAATTATTTTTTTTCTTTAATACAGGACCACAGCTTTTCTAAAGCAATTTGAATGTGTCTGTCTACCGTTTTCGTAGAGATTCCCATCATTTCCGCAGTTTCCAAATACGTTTTCCGTTCCTCTTTCACCAGTTTAAAAGCTTCTTTCGTTTTAGGCGGAAGCCCTTCGACAGCCCGTTGAATACGTTGTATACTCTCTGTCGATATTAAAATTTGCTCCGGGGTATTTCTATCGATTAATGTATCCTGATATTCCGTTCCGTCAGTGAGTATGACCTGGCGGATGCGCAGGAGGTTGAGGCATTTGTTTTTTATCGCCCGAAGCAAATAGCCCTCGACATTTGCGATGTTCATTAGATCTGGACCCAGGTACCAAATTTTCCAAAGGACTTCGGAAACCACATCTTCGGCCAGTTGCTTATCTTTGATAAAAGAAATCGCATTGCCCTTCAAAACCCCATAATTGGCCAAAAAATAGGCCTTAAACGAGCTTTCATCTCGATCAATGGCAATATTCTTCTTATTTTCCGCAGATAAAGGTTTCAAATACATTGGTTATGTCGCAATTCGCAGCACAAGTTAAACAAATTCAAACCAAGAATGCAAAAAAAATCGAAAGCTCAATGCCGATGCTTTCACATCAATTAAAAACGATACATTTATCAACCGTCTATAAACGATGGGTCATACAAAAGAACTTTCTCCTCAAAGTTGTTCTCCCGCCATGGTCGAAACAACAAAAAAGCCGTCCGGAAAATCCAAAACGGCTTGATATATAGCGTAAAAAAAAAAGTTTCTACCCAGCTTATTCGTGCAAGACTAAAATCGCTTTAACTGATCTATTCAGCACTTCATTAACCGTACTGCTCGCAAATAGACGGTAAATCATATTATGGTTGCGCTTAACCAGACAAAGAATATCGGTTTGGTTATTCTCAACAAAATCAACAATCGCATGCGATGGACGTGTATCGTCTTCATCCACATAATTAAAATTGATTTCAACATTAGGAAGTAACTGCCGCATTTTCTTCTCCCCATTACGCACCAACTTTTCGTCCAAATCTCTTTCTGAAACGTGTAGAATTTCCAACTTCTTGGGGTCCGAAAGCTTTAAAATACGATTGAGCGCTTTGACATCACGAACAGACAATTTTGTTGTTTTATAATCGGTTGCCAAAGTAATTACAGGAGTAACGGATAGATTGCTTTCAGGAGGAACGATCAAGGTTGGAATACGCAATTTTGTCACAGCCATACTCGCATTACTACCGACAATTTCTTTAATGCCTGTCGCCCCAGTAATTCCCATCACCAAAAAAGAAACATCAGTATATTCGACATACTTTGTGACTACATTTCGCAGATAACCTACTTCGACAACGGTTCTCACTTTGAGGTCATTGTATTTATTTTCCTGAATCACCTGATCCGTCCATTCTTGTAAAGCAGCACGTTTTCTGGCGTAATAATCTTCTATAAAGATCGCGTTATAAGTACTGTTGTTGATCCCTTCTGTCGGGTGTATGGCATGCACAACAGCAACTTCCATGTTCAAACGAACGGCCAAAGACAAGGCATAACGCAAAGCATGGCTTGCATTGGTTGAAAAATCGGAGGCAACAAGAATCTGTTTCATTTTTTTGTTTTATATATTAATCGGTCAAACAGGCATCTCCATAAAGGCAGTAGCGACAAAAAATCTATTAGATAACAGCTGACTAAATAAAAAGATGGAAAAATACAAATAATAATAACGCAAGGCCAATCGACACGGGCAAGGTCAGTACCCAGGCAAGACCGATACTTTTCAGTGTCCCTTTATTCAGATTACTCTTTCCGCCGGAAGCGACCATTGAACCGGCAATACCACTGGAGAGCACATGCGTTGTGCTAACAGGCAAACCCAATACAGTACTGATACCAATTGTCGAAGCAGCGACAATCTCGCTTGAGGCCCCTTGAGCATAACTTAAATGTTCATTTCCAATTTTCTCGCCGATGGTTACAACAATGCGTTTCCAACCAATCATTGTTCCTAAACCCAGCGCTACCGAAATCGTTAATATGACCCAAATTGGTGCAAAGTCCGTAAGATGTTTCAATTCACCCAGCTTACGATGGAGCTCCAGGCGATTTTCAGGATTGATATTGATCTGTTTATTGCTCTCCAATGCGGCAATGGATTTGACTAAACCTTCAACCTCTTTCCTAAATTTAAAAGTCCCGGCTTTGTCCGTTACACTTTTATCCATCAAATGCAGTTTCACCTGCTCAATCTCCTGATTGACTTGCACAAACATCGTTCCCTGAGTGACATTACTGGAAGCAATTGTCTGTAACACGATTTCTGTTTGATCGAGCGTTTTAATGACAGCCGCGTCTGGGACGGAATGGTTTATTGCGAAACGGGCAGGCAGAAATGCAATTAAGATCAACATAAACAGTCCTACTCCCTTCTGTCCATCATTACTACCGTGAAAAAAACTGACCAATGTACAGGTCAATATAAGAATCCCCCGTACTAAAAATGGAGGTCGGTCATCTTCCCCCTTTGGGATATGAAAAAGTGCTTTATAACGGACGACGTGCTTCAAAAAGAGCATCAATAACACTGCTAGACCAAAACCAATCAAAGGTGACAGAATCAAAGAAAGGCCAATTTCCTCGGCCTTATGCCAATTGACACCACTGCCCCCATAATACCAGGTGAAGCCAATACCAGCCCCGATAAGAGCCCCTATCAGCGTGTGTGAGCTCGAACAAGGAATGCCGAAGTACCATGTACCCAAATTCCAGATAATGGCAGCCAATAATACAGAAAGGACCAAACAAGCACCTACCGAAACCGGTAATGCCATTAAAGTATCCAGCGGCACCAATTTAAGTATTCCCATAGCCACTGCAATCCCACCTGCAAAAACACCTAGAAAATTCCAAAAACCAGACCAAGGAATGGCTACAATTGGTTTAAGTGCTTTGGTATAGATTACCGTCGCAACAGCATTCGCGGTATCATGAAAGCCATTAACAAATTCAAAGGCCACAACAGCAAATAAACAAAGGGCGAAAACAATAAGAAGTCCAGTACTAAGGTCGGTTTCCCCTAAGAGAGGAATCATGTTGCAGAAAATTTGCATATTACTTTTTCATAAGATTTATGATTGTCCTTCCTCGGTTATCCTTAAGGGAACTACCGCAAGAGCAATCGCTTCATTCAGATCAAAAATAATTTTCACATATTAACTTTTGATGAAGGAAGTATTACCTTATACAACAAGAAAGAAAAACTTAAAATACTGTTAACGACAGCTTTCATAAATTGACAGCAAATAAGATCGTATCAAAGTCCGAGTTCATACCATTATTGGATTAAAAAAAATATTATCGCAATTCAAAAAGTATGAACAATAAATATAAATCGCTATATTCAACTCCTATACAAAAAGCCCTATATTATGAATTCAGACCCATTTGGAACAAATTTTGATTCAAATTTTGAATCAAATTTTGAATCAGACAGTGATTTAAAATTTATCTTAAAAAACCTGTACAGACGGCCAACCTGGTTTTTTAAATTCACACAAGAAAACTATTATGGCAGATACGCCTGGTATTTACTTTATCTTGCAGCGCTCGCGAGCCAATTAGGAAAAATAGCTAGCATGAAAACCAGTATAGTTAGCTGGTCGGGCTTATTTTTTCAGGTGATGGTTTTAGGCTCAGGATTAACTATCCTTTTCTACATTATAAGTGCCTATATTTTTTCGGCCACAAGTAAATTGTTTAAAGGAGAAGCTACGGCGGGAGATATCCTCCGTGTCATGTCTTATTCTTCGTCGCCAGCCATAATTCCCCTAATTTTCTATTTAATTGGGGCCGCTCTTTACGGATTACCTTTCTTTACAAATTCATTTTGGCTTGCCGATGCCGATCTCGCTCAGACCATCTTCAAATATTGCGTAACAGTCGTAAATGCGCTCGCCGGTATCAACATTATGATCTTCCTTATACTCGGGATTTCGGTTGTTAACAATTTTAGTCTATTGAAAGCGATTTTAACAATAATTTCCCCAATTGTAATCCTAATGGCTATTATTTTCCTACTGGTATTATTAAAATAAAAATCACCAAAGCAAGTAACCCTAAATTAATTCACAGCAAAAATAGATCTATTTACCGATTCAAAACTACAGTCCACCGAAAAACACAAACTATTTAAAATTCAACTTGGTACTTTAGACAAAAATAAATTTAACACCAGATTGATTATGCCTAAAGCCTATTATCCATTAGACTGTTCATCGATGAACTCTTCTTCCTTAAAGCGAACTATATTGAGTACGCTACCTTTTCTCATCGCCATTTATTGCGTGCTCTATGCCCAACACGTAAAAGCCCAATCCTTAGACTGGTCGACAAAAGACATTGTGTTTAAGAGTGAGGGCATTAACCTGGCGGGAACCATCCTTCAGCCTCGCCATGCCCATGCTGCCATTGTCCTCGTGCATGGCTCTGGACAAGAGAAAAGGATGATGGAGTTTGCCTCCTATCTAGCCAAAAACGGCATTTCAGTATTTACATATGATAAACGCGGGGTTGGAAAGTCTGAAGGAACTTATGCTGGACCTGAGGTCGGTACAAATAATATCGACTCTGCCAATCTCAATCTACTCGCCAAAGATGCACAAGCAGCTGTGAAAATATTCCGTCAACAACTGGGAAATATAACTATTCCAGTTGGACTTTTGGGATTCAGCCAAGCGGGCTGGATAATTCCTTTAGCAACAAACAAAAATCCATTGATCGACTTTTTCGTTTTGTATAGTGGTGCAGTTATCCCGGCACGTGAACAACTCCGTTTCCAGTTCTTTACGAACGGAAAAAAAGACTTTTGGGATAAACATACGGAAGCTGAAGCCCGCCAGCATGTGGCGCATGATCCCGACCGGTATCAATTTGCAAATACCGATCCACTGACATCACTCAAAACGATAACAACTCCAGGACTCTGGCTTTTTGGAGCCAAAGACATCCAAATACCTGTAGGTTTATCCATCGAACATCTCAATGCACTGAAAGCACAAGGAAAATCTTTCGATTATTGTCTGTTTCCGTCATTAGATCACAATACAAGTCTTTCGGCATCTAGTGAACCAAGCACTATTGTATTAAAATGGATCAAAAACAACTTGCAACAAAAAAAAAGGTCACAATAAATAGATCAAGAAAGTAGCGAATTAGCATTCCATGTAAAAAGCCCCAACGACTAGTTGGGGCCAAATTTATTATCCATATTTTAAGACGATAAAAGACATTAATCAGCTCGAACTATTTTCCCTTTATTCAAAGTTCGATTGGAGTAAATAATGTACAAGGTACCGACGATAGTTGGCATAATCCATACCATCATTGATCCAAGCTGAATCCCCGCAACTAAAAATGCAGTGACCGATGCAATCAATGCACCCACCATACGACCTAGGTGACTGACAAGCCAAGCATTTTTCTTCTCTTTGAAACTTTTGAACAACTGAAAATCCCGAATACTCATAAAGGCTCCAAAGCCACCAAAAAATACATATAACACTGAATTAGCCACCTGCTGTATCAGTCCGATTAAACCAAGGACTAACATTCCAACCGACACGAGCAACATCGTCGCCGAAATGAGTTTATCTTTCCAATCTGCCTGTTGTTTAATCTTGCTGCGTAAAGTCAATGCGCGATTACCAGCCAGAATAAGGTAAATCGTAAAAATTCCAATTAAAAATAGAAACGTGTTCTCATGTCCCGGCATTCTTGCAATTACAAGCGAAATTAAGGAACTAATTACCATAGCATAGGAAAATATGATTCCCATCTTCTTATGCCCCAGGCCACCTTTCTTCACAGCTACGCTAATCAGTCCTGTAATTAAACCTATTCCACCAAAAAATGCGTGAATGTAGATCAATGTCTTAATTGTTTCTTCCATAGTTCTTTTTTAATAATTGTTTATAGCTAATAATGGTATTGAAGCAAAAAGACTAGTGGTGATGCCATGTTTAAAATAGATAGACAAGAAACAGCGCTAAGATGTCGTTTGCGACAATAGCCCAAATGTAAAAAATACTCTTTTAATTATCTATATATTTAAATAAAAATCACTCTTTTTCCTCACGGACCAAAAAATCATAAGAATACCAGAATTTAAGGTGCCCGTAGGAATTGAGCCCTCCTAGGCTATAGCTAATGGGATAATCAAAGCTATTCTGTTGTAATTCAAGTTCATTTTTATAATCAACAACAAGTTTCTTAATTGCTTCCAGGCCACTGGCGCGTCTAATAAAACTTGATTGACGTCCACCACGCAGGTAGACCAGCACGTCCGAACCATTTAGCACCGTTTCGTCCGTTTTAGTCAGGGGCTGACTGTATAACAACTTTTCCAGGACGTTTTTAAGATCACCGCGGGGAAAATCACTTTCTCCCATCATAATGGAGTGGGTACCGTAGTTGACGAAAGAAACATAATAAGGATTCAATCCTGTCTTTTTTAACTTCCCAAGTTCATCCTTATTAAAAGCCTTTGCATAATCTTCCTGGTCTATATGGAGACTAAATGTAATGTGTTCTCGACGCAATAGCAGGCTATTAGCTCTCTTTATTGTGGTGGAATCGTGGTGACGAACCATTTTCAGTACACTATCAACGTCGGGGCTATTATTAAGATGGTAACGTATCGCCCTATAATCGAAAAATGCGCCCACAGACGATTGCTCCAAAACAGCAGGCTCACCCTTGCTTTTCTTAGCAAGAGCACGCACTGCATCAAAGCTGGGAATAACACGAATTCTGGATAAAGTTGGCTGGGTAGATGAAATTACAGTTTTGAAAGGTTTATAGTAGTTACGGAGGGAGCTTAGTTTTAGTTCTGGCGTGGTATCTTTCAATCCCCAAACTGTCCCCAGATAGAAGTTCTTGTCTGTCGTGGCATCGACGTAGATCTGACTAACAGAAAATCCAACGGAACGTCCCACAAACTGATACCTTTTGGCCGCTGCTCCACCATCGATCGCTGTAAAATCAAAATCAGCCTCTTCTTTGTCACAGCTGGACAAAAAACAAACGCTTAGCAACAACAGGAAAAGATATTTCATAATTTAAAAATTAATCGTCACCTCTGGTGAAGCACTTCAATCTCATCTACCCGTCGGACAATGGCCTTTAGATTCTTCTCAAATATATACAAAATTCCTCATCCAACATATATAAAAATAAGAATAACAACACGATACAATGCTAAGGGAACATAATTGGCTAGCCATTCCAAAGAAACAAACCCCATAATCAAAACCATAACCGGAATCGTTAAACCAAGATGTTCCGATAAACACTGTATTTGCTGCCCATGGGGTGATGCCGCAATAAATATACGGGAATATAAAGAATCAATGTACTGATCATCCCAAATTTTATCCTGTCCAGAAAGCAACCGCTCTTGTGTATTGCAATGGCATTGCCTTTTGACCGGATTGCTTATGCCTTGCCTATACCCTGCTTTTGGGTTTGACCTAGCAAATACTGACGAATCTCCTAGTATTCACCTAGTAAACTAGGTAAACACTAGGTCTCAGGTAGGTGTTTACTAGGAACAAGGCCGAACAAAGGCAAAGGCAGGAGCGAACAAAGGCATAAGCAGGAGCGAACAAAGGCATAAGCAGGCAGTAAGAAAAAGCCGCTAGAGCTGGGAACTCTAAACGGCTTTGCACTAACAATTAAATATAGAATGATATGATTATCCTGCTTTTAATAGATCAACGATTACACGATCTCTATTTTCATTCAATGAGGGATAAAATTGATTTAAATCAACCAATATGATTGGCATCCCCCTGTTTTCGGGTTTATATAAGACATTATCCACCAATTCGCGACAGAAAACCAACGACTCACTGTCCGTAAAGACTTCTTTTGATCTTCTCAGGAAACTATCAAAAAAACGCTTGGGATTATTGATAATTTTAAGATGCTCTTGATTCGGAAAAACTGTACTGGAGAGATCTAGTCCTCTGGAAAATACGACATCCTTCAACTCCGCGTGACCAAAATTGACTAAAGGTGTCTTTAATGGTTTTGCTTTCTTTAGAACAAAAAGATTAGTTGAGTACAGATCTTCCGTAAAAGGAATACCATAGAACCATGAAGAATTGATCTTTCCTTTAAAAACTACGTGAACTAAAGCAGTACCATCGAAGGTTGTTTTGTCAAATGTATTGTAAAGGAATGATGACTTTTCAATTTTTAGATTTCCAATGACAGCTTTCGAGAAATCATTTACTTCAAATGTACATCCTGTCCAAACTCCAGATTCCTGAAAAACAACAGACTGAAAGTTACAATCTACAAATGTACAGCGGATAAACTTGCAGTCACAAAACATAGAGTTCATGAAATTTTTACCCTTTATCGTACAGTCGATAAATGAACAATTTTTTAAAACTTTATGATTGAAATCAAAATTTTCAATCTCACTTTGCTGGAATATTTTATCGGTCAGTGCCATGCTAAAAATGATTAATAGGCTAAAATTTCATAAGTAGTTGCATTGCAAATGGATAATTAACAATCTAAATTTCCATTTATATAATGATGACGACGGGAAAGAAAAAACGTCCTAAAGAAATTTTGTTTTTTTTTTAATTTTTTTTGTCCTGGCCCGAAAACAACCTTATAGCTAAAACCCTAAATGATCTTTACTGGACAACAGCAATCGTTTTATTACATGAGCACAGTCCTTTCCCTTTTTTCTCATTTTATTTTTAGATGCAGCAAGGGGGAACAGGTGGTAGTCAGACTCGGGTTTTTTACAGTGTTTGTTCAGTGCTTGTTCAGTGATCATTCAGTGCTTGCTCAGTGCAGACTGAATAAATAATGACTGACTACTGTCTAAACATAGATTAAACATTGTGTTTAAGTATAACTTGATACGAGGATGTTTCCCTTTTTAATTTATCTTGATCAATTATAATCAGGCAATTGTACCAATAATCAAAAAATGCTAGCCAGCTGTTCCTAAAACGATCAATAGGTACAAAAAAAGCCGCAAGAACGGGGAATTCTTTACGGCTTACTACCTATGAAAAACATTCACCTTAGTAAAAGGTACTATCTACTATGACAATTAAAATTAAATGACGCAAATCGATCTTAAAGCATAACGAATTAACAAATGAGAATTCCTCTATTTGGTTTCTTCAAAAAACCTCTATCCCCCCTATTGCGACGTTTATTTGACACCAAATATAGAGCCTTATATCAGCGATTTTACAGATCGTTTACAATTCGTCAAAAATGATTTACGATTCGTCCATTGTATTATTTTAATCGGCCGGTTAATTAGCTCTTTTCTGCTAAAAGAAAAAAAAGTATATTGGTGGACGCAATTAAAACTGTTTATGAAATTGATAAATAATATTTTAGCGGTGCTTGTACCGCTTACCTTATTCTCTGGCACAACCTTTTCCCAAACCAAAGAGGAGCTTAAAAAAAAATATGAAAACAGCAGTATAGATGAAGAGCTCAAGAAGAAGATGGCTACGGAATATATCTTTCCCGATAGTCTCATCTTACCCCCCTTACACTATACCAATTCCTATTATGTATTGGACTCTGCCGTCAATGATTTTCATGCTATTTCCATTGATGTTATTGTACAAGATGACATTCCCGACCACTATTCATTTTACATTTCACCTTTTAATATCTCCCTAAACAATATGCCATTATATTGTGGTATTCAATCTGCCGGTGGCGGTATTAGTATGAAGACTGGTAAAGAAGAAGATATCAAATTTAATGGTATCTTTTCGCGTTGGTTTGAGCGGACAAAAAAAGCCTTAAAAACTAAGGGATATTATGCCAGTTCAGATGCGGAGGGTGACTTTATCAGCGTCCGAAATACCGTAGGCTGGCACAAAGGTTCTTATCGGATCACACTAAAAAAAGAAGGTTATATTCCAGGCAAGGCCGTTCCGGATGCTATTAATCCCAAAGAAACCTATTTCAGCTGGGGTGATTATGAACATTCCTGGGTCACTATGTATGTTGAAGATTTACGCACAAAAAAAGTGGTCAATATAGGGTCCCTAGCCTTCCCAGGTAAAAAGATCCAGATGAAAAAGCACATCACATCGTTCTTAGAGCAATACAAGTATTTTATCGATTTTGCCCAAAGGCCGAGGGATTTGGAAGGATTGGATGTTATTCGATACGACAAATTACCTAAAGTAACCATTGTTCAAAAAAATCTACGCATCAATGGCAAAATGGTAAAACTGGAAAAGGTACCGACTTACCACAACCGTACACACAACCCCGAACAAAGTAAAGTTGCCGGTGAAATTCCAATTCTATCCAAGGATAGCTATAATCCTGCGACCGGCGAACTGACACTCGAAACAGGGGTGTTTGTAAAATGGCCGGAGAAAAAAGAAGACCCCATTTAACGAAAAAGTATCCGTTAGAATTAGGAAACATATCTCCCATTAAAAACAGACTCCATCCAAATATATCTCATACGCTGACCAAGGAAGATCTCGTCAGCATATGATGTCCACTCATATTTTTATCTCTCTGAAAAGTAGTCTGCACAACATTCAAATAGGTTCCTAAGAAAATCATTTCTGTCCACTTTCCAACTTTCCTTTCCGAAGTATCTCAAATACGCCTTGTTTCCAGAGTAACCACATACCTAACTTTTCTTCAGCGGTACCATCCAAAAGTTGATATGTAAAGATAATCCCCTTCTGCTCATCCAACTGGGTGTCCAAATACTTCAATGCAGTGCAACCCTGCCGGAGTAATGGACAAATTTCTGTAATATGTGATGACAATAAAAATACACTGTTCTTGTATTCTTTCAAACCGTTAACTAACTCCAAAGTTGCTTCACTGGCATCACGATGGTTTGTCCCTTTGAATAACTCATCCATCAGTACAAACATATGTTTACCGGATGCCAGTAATTCAGCCAAATGTTTAACCCGTGATACCTCATTAAAAAAATGGCTTGCTCCGGTGCTCAAATCATCACCTAAATTTATCGTCGCCATTATTCCGTCAAAAAGTACCGTCTTCATCGCATGCGCAGGGACCGGAAATCCCAGATGAGCCAGATACACGCAGCTCCCGATTGTCTTCAACAAAGTAGATTTGCCCGTCATGTTTGCTCCCGTCAGATACCATAAATTACTTTCTCTTTTTATTTCAACATCATTTTTAATAGCCCCCTCAATAAATAAATTATAGGCTCCATGTATGGAAATCATATCCGAATCAGCTGTCTGCTCGTCAATCTCAGGAAAAACAAGAGCTCTCCCTTTAATACATTTTGCAACACTAAACAGCGCGTCCAAGTGATATAAAGTATCAAAGACCTCACGTATTACGTTACGTTTTATATTTCTAAAAAGATAATCGTATTTGATCATCAGTTCCTTGGAAAATCTGTTATTCAGCAACTGTATAAACTCATCGCGATTAATATCTTCCAAAACACTATCTACATATTTACAATATCCTTCTAAAATACCTAATGGACAATCCTTTGATTTTGCAGATGCTAAAAAAATAGCAAGCCCCTCCGTGATCTTTGCTATTTCGTGAATAGACCGCTTAACAAGTATCTCGCGTTTTTTAAAATCCAGAGACAAAAAATTCGCTGACACCATTTCCAGATAATAAGAAGTGCGAGAAGGTGAATAGGGTTCTTGTGGCAGAGACAAATATTGCTCCAGATCCTGCATCATATACTTATCCAATAGATCCGAGATATCAACTTCTTGCATAAAAAGAATTAAATGCTGTCTATTTTCTATTTCCAATTTGGAGGAAAGAGGTTCAAGAAAATAGCTGTATAACATGTCTCGTCCACCTAGTGTAACTGTACAATCGAAAAAATCGATCATATCTTTATACTTATTGTTGGTGATATTTAAATCCGCTAAGGTCTGCTTGTCAACGATCGACATAATTTATTTATTGTGGCTCTTTCCTTAAACTTACTCAAAGTCATTGTAATTAGCAAAACTGTATCAGTATAGTTATGGCATTTGCAAAATATAACATCACCTTTATAATTTTGCAGACAAAAACAATGGAAATAAAGAAGGTTGAAAAAGGAAGAGTTTGTACCTACAAGCAAGAAAAACCTTCCATTAAGCGCAGTGCCGATGGTGTATTAAGCACAGATCTTTGTTATTAAAATTACTTGGAGGTATTGTAGAAAAAGGAGAAGAAAAAATAGTTTAAAAAAAACACCCGAAAGCATGGGGTACTCCGGGTGTTTTAGCCATATTATTAACCTATTTTATGAAAAGTGCCCTTGAATGGGCAACACTAAAATAGAAAATAACTTTGTATAAACAA
>JAIRVH010000194.1 GCA_031253985.1 Sphingobacterium sp.
ACTCTAATTTGTTTTAATTTTTTAAGGTACTTGATGCAAAAGTAGGAAAATTATTCGTTGTGCATAACAACTTTTTTTATCCAAGACTTAACATTTGATTTCCGAATGACAGTAAATTCATTCAAATCCTAGCGCATTTTGATGAATTAGTCCTACTTTTGTATTCGTAATATGAAGGATCTCGCCTACTTAAATAAGTACTTTTATAAATATCGCTGGAAACTGGTTCCAGGGGTTTTATTTGTTATCATCTCCAACTATTTCGGGGTATTGCCAGCAAAGGTGATTCGCGAAGCATTTGACCTGGTACAGGAAAACATTTATCTATACCGTCTCTTTGATGGGTTCGACAGACAGGAGCTCATCTATCAGGTATTCGGAACGAGCCTATTATTTTTCGGTTTCGTTGTGCTCCTGCTTTCGTTGCTGCGGGGTATTTTCTTATTCTTCATGCGTCAGACGATCATTTTAACGTCGCGTTATATTGAATACGACCTCAAAAATGAGATCTATAATCATTACCAAGATTTAAACTTCGGTTTCTTTCGGAAGAACAATACCGGAGATCTCATGAGCCGAGCCACCGAAGATGTCAATCAGGTACGTAACTACCTAGGACCCGCCATTATGTATGCGATCAATACCGTAGTTTTATCGATCATGGTCATCTATGCGATGTATAGCGTCAATGGACGGTTGGCGACCTATGCATTAGCCCCAATACCGGTCCTATCGGTTATTATTTTATTTGTCAATAAGATTATTAACAAGCGTAGCTTAAAAATACAGAAACAACTGGCGAACCTTTCTTCTTTCGTGCAGGAAACTTTTGCAGGTATCCGCGTCATCAAGACCTATACCAGAGAACAAAATAAAATGCAGGAATTTGAGAAGGAAAGTACCATTTATCGAAATACGGCTCTTGATCTCGTCAAAGTGCAGGCTGTTTTCTTTCCGCTTATTCTATTGCTTATTGGGCTCAGTACGGTAATCACCATTTATATTGGTGGAATTGAAGTTGCCAAAGGAACAGTCACGGCCGGAAATATTGCTGAGTTTATCATCTATGTCAACCAGTTGACTTTCCCTGCCATGTCTCTTGCCTGGGTAACTTCATTGGTACAACGTGCCGCAGCCTCTCAGAAACGCATCAACGAATTTCTCCAAACGGAATCGCCGATTGTTAATGGAAAGGCAACGAAAGAACTTGCGGGTGAAATCAGGGTCGATGGAATCTCATTTACTTATCCAGAAACAGGTATTCAAGCGATTAAAGATATATCTTTCCAGATTCCCGTGGGAAAAACGCTCGCTATTATCGGAAAAACAGGATCCGGAAAATCGACCTTGGCCAACCTACTTCTACGGATGTATGATATCGATAAAGGAAGCATACATTATGATCATTTAGAAATCAAGGATCTCGATTTCAAAAGCTTACGTCAGCAAATTGGATTTGTTCCACAGGATGTTTTCTTATTTTCGGATACCATTGCCAATAACATAGGCTTTGGCTTAGATCATTTTACACAGGAACAAGTGGAACAGGCTGCTAAAGATGCCGCTGTATACGACAATATTATAGCTTTTGAAGATGGATTTGAAACGGCCGTTGGAGAACGTGGTATTACCCTCTCTGGCGGACAGAAGCAACGGGTGTCTATTGCACGGGCCTTGATTAAGGAACCCAAAGTATTGATATTTGACGACTGTCTTTCAGCTGTGGATACAAAAACGGAAGAAACAATTCTCCGTTCGTTAAGCCGCATCATGAAGGGCAAGACCTGTATCTTTATTGCCCACCGTATTTCGACAATTAAAAATGCAGACCATATCCTTGTGATGGATCAAGGAGAAATTGTGGAACAGGGTACTCATAGTGAACTGATGGAGAAAAGAGGTGAATACTTTGAGCTTCATGAAAAGCAATTGTTGGAAAGTGTCGAGGGATAATTTAAATATCCCTGAATTCAGCTAAAGGATGTAAGGGATATCTCTTCTAAATTTGACTTAAATATTTAAGTCAAACATTTTATATTAAAGGATCATGGAGAGAAGCCCTATTCAGAAGGTAACGTCAAATGACGGAAAAACAATTGCTATTATTTCTTACTTAACTATCATTGGCCTTATTGCAGCCATTGTGATGAACAACAAGGAAAAAACCGCTCTAGGGCAATTCCATATCAGACAAAGTATCGGTATTTCAGTAACCGGAATGGCCCTGGGCCTATTACGTTTTGTTCCGGGTATTGGTGGAATTGCCATTAGCATCGTCGGATTACTCCTACTGATTGCATTAGTCCTCGGATTGATGGCTGCGTTTTCAGGAGAACAAAAACCACTCCCTTTTATCGGCGAAAAATACCAGGAATGGTTCAATATGATATAATAGGTATTTCCTATCATGGAGCATCTGCCCATCAAAGATGCTCCATGCTTTAGTTTATTCAGAGCTCGCCGCGTAATTGACAGAACGAACCTGGTTGACATTACTGCACTGAATGAAGTGTCGCTTTCTCTTCTTTAAAGAAAACAGCAAATAACAGCAGGCAAAAACAGGAAATACCTGCAGGGATAAACCATAAATATTCCCAAAATTGTGCTGCATAGGCCGTTTTGAGATAATCTGAAACAGCACCGGCAACCCAAAAACCGATCAGCATCCCTACACCGTACATGGCAATGGTTATAAGTCCCTGTGCGGAAGCTTTGTATTTTTCACCAGCAATCCTATCCGTATAGATCTGGCCGACAACAAACATAAAATCATAGCAGATACCATGCAATAAAATACCGAATACAAGTAGGAATGCTCTTTCCTGACCGTCGCCGTAAGCGAAAAACAAATAGCGAAGCGCCCAGGCGGAGATCCCTAATAAAATCATTTTTTTATACCCAAGCCTCCTAAAGAAAAACGGGATCAACAACAGACATATTGCCTCAGAAAATTGCCCCAGAGCCATCTTTGCAGTAGGATTTGGTATACCAACATTTACCAAAAAAGGATTGGCATTTTGATAATAAAACGAAATAGGAATACAGATCACAATTGCTGTGATAAAAAAAATCAGAAAGCTCCGCTGTTTGAGCAGCTTCAGTGCGTCCAGGCCAATCGCTTTTCCAAAATCAAATTTTTCATCTTTAAGGTTCATTTGTGGTGACGTCTTTGGCAGCGCGAGACTAAAAACCGCCAATGACAACGAACATACTGCCCCCATAATAAAGGTATTGTGCAGAGCACCTGCCTGTATCGATTCGGGCGCATCCCAGCGAAACAGATAACTGATCACAAGGCCCGAACATATCCAGCCGATTGTTCCCCATACGCGCACGCCCGGAAAATACTTCTTCGCATCTGAGATATGTCGGAATGCAATCCCATTAGATAAAGAGAGCGAAGACATATAAGCCATGAAATAGACAAATACATAGGGATAAAAATGTGCTGCGTCCTGCGCAAGCGACATACCGTAAAGCAATGCTGCTCCAATAAGATGTAGAACAGACAGCACACGTTCGGCATTAAAGTATCTGTCAGCGACAAATCCTACGAAAAAAGGTGCAAATACAGCACCCAGCGACTGTGTAGAAAAAATATTCGCTACTTCCATTCCCGAAGCGTTGAGCGACTTCATGAGGTATGTTCCCAAAGTAACAAACCAGGCTCCTTTGATAAAATATTCTAAAAACATCATCAGGGACAATTGCACGCGTAGTACTGGTTTCATCTATTAATTAGTATTGGAATGTTTATATTCATTGGTTTCATTCGTTTCAGTGACGCAGCTCTTTTCTCAAGATTCAGGCAAAACGTTTCGCATAAAATTCAGCCAGTTCTTGTTGGCAATTTTTTCAAGATCGGTTTTATTGTATCCCCTTTTTAACAAGATGCCAAAGACTTTTTGAATATCGGCAATAGTTTCCAGATCATAGGGGCACTGCTCCCGCCCAAAGGCTCCATCTAAATCACTTCCCACGCCAACATGGTCAACGTTTCCAGCCAATTGGCAAATATGATCAATATTGTTGGCCATAATTTCCATCGAGCAATTACTTGTTTTAGGATCGGACTTGCCACGTATCCAATTCGGCACCATCATCCAGGCATCGAGCGCAACACCAATAACCGCCTTTTTCTCGACAAGTGCCTTAACCATCTCGTCACTAAACTGCCTATTGTGGTCGACAAACTTGCGGCAATTATTATGGCTGGCCCAGATAGGACCATGATAACGTACCACAGCGTCCCAGAAAGCATCATCATTCAGATGTGTTGCGTCCAATATCATCCCCAACCGTTCCATTTCTTCTAATAACTTTATTCCGTGTTCATTTAATTTACCTGAGGAATCTGTTCCATTGGCATACCTACCAGGCCCGTAATGCGCTGGACCAATAGCCCTTAGACCATAGTTATAAGCTGTTTCGAGGTAACTGATATCCACTAGGGAGTCTGCTCCCTCCAAGCTCAGCATATATCCAATGGGCTTATCTGCATGATCACTGCCTTCGGACCAAAGCGCCAGATGCTGGTCCAGATCGGTCTTCGTACAAATCATTTTTAGCTGACCGTCGGCTTCCATCGCCTTGTACCATGCAAGCTGCCCCTGTGTCTGTGCCCATGCCTGTTCTGCCGAATACCAGCCTGGCAAGGAGCTTTCAGGTTTTACGAAACGGGCAATCTGGGTCGCAACAACCAAACCAATATGACCACGGCGCAATTCATCAAAAGTAACTGTTGCCTTACCCCGATCGGGCTTGTCAGCCATTCCCTTTTCCCGGCGGTTCAGTTCAGCAATCGGCAGTCGAAGGTCCCGGTTCCATTCCATGGCATTCATGCTTAAATCCAGATGTGCGTCGACCAAAAATGGTATTTCAAATTCGTACATATCAATAATTTATTTTTTTATTTCGCGCATACACCGTCCAGGTTTGATCTGCCTGCCGTCCATTGACAACTTGAAGTTCGCCATAACAGGCTACAGTAGGACAAATATGCCGCGGTACCGCATACAATGCTTCTCCAATATTAAACTGCGCGCTATCTGTCACCTCCACGACCAAATGCTCTTCACTTTGCATTTTTATCTCACCAATACGCGGATCGAAAAACTTGACACGCGGCTGTGGCGATTCACATGCAACTGATTTATACCCCAAGTCCAAACAAAGGTGCCTGTGATCAACAATAGAAACTACACGTGTCAGCAGCACGGCTGCCAGGAGAAAATCCTGTTCTGAATAATTTTCAGCATAGCCAAAATCCCAAAACACAAAGGTTCCGGGACTGCATTCTACATCGGTACGCTCGGCATGAAAAGGGAAACTTGGCGAACCGCCAATCACTTTGGTCAATGGTTTCGATGTGGATGCCTGGGTCATCAGGTAGGCAGTTTCGAGTATGCTATAGGAACGCTGACATTGTTTTTCACGGAGCTGGTAATCCTTATCATGAATATGACCGTCGTAGCCATGCACACCAATCAACTGAATGCCATCCAAAAGATGGATATCCATCGTGAGACGTTCGATTCCCTCCAAAGGTACTCCGGTACGTCCCATTCCAATATTGACATCGAGGTAAACATCTGTGCAAATACCTTTAGCGAGACTCCGCTTTGAAATCTCCTGCGCGACAGCGATGTGATCTACGAGACAGGCAAAATGTGTCTCTGGAAATGCCGCTATAAGATCCAAAAAGCGATCTATCTTTGGCCCTACCGGTTGGTATGCCAGTAAAGCATCCTTCGCCCCGATAACACCCAATAGTTCAGCTTCCGCAATCGTTGCACATTTAAACTTCGTGATCCCCTTATCGATCATCAACTGGCATACTTCTCGGCATTTGTTCGTTTTGACATGCGGCCTCAACCTATCGGCCTGTCCATGCACAAAATGCAGAGCACGGTCTATATTCTTGACAATTCGATCAGGGGACACTAGCAAAGCCGGTGAATCGACCTGATCAATATTGTGTATGTGACACCAAGTTTCCATACCATTCGAATTAATATAACTCAAATAATGCTTCGATTTCCACCGGAATATTGTCTGGCAGTGAACCGAACCCAACTGCGCTCCGTGTTCCGATACCATTTTCTTCGCCCCAGACCGCAGCAAATAACTCGCTACATCCGTTGATTACACCGGGATGATAGAGAAAATCCGAGGTACAGTTGACCATTCCCAATACCTTAATGACACGTTTGATCTTATTTAATGATCCCAAATTGGTTTTAATAGTCGATAACATCGTCAGACCAACCTGTCTTGCGGCAAGTTTGCCTTCCTCAGGACTGATATCACTTCCAATCCGACCGATAATCAATGTGGCATCATCTTGTACAGGACCATGACCAGAAAGATAAAGGTACTTTCCATCAATAACGTATGGTTTATAAACACCTTTTGGCGCCGGTGCCGGAGGTAGTGTCAAACCTAATTTTTCGAATTGTTCATCTGCGTTGTACATCTTTAACGATTTTAAAGTTTAAAATAATAGCTAATATAAAATTAATTGCAATAGCAAAACAGCAAGCAGCCCAACGATGGAAACAATCGCTTCCATTATCGACCAGGAAAAGAGCGTTGCCTTCACGCTAAGACCAAAGTATTCTTTAAACAACCAGAATCCAGTATCATTCACATGTGAAAACATCAGACTGCCAGCACCTATTGCCAATACCATGAGATTGGGATCTACTTTTCCGCCAGTAACGATAGGCAGCAGGACACCAGCAGCTGTCAGGGCCGCTACTGTGGCCGAACCGACACAGCCCCTGATCACGGCTGTAATCAGCCAGGCTAACAATAGAGGTGAAATGGGAAGCTGCTGCAGCGTATTGGCTAGCATCAGGCTGACACCACTGTCCTCCATCACTTGTTTAAAAATTCCCGAACCAGCAATAATCAATAGAATCATGGCAATATCTTTCACTGCGGACTGATAAACTGACATCACATTGGCCATCGAGCGCCCCAATTTCAATCCTAATAAATAGGTGGCAACACAAATAGCGATGACCATAACAACGGTAGCATTACCGACAAACTTAATTGCCTGTTGCAGGGCTGTATTAGTGGTATTGACGACATAAGGAAGCACTGTAAACAGGATAATGAGCAATACCGGCAATAAAGCGACAATCAAACTTACACCCACTGTCGGACGCCTGTATTCTTCTTTATCTGAGCGATCTTGTTCGCGGAAAATAGACTCTTGACTTGGCTGTATGTTTTTCAGGCTTCTCGCAAAAATAGGTCCGCCCAAAACGATAGCAGGTATAGCAATTAAGAGTCCATAAATAAGTGTCAGTCCCATATTGGCATGAAACAGAGCAACAAGCGCAACAGGGGAAGGATGTGGTGGAATAAATCCATGCGTTACAGATAAGGCTGCAAGCATCGGTAATCCTATATATACTGCCGGAAGTTTATACCGATAGGAAATAGAAAATATTAAAGGGACTAATAAGACAAATCCGACACCATAAAAAAGCGGTATACCGACAACAAAGCCTGTCAACATAAGCCCCCATTGGAGGTATTTCTCCCCCATTAAGCGGACCATTTGTTCTGCAATAATCTCAGCCGCTCCACTTTCGGCCACAATTTTACCCAACATAGCCCCCAAGACAATAATCAATGTCAGGCTCCCCATGACACCTGCCACTCCTTTTTCAACAGTACCCACGAGCTCTGAGGGAGGAATTCCTAAACAAAGTCCACTGAGCAGTGAAACTACCAAAAAAGAGAGAAAGGCATTGATCTTAAAATAAGTTATGCAAAGGATGAGCAAGCAAATGCTGATTACAATGAGGATTATAGTCATTATATCACTATTAGGTTTCCCTCAATTTGAGAGGTTGTATAAAATTTGGTCTAGTAAATCATTTTTTCATCCTGAAAGTAAGGATATTTTTCATTTTTTGCAAGGAAAGCGAAAAATTAATAAAAACAAAAAAGGTATGACTTACGCCATACCTTTTTTGTTTTCACAACTTACTACCGTGTATACACGAGAATATGCTGGTTTTTACACTTATTTTTTAGGGATCTCTTTGAGAATTTCGAGCACAAAACTCCAAAACTTCTGCACTGAAGAAATGGAAACACGCTCGGCCGGCGAATGCGCACCTAAGATTGTCGGTCCAAAAGAAATCATATCCATTCCGGGATAGTTTGTTCCTAAGATCCCGCATTCAAGTCCGGCATGACAGGCCACTACTTCTGGAGCTTCTCCATGTTGTCTACTGTAAATCGATTTGAGAACTTCTAAAATTTCAGAATTCGGATTAGGTGCCCAACCTGGATAATTACCTGAAAAGCTGACCGTAAAACCACCTAGCTCGAATGCTGCCTGCAAAGATTGCGCTAAATCAAACTTTGAAGTTTCAACAGAAGACCTCGTTAGACATTTGATGGAGACCTTTTCGCCCCCTACTTCTACTTTCGCAATATTATTGGAGGTTTCTACCAGATCTTCAAAATCGGCACTTACACGATATACACCATTTAAAGCCGCATAAACACTGTTAATCAAATTCTCTTGCACCTGCACAGGAACTACTGTCGCGTAAGCAGCATCTGTCTGCTTCACGACTATTTCCATCGCCGGCTCTGTCGTCGCAAATTCGAGTTTAATATCCTGAGCCAACTGTGTCAGATGTGCCACAAAACTAGCGGCTTTATCCTTAAGAATAACCACCTTTGCAACACTTTCCCTAGGGATCGCATTGCGTAGACTTCCACCCAACAACGACGCAATACGCAAGCCATAGTGCTCATTGGCTCTATAAAGCAAGCGATTCATCACCTTATTGGCGTTTGCAAAGCCTTTATGAATATCCATACCAGAGTGGCCGCCATGCAAACCTTTTACGGTAATTTCAAACGACAGGACGTCAAAAGGACAAGGTTCTGCGGTATAAGACTGTGTAGCCGTCACGTCAATCCCCCCAGCACAACCGATATCAATTTCAGTATCATTCTCGGTATCCAGATTCAATAAGATTTCACCCGAAAGTACACCTCCCTTTAAACCTAGTGCTCCGGTCATACCTGTCTCTTCATCAATGGTAAATAAGGCTTCGATAGCTGGATGCACAATAACCGATGATTCCAGGATGGACATCATGGTCGCAACGCCGAGACCATTATCTGCGCCCAAAGTGGTTCCTTCTGCTTTTACCCAGTCACCATCTATATAAATCTTAATACCTTCAGTATCGAAGTCAAAGACAGTATCGTTGTTTTTCTGGTGTACCATATCCAAATGTGACTGCAATACAATCGTCTTACGGTCTTCCATTCCCGGAGTAGCAGATTTCTTGATGAGCACATTCCCGATCTCATCGACACTTGTTTCTAAGCCGAGGGATTTTCCGAACTCTACCATAAAAGCAATCACGCGCTCCTCTTTTTTAGAAGCTCTTGGTACCGCATTTAATGCGGAGAAATTTTTCCAAATTGCTTTTGGTTCTAAGTTATCTAAACTATTTTCAATCATATCTAAAATTTTTCCTTGGCCAAAGTTACTCGATTTTTATTAGATATCCGTTGAATATTGACTTGCAATAAAACAAAAGACAAGCGCTATTCGTTCTTATGAGGGTGTAAACATGAACATAAAACTATGCATAGACCAGTACAAGTTGAACGAAAAGATATTTATTTTAAACCGGATAAGAAAAGAGTTTTAGCACGTTTTTTTTCGCTTGGAGATGACCGCACTATAAAGGTTATCAAGCGCATCTTATCCCTGAACGAATCGGAACGGAAAGAAGTCTTTGGACAGGTCCTTCGAAGCTATACGAAAAGACATCGCAGCATTGCCCATATTTTTGAACGTAATTTTGACCGGGTAAGCCACTTATTGGAAAAGATTCCATTTTCAAAAGAGAAGCTAAGTCATATCGACAAGTTGCTGATTGGTTCCTATTTCACCATGGAATATTCGATTGAATCGGCCGCATTATTTAATCCCTCCATTATCGAACATCCGGACCAAACTCAGTTATTCAAAGGGGAAAAACGGGTTATTTTGAGCTTTAGGGCGACAGGCGAAGGTCATGTCTCTTCGATCGTTTTTCGTTCGGGCACCTTGGATCTTGAAAATAATATCCATATCGATTATATCGGTAATCTCTTGGATAAACCCGTGCAGGTCAAAAATCACCGCTATCACAAAGACTCATTCTTGAAGAAAATGAATGAGCTCCATAGTGAAGCCACGGAGGTCAGGTCTAAACTAGAAAAAAAACTGACGGAGACATTTACCTACGAAGAACTGAAACGGTATATTGATGAATTACAACGGGATAGTGAAGACAATCTGGAAAACACTACATTTTTGCAACAAGCCCTCTGGCTCGCATCCTCGCATTATGAAATGACTTTCTCGCTAGACACTTCCATTTCGGAACGTGTCATATTTCCCCTCGCCGATACCGAAAAAAGAGGGATTGAAGATGCCCGTTTCGTCCAGTTCAAAACCGAAAAAGGTGAGCGCATCTATTATGCCACCTACACGGCTTACGACGGATTCAGCATTCTTCCCAAATTGCTTACCACAAAAGACTTTTACCATTTCAACGTAAAGCCTATCTATGGTGAGATTGCCAACAAAGGAGCTGCGTTATTTCCAAGAAAAATAAATGGTCGTTACGCTATGCTCTGCCGAATTGATGGTGAAAACAACTACATTGCCTATTCAAGTGATATCAATATATGGCAGGAAACAGCGATCCGGATTCAGCAACCGGAATATCCTTACGAATTTGTTCAGATTGGCAACTGTGGTTCGCCTATTGAAACACAATACGGCTGGTTGATCCTTACCCACGCCGTCGGGCCAATGCGTGAATATGTTTTGGGGGCCGCTCTTTTGGATCTGGACAACCCGCATGTTGAAATCGGACGGTTGCATAGTCCATTGATGACACCCAATGATGAAGAACGGGAAGGCTATGTACCAAACGTTATTTATTCATGCGGGGCTTTAGTTCACAATGAGCATCTCATTTTACCCTATGCAATGTCCGATTATGCATCGACCTATGCAACCATCAAGCTCGAAGATTTGTTGTTGGCTATCTTGAATCCAGATCGCTATCAATAAAAGCCCCATACACCACAATATAAGCTAAATAGAAACAAAGGGTGCTCTCTGCCCCTTGGTTTCTATTGATGCCATAGGATTCGAGACCATCGCAGCAGCCCTTGGTCTCTTCATCAAACAGTCCCAGCTTAAGGTCATTCTCGCCCAGAAACCAGCGGAAGGAGGCAATCATACGAGCAAAATAAACCTTTTTATTGGTCAGCCGAAAAGCCTCGCGATACATAAATACCATTGCTGTGACATCGAGTGGCTGCTGCCCAAACTTACTGATATGCTTTCCTTGTTTGGCCCATTCCTGATTTCCTACCAATGAAAGGGCCCCGTTTTGCACTGTAATACTTTCGAGAAACTTTAAAGTGGTTAGCCCCAACTGTTTTACTGTCTCATCATTCAAGAAAGGGTATGCTATTAACAGCGCATAAGGCAATATCGCATTATCGTAGGCCAATACCGATTCAAACCATTGCCAGTGTTCATCTGAGCTAGCCTCATATTCCCGTACCAGCTTGCCGATAAGTGTACGCATCAATTCTATCATGACCTCATCATTGGATTGATGATGCAGGTATTCGGCAATCCCCAATATAGTGTAGGCGATCGCCCGATTGGAGCGTAACTGGCTAAAATTCGGTACAGCTCTAAAAAATAGCTCATGCCCCAATTGATAGTAACTTGTCAATGTGGTCTCCCTAAGAAGCACTCCCAATGCCCATATCGTTCGCCCAAAAGAATCTTCGGAACCAACTTCATCCAGAAAATTATGCTGGAAATCCATAAAATTGTGAAAAAGGCCGTCCTCACGCTGGTGATAATAAATATAACTCAGATAGGTGGAGATGCGCCGGTCTAATCTTTTATCGGCGAAATCACGCTGGGCCAGCAAAGCCACTAAAAGCGCTCTCGCATTATCATCAAGACAATAGCCTTCCTTATAGTTGGGTAAAGAATAGGTTGCATGTTGTAAAATGCCGACTTGGTTGGTCAGCCGATCGATATGCTTCCAGCTGAATTTGGGCATCTCATCTCTACTGAACCCTACATTTTCTTTAAGGCTGTCGTATGTGGGGATGATTTTATCTAAAATTCTCGTATACCGAAGACCAATGTTTTTCCAGGTCATCTCTTTTCCGAATGCCCTGGCATTGTCCCGCAATGTGCTGCGATAATCCAAATTCGAAAAGAGATTTTTGAGTACCTCAACCATCTTGGCGGTATTTTTAAAGTCTACCAGCACGCCTCTTCCATCAGCGAGCAATTCCCTGGCATGCCAATAGGGTGTAGACACCACCGCTGCGCCGGCTCCAATAGCGTAAGACAATGTTCCACTTGTAATCTGTGCTTCATTGATATATGGTGTAACGTAAACATCACAAGCACTTAGATACTCCACAAGATCGGCCTGATTGACAAAGGAATTAACAAATTGTACATGTTCCTGCAACTGATAAGCTTCCACAAGACTGCCTAGATATTCTCTATATTCCTCTCCCGAATGTGCTAATACATTGGGATGTGTTTTGCCCACCACGAGGTACAATAGGTCAGGTTCATCTTTGACGACTTCAGCCAAGGATTCGATTACCATTTCAATTCCCTTGTTACGTCCCAAAAAGCCAAATGTCAATAACACTTTCTTTCCGGAAAGCCCTTTTTTAAGCTTCGCAAGCTCATGATCCAAATTAAATTCGGGCACTCCGTGGTGAATTAGCCTAACTTTAGCCGTATTGATCCTATAAATAGATTTGAGTAATGTAATGGCATAATTGCTCATGACAATTACAATAGAGGCACGTTTTACAATTTCAATAAGAATAGCCTTTTCATCAACATTGGGTTTTTCAAGAATTGTATGAAAATTGACCAGTAGGGGAATGTGCAGCGCATTAATCAATGATAAGATATAAATGCCGCTGTTACCGCCGAAGATGCCATATTCGTGCTCTAATATGACACAGTCATAACCGTTTTCATTAATGTAATTCGCTGCTTCGATATAGGATAATTGATGATGCTGATCTATTTTAAAGACAACTTCACTGGGATAGGGATATTCCCGATCGGCAACTGCAAAAACATGTTGAGTCAGGTCCTGATTATGCAATGCAACAGCATGCAGCAAATCAGATGTAAAAGTGGCGATGCCACATTCTTTGGGCAGGTAAGTACTTATATAAGCGATCTTCATTGAAATAATAATTTTGAATATAGCCCCGAAAAAGGCAGTAGCATCTATGTGCTCCATTATCTAAATGCTTTTCAAACGTAAATTGTTTGTCACAACTGTATGAATTAAAACGATAATCGACTTTTCGGAGGACTTAAAGCTCCGGTGGCGGAGAAATACATTAGTATTGTATATAAAGATCAATTTATCTAAGTTTGCTGCAGACAAAATAGGGACTGAATGAAATCACCAAAAGAGAAAATGGTTGCCGGCCTTCCTTACATCGATTCGGAGGGGCAATTATTTAAAGAAAGGCAATACGCAAAAGAAGAACTCAAGCGATTTAACGATTCGGAACCCAAACAAATCAAATTCAGAAAACAGATTATCCAGAAACTGTTTAAGGCAACAGGCAGCCGTTTCTTTCTTGAGCCCCCTTTTCGTTGCGATTACGGTTATAATATTACGATTGGTGAAAATTTTTATAGCAATTATAATTGTACGATTCTAGATTGCGCACCGGTTACCATAGGCGAAAATGTATTATTTGGCCCCAATGTAAGCCTCTTCACTGCCGGTCATCCGCTCCATTTTGAAGCAAGAAATCAAGGCTGGGAATTTGCGCTACCGATCGTTATCGAAGATAACGTCTGGATAGGTGGGCATGTCGTTGTAAATCCCGGCGTGCGCATCGGAAAAAATTCAGTCATTGGGTCCGGATCTGTGGTGACAAAAGATATTCCTGCGGATGTCGTCGCAGCTGGCAATCCCTGTCGGATCATTCGCCCGATAACAGAAGCCGACAGGATCACTTATGGTGAAAATTCGTAAAGTCGTACACCCTGCACTGATCGCTTGTGATACGCTATCTTATACTCGAGGTTAGAGCATGAGGTCATTGGCTAAAGACAAGGAATAGCTGCGCACAGCTCCATTTTGAGTTCCAGCGACAAAACCATTTTTTTCCCAAAAGTGCTGCTGTTCGTGAGGCGCCTCCACCAGAAGATATCTGCCCTTAAATGTACGCACAAATAGACGCGCATAGTGTAATAATGCTGTCCCTACACCCCTCAACCTGGCAGGTGGAGCTACAGCAAAGAAATGTATTGTATAACTATCGGCAGAACAAATCAGGCTAAGTACGCCGACGACCTCATTTCCATCATAAGCGGCAAAATGCGTCCCTTCAAAATCTCCATCCAACATCACTTCCCCCAGTTTCCCTTCGGGAGAGAAAATCTCTTTTCGAAGCTTCCAGGTCCGCGCTGCAAAGACCTGCTCAATATACCATTCCGTCATAATTCTGTGCTAATGTCATCCTTAAGAAAGCTTCCCTCCCCAAGCTATTAAAGACTTGTTCAATGAAACGAACTATCATCATCCTGTTCTAATGACATTCTTACCAAAGTTTCCATCCCCCGGCTATTAGAGACTTATTCAATGAACCGAGCTATCATCATCCTGTTCTAATGCTATCAATGCGTCGGCAAGATAATTAATGGTATCCGAAGGCAGCAACGAATAGACTCCAAATGTTTTTACCGCTATATCTGCAGCTCGCCCATGCAGAAACACCCCCATAATCAACGATTCCTTGGAAGAATAGCCCTGTCCTAATAGGGAGCTGATAATCCCCGTCAGAATATCGCCACTACCGCCTGTTGCCATTCCGACATTGCCCGTGCTGTTGAAATAGAGCAGTCCGTCTGGCATAACCATCGCACTGTTAGCCCCTTTTATCAGCACATAAAATTGATGTTCACGCGCAAAGACTTTTACTTTTTCAATCTTTTCGAAATCGTTCCCCCAGCTGCCCACAATACGGCTGAGCTCTTTTGGATGTGGCGTCAATATACTGTGAGCCGGAACAAATGCCCATAGATCCGGCTCGCGGGCAAGAATATTCAAAGCATCGGCATCTAATACCAAAGGAGTATCACTAACAGCACTCATAAATACCTTTAACGCATCAATTGTATATTGATCTGTTCCCATACCGATGCCAATACCGATAGACTGATAGTTTTTAATACAGGGGAATTGACTAATAACATTCTGTTCGGGATCAGTCATTATCATCGCCTCAGGAACAGCGGTCTGTAAAATGATATTGCCACCGGCAGGTACATAGGCGGAAGCTAAACCGCATCCGGCACGAAGAGCTGCTTTAAGCGCCAGCTGTACGGCTCCCATTTTACCTTTACTTCCTCCAATAATCAAGGTATGACCAAAGGTTCCCTTGTGATCAAACTTTCTTCTTTTTCGATAGAAAGCTCTAACAAGAGACTGATCGACATAAAAAATATTCGTTTCGGTTTCCGCCATTGCACGTTGACTAAGGCCGATCTCCAGCACCTTAAATGCTTTCGCATAAAACTGATTTTCAGGCAGCATCAAGGCCAATTTGGGAGACTGAAAAGGATACACCATGTCTGCCTGAACAATGGGAGCACCCTGAGGAGTCTTTTCATCAGCAAGAAGGCCAGAAGGCATATCGATGGAATAAATTCTTGCACCAGATCCATTTATACAGGAAATAATACTGTCCCATTCCGGCGCCAGTGCACGCTTTAGCCCGTAGCCGAACAGACAATCTACCACAATGGCAGCCGAAGGGATATCCAAGTGATCTTCGCCGGTAATCTTCTGGATCATATGACCCACTAATCGTTTTTGATTGGCAAGATTGTCCGTAGCGTAGTCATCTGCTTCGACCAGATAAACATGCACCTCTGCCTGCTGCTGATCCAGCAGCCGGGCAAGTACCAGCCCGTCACCGCCATTATTTCCTTTACCACAAAAAATGTAAAAGGATTCCTGTTCCAATTTTGGATAACGTTTCCTAAGTTCTTCAAAAACAGCTGTTGCTGCCCGTTCCATAAGATCCAGGCCACTGATATTTTGATCCTTGAGGGTTTCCTGATCGATCCGATTCATCTGCTGTGCGGAAAGTACTTTCATTACTGCTATTTTTATTGAAAGTAACGATTCCCGAGGTCAAATAAAAATCTACGGATACTTTTTTGCCCATGCTGCGGATCATCACAGAAAACACGATCATTTCGATTTCCTCTATCCTTTTATTCATTGGCAGTTACTTCCTTCACACCACCAGTACGTTTTAATGTCCCCCAGGTACTTAATTCACCTTTAATAGCCTTTCTCACCGACTTGAATAAAACAAAGTACATCAGCTGACGCCAGAAAAAACGCTGTGGAAACAGATAAATTAAATTTTTAAGCTTTTCGCCCTCCATCTTGAAGGCAATACCTGCAAAGAAAATATCCACAAACACAAAAAGAAAGTAATAGAACATCACCTGGCCAAAACCATTATGCAGCGAAAACAGTCCTGCTATTCCCGTCCAGCTGATCCCATTTACTTCGCTCAGGGAGAAAAGACCACTTACCAGCGAAAACAACATAAATATATCTGCCAATGGCGCAAATAAAGGGAGTATGATCTGAAAGATCAGGATATTAGGCATCCCCACCATACCAAAATAGCCATATTTAGGATTCAATAGGGTCTTCTTATTTTTCCAAAAACTCTGCAAGACACCAAAGCTCCAACGGAAACGTTGCTTGAAGAGCATTTTGACCGTATCTGGTGCTTCCGTATATGCGATTGCTTCGGACGAATTCCGTACGGTATAGCCAGCTTTTAATATACGCATCGTCAAATCACAATCCTCGGCCAATGTATCCGTTGTAAATCCGCCAACCTCCAAAATAACGGATCGACGAAAAGCACCAATGGCTCCCGGGACTACCGATATCATATTGAGCAGATCAAAAGCCCTCCGGTCCATATTCTGTGAAGTTACATACTCGATCGATTGCCAATGTGTCAATATATTGTGCACATTGCCCACTTTAACGCTTCCGGCAACAGCAGCGACAGACGATTTATTGAAATATTTCATCAATTGTTTTAGCGCATCAGCCTTGAGCTGTGTATCGGCATCAATACAGAGCACATACTGTGCATCGGATTGCTGGATACCATAATTGAGCGCGGATGCTTTTCCGCCGTTAGGTTTTGTAAAAAGCCTCACTTTGGGGTGATCACCATAAACCTTACTGACCATCTCAAAAGTCTTGTCTTTGGACCCGTCATCCACAAAAATCAATTCATAATTCGGGTAATCCAAATTCAATAGGCTTTTGATTGTCGCCAAAACTGTTATTTCCTCATTATAGGCAGGAATGATCACACTGACCTTCTCCCGAGGGGCCAAAACCAGTTGAGATTGCTCTTTTTTACTCCTTTGTTTTTGTCGGATCGCCAAATAAGCAATCATTGCAGTTCTAAAAATTGCTAAGACTATCGCAACGGAGAAAACTAGATTAAGGAAAATATTACCATAAAACAAGGTACCTAGGAACAAGCGATTGGAAGAACCGCTAAATCCCGAGTCCGAAGCATTTTGTACAGGCGGCATCAACTCATCACGTTTCTTGCCCATTAAATCACCAATTGTTGCAAATTTATAACCATGGGTTTTAAAGTAATGAATAATACGGGGCAGCGCTTCTATCGTGGCCTCCCGATTTCCACCGGCATCATGTAATAGGATAATATTCCCATTATCACGCTGTTTAATGACTTCATTGTAAATTTCATCTGCAGTGCGGCCAGGCAACCAGTCGTTGGGGTCAATGTATTCACCTATATTGATATAATTTTCCTTTCGGCTCTGAGCAACGGGCAGAATTTCGGCCACAGTCTGGGGTTCAGCATCAGCATTAAAAGGCGCCCGGAAAAGGATCGTACTGTGACCGGTTATACATTCAATAATCTTTCGGGTGGCATTCAATTCAAATTTAACACGGTTGGGCCCTATCGTAGACATATCGGGGTGAAAAAAAGTATGATTCCCGAGCTCGTGTCCCTCTTTATATTCTCTGCGGACCAGATCCATATTTTTTTCAGCCATGACACCAACAAGGAAGAAAGCTCCGGGCACACGTTCTTTTTTCAAGATGTCCAATACCTGCGGCGTATAGGTAGGATCAGGACCGTCATCAAAGGTTAGGACCACTGTATTGTCTCTTTCTCCGAAACGCTTAATCACATAATTACTCGGTGTTTTCACATATTCCTGTCCGTGTATCATTGCTGTTGATGGATCAAAAGCAAATTTAACTTCTCCTGGAGCTGGGCTATTTACCAGGTCCAAAATTTCTCCGTCGCCAATATATTGTATACCACCGACATTAATCTGGGTTATTTTTCCGAAGTCAAAGGGTTCTTTTTTTAAGTTTTCCTGATCCAATGATCTTGAAATAAATGACCACAAACGGGCGTCTTCACTTCCTAAGCGCCAGAGTGCAATACCCGCTAATCCCCAGTCATCTGCTTTGCGGATAAGATTAAAATAAGTGGCTGCATCAGTAAAATAGACATCATGAGGCATCCCTGCTCCATCTTTATAGCTAAAGTTGAGATTTGCAGATTCGGGATCAAAAGTAATTTTAGCGTTATAATTATGAGCCAAAATTACGGCGTTATCGTAAGTCAAGGTTTTACCGACACTACCTTTTGGCCAGTCATATCCATAACATGCCAAGGCCAAAATCACCTTATCTGCATCGATCTTATTACAAAGCTCATCAAGATTCTTTTCGACCCAAGCTTGATGTGAAATGGCACCGGCATTGCTTTCAATGGAATGCTGATCATAGGCCATCAAAATAATGTAATCGTTGTACTTTTGTAGCGCAATAGGATCGTAGTCATCATTTTCAGGGGAAATATCCTGTGTAACGAGCAGGCCCTCTGTATGAAATACAGTATAGATATGGGCCATAAAATCGTTTAGCGGCTTGTGATCGTCCAACTGTAAATTCTCAAAGTCAATATTTATACCAGCAAAGCCATTTCGCTTTACTTTGAGCAGAATATCGTCGATAAAACGCTGTTGTTTATCCCGATTGAGCAAGATGGCTTTTACAGTCTGCCCGTCAAAGTCGTTACCGCTGAAATTAGAAATCTGCGCGAGTGCTTTGCGTTTATATTGATGAATTACTTTAAGCGCAGCAGTATCGGCTTTATCCACCACTGTATCCTGATTAGGCACAGTAAAAAAGGACTCCATGGCAACCATATCCAAATGTCCAATATTGCGGCGTAAATCAGATATAGACTGTTCGCGTACTTCATTGGACCAAGAACTGACATAAAATCCCATATTGATTCTGTTTTTGGTACCAATATGTTTTAAATGCTTGAGCTCCCGATCGCGTTTTATCTTTTCCAATTCAGATTTTACAACCGTAAACTCCTTGAATTGTTTGGATTTCTTTAACTTGGCGGTGGACTTTTCAGTCAATGGCGTGTTCGTATTGATTGTCGGAAAAGGAGGAATCTGAATCTTTCCCAACGTATATACCACACATATGACACCAATGATCAAACCGATCACTAATGCTCTACTCATCCATGAAAAAGCGTACCAGCGCTTTTTGCTAGACGTCTGAAAAATCTGTTTTCCTGACATAATCGTGTTCTTATTTACTTCGGCTAAGCTACATCAGAAAATGATCCAAAAAGTTGATGAATAGCTTAAAAATTTCTTAATTTTTTCAAATGATTCATCCTTCAAATTACATCTAAATTTAATTATATTCGTTGAAACATAATACACTGGCTTAAAAACTTTTATATGAAATCAATATACGTACTTCTGCCGCTCTTTTCCTGTCAGATTTTCACGAGCTGTGGGCACCCCAATTCCGTCGCGTCGAAAACACAGTTCACAGATTCGGCTGCCGTACAGCATGTACGAACTGACGGAAGTCAATTTATTGACCCTAAAGGAATGACAGTCAAAGCACGCGTTTTATTACCACAAGGCTTTAAAAGACTAAGCTACAAGGCCGGGGAATTTGGTGATTTCTTGGAAAATCTTCCATTGTACCCAAGCGACAGGGAAGTCCATTATTATAACGGAAAAATTAAACCGCGAAATAATATCTACAACAGTGTTGTAAAACTAGACATAGGAAAGCGCGATTTACACCAATGCGCCGATGCTGTCATGCGACTCAGGGCAGATTACTTATACCAACAAAAGCGGTATAAGGACATCAAATTTAACTTCCTTTCGGACAGTAAGCCCCGCGCATATACAACCTATGCAAAAGGAGATTACTCGTACCCAACGTATTGGAAATACCTAGAGTATATTTTTGCTTATGCAAATACTTCTTCGTTGCACGATGAACTTCCCAACGTAAAAACAACGCAAGAAGTTAAAATTGGAGACACATTTATCCAAAAAGGATCACCTATTGGTCATGCGATCATCGTGGTTGACCTCGCAAAGGATAGTGCTGGAAAAACAATTGTATTACTCGCGCAAAGTTATATGCCGGCCCAGGAGATACAAATTTTGAACAATTGGAACAACAGCAAGCTCAGCCCCTGGTATGACATAGATCAAGATATTATTAAAACTCCAGAATGGACATTTTATCCTAAAAATCTCAAAACCTGGGAATAGTTAAAAGAAATAGCGCATCTATTCTCAGAAGCTTTTCTAAGCAAAGTATTACAAAATCTCAGCCGGGCAGGTATCATCTCCGGTCCATGAAGGGACCCGGAGGTGGATTTTACCTCGATAGCGGAGATATGTCCACACCGCTATCGGAAGTCGTCAAAGCATCGACGGCGAGAGCCTTTTTGTCGGATGCGGCATTGGGCTTGAATTCTGTTCTGGACAGTACCCTTGCCCCTTGCATCATGAGTTCAAAAGCATACGCAACAACCTTTTTGAAATGCTCAAAAAAACAACAGTCGGCCAGTTCAATTATCATCTAATTAAAGGCACAATCCCATTGACTAAAAGCCGTGTAAACCATCAAAAAACCGGCGATACCCCATCAAAATAAGGGGCTAAATCGACAGCTTTTTACTTTATTCCATCCTATTTTCTTTCGTGATCAATTCATCTGAAACGAGATATTTCATCTTTTTTATATAAAAACAAAAACTTCATATAAAAACCATATATACACTGAAAAACAATGTTATAAAAAAAATAAAATACCTAAAACCTACATCTCAAAACATTCCGGTCCCCTTTGTGTTCAAATGATCAAAACAATTCTATATTCCAGTGAATAACGCAAAGGGAAATAGCTCAACACACCATTTTCGATGCAATTTGCCAGTGATGTATAACTACTTGAAAATAATACTCTTCTTCTGCATGATAGGCCTATCTGAATATTGAAACAAGATTTTTCTCATTGGATTTTAAGTTGATTATCGGTTGATTTCGACGCTTTCCTTAGGGTTAAACCATCGTCAAAAAGGTTATTTTACTGACCAAAAACCAATTTCAATAGTTTTAAATGACATCGAAAACAAAAGCTCTTGAAAAAAAATATTAATCTCTATACTACAAATTATTAGAGTTTTTATATAAATAAAAAAAGTAACATAAAAAAGCCCATAAAAGGCCTGTACATATCATAAAAAAGCTATGGATAAAATTATATCCACACTATTTTGTGAGCAGCATACATTTCAAACAGGCTGTATACCCGCTTATACAAAACCCCATGACTACAGTTCCGTCAATCAGGACTTCATAAATAAGCCTTCCAGCATCTGAGTGCACAACCTCTCTCCGTAAATATTTAAAAAAGCTTATGCAGACAACTGGAATTCCAAGCCCATCACTTTCCCCAGAGTTTCAAGAAATACTTGGTGCATCCTACCCGTAGGAGCCGAGCAATCTGGTCGTACTGGTCCGGACGAAAATTGACGGGGCAATTACTGATTTTTCTAAACTATTTTGAGCACTAAGAACATCACAAAAAAGCTTCCCGCCCCAACCATTTGATTTAAGACCTTTTTAAAGCGAGCTAAGACAACAATAGGGAGAGAACCACCCCTTGCCAGTCCAGACTTCATTAAGCCCGTACAGACGAACTAATCGAGCCTGAGCCATAGATGTTAGCATGCAATACCGATTGTGCGATCAAAACCTGAAAGATGCCTGGCATCCGTCAATTCCGATGATGCTTAAGACTGCGCGATATAAAATACAGACGCAGCCCGATTCACAAAAGACCACAGGGTATTTCTGTTCATTCAAGATTAATTTTAAACGATTTAAGATAACATCTCCTAGCGGGCGAAGGAATTACATAGCTGTCAAAACAAAGCCTAGACGAGCTTAAAACAACGTCATCGCATTTATTCTCGCACGCCTGTTCCAAATACCGGCGGCGCTAGAAATGTTTTCAAGAAGCAAGAATACAATTGACAAATATAATAAAACCCTTAAATACAGAATCATCAGCTAGAGATGCTAAAGAAAAAGAACAGTTAAATAAAAAAACGTCAAAAGAGGCACCCAAAAAGAAAACAAACTCTTTTATTATATTTAGGCTTTTTCAGGAAACCATGAGCAGTACTACATCAACACTAAGATTATTTCTCACAACAGAACTTGGCAGAACGAGAAAAACACGCAATATTATAATAGCTTTCTTCTTTGGTATATTCGCTTTTCTTTACGGATTCTTCCTCTTTACATTTTTCCAAAAATGGTCAGCTAGCGACGACAGGCTCACTTTTTTCTACAAGTCACTCCCTACCCTATCCTTTCTCTTTGTTTATTTAGGTTTTATATTTGGCCTTCTTATCTGGATAGCCTATATCAAATATCAAAAATTCATTCGCGCATTACAACGGTTAAACGACGCTGACCTGGAAATTTATCAGCAATACACCAAGCGCTTGATCCGTATAAACGCGACTATTGCCCCTTATATTTTCTGCGATAACGAAATTCTGTTCTTTCCTTTCATCGGAGACAAAAAGATCGCAGTGGGTGAAATTCACCGTATTGAAACGAAAATCATTCGACATTCCCGCGGACCGAATAGCTATCGCATTTATTTCTACAACGAATTTGACAAAATCTATCAGGTAACAACCCATCAAAAAGGTGCTTTTGATTTCTTGCAAGAACAACTTCGAAAAAAAAACAGCGATTTGGCCATTGTAGCGAGGAACCGATAGAGGCACAAGTTTACACTCGTATCAGAAAAAAGTATCCAGCAGGTCGACTTTAAGTACCAGCTTACAGGGAAATATTACCGAACACAAGTTAGCTTATAAACTAATTCCGGAGAGACAGTATCTCTTAACAACCTGCTTAGTCCCGCAGTCACCCCACCAATTGCTTTCTCGCCCGTTTTCTTTGTCGAATACATATGCAAATCAATACTGCGTGCCAAGTCAAAAACAACAGGCAAGGGAGCTTTAATAACAGTATCTAAAATAAGCTGCGGCACACCACTTTCATAATAAATTTGACACAAATTTCGTAAAATTCAGGTATTTCTTTAGGATCGAGCACGAGATTTCTCTAAATTGACTACCGTATCCGAAAGACAGCTAGACAATAACTATCATAACATTACTTCGATATCTGTAACTAGATGGATAAAGATTTTATAAAAGGGTACGAATTTCTTTTCGGAGCTCTCCTATCCTACCTGTGCAAAACAAAAACTACGATAAGAGAATAAAAAATTAAATATTGAAATACGACAGTTTAAAACTGATCTTTTAAAGAAGATAGGGATAGAATGCCGTGTGAATTGTCTGTCTATAATCATCAAAGGGATCTATCCCTTGCTGCCTACCCAAAACAGCATAACTTGAACTCCAAAAATCTGAAACAATGAAAAGCTGACGTACAAATCTCTTTAAATTCAACAGCGGAATCTCGCGACGGAACATACCCGCATCAGCGTAATATATAAATAAGGAGACCAGCTGTCCCTCGCGCTGTTCAACCAAATGCCTATAAGACTCGGCAATACCGGGAATCCAGCTACAGAGTTCCACAAAATTTTCAAAAATAAAGCTGTATTTATTAATCAAAGCATACGAGCCTTCGATAAAAACTTCCAATAATTGCTGAAACGAGTAGCCCCCTTTTTCCGGAAGCAAAATCATTTTTTCATAGGCAGCTTCAAGTAACTGAAAGATGTGAAAAATAATATCTTCTGTATGCTTAAAATGATAGTGAAGATTACCGGCACTTATACCCATCTCTTGCGCAATCTGACGCGTGGTTACCGTGCGTATACCATCCCGGTTATAGATTTTCAGGGCTTCGCTAATAATTTTTTCTTTCGTATTCATGACACAAATTTAGAACAATTGTTCTAAATTTGTGTCATGAATTATAAAAAACAACAATAAGATGGAAAAATCATCAAACAATTGGCTAAAGAAACAGTATAAGGAACTAAAACAAACGTTGATTCCGGCACATCCGAATGATAGCCCCTGGAAAAAATTCGGCAAACAAACAGCATTTTTTATGTTTTTAACCTTAATGGCATGTGGAGCAGTCGCAATGTTAATCGCCGTGTCTTTTGCGCATTAAGCAAGGAGCTATTTGATGGTTTATTTACTTTTTATTGGTTTTGCTGGTTTTTCATCCGATTCACCAGGTCGGCTAATGCTCCAATTCCATACTTAAACAATTGGTTAACCGATTTGGTATTTGTCCCGATCATTATTCATTTTTCATCCGTGATTGGAAGTTTTCTATTCAACAAAAGTAGGGCTCATGGCTACCCTCTTTATCAAATCTGGACGATTTCTTTTTTGGTATCTCTCCTTTTTGAATGGATCATGCCCAAATATACAAGTTATAATACCGGGGATATTATGGATGTTTTGGCTTATTTTGCTGGCGGTTTATTCTATTTTTGTTTCCACCAGCCCTATTATATGAGAAAGAATTTTCAACTAGCGCAACAGCAAAAAGCTGCGAGCTCTCCCAATCCAGACGCGAACGTAGCATCCTAAAAAATAGAGCCTTCAAACAGAAAATCTATCTTATCAACCAGCAACACCCAGACAATGACTCCATATTGCTATCGGAGCGTGAAAAAACAGGACAGATAAGGCAAAAAAAAACCTTTGTTTGATTCCAACCATGATGACATCAAACAAAGGACTTATTTTATAGCACTTAACAGATTAAGCGCCTTCTTTCCTATTAGTATTCAATTAATACTTCAGTGACCTGTGCTCCCTGTTTAGCACTTTTGAATTTAAACTTAACCTTTTGATTGAGGTTTAGTTTCTGTCCAACAAGACGATCATTGAAATAAATTGATTGCTGCGTATCGTTGTCCCGAATAAATCCATAGTTGGATTCGGTATTGTAGTGAACAACCTTTCCAAAAGAATAATCATCTTGATGATTCGATGCCATACTAGGACTCTCTCCTTCTTTCAGTTTTATTGCAGGTCTATCAGAAATATTCCCATGTTCGTCAACATAAGCAAACAATTCTTCTAACGACTTCCCTTTGTCATTATTTGTTTTGTTGAATTCTTTTTTCTCAATTTTCTGTTGTTTTTTGAGTAGTTTCTTTTTTTCTCGTTCTTTTTTGTTAAATGTAATTTGGCTTTTGCTCATTCAATATGGATTAAAATAAAATGTTCCCGAAGAGGTTACGGACCTTTAGAGCTTCGTTGAAAAGATAAAAATGCGAGGTATACTAAGGAGATAATTGCAAATATAAGAAAAATTCTTCAAAGAAGGGATATCTAAAGATCTTGTCTCCGTAGATTTTAAGCTAGAACCGGTCCGTTTCTTTTATTTTAAACTGCAATTAAAAGACTGTCATCTTATTGGCTAAAAGGATTCCTGTCCGGCCCTTAGGAGCGACGAGCATTTTCAATCACGGTCTATCTATACCAAACCCCGTAAAGGAGATCTATTTCGATCATAAAAATTGAAAACTTTCATAAAACAAAAAGGTCGTTTGGACGTTATTTTGAGAAAAAACTATGGAAATAAAAAACATTGAAAGGGAAGACAGAGGCAATTTTATTGCAGAAGTTGAAAATAATGAAGCTGGAATTTTAGAGTATACTTGGCAAAACGACCATGAGTTTTCTATCGATCATACCGAGGTCTACGACGAATATAAGGGAATGAGCGTGGGCAAGAAACTGGTACTGGAAGCTGTCGATTATGCACGAAAGAACGCTGCCAAAATTATCCCAAATTGTCCCTACGCAAAAGCGATTTTCGACAAAACGATAGCCTTTCAAGATGTATTAGCATAAAAAAGCCGTTTTATCGAAAAGATAAAACGGCTTTTTTATAATCTATTTGAGCGGGTTAAGCCACAATATTGATTATTTTCCCTTTGACAAAAATAATTTTTTTGATAGCTTTCCCATCTAAATGCCGTTGTACATCAGCATGTGCTTTAATGGTATCTTCTACTGCTTTTTGATCTAAATCAAGTGCTAATGATAGATTGAATTTCATTTTACCATTGAAAGATACCGGATACGCGAATTCAGATTCAACTAAATATTCTGGTTTAAAGACAGGATATGAAGCGTAAGATAGTGTACCTGCTTCATTACCCAGCAGTGCCCATAGCTCTTCTGTGATATGTGGCGCATAAGGCTGGAGAATGACCACCAACTGTTCCAATATTTGACGTTTATTGCATTTCAGATCCGTCAATTCATTGACACAGATCATAAAGGCTGACACGGAAGTATTGAATGAAAACCGCTCAATATCCTCCTCTACCTTTTTGATAATTTTATGCAGAGCTTTAAACTCCGCTTTAGATGGATCTTCATCAGAAACATTGAAATTACCTTCAGCATCGTGGAATAGACGCCATACTTTACGTAAGAACTTATAAACCCCTTCAATACCATTGGTATTCCAAGGTTTAGCTTGCTCCAGAGGCCCCAAGAACATTTCGTATAACCGCAATGTATCTGCCCCATACGATTCGATAATATCGTCTGGATTGACTACATTGAATTTGGATTTCGACATCTTCTCGACCTCGCTACCACAGATATATTTACCATTTTCCAATACAAATTCAGCATTGGCAAAGTCCGGTCTGAAGTTTTTGAATTTTTCTAAATCCAACATGTCGTTGGAGACAATATTAACGTCAACATGCAATGGAATTGTTTTATAATCATTTCTCAAACCATAGGAAACGAATTGGCTAGTACCTCTGCCCTCTTCATCAAGCACACGGTATACAAAATTTGAGCGTCCTTGAATCATTCCTTGATTAATCAATTTACGGAATGGTTCTTCCTCATTCTGGTAACCTAAATCCTTTAAAAACTTGTTCCAAAAACGCGCATATAATAAGTGCCCTGTAGCATGTTCAGAGCCTCCAATATATAAATCCACTGCTTTCCAATAATCTACAGCTTCTTTGGACGCAAAATCACCTTCATTCTTCGGATCCATATACCTAAACCAATACCACGAAGAACCTGCCCAACCTGGCATCGTGCTCAACTCATATTCGTATTGATCTTCATATTTCCAATCTTTGGCTCTACCTAAAGGAGGTTCTCCAGATTCTGTTGGCAAATATTTATCCACCTCTGGTAATAATAGCGGTAGTTCTTCCTCCTTAATTAAATAAGGTAATCCATTTTTAAAGTAAACCGGCACCGGCTCCCCCCAATAGCGCTGACGTCCAAAAATAGCATCGCGCATACGGAAGTTTATTTTGGCCTTACCCAATTTAAGCTCCTCTAATTTTGCAATTAAAGCTGGTACAGCTTCTTGATAAGTCATACCATTGATAAAATCGGAATTGATGTATTTCCCATCCTTATTAGGATCAGCTTCTTCTTCAATATTTTGTGTATCAGAAATAGGAATAATCTCCAGGTTGAAATGTTTGGCAAAAACATAGTCACGTTGATCGCCACTAGGAACAGCCATAACGGCACCTGTACCGTATCCTGCAAGGACATAATCTGCAATCCAGATTTGTACATCTTGTCCTGAAATCGGATGCTTGGCATAGGAACCTGTAAAAGCCCCTGAAACTGTTTTTGTATCGGCCATACGGTCCAATTCAGATTTCTTTGCCGTCTTCTCGATATAGGCATCAACTTCAGCTTGCTGTTCAGGAGTTGTCAATGCAGCGACCAATTCATGTTCGGGCGCCAAAACAACAAATGAAACACCGAATATAGTATCTACACGCGTTGTAAAAACTTCGATGGCCGTATCGAATTGCGGCACCGGGAATTTCACGGAAGCACCGACCGACTTCCCGATCCAATTTCGTTGCATTTCAACCAATGGTTCTGGCCAATCAACGGTATCCAATCCGCTTAACAGGCGATCAGCATAAGCAGTAATACGCATAGACCATTGCATCATCTTCTTTTGCTCAACCGGGTAACCTCCACGCTCAGAAACGCCATTGATTACCTCGTCGTTTGCCAATACCGTACCTAAAGCGGCACACCAGTTTACGGTACTTTCTCGTAAATAAGCAATTCGATATTTCAGCAACTCACGTTGTTGTTTTTCTTCGTCAAAAGATTTCCATTCTTCAGCGCTGAATTCCAATACATCTTCATCAGAAACCGCTGCAATAGAAGCAGAGCCACTCGCAGCAAACCTTGCTGTCAACGTTTCGATCGGTTCAGCTTTATCTGATTCTTTATTGTACCAAGAATCAAACAATCTCATAAAAATCCACTGCGTCCATTTGTAATATGCGGGATCGGAAGTACGTACTTCGCGGCTCCAATCATAAGAGAATCCAATGTTATCCATTTGTTCCCGATAACGATTGATATTTACCTCGGTGGTGACAGCAGGATGCTGGCCAGTCTGAATGGCGTATTGCTCTGCAGGAAGGCCAAAAGAATCATAGCCCATCGGATGCAATACATTAAAACCTTTCAAACGTTTATATCTTGAAAAGATGTCCGAAGCAATATATCCCAGGGGGTGACCAACGTGCAATCCCGCTCCGGAAGGATAAGGAAACATATCCAATACATAGTATTTTGGCTTTTGATGCGAATCAGATGTTTTATACGTTTGGTGATCCGCCCAAAACTTTTGCCACTTTTTCTCTAATGATTTGTGATTATACTCCATTTTTATTCGTAAGGAATTTTTATGACTTGCGAAATTACGATTTTAATACCGAAATGTGATAAAAGTTTTGTAGTTTGAACAATAAATTATAGTATTGAAAAGTTATTTAAACATAGGTAGAAAACAGACTTCGAATTGATTTTTATCAAAGTAATTACAAGATTAATTCGAAATCTTCCAACTCAAATAGTTACTTTCGCAAATAAATTTTTGCTTATTATGTCAGAATACGAATTAAGCACACAAAAAAGAAAAACAAAATCTGTATATGTATCTACAGTTATCAGTATTGCACTTGTGTTATTGGTAACAGGTATGTTGGGATTACTTTTGGTGCACGCTAAAAATCTTTCGAAATACGTTAAGGAAAATATTGTCTTAAATGTCATCGTGAATGATGGTACAAGTGAAGGGGATGTATTGTCTTTGCAAAAAGACCTTGAAAAGGATCCGTATGTACTCCGTACAGAATATATCAGTAAAGAATTAGCTGCAAAAAATTTAAAAGAAGATCTTGGTGAAGATTTCGTACAGTATCTAGGGCATAACCCGCTACTACCCTCTCTGGATGTTTACATGAAGGAGAATTATGCCAATACAGACAGTATTAAAACTTTTATTGAGAAGATCTCCAAAAACAATAAGATCAAAGAAGTTGTATATCAGGAATCACTGATTGACATGGTCAACAAAAACGTACGCATTATCGGTATGATTGTTTTGGCTTTTGCGGTTATCCTGCTCATCATCGCTGTAGCTTTAATCAACAATACCATCCGTCTTGCAATTTACTCACAGCGTTTCTTAATTAAAAGTATGCAACTGATTGGAGCTACTAAGAACTTTATCCGCAGGCCATTTATAACTTATGGCATCATTCATGGTTTGCTTGGATCTTTGATCGCGATTTTACTTCTTATTTTAACGCTTAAATTTGCGCAACAGCAAATACCTGAACTGGTGTTTTTACGCAACTGGTTTGAATTTGCAGTAATCTTTTTAGGGGTAATCCTGATTGGGATTCTCATTTCGGGACTCAGTACCTATTTCGCCGTAACAAAATACTTAAAGGCACAATCAAACGATTTATACAGATAAAAAATGGCTCAAATAAAGAAATCTACTGAATCAGTAAACAAAGGTTCATTTGTATTCTCCAAAGTAAATTACCAATTGTTTATAGCTAGTTTAGCTGTCGTAATCATTGGTTTTACATTGATGTCCGGTGAAACTGATATTTATAGTTTTACCAAGATTACCTTGGCCCCTATTGTTGTTGTTCTCGGGTTTGCTATAGGATTCGCAGCAATCCTATACCGTCCAAAAAACAAATCCAACTAAAGCATAATCTTATTTTAAACTGATGTCTATTATTGAAGCTATTATCCTTGCTATCATTGAAGGATTAACGGAGTTTTTGCCTGTGTCGTCAACAGGTCACATGATCATTGCTACAGCCTTAATGGGTATTCAACCGTCGGCATTTGTCAAATTATTTACGATTGTCATCCAGCTGGGAACGATATTATCCGTTCTCGTACTATACTACAAACGTTTTTTTAAAACGCTTTCTTTTTATTACAAATTGATCATCGCAGCTATTCCGGCTTCGGTTTTAGGCTTGTTGTTTAACGATTATATTGATGCACTATTAGAAAGCCCGCTAATGGTCGCGGTAATGTTAGTGGTGGGTGGCCTGGTTTTACTTTTTGTCGACAAGTGGTTTAATAAGCCAACTGTAGATGATTCGGACAAGGTTTCCTATAAGCAAGCTTTTATGATCGGTGTATATCAATGTCTTGCATTGATCCCGGGTACCTCAAGATCTGCAAGTACGATTATTGGCGGTATGGCCGAAAAATTAACGCGTAAAGCTGCTGCTGAATTCTCATTTTTCTTGGCTTTGCCGATGATGTTTGGTGCTTCTGCGGTAAAACTATTAAAGTTTTTCAAGGAAGGGAACACGTTTTCAGGAGAGGAGCTTAATTTGCTCATCATAGGAAATCTAATTGGTTTCGTTGTTGCCATCGTTGCCATTAAGTCCTTTATTGGCTTTTTGACCAAATATGGCTTTAAAGCATTTGGTTGGTACCGAATCATCGTTGGTGTTATTATTCTTGCCCTCCTGCTTTCGGGTCATAGTTTACAAATTATCTAAAATCTTTGGATGGAAAATATAGAGGTTAGTGAAAATTCAGCGAAGTTCAACTTTGCTGAAGGAGAAATGTTGTTGATCGATAAACCTTTAACATGGACAAGTTTTGACGTTGTTGGTAAAGTTAGAAACTCCATCAAACCGTTGAAATTAAAAGTTGGTCATGCCGGAACTTTAGATCCGCTTGCGACCGGCCTACTTATTGTTTGCACCGGCAAGCTCACAAAAAAAATTGATAGCTATCAAGCTGAGGACAAAGAATACACAGGTTCGATCACCTTGGGAGCAACAACGCCTTCTTATGATCTGGAAACAGAAATTGATGAAACCTTTCCAATTGATCATATTACGGAGGAGATGATCCTTGAAGCTGCGAAATCTTTTGAGGGCGATATTCAGCAATTTCCACCCGCCCACTCGGCCATAAAAATTAATGGCGAACGCGTCTATGAAAAAGCGCGTCGTGGCGAAGAAGTTGAAATAAAATCCCGTCAAGTACGTATCAATAGCTTTCTAATTGAAAAAATAGAACTGCCCAACGTGTATTTTCGTATCTCCTGCTCAAAAGGAACCTACATCAGATCACTGGCCTACGACTTTGGAAAAGTCTTACAGAGCGGTTCTCATCTGAGTTCTTTAAGACGCACCAAAAGCGGGGATTATAAAGTGGAAAATGCATGGAATCTAGAACAACTTATCGCTGAAATAAAACGTCATAAAGAAATCATTAAATAACTTTACCATCCCTTTTTATTGATTCTTTATCTTATTTTTGCAAAAACTCCTATAAATGAAAATCTACAGAAGTTTAGATGATTTCTCACCAGTTGAAAATGCAGTTGTAACCATCGGTACTTTCGATGGTGTCCATATTGGCCATCAAAAAATATTGGCGCATTTAAAAGAAGCAGCTCAAAAAATTAATGGTGAGACAATTTTGCTTACTTTTTTCCCACATCCACGGTTGATTATCAATCCGGATGATGATAGCTTACGCTTAATCAACGATATCGAAGAAAAGGTCAGTCAGTTGAGTAAAGTGGGAATTGACCACTTGATTATCATTCCTTTTTCCCGCGATTTCTCCAATCAGACTCCAGAAGAATATATTAGCAATGTTCTTGTCGGTAAACTCGGCACGAAAAAGATTGTCATAGGTTATGATCACCATTTTGGAAAAGATCGTAAAGGTAGTATGGGCGATTTGGAACAGTTTGCATCTATTTTTGACTACAGCGTTGACGAAATCCCCGAACAGGATATCAACGACATTGCAGTATCTTCCACACGAGTACGTGAAGCGCTCATCAAGGGTGATATCAAAACGGCTAACCTTTATTTGGGTTATCCTTTTGAATTGACAGGAACCGTGATCAGAGGTGACCAAATAGGGCGTACAATCGGATTTCCAACAGCAAACCTGCAAGTCCACGAACCGCATAAGCTCATACCAGCCTATGGAATATATGCTGTGGAGGTACATATCTATAATCATATCCAAAATATCACCACAGGAGAGTACAGAGAGGAAAGTCCTGTTTCCATCGCTAAAGGTATGGGCTATATAGGCACTAGGCCTACTGTCGATGGTATGAATCGTGCTATTGAAATTAGCTTGTTTGATTTCGATCAGGATATTTATGGCAAGACGCTACGCGTCAAATTCCTCCATTTTATCCGTCATGATGAACGGTTCGATTCACTTGAAGAAATGAAAGCTCAGATCAAAGCAGACGAAGTCGAAATCAGAAACCTTATTGGTTAACAGTATCATTTATAAAATAAACATGCGGGAATTCCCGCATGTTTATTTTATAAATGAGTATTTTATCCTCCTTGTGAAAGAAGTGTATTTATTTAAGCAGTGCTTCTATCCCCAGTCTGTAGCTATCCAGACCGAAACCACAGATTACTCCCTTACAATTCTTTGCCAGGAACGAATGATGGCGGAATTCCTCTCTTTGATGAACATTACTGATATGAACCTCAATAACAGGTGTAGTGACAGCTGCAATAGCATCTCCTATGGCAACAGAGGTATGCGTATAGGCTCCCGCATTCAATACAATTCCGTCAAATTCAAAACCAACTTCGTGGATCTTATCGATTAATCCCCCTTCTGAATTGCTTTGAAAATAATGCAATTGCGCCGTTTCAAACTGCTCTTTTAGCTCTTCAAAATAGCTCAGGAAATCCTGACTGCCATAAATTGATTTTTCCCTTACACCCAATAAATTCAAGTTTGGGCCATTCAGTATGAGGATTTTTTTCATTGGAATATAATTATCTTTTGTGCATGTCCATTAACAGTTTGACTACACGGAATTACTCTGTTTAAATCTATAGTTTTTAAGTCATCCCTAATCCTAATGTTGCAGTTATTGGAGATTTTATATTGATAAAGCCAAGCAATTACTCCCCTATCCTGTCAATCTGCCTTAAGAAATGCTGTAAATTCACTATATAACTTTAAAGACAAACTATATAGATGACTGCTCTAACACAGAACAAAATCCATATAGTTTGTCTCATTTCAAGTCTAGATCAGCTTATCAAAATTTCTATAAATCGTTATAAATTGCACGGAAGCTGGAGCGAAGTCCAAATGAAACCACTCCTGACTTATTGACAACAGGCGTTTCATATTGCGCTTTTGCATATCGCTGGGTATAACCAAGTTCTAAACGAAGATTATACTTGGGGTTGAGAACGTAAGCTGCTTTCGCATCTGCGTAATAGATATTGTTCTTTATGCCCTGTGCAATATGGTTTCCGTATAAATTTGGTATCGTATTATAGGATTGAAAGATGTTACCGCCCATATTACTTCCATCTGGCAGATCCAGTCCATTTTGGGTAAACATACCCTGCAATGAAAAATCCCATCGATCCCATGCATAATTCACGAGGCCAACAAGCTCTCTAAAGTTCGCTCCTTTCGGGTGAGCCAATGGTTCGGCATTATTGCTATAATTTGAATATGATTTGAAGTGCGCATACGTATAAGGTCGAGCCGTATTATACTCGGCTAAAAAGTTCAGGTTCTTGACCCCAAACATATCATATCCTCTTATACCAAGTTGTGCCCCCCATTTATTATGTGCATATCCATTCCCTGCAAAAAACTCTTTCGCCGTAAATTCCCCTAATAAAAACTGCCCATAAGCAGTCAGATTATAAGGAAGCTTATATTTTGAGGTTAAACCCAAAAACATTTTATCAGGTGAAGTCGAGTTATTATTTTCGACAGGACGGATAAAGATAATTGGACTCAGATAACTAAAATCAAAACCTCTTTTTCCTGCTTCATCCTGCGCAGCCCAAACAACAGATTGGAAAAAGCCAACCGACAACTTATTGGTTACATTCCAATCCAAATATTGAAAGGCACCCCATTTCTTTCCATCTCCTAAACGTGTATTATTTTGCCCCTCCATCGGATATGTGCCTGTTAAATCCTGTCTTGGATGCGTCGGGTCATTCATGTAGGCCCAGATCGAAGTATACTGAACATTCCCTATTGTACCGGTCAATTTCAGATGCGCATAATTTGAGGAGAAATCTGATAAAAGCATCGACCTATACCCATCCCCAATAAAGTTTTTGTCGTAAGCCAAAGTTGCCTGAATATACTTATGGGCATCATAGGTCATGCTCGCTGTCGCATACATCCAGTCCATTTTATTTTTAGACTGAAATTTCGTATTTCCCTGACCAGGAACAACTTTATGCGCAACAATATAATCATCTAGGTATTTCGGAAATACCGCCTGACTTTCAAATGCGGAAGTATTAAATGTAAATTTATTACCCACGTTCAATCCCACCTGAAATCCCCTGCTATTCATCCAAGTACGCCGTTTATCGCCCTGCATGTCCTTTCCAATATAAAGATCAGGTAAAAAATCAGCGTAGAATGTATAATCGTCCTTTTCAACCTGTACAAGATGTTCATTAAAAATCTTGCGCATAAACCAATTGGATGAAGAGACAGGTTTATTGGATTGTATGGAATCAAACTTGGCTAACAATAAAGAGTCTTTAATGACGAATGGTTTAGCCGAAGTATGCATTCTAGTCTCCGTAGAATAAACAACATCGTTCATTTTTTGATAAAAATGATACGAATAAGGTTGGCTCTTAATCTGGGCAAAACCTCCGAAGGAAATACCTACTCCCATGCCTGCCAGCACCATTCGGAGTAAATTATTATTTTTTGTTATATTAAGCCTCATAAAATTATTTCAAAGATTACTTTTTCTAGCAAAATGCATTCCTAAACGCAAATTAACCGAATAAAATTGACTTTATTCATATGTTCAGTCAATTTTATCATGCTAAATCGTATTTGCTGTTCCTTTTATTCAAAAATATTTATATCTTGCATCTCACTAAATAACCTTATATAATATAAAACAGCCCTAATAAGCATGAAACGCAGAACATTTATCCAAAACGCAACCCTGTTGACTGCAGGTGCACTTACAAGCAAATTTTCATTCGCTCAGGAACATTCTTTTCCCACTGTACGAACAGTTAAAGAGAAAAGACTTTTTTCCAGCAAGGTAATCGAAGATGCAATTGTAGAATTTCAGAAAAATGTTAAAAATAAGGAACTGGCTTGGTTATTTAACAATTGTTTCCCAAATACCTTGGATACAACAGTATTTCCTTATGTTCAAAATGGCCGGAATTACACCTATGTAATCACGGGAGATATTGATGCGATGTGGTTGCGTGACAGCAGTGCTCAGGTATGGCCGTACCTTCCTTTTATGAAAAAGGATAAAAAATTGCAGGATCTTATTGTTGGCTTGATCCAAAAACAGAGTAAATGTATCAATATTGATCCCTACGCCAATGCATTTTATAATGACCCGACAAAAAAGGGCGAATGGTTCAGCGACCACACCAATATGAAACCAGGAATACATGAACGAAAATGGGAAATCGATTCATTGTGTTATCCAATTCGGCTGGCTTATCATTACTGGAAGGAAACGAATGACAGCAGTCCATTTAATGACGAATGGTTAGACGCTCAACATAAGATCTATCAGACTTTCGTTGAACAGCAGCGTAAAGATAGCTTAGGCCCTTATAAATTTGAACGGACGACCTCCAGAGGATCTGACACATTACAGGTGGATGGTTATGGGTATCCGGTAAATCCGGTTGGTTTGATCTGCTCTAGTTTTCGACCTTCAGACGATTCCACTATTTTCTCATTCCTGATCCCCTCAAATTTATTTGCCATCGTTAGCCTTAGACAGTCTGCCGAAATTTTGAAGAAGGTCAAAAATGAACAGGCACTCGCAGCTCAAATGGAAGCACTAGCCAATGAAGTGGAGGCCGCCGTCAATACATATGGAATCATAGACCACCCTACGTTGGGAAAAATATATGCCTTTGAAGTAGATGGATTTTCGAGTCATCTGATGATGGATGATGCAAATATTCCCAGCTTGTTGGCCCTGCCCTATTTAGGTGCTGTAGATATAAATAATGAAGTTTACCAGCGCACACGGAATTTTGTTCTCTCTGACAAAAACCCATTCTTTTTTAAAGGAACAGCAGCAGAAGGCATTGGTGGCCCGCACATAGGAAGGGATATGATCTGGCCGATGTCCATTATCATGCGTGCCCAGACATCTACAAATGATGAGGAAATCCGTCATTGTATAAAAACCTTGGTCAATACACACGGTGGAACAGGATTTATGCATGAATCTTTTCACAAAAATGATCCTAAGAAATTTACAAGACATTGGTTTGCTTGGACAAATACATTATTTGGCGAATTAATTTGGAAAATATATAAAGAGAAACCATCTTTGCTTCAATAAATCTGAAACTTGTAACACCATGTTATAAGTGAACGAGCTTATAATATGGTGTTATGGATAATTTATCAAAATCTGGACCTATTGGCATTTTTGACTCCGGTTATGGAGGGCTTTCCGTATTTAAGGAAATTCAGCATCTTTTGCCACAGTACGATTATATCTATTTAGGCGACAATGCACGTGTTCCTTATGGTACACGATCTTTTGAAACCGTTTATAACTACACCAAACAATGTGTTTTTAAGCTATTTGACCTAGGCTGTAACCTGGTGATTTTAGCCTGTAATACAGCTTCGGCAAAAGCATTAAGAACCATTCAACAAAACGACCTTCCTCCAGGAAAGAAAGTTCTTGGCGTCATTAGGCCTACGACGGAAATTGTACACAATTTTACGAAAACCAATAAGATAGGCATTTTAGCCACTACGGGAACTGTAAAATCTGAATCGTATAAAATAGAAATACACAAGTTTAATCCAGAAATTGAAGTTTTTCAGCACGACTGTCCTTTTTGGGTTCCTCTAGTAGAAAACAATGAAATCAATACAGAAGGCGCTCATTACTTTGTAGAAAAGGATTTGCGCGAACTTCTACAACAATCAGATCAGATCGATACCATTGTGCTAGCCTGTACCCACTATCCTTTATTACTGCCCGTAATCGAAAAATATACACCGGATAATATAAAGATAATCTCTCAGGGGCCTATTGTTGCAAATAGCTTAAAAGAATATCTCAGTAGACACCAGGAAATTGAAACAATGTGTTCCCAAAACGGACAATTGGCATTTTATACTACGGATGATCCGAGAGACTTTGAAAGCAAAGCAAAAATATTTTTTGGACAGCCAATAGCGGCAAGCCATATCAGTGTCTAAAAATAAAAACCTATGATTTTTAAAACTTTTACTTCCCAATTCTCGTTATTCTGATAAAAGGGAGGTATAATGAAAAAGAACTTTATAACCATAGCATTTAATCAAGACACACAGCATTGCGAATCCAAAGAATTTTCAAGCATCCAGGAAAGTGAAGAATATTTTAAAACTTTCGAAACTTCCGCACAGCCCAATTATGTGCCGGTATGTATCTACAATTTAAATACAAATACAATTCTTGATATAAGTGATTATTATATCAACAAGGATACGGAACTCCACCAGATCGTAAAAAATTGTTTGGCAGAAAAGTAACTCTTTCGATCGTCATAAAAAATTAGCAAAGCTAGCATTCCCCCTTTTTGTTTTATGGGTAATGTATATATATTATTACATGCTAGAAAATAATATTTCATTAATTTTTAATATCTTCAAGCAGATAATCAGACAACAAACAAGTCACAGATAATGAAAACCAAACTGACACTAAGCCTTTTAACCGTATCTTTGGGATTAATGGCATGTAATTCCAATCATGCGAATTCAAATTCAAGTTCGGATAGCAGCGCAAATTCTGCAACTGACACCACAAGTTACCCTCCAGTAGAGACGCAAAAGGCAAACACAGATTATAAACCGGCATTTGCTGGGCAAACGAGAATTAACGGAGCGAAAACTTCTACTCCTTTCGAAGGGAAAGTAATCGCGGAAGGATTAAAATCACCTTGGGGAATTACAGCATTGCCCGACGGCCGATTATTAATTTCAGAAAAAGAGGGTGATTTTCGTATTGCGACCGCAGATGGTAAATTAGGAGAACCGATCAAAGGTTTACCTCCGGTCAATAGTAGCGGGCAAGGGGGCCTTTTAGGATTACGTCTTGACCCAAACTTCGAGTCAAATCGGATGATATACTGGGTTTTCTCGGATAATACGGCTGCGGGGACATTGACTGCAGTTGCAAAAGGAAAGCTTTCAGCTGATGAGAAATCGATAGAGGGTGCTAAGGTAATTTACCAGGCAACTCCGGCACATAAGGGGAATCTACATTATGGCGGCCGCATCATCTTTGATAAAGAAGGAAATATTATTCTGAGTACAGGTGAAAGGTCAGATTTGGTTACACGACCATTGGCACAAGACCTGAATGCAGCATTGGGCAAGATCCTTCGTATCACGACAGACGGACAACCTGCACATGGCAATCCATTTATAGGTAAGCCGAATGTCCGTCCCGAAATTTACAGCTATGGACATCGCAATCCACAAGGACTTGCTTTACACCCCGAAACAGGCGACCTTTGGGAAACGGAATTTGGTCCACGTGGCGGCGATGAGCTGAATAGAATACAAGCGGGCAAAAATTATGGTTGGCCCACGATTACATATGGTATCGAATATAAAGGTGATAAAGTCGGTGAAGGTATACAACAAAAAGACGGTCTAGAACAGCCCGTTTATTATTGGGACCCAGTGCTCTCCCCTAGTGGAATTACTTTCTATACCGGCCAAAATATTCCAGAATGGAAGAACAATCTTTTTATCTGTGGCCTGAGCAGCATGCATATTGCCAGAATTATCCTAAAGGACAACAAGGTAGTTGGAGAAGAGCGTCTGCTAGCAAATGAGGGGCAACGATTCAGAGATATCACACAGGGCAAAGACGGTGCGCTATATGCTATAACGGATATTGGCAAACTCTATAAAATTGATAAAAAATAAATACTTCTGAAAGCAGCCCTTCTCCAATGGGCTGCTTTTTATTTAAAGATCCTCATATATGAACTATTTTTTGAGGGGCCACGATTTTAAAACATGACAGATATTAAAACTTGGCTCGATTATTGATCAATAATATTAAATCAATAAATTATTATATGGTAAAAAAAGAAAAAATGAAAAAATTACTAGAGATTAACCCCTTGTCATTCTATATGACCAACTGGGGATTTGTTAACAACACCACCCCAAAAAGAACGCGCAAAACCTGCCAAACTTCTCCAAAAAATTAAGCGTTCTTGCTCAAAAATTCAATTAAAAATTTTATTAAAATCATCTGCTGATATCCTCCATACGGATATTAAGTAAGAGATTTATTCTTTTACTTCATCCGTATGGAAGGAATTGAAGCTATGCGAAAAAAAACGCCAATACAATTACGATAATAATACAAGCAATCATAATGTATTTATTCAATTGGCTATTTTTCTCTCCTTCGTCACTTTTATAGTGATAATCTCGTTTGTTGGGCAAATTCATAAGCTTGTTTTTATTCATGATGAAGTTACGGACTTTTTTCCATATTATTCGTGATGGTAAGGTTCGCCCTTCATAATGGAAAATGCTCGATAGAGCTGTTCCGTAAAAAACAACCGAATCATTTGATGAGAAAAAGTCATCTTTGACAGAGAGATTTTCGAATTTGCCCGATCATAAATTTTTCGATCAAAACCATAAGGCCCACCAATAATAAACACCATATGTTGCACACTTTGTACCATCATTTTTTCCAAATAAGCAGAAAATTCCAATGAACGATATTCTTTCCCATGTTCGTCCAACAGGACCACTAAATCCTGCGGCTGCAATTGTTTCAAGATCAAAAGGGCTTCCTTATCCTTTTGCTGTTCAACAGAAAGATTCTTAACATTCTTGATGTCTGGGATCACTAAAATATTAAAGTTCACATAAAAACTTAATCGCTTAATATACTTTTCAATACCTTCAATCAGATATTTATCATCTGTTTTACCTATGCAAAGTAACGTTATTTTCATCTAGATAATCTTCTATTTTCTCTGTAAGCAGTACAATAAGAACAGTGCTCTTTTTTAACGAAGAGCGAGATCTGATCGGAACCACATTAAATCATCTTAAAACATCCCCCAAGAAGCTCCTGTTAGATACTTTCCTTATTTACCTAATCTGCATTTCCCTATGGGACAAAGTTCCGAATTATTTACTAATAAACGCACACAATAGGATAGATTATATACTCTTTATAAACGAAAAAACCGAATTCAAATCATTCGGTTTTTTCTATTATTATGAATATTTACGTAAAATTTACCACTAAAAGTGTGAATCATCGGGCATATCGTTCATTCGAGATGGCATAGTAATACCACCACTGAAGCTACCCCCACTAAAATCATCAGCAAAGTTTGGCGACGGGTTCAATGCCGAGGCGGAAAATGTAGCGGGTGCATCGCCGAAACCATCTCCACCCCCCATACCAGAAAACTCATCTTCCAGATCCACAAACTTCACAAACTTACCCACAAAGCGAAGCGGGACAATTCCCGTTTCACCATTACGGTGCTTTGCAATAATAACCTCACCAACACCAGCAGTAGGGCGTCCTTCCTCATCTTCAGTTAAACCATAGTATTCGGGTCTATATAAGAAAAGAACCATATCCGCATCCTGCTCAATAGAACCAGACTCCCTCAAATCGGACAACATTGGACGTTTACTATTTCCAGGTCTTGATTCCACCGCGCGACTCAACTGCGACAATGCCAAAACAGGAATATTCAATTCCTTAGCAACAGATTTCAAAGCCCGCGAGATGCTACCGATTTCCTGCTCACGGTTCCCTCCACCTTTACCTTCGGCTTTCCCATGCATTAGCTGTAAGTAATCCACAATTACCATCTGAATATCGTATTGTGCCTTTAAACGTCTGCATTTCGCTCTAAATTCGAACACATTCAACGCTGGTGTATCATCAATAATAATGGGCGCATCTGTTAACCGGCCAATCCGCGAATGTAACTGCTGCCATTCATGATCTGCAAGATTTCCCTTTTTCAATTTTTCTTGCTCAATTTCTGTTTCACCTGCTATCAGACGATTAACAAGCTGAACGGATGACATTTCCAGAGAGAATACAGCGACGGCTTTGCCATGTTCCACAGCAGCATTACGCGCAACAGAAAGTACAAAAGCCGTCTTCCCCATTGCCGGACGAGCTGCAATAATTACAAGATCGGAGGGCTGCCAACCTGATGTCATACGATCCAGGGCAGTTAAACCCGAAGGCACACCTGTCAGACCATCTGTACGATCACGCAGCATTTCAAGGTTAGAAATCGCCTCACGCATGATATCATCCATCTTTCTGGAGTCTCTCCTCAAATTGTTCTGCGCGATATCAAATAAGCTTTTTTCCGCATGATCTAAAAGATCGAAGATATCTGAAGTTTCATCATATGAACTATTAATAATTTCTGTAGAAACTTTGATAAGCTCACGTTGGATATATTTTTGAGAAATAATACGTGCATGATACTCAATATTCGCCGCCGAAACAACCCGATCAGTCAACTGCGTAATGTAATAAGCGCCACCCACCATTTCCAGCGACCCCATCCTTCTAAGCTCAGAAGTAACGGTTAAGATGTCAATTGGCGAAGTTTTTTGAAAAAGGCCAAAAATTGCTTCGAAGATCTTTTGATGAGATTCTTTATAAAACGATTCAGGTTTTAAAATATCAATGATTTCACTCAGCGCATTTTTTTCAAGCATCAACGCCCCTAGGACGGCTTCTTCAAGATCTACCGCTTGAGGAGGAAGTTTGCCCAAGCCGCTCACCAAATTATTTAATTTGGTACGCCGCTCACCATAATTACCCCGTTTGTTATCCGTATTACCCGCTTCAAAATTACTGTCGTTCATCATGATATTATATCAGAAATATAGCTTTTGCTATCCTTAAAATCTAGATAGGATAACAAATGTATAAAAAATAAAATTCACCTCCATAAGGAATTACAAACAGGCAAATCCTACCGTCAAGCCGTATGCCTCAAAAAGCTTTGAACGACACATATTTACATTGTTAGTTTTCAACAACAGATGTTGAAAAGATGTTGAAAACTAATAATCAGCATTAAAAATCAACGCGTTAAAAAATGTTAACAATTTAAATTATTGTGGATAAGCAAAAAGCTTAAAATAAAAAAATTCTGCTGCCTAGAATCAAAAACAACCCGTCGTTTTAATATCAAAAACAAATCCTTTTTTTAGCGCCAAAAAATATTCTTATGTTGTATATTTGTAAAATGACGCACGATTCCTCCACATTAAAACCCTACAAAGACACCAATGACGGGAAGAAGAAACAAGTAGCAGATATGTTCGACAACATTTCTCATTCCTATGATTTCTTAAATCATTTCATGTCCTTGGGAATTGATATTATATGGCGCAAAAACGCCATTAATGCCTTAAAGTCCATAAAACCGCAGCTCATGTTGGATGTGGCTACCGGAACTGGTGATTTTGCTTTGGAATCAATTAAAATATTGAATCCCAAAAAGATTATTGGTGTGGACATCTCTCAGGGAATGCTTGACGTCGCCAAGAAGAAGATTGCAAATAAAGGATTAGAAAATCAATTTGAAGTGCAACTAGGAGACTCCGAAAGACTTCAGTTCGAAGATAATACTTTCGACGCTGTTACCGTCGCATTTGGCGTACGAAATTTTGAAAACCTAGAAAAAGGCTTATCAGACATCTATCGTGTGTTAAAACCCGGAGGGAAAGCTATTATTTTAGAATTTTCAAACCCGAAGAAATTCCCAATTAAGCAGTTGTATAATTTTTATTTCAAATTTATCACGCCCACCATTGGAAAATTCTTTTCAAAGGATTCCAGCGCGTATGAATACTTACCTGAATCTGTTGCTCAATTTCCAGATGGACAAAAATTCGTTGCCATAAATAAAAAGGCAGGTTTTAACGAAACTATTGTTAGGCCACAAACATTTGGCATCTGTACAATCTATGTAGCTACAAAATAGCTCCTTAGAGTCTAATTTGAATCAACACTGATTAAATTTTAATGTCAACAAGTTACCATATATGACTAAGACAGTTTTTATCACAGGAGCAAGTTCCGGAATCGGTCAGGCTTGTGCGGAAGTTCTAGCGAAAGAGGGTTACAATCTTTTACTTTGCGCACGCAGATTAAATCGTTTAGAAAAATTAAAAGATACACTGCTTAAGGCATATCCGACAATACAAATACATATTTTTGAACTCGATGTTCGAGATGCTGAACAAGTTGCCAATCAAATTGATGGTCTTCCCCAAGAGTGGAAGAAAATCAATATCCTAATCAACAATGCTGGATTGAGCCAGGGACTGGATCCTATTCAGGATGGCGATATTGGAGATTGGGACAGAATGATTGATACAAATATCAAAGGCCTGCTCTATGTAAGTAAAGCGGTAATTCCGCTTATGGATACCGAAAACGGCGCCCATATTGTTAATTTAGGATCCATTGCGGGAAAAGAGGTTTATCCCAATGGGAATGTCTATTGTGCAACCAAACATGCTGTTGATGCACTGACGAAAGCTATGCGTATCGACTTATTGCAAAAAGGCATTAAAGTTACCTCTATTGATCCTGGAATGGTTGAAACAGAATTTTCTGAAGTGCGGTTTCACGGGGATCGCGAAAGAGCCAAAAACGTTTATAATGGTGTACAGCCCCTGACTGGAAAGGACATTGCTGAGACTATACTTTTCGTAATTACCCGACCGGCACATGTCAATATAAATGATCTCTTAATAATGCCTACTGCACAAGCAACAGGTACGATTGTTAATCGAAAATAATTAAAATATTATGTCATTAGAACTACAAATAAACCAAGACATCAAGGCGGCAATGATCGCAAAAGATACAGCAAAATTACGCGGTTTACGCGCCATCAAAGCAGCTATTCTCTTAGCAAAAACGGAAAAAGGTCATTCTGAAGATCTTAACCAAGAGGCGGAGATTAAAGTTTTACAAAAACTTGTCAAACAACGTCGCGAATCTGCTGAAATTTATAAGACTCAAAACCGGGAAGATCTTTATGCAATTGAAGTTGAGGAAGAAAAAGTTATTGAGGCTTATTTACCAAAACAACTAAGCAAAGAAGAAGTTGAAGCGATAGTCAAAGCAATTATTGTAGAAACAGGAGCTTCTTCCATTAAGGATATGGGTAAAGTGATGGGCGCGGCAAACCAAAAGCTCGCTGGACAAGCTGACGGCAAAACAATCTCTGAAGTTGTTAAAAGTCTTCTCGCATAAAAATTTCCAATCAATTGAGTCAAATTAAATTGGTATTTCTTCCCAGATATATCTGATTTAATTTGACTCTTTTTTTATTTCAACTATGGCTTTACAGTGGAACCTGAAGAAATTTGACGAACTCAGCAACAAAGAACTATATCGTATTCTAAAGTTGCGAATGGAAGTGTTTGTTTTAGAACAAGAATGCCTTTATCCTGAATTGGACGATAAGGATTTCGCATGTCTTCATCTTTGGGCGGAACAAGAAGGCAGCATTCTAGCTTACACGAGATTAGTTCCCCCTGGACTTTCGTACCCACAGGCATCAATAGGACGGGTTATTGTCGCAGAACAAGCACGGGGCACCGGCCTTAGCCAACAACTCATGATTAGTTCGATCGAATCCGTCTCTAAAGAATTTGGCGTCAATGACATACAGATTGGTGCGCAATTTCATTTAAAGTCATTTTATGAAAAATTAGGATTTCGACAGGTCTCTGAGCCCTATCCCGATTATGGAATTCTTCATATCGATATGATTAAATCACCTATTTAATAAATTTACTATGCAAAACTTCGTCATTATCACAGCTGCACTATTTGGAGCATTTGCTATCATATTAGGAGCCTTTGGAGCACATGCTTTCAAAAAGATTTTATCAACTGAAAAACTGGAATCTTTTGAAGTTGGCGTTCGGTATCAAATGTATGCAGCTCTTACTTTGTTACTTATAGGGTTTAACTTCTCCTTTGAACAGCAGTCTGAGCGAGTTGCATTCTATCTTATCACTTTAGGGACTATTCTGTTCTCCGTAAGTATTTATTTTCTATCGTTTGCGGATTATTGGAAAAAAAACCTGAAGTTTCTTGGACCAATTACCCCACTTGGCGGTTTGCTTATGATCGCGGGCTGGGTTGCTATCATCATTCGTTTTTTGTAGATTTGGAATAAATATGGCAATGATGTCTGCCCTGAACCGCCTCAAAAAGCTGATGACGTCTACTTTTTTAGTATAAAACAACAATTTTATATAAAGTGTAGACTTATGGCTATAGCAAATTCAAATCAACGTAACTTTCGTTTCTTTCTTAAATGGCTGATCACCTGCAGTACGATAGGCTTCATCGTGGGATCTATTTGTGCATTTTTTCTTTTTTCCCTCAACTGGGTAACCCAATACCGAACTGCTCATCCGTGGATAATTTATGGACTCCCCTTGGCAGGGTTTGTTATCGCGTTGTCTTACAAGTATTGGGGCAATCTCTCCAGCAAAGGCAACAATTTATTGATTGAAGAATATCTTCATCCTCAACGACGGATCCCACTTGTCATGGCTCCTCTCGTTTTATTCGGAACTTTACTCACACATTTATTTGGAGGTTCCGCAGGTCGTGAAGGAACTGCTGTACAGATAGGTGGGGCAATTTCTGACCAGCTCAATCGTTGGTTTGAATTCGATAAGACTGAAAGACGGGTGTTGATATCAATAGGCATAACGGCTGGTTTTGCGGCTGTATTTGGCACTCCTTTAGCAGGAACCATATTCGGATTAGAAGTCTTGCTCATAGGCAAAAAAAGATATTTTGGTATTCTTCCTTGCTTATTTACTGCCTATCTTTCGAATTTCAGTTGCCAACTATGGAATATTCCACATACCCATTATCCAATTCAGGATGCTATTCCAACACTTTCCTTGACCAATATTGGATTTAGTCTAGTAGCAGGTATTCTATTCGGTAGCGCAGCATGGCTTTTTACATTTACCAGCGATTTCTTTAGCCTCCAATTCAAACGAATCAAATCTCCTCTGCTTAGACCTGTAATAGGTGGTATTATTTTAGTAACCATCGTTACTTTATTACATAGTACCAACTATATTGGGCTCGGTATCCCTATGATCCAGCACGCATTTGTCAATCAGTCGAACTATTATGACTTTATTATCAAATTACTGCTGACAACTTTTACCCTTTCGGCCGGATTTAAAGGCGGCGAAGTCACCCCTCTTTTTTTTATTGGCGCGACCTTAGGCAGTGCATTAAGCGCCGTTATCCCCTTTCCTATCAGTTTACTCGCAGCTATGGGTTTCGTCGCCGTATTTTCAGGTGCTACGAACACCCCATTGGCCTGCATCGTTATGGGCTATGAATTGTTTGGTTTACAGCCGATTTTATTTGTAGGAATAGCTTGTATAGCTGCATTTATATTTTCTGGAAAAAAAGGAATTTATATTGCTCAAAAAGGAGGTTTAAAAGAGAAATTATATCGAAGACTCAATTTGTAAACGAACCTAGGGACTTTTCTCTTCTATTGAATTAAAGTCAGGTATAAAATACCATCTTTAATAAAAACAGTATATATCAACTCAAAGAGACCTGCGATAATAGCAAGCCAGATCTTATTGACTAGATTTCGGAGTTAAAAATAGAGATTACAGTTTTCAATAAAACTTTCACGATTCAGCTGAACCACCTATAGACATGAAAGCTCTTGATCCCCATAAAAAACAAATACTTTCAGAAAAGAACTTCATGACTTCGCTGGCACCAACAGCAATCAAAGCAAACCGAAAGTTCTTTCCGGCCAATAATATCAGGTACTCTTAGAAAAAGCCTAAAGCGGATAAGTATGCTTCAGGCCGTTAAGTTATTTTAAACATCGGATTACAGTAATTTCCCTTGTAAAAAGAATGCAGCAACTGTAAAATAGATAATCAAACCAGAAACATCTACCAGTGTCGCGACAAAAGGTGCTGATGCCGTGGCAGGATCCAATCCAAAGCGACGTAAAATAAATGGAATAAACGATCCCGACAAAGTTCCCCAGAGAACGATAAACAATAAGGAAACGGCAACAGTAAAACCAATAGAAATCCAATAAGGTCCATAATCATACAGACCAAGAAAATGCCAAGCCAATATTCGTAAAAATCCGATCGTCCCTAATATCCCACCTAAAATTAAACCAGAAGATACTTCACGTTTCATCACATACCACCAGTCCTTAAGCTTCAACTCACCGAGAGCCATCGCCCGAATAATTAAAGACGCTGCTTGCGATCCCGAATTACCGCCACTGGATATAATCAAAGGAACAAATAAAGCGAGAACCACTGCCTTCTCCAGTTCCCCTTCAAAAAAGCCCATCGCAGAAGCTGTAAGCATCTCGCTAAAAAACAAAATAATTAGCCAACCGGCCCTTTTTTGTATCAATTGTAATAAAGGGGTTTTAGTATAAGCTAGATCCAGCTCTTCCATCCCCCCAAATCGCTGAATATCTTCCGTATCACGATCTTCAATTCGATCCAACACATCATCAAATGTCACAATTCCAACCAATACCCCTGCTTCTGTAACGATAGGCAAAGCACTTCGGTCATATTTTTGAAAAATCTCGAATGCCTCTTCCATGGGTGTAGAGGCTTTAATCGCGGCAAAATTGTAGTCAATTAAGTCGGAAATCTTGGTAGAAGAATCCGATAGTAGTAATTGACCAATTTTTAAGTCATCGATCAACACGTTTTTCTCGTCAACTACGTAAATAAAATTAAGCGTTTCGGCCTTCCTTCCAAACACCTTGATATGTCGAAAGACATCATCGACGGTATAATAAGGGCGAACCTGCACATACATTGGCGTCATAAGCCGAGCGATACTATCCTCTTTATATCCGATCAGCTCCAAAGCCATCTGCTTTTCGCGTTCATTCAATAGATTGATCAGATACTTGATCAGATCATCAGGCAATTCCGACAATAACTCATTACGCGTATCTGGTTTCAAATTATTCAGCAATTCGGACAATTCATGTTCCGTCATTGATTTAATCAACGTATACTGAACATCCATTTCAAAAAATGAAAAGATCTCCAATCTATCCTCCAAAGGATAGTCCATAAATTGTTGATGTTGTTCTCCCTTACTTAAACGCGATATTTCTTCCGCGATATCGGCTGGGTGTAATGCTGAATTTTGTTCCATTGGAAGAATATTTTAATGGATTTAGCGCAAAAGTAGCTTATTTTGTATTATTTTCAACCATCTGAAAAACTATTTTTTCTACCTGCAATTACCTGACATTGATAACAAAGCCACTTTCTATCGTATTTCATGCGTCACCGAACCTCAACTGCCGACAGGCTTTACAATATCTTAAAAATTAATTAATCCTGGCGCCAGTTCTACAGACTCAGAATTAGGTTTAAACAGACGTGCCGTTAAACTACCTTTCAATTCTATTTTTCCCGCATTCACATGCAACCAACTCCCCTCTCGCAAACCTACGACTGGCTGGGAATTAAATTGATGAAATTCCTGAATTCGAGTTTCTCTTGTCTCCCCTTTATGTGTAGATGCCGGGTCTGGGTCCAAATAGTGAGGATTGATGTTAAAAGGCAAAAGACCAAGTGCGTCGAAACTGGGCGGGTAAACAATAGGCATATCATTTGTTGTTCCAATTGTCAATCCTGTTAGATTTGAACCTGCCGATGTGCCGACATATGGAATCCCTTTTGCTATCTGAACACGCAATTGCGGCATTAAATCGAGATCATAAAGCGTTTTCAACAACAAAAATGTATTTCCTCCACCAACAAAAACCGCCTTCGCATCCTGAATCGCTTTCTTCCTATTGTTAAACTCATGCAATCCCCTAACTTTTATATTTTTATCCATCAATGCTTCTTGTACCTTCATCGTATAGGCATCAAAAGAAATTCCAGATGGTCTTGCAAAAGGAACAAACAGCAATTCATCAGATTGAATAAATTCTACAAATTCCTCTTTTATATAGGCTAAAAATTCACTACCAAAGATCGTACTTGTACTTACGACCAAAAGTTTGTATGCTGGATTAATATTCATCTTCTATCTCTAAAACAGTAAAATAAAAAATACCTTTAACTTCGTCAATAACGAAGCCAAAGGTACATTTTTCGTAGCTTACTATTACTTATTTCTTTTCAGCAGTCTTTTTCTCCGTACCCAATCTTTTGTTTTCTTGTAGCGCCTTATGTAAAAGATATTCTATCTGCCCGTTAACACTCCTAAACTCATCCGCGGCCCATTTTTCCAATGCTTTGTGCATTTGGTCATCTAAGCGTAGCATAAAGTTTTTCTTATCTGCCATTTCATTTCGTTTATTGGTACAACGTACCGGTATTTACAATAGGTGTTGCAGCTTTCTCTCCACACAGTACCACCATTAAATTGCTGACCATCGCTGCTTTTTTCTCATTGTCCAATTCTACGATATCTTTTTCAGACAGTTTTTTTAACGCCATTTCAACCATTCCTACGGCACCATCTACAATCTTTGAACGTGCAGCAACAATTGCCGCAGCTTGTTGTCTTTGCAACATTGCACCTGCTATTTCGGAGGCATAAGCCAAATGACTGATTCTTGCCTCCTTAATAATAACTCCAGCTGGCGCCAAACGATCCGATAATTCCTGTTCCAGAATATGATTTACGGTATCGCCGCCTTCACGCAAAGTGATCTCCGCCCCTTCATCTTCCAAATTATCATAAGGAAAGCTTCCAGCCAGGTGTCTTACCGCAGCTTCGCTCTGTGTGCGCACATAAGAGGTATAGTTACTTACATCATAGGCGGCTTTATAGGTATCGCCAACTTGCCATACGATAACAGCGCCAATTTCAATCGGATTACCCATCTTATCATTTACCTTTAACGTCTGTCCTTGCAGGTTATCGGAACGAAGACTTATTTTAATTGTCGAATACAACGGATTGACAAAAAACAGACCGTTTTCTTTCACCGTCCCGACGTATTTTCCAAAGAAATTCAATACACGTGAATGATTTGGATTAATTATCATCAATCCTTTCAAAATAAAAAATGTAGCAATCATTAATACGACGCCTAACACAACATAAAGCGAACTTTCCTCGACGCTAGCAAATGAAAATATAGCTGCGACAAATGAGACAACAGCGATCAATAAAGCTAAATAGCCTGACATTGGTTTAATTAGTTTTTCCATAATTTATTAATATATATTTGATATCATTTTAATATCATAAATATACTACAATATTTATGATATTTCAAAGAAAAATATAAAATCACTATTTTTGACTATGCTGAAACGATCATTCCCGCCTCTGGTGAATTCCCAAACGAAAGTACTGATCCTTGGATCTCTACCGGGGGACAAATCGCTAGAGAAAAATGAATACTATGCACACCCGCAAAATCGCTTTTGGAAAATATTTAATTCCCTATTTCATACCGGGGATACATCAAATTATACGGAAAAGATAAATCTCCTTCTTAAAAACAACATTGGTCTTTGGGATGTATGCGCAGAGGCCTCTCGCCCGGGCAGCATGGATCTCGCAATACAGCACGAACGCCCAAACCAAATCATTGAACTACTTAAAAAGTATCCATCGATTACACAAATTGTTTTTAATGGACAAAAAGCACACCATTTATACCTGAAACATTTTGACAAGAGAGCGGGTATTATTTACAGATGCTTACCTAGCACAAGTCCTGCTAATGCAAAAAGTAATCTTGAAAGTCTTATTGAACATTGGCGTATTATAATAAGTGATTAAATTAGACGAATTAGATTCGTTAATTCAGTCCTATTGCTTATTTTTGCCCTAAGATGTCAGATTTAAAATACAATCAACGAGGCGTATCCGCAGGGAAAGAGGATGTGCACAATGCGATAAAAAA
>JAIRVH010000206.1 GCA_031253985.1 Sphingobacterium sp.
CCATAAAAAAGAGAAGCCCGTTACTTTGGGAGTAACGAGCTTTCATTAACCAATTATAAACTTAAATTATGAGACTGCAAATATGATGAAAATTGCTTTCATTTACAAATTTATTTGCGTTTTTCTGCAACATTTTGAATACAATCCCTATTTCATTTTGCTAAATCGTTAATAAAACATGCACACTACCGCACGCTAGCGATCCACCTCCCCTAAAACGATATCAATAGATCCAAGGATCGCAATTAAATCTGCAATCAACACACCTTTTCCGAGTTCTGAAATCACCGAAAGGTTATTAAAACTTGGTCCCCTTGACTTTACACGCAATGGAATATCTGATTTATCTTTTGTGACAAAATAAAACCCTAATTCACCTTTCGGGTTTTCAGCACGGACATAGTAATCCTGAGCCTTCAAATTCACTTTCTTCGGAACCAGAGCCCTCGGATCAAATTCAGCTGTACGCTTAAAGTCTTTCTGCAATCGTTCAAGGCATTGCTCAACAATGCGAACAGATTGCTTGACCTCATCTACCCTAACTTTATAACGGTCCCAGCAATCACCGACTGTCCCCATTTCACCTTTTCCCACAGGTATCTCAAAATCAATTTCTGGGTAAACAGAATAGCCATCTATTCGTCTCAAATCCCATTTTATCCCCGAAGCCCGAAGCATTGGCCCCGATACACCATAATTTATGGCTACATCAGCAGGAAGTACCCCTATTTTAGCTGTCCGGGAAATAAATATCTGATTCTGTGTCAATATCTCATCCAGTTCGACCAATTTAGGCTTGAAATACGCTATAAATTCCGTACAGCGCTCTTCAAAGCCTACAGGTAAATCATAAAATAAACCTCCTACCCAAATATAGTTGTACAACATCCTCGAACCAGACGCCCATTCCAACATATTCATAATATGCTCACGGTCTCGGAAACACCAGAGAAATGGTGTTGTTGCACCAATATCGATCCCATATGTCCCAATAGCAATCAGGTGGGATGCAATTCGGTTGAGTTCACAGACCAGCACGCGGATGTATTCTATTCTTTTCGGTATTTTACTGTCGAGGCCAAGCATGCGTTCGACCCCCATCACGAAAGCATGACTATTGTTCATTGAGGCTAGGTAATCCAGACGATCAGTAAAAGGAATTGTCTTTGCGTAATTTAACGATTCCGCATGTTTGTCAAAACAACGGTGCAGATAACCCAGATGTGGAACAACCTCCTTCACGATCTCTCCGTCTGTAATCAGCTGCAGTCGGAGCACGCCATGCGTCGAGGGATGCTGAGGCCCCATATTCAACACCATTTCCTGATTGGATATCTCCGTAAGGTGTCTTTCATAGCGCATTAATGCCTCTTTATATTTTGGATTCGCCATTTCTATCAATTAATATGGATGCCATGATATTTTTCTGCCTCTTCATAGTCCTTCCGCAAAGGATAACCTTCCCAATCGTCAGGTAACAAAATCCTTCTAAGGTCCGGATGGCCCTCAAAATAAATCCCCATCAGGTCAAATGCTTCGCGCTCATGCCAGTCCGCCGTACGCCACACCGAAGTAAGCGAAGGAATCTCTGGTAATTCATCCAGCGAACGATTACCAGACAGCTCAACTTTTAAGACTAATCCGTGTTGATAGGGTAAAGAATTTAGGTGGTAGACAATAACAAAATGCGTTTGGTAATCCACCGCAGTAAGGTTGCTTAAAAAATCAAAGTATAGGCCCTCTGTATCTCTCAGGAATAAACAGACGGCTATTATATCGGCCTTATCAATAAATAATGCAGGCTGCAGCCCATTGCGATCTTCTTTAAGAATAATTTGATTTCCAAATTTGGAAGCAAGCGTCGATTTAATTTCGTCAAATGTCATATTTATGGAGCTATACGAGTAATCTTCCAGGAATCAGACACTTTTTTATAAACGATACGATCATGCAGCCGACTCGCACGGCCCTGCCAAAACTCGAAATAAATCGGTTTCAGTAGATAACCGCCCCAATGTGATGGTCTAGGTACAGCGTCGATTCCATTATATTGGTTTTCGAGTTCTTCCACCCTTTTTTCCAAAAAACTGCGGTTTGGAATTTCGTGGCTCTGCGGGGAGGCCAGCGCACCGATACGGCTCGCTTTAGGTCGCGATTGGAAATATTCATCCGAATCAGCTCCGCTCACAAATTCAATAACGCCTTCAATCCGGACCTGCCGCTGCAATTCAGGCCAAAAAAACAACAGTGCAGCATGCGGATTAGCTTTCATCTCTTCTCCTTTACGGCTCTCATAATTTGTAAAAAAGACTAAACCTTCTGATACAATATCCTTCAATAAAACAACTCTTGAGGATGGCAAATGATGGGAAGATACGGTTGAAAGCACCATGGCATTGGGTTCGATCACCTCGCTGTGAATAGCTGCATCGAACCATTTTTTAAACTGGTGGACTGGATCACGATCCACATCCGATTCAGATAGGCTACCTAATACGTAATCCTGTCTGATTGCTGCAATATCTTTATGTTGAATGGACATAGAAACCTATTTTTATATCCTACAAACTTACTAAAATCATTGCTTTTTCTCTATAAAGTTAGTAGAAATTGACAAAATCCGAATTTTGGCACAAATCTCGCATAGATTAAATAAAAAAGATTAAATTCAATAAATAATTAAAATTCGCGCTATATGTTTACCGAACTAGACCCACAAAAAGGAAGCCTATTGATTTCCGAGCCGTTTATGCTAGACCCCAGATTCCTTAGATCCGTGATATTGTTATGTGAATACAATACAGAAGGCTCCCTCGGATTTGTTCTAAATAATCAAACCAATGTTCGTATAGGCCAATTGCTGGAATCTATACCAGATTGCAACTTCCCCATCTACGTCGGCGGTCCAGTAGCTCAGGAAAGCCTTTTTTTTGTACATAGCCGTTTTGATTTACTGCTAAGTGGCGAAGAAGTGGCCCCAGGAATCTATTTTGGAGGGGATGAAGATAGACTTATTGAAGCCATTCAAACGGATAGCATACAAGCTGACGAATTAAAATTCTTTATCGGGTACTCCGGCTGGTCTGCTGGTCAACTGGACGGCGAGATCAAAGAAAATAGCTGGGCTGTACAGAACAAATACCATCATCAGCTCATTTTTGAAGGTAACGGTGAATTGTTGTGGAAGGATGCCATTATTGGACTCGGCCCCAAATATGCACATGTCGCCAACTTTCCACAGAGCCCGGGCCTAAATTAGCCGAAGGTAATTTCTCTCGCTGACAGTTTACTTTCAGATCCAATAGACTCGACGCATGGACTTATGACAAAATGGGACGTTTCCTGCCATCATGTCCTATTAAAACCGATTTGGAACACAGATTGTATGTTTCTAACAAATCATAAAATTAAAAATAGCAACATACAAATTATGAATCCAGAAAAAGGTAGTATTTCAATTCACACGGAGAACATATTTCCCGTAATCAAAAAGTTCTTATATTCTGATAATGAAATTTTCTTGCGTGAACTGGTATCTAATGCAGTTGATGCTTCTCAAAAAATCAAACGCCTAGCTTCTTTGGGTCAATACCAAGGTGAAACAGGTGAATTGATTGTAGACGTAAAATTTGATGAAGCTGCCAAAACCATCACTATTTCGGACAATGGTATTGGTATGACAGCAGATGAAATAAAAAAATACATCAACCAGATCGCTTTCTCAGGAGCAACAGAGTTCATGGAAAAATTCAAAGAGGCAAATGATGCAAATGAAATCATTGGTCGTTTTGGTTTAGGCTTCTATTCCGCCTTTATGGTAGCCGATACGGTAGAAATCCAATCTTTATCCTATCAGGATGGAGCAGAGCCGGCTCATTGGACTTGCGATGGTAGTACATCTTACGAAATTTCTACAGGAACAAGAACCACACGTGGTACTGATGTCATTTTACATATTAACGAAGAATCAACTGAATTTTTAAGCCAGGCACGTCTGCAGGACATTTTAGATAAGTATGCTAAATTTCTTCCTATCTCAATCCGTTTTGGCACCAAAACAAATTCGGAACCGGATGGTGAAGACGAAGAAGGAAAGCCAAAATACAAATCTGTAGAGGTAGACAATATCATCAATAATACCAATCCTGCCTGGACAAAATCTCCGTCCGAACTAAAAGACGAAGATTATCTGGCCTTCTACCGCGAGCTGTATCCGTATTCAATGGATGAACCATTGTTTTGGATTCACCTCAACGTAGATTATCCATTCAACCTGACCGGTATTCTCTACTTCCCGAAAGTTAAAAATGAACTGGAGATCCAGCGCAACAAAATTAAGCTGTATTCCAGACAAGTATTTATCACAGACGAAGTGAAAGATATTGTTCCAGAATTCTTGATGTTACTTCATGGGGTAATCGATTCACCAGACATTCCATTGAACGTCTCCCGTTCCTTTTTGCAGGCAGACAGCAACGTTAAGAAAATCAATAGTTATATCACCAAAAAGGTGGCTGACAAATTGAACGAGATATTTAAGACTGACCGCAAAGGCTTTGAAGAAAAATGGACAGATATCGGTTTATTTATCAAATATGGTATGCTAAGCGATGAGAAATTTGCAGAAAAAGCAAATGACTTCTGTTTGGTAAAAAACACGAACAACCAAAGTTTCACCATCAAAGAATATTACGAAAAGGTTAAAGATATCCAGGTAGATAAAGACGGCAACATTGTCTACTTATATACACATGATGCTGCTCAACAAGATGGCTTTATCCAAACTGCATTAAACAAAGGCTATGATGTTTTGATGCTTGATGGGCCACTGGATACGCACTTTGCTGCTTATTTGGAGCAAAAGGGCGGCGAAAAGGTTCAATTGAAACGTGTGGATGCTGACGTCATCGATAAATTGATTCAGAAAGACGAAAAAGTCGAGCTTGCCCTTTCCGAAGAAGAATCCAAAAAAGCGCTTGAGGTTTTCGAAAAAGCAATTTCACGCCAAGATATGAAAGTTGAAGTTGACGCCTTAAATGAAGGTGATCTGCCCGTATCCGTAACAATTGATGAATTCATGCGCCGAATGAAAGATATGGCCAAGACAGGTGGTGGTATGAATTTCTATGGTTCATTGCCCGACAATTATAAGGTAAGTGTCAACGGTAACCATCCGCTGATCAAAAGGATTTTATCAGCATCGGACGAAGAGGGCTCAAAACTAGCAAAACAGGCTTTTGATTTAGCACTCTTATCCAGGGGTTTATTATCTGGAGCTGATCTAACATCTTTTGTGAAGAGAAGTGTAGAAATGATCTAACAACATTTCCCCTAATAAAAAAGGCGGTTTCTATGATAAGAACCGCCTTTTTTTGTTAAAAATTGGAAGTATATGGTAGCTCTGGGAGTAGCGAATAGCATATCCGCACCTAGATGTACCCGTTTCGATGTTTTTTATTAAAATTTAATAAACTAATCTTCACCTAGTTGGCTTTAAACGCTGTTTTTTTTCAATCAAATATTTGGAAGGAATCGGGTTTAATCGTACTTTTGTATCATCAAAATCACGGTAGGTATAGCTCAGTTGGTTAGAGCACTAGATTGTGGTTCTAGGGGTCGTCGGTTCGAGCCCGATTACTTACCCAAAAAAGGCAGATCAAATGATCTGCCTTTTTTAATTTGGTAGGTTCCCAGCCAACTAAATAAACTCTCTTTGACCAGCTACCCGTCATCCAAACAAACTTCAAAGACAACTTCTTCCCTTTTACAATCCCGGTACAGGATCCATTAGCCCTGGATGGCGCGGATCATAAATAGCCACAGCAACTTTAGAGTCCGCACAACCATAATATAAAAACCATTTTTGTTTAAAAAAGACCAATCCTTCGATAAAAACCGTTCCATCTATGTATTGCCCGCTTTTTTCGAAAGATTCCATGGGGCGCAAAAACGGAACATCCATTCGAGCCAATACGCTTGTTGGATCTCGTGGATCAAATAAAACCTGCCCAGCTGAATAGGTATTTTTATTAAAACGCATATCCCCTTTCTCGGCATGATTCTTACCATTGTACAGCAATAATATTCCTTTATCAGTCAGAACTGCGGGGGGACCGCATTCCGTCAAAGCGCTATCAAAATAACCATCCCTTGGCGAAATAAAAGCTTTCAGAGCTCCATTACGATCTGTTACGGGTTCCCAGTCAATCAAATTATCGGATGTGGCGCCGTAGACACCATGTTCCCCCCAGTATAACCAGTATTTTCCGTTGATTTTAGCAATCACCTGTTTATTGCCTTTCAATCCGGTTAAAACGGAAGCAGATTTATGCGGTTCATTGACGAGAGCGGGCTTAATTTTCGACTTTTTAAAAATGGGACCATACTTAACCCAGTGCCTCAGATCAGTGGATATTGCTACACCGAGCCGCGGCACCTTTCGGTTCCATTGGGTATAAAATAACACAAAACGCCCATCCTCAGTCTGTGCTATCCGAGGATCTTCCGTCCCGCCGGGCCACTCGTTATCCTGCTGCTCATCGGGCCCCGGATAGAATACCGGTGTTTTGAGCCGTTCAAAATGAATACCATCCGCACTAGCCGCTAAGCCCAGGCGGGAGGTCCGATGGCCAATAGCCTTCCCTGTCCGGTCTTCCGCACGATATATGACAAAGACACTATCTCCCTTCACCACTGCCGCAGGATTAAAGGTGTCATTGTTCTCCCATCGGATCTCCTTCTTTAACATTGGATCATAAAATACCGAACTTGTATCAGGCTCAATAATTGGATTGACTCCTTTGGGTCGCTCAAAGCCACCCAATACCCATTGTCCATTCTTAAGCTGTGCGCCATGCTGTACCTTACAGCCACTCAAAAAGACGCACAGAATAAAACATGCAATTTTTACGATAGTATTCATATTTTAATTGATTTCCGATGCTTTACCTGTAGCATTAAACGACAGCCTGTAAAAACGAAATTATAAATTGGTTACAACTGAATAACGAACGAAACTATTACCGATCATTCACAAATATAATGCTAATAAAAAAAATAAGTACGGAAAAAACAAGTTCATCAAAAATGGGATTGAGTACGATCCTCCAGAAACAAATAAGTTAATTTCACAGTAAGCAGCAGCCCACACTGCAATATATTGCAACTTTTCAACAAATATAGATCATAATATTGCAACATTTAGCATAAATCCATATATTTATAGCATGATCTCAAAAGAAGAACGTCACGATTTCATATTAATTAAAATCCAAAAGGAAAGAAAATTAGCGATGATGGACTTAGCTACCGAGCTTGGTGTTTCCGAACATACTGTACGACGTGATCTCAAAGAGTTATCTGATGCCGGCTTACTTCGGGCTATTCGGGGCGGTGCCACGCTACGGTCAAACATTCCATTCAATATAGACGACCGAAATCATCTTGATGTTAGGGAAAAACAATCCATAGCAGAAAAATCAATCACGCTCCTAAAAGATCATCAGGTCGTCTTTTTCGATGGGGGCACAACAACACAGGCAATTGCCGGAACTATTCCAGATAGCCTAAATCTTACTGTTGTGACACATAGTCTCCCGATAGCCAATATGCTTGCAAGCCTCCCAAACATCAGCTTGATTTTTGCGGGTGGCGCTTTCTGCAAATCATCTCTTACGATGCAGGGACAACAAACTATTTCTACCTATGAAGAAATATACGCAGATATCAGCTTCATAGGCGTGTGCGCCATGGACCTGTACCGCGGACTTACGGCAAGAACTCTCGAGGAAACAGCTATCAAAAGAGTACTCTGTAAAAATTCTATGAGCGTTGTTGCTGCCGCAACAAGTAATAAGCTCGATACCCTCGCACCTTTCCTAACGTGCCCCGTATCTGATATCAGTTATTTAATTACAGAAAAGGATCCTTCGGATCGTATTTTGCAGCCTTATGCCGCACAAGGCATTGCAGTTTTATAAATTTATCATTTATGAATAATCTCAAAGAGGAAGCTGCCAAAGCTGCTCTATTAACAAGACAGATCTAACATATTTTAAATCACCATGAAACATACGCAAATTAATACAGGAATTCTTAGTTTTGGCATGTCAGGACGTGTCTTTCATGCACCATTCATAGATACCAACCCACATTTCAATCTTAGCGCTGTTGTAGAACGGTCAAAAAAAGCAGCACATGAATTTTATCCGGCAATAAAAAGCTACGATAAAATCGCAGAATTACTAGCTGATGACAGCATTGAACTGGTCATTGTGAACACACCAAACTATACACATTTCCAATATGCCAAAGAAGCCCTGGAAGCAGGAAAACATGTGTTGATAGAAAAACCCGCCGTTGATAATTCAGCACAATTCGATGCGCTGCTTGCCATTAGTAAAAAACAAGGAAAACAATTATTTTTCTATCAAAATAGACGCTACGATAGTCATTTTTTAGACCTTAAGAAAGTAATCGAAAGTGGAGAATTAGGAAAGCTGATTGAAGTGCATTTCAGATTTGATCGCTATAAGATGGAATTGGGACAAAAATACTTCAAAGAAGATACACAGTATATTTCCAATGGTATTACCTACGACCTCGGTCCACACCTTCTTGATCAGGCAATCTCCCTTTTTGGAAAGCCGATTAAATTCAGCAAGACGACTTCTATCAACAGACCAGATTCAAAAGTTGCAGATTACTTTCACTATCATCTCTACTATCCAGCTGGACTGAACGTCTACTTAACGGGAAGTCTGCTGGTCGCATGTCCGCAATCAGCATTTGTCATCCATGGTACAAAAGGGAGTTTCATCAAGAATATGACGGATGTACAAGAACAGCAATTGATCGATGGTATGCTACCCGACAATCCATCTTATGGAGTTGAGCCAGCAGGACTTGAAGGGAGACTCGTGACCATAGATGCCGCGAATCAAAAACATGAATCTTTCGTAACCCCACATAAAGGAGATTATAATCAACTGTTTGAAGCTATTTATGAAAGCTTAAGAAATAATGTTAATTACCCCATTCAAGCTGATCAGATTAAATGGCAGATCGAATTGCTTGAAGCAGAAAACACCTAAGTTTCTAACAATCAAATGGCGGCACCGTTCGAGAAAGGCGAGATGTGCTGCCATTTTTAATTTCCTTCCCAGCGACATTCGTTGGGTTCAATATGGATCATCACATGACCGAGATCAGGAATATGTGCTTTCAGATGGTCCTTAAGTTGATGCGCCAGCTCATGCCCTGCTCGTACTGTAATTTCACTATCGACAATAGCATGCAGATCGACATGATATTTTGCTCCAGATTTACGAACAAAACATTTTTCTGTCGCTTTTATCCCCTCAACTTTTAATGCCTCTTTCCGGATATCATCAATAACTTCATCATAGACATTTTCATCCATGATCTCGCCAAGCGCTGGTCTGAAAATATGATAACAGTTATAGAGTATAAAACCAGCAGCAAATAATGCCGCATAGTCATCCGCATTTTCGTATCCTTTTCCGAGCAACAATGCAATAGATATCCCAATGAAAGCTGCAACTGATGTGATCGCATCGCTTCGATGGTGCCAAGCGTCTGCACGAAGTGAAGAGCTATTCGTTTCTTTACTTTTCTTCATAACGATCCTATAAGAAATCTCTTTCCACACAATGATCCCACCCAGCACAAATAGCGTCCATGGCTTGGGTAGATCATGTGGTGTTCCTATATTCTCAATACTTTCATAAGCAATTATGGTTGCGGAAACAATGAGAAAACCAACGACAATAAATGTAATCAGAGGTTCTACCCGACCATGACCATAAGGGTGATTGTCATCGGCAGGTCGCTGCGCATATTTTAAACCCAGAAGCACTAAAAATGAAGAGAAAATGTCAGCTGTTGACTCGATCGCATCCGCAATCAGCGCATAGGAGTTTCCGAAGAAACCAGCTAGCCATTTTAACAAGGCCAGTAATGCATTACCTACAATACTAAAATAAGTCGTTCTGACTGCAGTTTGCTCTTGAAGTTCGGACATAGCTATAAATTAACTTGACACTGCGAAAATACTGTTTTTCTTTTCAAATTATATTTTCCATCTATAGAAAATAGCGATTGCAACAATTGATCGTTAGCTACCGCTTGCGATATCCTGCAATGCTTTTTTTATCTCAGGAGTTCCATAGTCACGGCTTCCCTCCAGGCGTTCTACGATCTTTCCAGCTTTATCCAGGATGACCGTTGTCGGTATGGACTGTCCCAAGAATTCTGCAGGAATATCCCCCTCCGCTATATAAAGAGGTAGGTCATACTTATTTTCTGCCATGAATGCGGAAGACTTCTCCATGTCGCCATCAACATCTACCATGAGAAAAACGATATCCTTATGATCTTTAAGCGATTGCCTAAGCTGGTCAATAGAAGGAAGTTCATGAATGCATGGAGGACACCAGGTCGCCCAGAAATTGATAAACACAACCTTACCTTTTAAAGCACTTAATTGAAGAACCTTACCCTCTTTATCTTTAAAAGATAACTCCCCGGTTGTGGGTGCAGTAACTTCAGCAGGTTCCTCCACCTTTTCGGTCTTGACCTCATTTTTTGTACCTGTATTTCCACAGCCAAAAAATAAACTGGTCGATAACGCCGCAAGTCCAAAGAGAATAGATCTGCTATTAAACCTAATACGCATTGTCTTTTGTTTCATTAAAATTATTCTATTTACAAATAAATCGCCCTTCGCTGATCTCCTCCACCTCATCGTCACAGAAGAAATTTCTCAAAGCATTAGCTAATTTAACCTTAATTATTCGGGGCCGCAAATGCCACATATCCTTACGCAACCTAAGCCGCTGATTGTAAACAGAATAAGCTACAATAAAAATAAAATTAAAAAACTGCTAGCGCTTTTCAGGAAATTAAAAAGTGAACCAACCAACACCTTTCATGCTCAAAAAAGCACCCTAAAAGTTTTGTCTAACTTTTAGGGTGTGGTTTAATAATAGAGCTTCTATAGATTTATTGAAGAATTATGCAGAGTAGGCTGTGGCATTAAAGCCCTTCTTTTTGATAATTTCAATGATTTCTTCCTCTGAAACACCATCAGATTTTACAGTCAGAATCTTATCTGCATCGCTGGTGTCAACATTCCATTCACAGATGCCCTCTCTACTATCCAGATCGGCACTTACTTTGGACACACAGCCCCCACAATTAAGGTTTGTTTTAAATTGAAGTTCTTTGCTTTCCATGTTATTTAATTTTAATGTTATCAATCTATTGAATTACCTATCCAAATATCCCTATAATTCATTTGGTTGTACTTACAGTTTTTTTGTTTTGTTTTACAATATTTACCGTTTAAAAGAGGTCTACGGTTCAACCATAGTTAGCTATTTTTTCCAGCGAAGCCGCAAGCTATTACTGACAACACTTACACTGCTCAATGCCATTGCAGCTCCAGCTATCATCGGGTTTAAAAGAAAACCGTTGAATGGATACAGAATACCCGCAGCGAGCGGAATCCCAATCAAATTGTAAATAAACGCCCAAAACAAGTTTTGCTTAATCGTTGCGACCGTTTGTTTCGAAAGTCGAATTGCCTGCGGTATCTTCGTCAAATCAGAAGAAATAATTGTCATTTTCGCTACATCCATTGCAATATCGCTTCCTTTTCCCATGGCAATACTGACATCTGCCGTTGCTAAGGCTGTGCTGTCATTAATACCGTCCCCCACCATAGCGACCACCCGCCCCTTCTGTTGCAATTCTTTAACAAAATCAGCTTTGTGCTCTGGTAATACCTCAGCTTTGTAATGCTGAAGACCTGTTTCCGCAGCGATAGCTCTGGCAGTAGCCTCGTTGTCACCAGTCAGCATATATAGCTCAATTCCCATTGCCTGCATCTCCTTGATGGCACGGACAGAAGTTTCCTTAATCCGGTCTGCAATGGCAATGACAGCTAATGCAGTCTGACTATTGGCAAACCAGATCACCGTTTTAGATTGATTTTCCCATTGAATGGCATGCTCCATCAATTCCGTCGAAATTGTAATTCTATTTTCCTCCAACAACCTCCGGTTCCCCACATAGTACGTTTCGATCCCTTCACTGCCCTTGACACCTTTCCCTGTAATACTTTCGATAAAAGATATTGGAGTAACTATCACATCATTAAAATACCCTACAACAGCATCTGCCAAGGGATGTTCTGACTGTTTCTCCAGGCTTAACAAGATACCTTTTAAATTATCCGCATTATCCTTCCAATACAGGTCAGTGACAACGGGTTTTCCTTCCGTAATGGTACCGGTTTTATCCAAAACAACTGCATTTACCTTTTTGGCCAGCTCCAGACTTTCCGCATCCTTAATTAAAATACCCTGCTCAGCTCCCTTACCCACTCCAACCATAATCGCTGTAGGAGTAGCTAAACCGAGTGCACAAGGACAAGCAATAACTAAAACCGTTACTGCAGCCAATAAACCCTGTACTAGATGGTTTTCTCCGCCCAAAGTAAACCACAGCAGAAAAGTTAAAATAGCAATCCCAATGACAACAGGAACAAATACAGCAGCAATTCGATCGACCATCTTTTGTACAGGGGCTTTACTCCCCTGTGCATCCTGTACCATTTTAATAATATTTGCCAGCATGGTTTCCTTTCCAACCTTTGTCGCTCTGAACTGAAAGCTGCCTTTCTGATTGATTGTCCCTGCAAAAACCTGCTCATTTTGCATTTTTAAAACCGGAACCGGCTCCCCGCTTAACATACTTTCATCGACATAGGAATTTCCACTGATGACAACACCATCGACAGCAATCTTCTCGCCGGGTTTTACCAGGATGATGTTGCCCACATGAACGGCTTCTATCGGGACCTGATGCGCTGTACCATTGGATTGAATGATCATAACGGTCTTAGGCTGTAACCCCATAAGTTTTTTAATAGCCGAAGAGGTGTTACCTTTTGCCTTTTCTTCCAGTAATTTACCTAATAAAATAAAAGCAATGACAACTGAAGCGGCCTCAAAATATACATGTGCATGTAAGCCGCGTTGATGCCAAAAGTCAGCAAAAAGCATATTGAATACACTGAAAACGTAGGCTATTCCTGTGCTTAATGCAACGAGTGTATCCATGTTGGCCGAACGGTGTTTGGCTTGTTTCCACGCATTGACAAAAAAATCCTTGCCCAGCCAAAGAACCACTGGCGTGGAAAATAGCCACATAATAGGATTAGCGTAAGGCATATTCATAAAAAACATACCAATGATCACTACGGGAAGTGATAGCAACACTGCCCAACGTGTTTTGATTTTAAGCTTATGGAATTTTTCGGCGTGAATAGCCTCCAAGGTTTCTTGCTGGGTGGATTCATCTTCGATCAGTAGATCATAACCGCCAGCTCGAACTGCCTGTTGGATTTTTAAAGGATCTGTCACATTGGGCAGATATTCAACAGTCAGGTTTCCTGTTGCAAAATTTACAGAAGCATTGACAACCCCCTGTTCATATTTTGCCATACTTTCGGCACTACTGGCACATGATGCACAGGTCATCCCAAGAACTGGAAATGTTTTGGTCAATGTAGAAACACCATACCCAAGATCTTTGATCGTCTTTACACTGCTAACGACGGCCTCACTACTCTTCGGTACGATAGCAGCTCGATGATTGTTTAATTCCACCCGATAGCTCGCCAGGCCATTCACCTGAGCCAGTCCTTTTTCGACAATTGAAGCACAATGTTCGCTTTCAACATCTTCTAAAGGTATATAAACCGTATCATTATAAATATCTGTCGCCATAACTGATTGTTTGATTTTATACAACAAATTTGGCCACAAATAAGATGCAAATCATTACACAATTAAGGGATTGATTTGTAAGATTTACTCAATAATAGCATATGAAAGGTTAATTTCAACGGAAAGAATTAATCAAGTTGAAACCCTTCTTTAGATTTCAACTTCTTCAACAAAACCGTAAATGATATAATCACCACGTTGTTCGAGTTTAATGGTTTCCAGTCCATTCCGTATGGATGTACTCGTATCTTCATTCATAAAATTATCAGTTCGATCAAATGCGACACCGATCTTTGTTTTGCCATTCGCATAGATCTGATGTTTCGCGGAGGTCTGCCAGCTTACTTTTTTCCTAAATAACCGTAAACCTTCTCTTTTCAAAAAACCGTGCATTTCATTAGATAAATTCATATTCTCATTTGTTTCATGCGCTCACACTACTCACCTATTTATTTGGCAGATGCTTTTATCGTCTAAGGAATTACCTCAAGACTTATATTTAACTTATCTATTTAAGCCGCAAGATTTTAATGGCTAAAGAGATGGTTTTCCGAGGCTAAAATAGATAGATCTAAGATAATGAACCAAATAGTATCCCACAATTAAGCTACCGCTATTTCATCGTACTCAAATGCTATTTCGTCGAATTATCCAAGAGCACGCGACTGAATCTTTTTAAATGCTCATTATGGTCTACCAGACTATCCAAACAAAGTCTACTACATCGAACACAGAAATAGCAACCGACGCTATTTTTTCGTCGAATAGATTCTTTAGTTCGTCTGATTCATTTTCCATTCCGTCGATATTTTTCGTCATTCTTTTCCGTAGAAAGCACATTTGTTTACAATAAAAAACTCAAGCTATGGAAAACATTGAAAATTTTTTAGCAGAAGATTTTGTACTGGATGTACAAACTGTCTGCATGGTCGAACCGATCTCATTTTTTGATTTTGATGATATGGAACTGGTAACGATTAGGACAGTTACATCTTCAAAAGTAATATAAAAGAGGATAAAGCTGTAAAGGCGTTCTGGTAGGCGCCTTTACAGCAATCGTCTTTGCGCCCCCAATACATAAAAAACAAATCGAGTATATGACTTCACCCCAACTCAAATGTATTCTCATTGAGGATGAACCACTGGCAACAAAAAAAATGGTTGAATACATCCATATGTTCCCAGATCTTCAATTGATAAAAATGGTAGAAGACATTGAAAATCCCGAATTATTTAGGCAAGATCTAAAATCCGCAGATATCCTATTCTTAGATCTCATTGTTAGCGGTGGCAATATCAGTACGCTTGCCGAATTGATCGTCGATATTCCTATCTTAATTATTACCTCCGCTTTGTCACGTTGGCAATATCCGGAATTTATCAAAAATAGGAAGCATTTTGCACTGCAAAAACCAATTTCGCCCGAAATGTTTCAGTCTTGTATAAAACAGGTCATGCAATATTAGTCCCACCTACCGATGTCATTATTCCAGTTATCCGATTATTTTCTTCTGCGCACACCATTACTTCCCGCTGCAGTTGCCGTTGATCTGTTAAGGATAAAAGAGGCAGATGATATGGAAAAGAAACTTCGTTATCTGTTTCAAAGTGAGCAATTAAAAGAAGCACTATTTCTAGCAAGCCCGACCTTCTCGGTGGAAGTCGAAAAATGGATTGAATACAAGAAAGAGAGCAACCCAAAAATAATTACTTCGCTACTCAAATATGCGATTCGGATGAGCACAAGGAGTACGCCTTTCGGTTTATTCGCAGGGGTATCTTTGGGGAACGTTATAGCCTCCGAAAAAAAGGGGGCATTAATCAGGAGTAATACCCATAAAACTGTATTGAAACTGGATGCCTCCATACTGACAGGGATTGTTGCAAAGGTTTCAAAAGACAAAAGAATTTATAGTCAACTCTATTATCGCATTAATCCAACATTATACTTAGATGGCAAATATTACAAATACTATCAAAAAGTAACGAATGGGCAGAAAGGACAGAATATACTGAAACGCATAAGGCTTACCCCTGTTTTGGATCGTGTCGTCCAATATTTCGAAAGCAATAAGAGAACTGTCCACTATCAATCATTGACCAATTTGCTGCAGCGTCTTGGTGCGTCAACAGCACATGCTACCCTATTCGTCAATAACCTCATCAGCCTCGGGATTATATCTTCCGAATTACAGCCCAATGTAATTGGCCGAGGTTATCTTGACAGTTTGATCAAGACTCTTGAAAGAGTGGATATGGAAAAATATTATTTAAATCCTTTATCCAGGATAAAAACACTGCTCCATAGTTCTCAATCTGCTGTTAACATACAGAATGACGTGGTTAAATTATTGCAGCCTATAATTCCAGACCTCGACATGACCAATTTGTTACAGGGAGACCTCCTTATTGAGATGGAAGACAATAATTTACCCAATAGTGCATTAAATCACCTACGAGATCAATTTCAGGATTTACTACCACTTTGCAGTGAGACAAAGTTGACCGACTTCGACCGGTTTAGAGCTGCATTCTCTGATAAATATGAAGATAGAATGATCCCATTGACGACGGCCTTGGATCCCGATACCGGTATTGGTTATGGCCGTCAGGAGGGTGTATACCATATAACCGATGAAATACTTGGAGGAGTAAAAAATATAGCCTCAACTGGAGAAAAAAAATATGGCGACCACCATTATCAAGACCTGGTCATTGAAAAATTTGTAGAAAGTGCAAAAAGTCATTTCACTGAAATTCAGCTGACCAGTAAAGATCTAGATCATATTGCCAAACAGCGTAAACAGACTACCAATGCCATTCCTGCCTCGTTCTATGCCATGGGCAATCTCCTTAGCAGTTCACATGAGGCAAATTTATGCTTCAATCTAGGTACTATTGGTGGTTCGTCATCCGGAAACTTAATTTCCAGATTCGCACATTTGGATGAAAAATTGAATAACAAATTAAAGGAATCTGCCAACAGAGAGCAACAGCAATTTCCCAATGCAATACTCGCCGAAATATGCCATTATCCGGATAACAATGCCGCAAATATCATTTCTAGACCGGCACTCCGAAGAGCATCCATCTGTCTGACGCCAACTATTGACAAAGAACAAGAACAAATTGATGTTAGTGACTTATACCTGTTCCTCAAAGACAATCGCTTAGTCTTGTGGTCCAAAAAATTCAATAAAATGGTTATCCCCCGTTTGACGACGGCCCACAATTTTGAGCAGGGTATGAATCTATATAAATTTCTTGCAGATTTTCAATTTCAAAATAACAGACTGGATCTCTCCTGGAATTGGGGAATTATAAAAGAACAGCCTAGGCTCCCGAGAATTAGCTACAAAAATATTATCTTATCCCGAGCGCAATGGCGAATTCAAAAACTCGCAAAATACCCAAGTGCCCCCCATGATTTCGTGAAAAATCTGCAGGCAGAGCTCAAAATCCCAACAATGGTCGTCATCAGCAGCGGCGATAATGAACTGCTTATAAATTTAGACAATCCGTTTTGCGCGGAAATACTATTGGATCACATCTGTAAAAAAGAGACGATTTTAGTCGAATATCTCCTGAATGATTATTCATCTATCGCACGCGATAAAGACCAAAATGTTTTTGTCAATGAAATTATTATTCCAATAGAAGCACAGCATACGACTTTCACAGATGAATCGGCCCCTCAAGAAAATAACCTTAAAAGATGCTTCCCCTTGGGCAGTGAATGGCTTTACGCCAAAATCTATTGCGGAATACATTTTGCGGACAGCCTATTAAAGGATATTTTACCCCAAATCATTGCTGCTATTAATCAAAAAGAAGCCATGAAAAAATGGTTTTTTATACGTTACAATGACCCAGCTCCTCACATCAGATTGAGGGTGCAGGTCTCAGATCCAAGCCAGTGCTTTTTTATTATATCCACTATGAATACCCTATTGGAACAATTTGTTCAACAGGGGCAGATTTCCACTATATCCTTTGATACTTATGCACGGGAGATTGAACGATATACCCCATTATGTATGGAACTTAGTGAGGAGCTATTCTATCGGCAGAGCGAAACCATAATGAAGGTTATCCAGCAAAGCACTTCAATCAACGATCGATGGCGTTTGGCTTTTGAAAATATGGAATCGCTATTCGAAGCTGCAAAATTTACGCTGATCGAAAAAAGAGATTTTTGCATACAAATGAATACGCTGTATCAGCAAGAATTTGACAATAATAAAAATCTCTGGGTTCATCTCAACAATAAGTACAAAGAGAAAAAAGACTGGTTCGACAAACCATTAGACAATCTGGGGGAAACCAAAGAGAAACTAGATGCGGTCCAATACAGCATATTCTCCACCTTATGGACACATACAGATCAAGAAGAGTTCCGGGCAACCCGGGCCTCGTTATTGTCAAGCTACATTCACATGTTTGTTAATCGATTGTTCATGTCTGATCAACGTTTGCATGAACTTGCGGTCTATCATTTTATGGTTTGCTATTATAAAATGCAGATCGGGAAACAGAAAGAGCGTATGACCTCGATAAATTAAACTTTTATATAAGTCCCATCTTGGCAAAAAGCTGATTGCGATATTGCAAACCTATACCGAGTTCTGTTCCATTTTTCAGAACTACTTTGCTTGCCTCAACCCCCTTGATCTGCTTGATATTGACAATATAGGATCGGTGCATACGGGCAAACATATCCCAAGGTAGTTCTGCTTCCATATCTTTCATGGTAGACAGTAGAGTTTGCATACCTTCTACAGTATAGATCTGTATATAATCCCCCCAAGCTTTTAAATAGAAAATATCCGCTGGATCTATAAAAATAGTCTTATTCCGATCTTTTATCTTAATCGCTTTTCTTTCCCCTTGTGCACCTCTTCTAGAAAACAAAATCGCCTTTTGAACTTTCTCTATTGCCTTGATCAACCGCTCTTCGGTGAGGAGCGGCTTTAGGATATAGTCGATTACATCCAGTTCAAATCCATCGACAGCATACTCGTAATGTCCTGTTATAAAAACAACAAATGGTGGATGAACAAGTCCTTTGAGAAAAGTGATTCCATCCATTTCAGGCATATCTATATCCGACAAAATGAGATCTACCTCCTGCTGCCTTAAGACGTCAATTGCTTGCAATGGGTTTTCGAATACACCCAATATTTCGATCAGCCCCAATTTGGAAACTAGTTTCTCCAGGCGACCTCTCGCAATTGGCTCATCTTCAATAAGGATAGTTTTAATTCTATTCATAAGTAGTACTTCGCAATCCACAGCTTTGGAGCTACGGCTTTTCTTCAGTAAGTAAAGTTACGACAAGATTAACAGTAAACACACCCTCATTTGACTTTATTTCCAAATTGTGATGATGAGGATAGTGAAGTTCCAGTCGTTTTCTTACATTTTCTATCCCTAATCCACCGATATAATTTTCTGGTTTTGAAAGTTCTCTATACGCATTGGACACGTTCATATGCACCTTATGGTCCTTCACTTTAATGTCTATGGATATCCATCCCGCCGAAGAACTTAGGCGAGGTCCATGTTTGAATGCATTTTCTACAAAAGGAAAGAAGATCAGGGGTACCATCATACAGTTCTCGTCATCAGCCGTCAGATTTAGATTGATCTGCACGGTCTCACTATAACGCAACTTTTCCAATTCTACATAATCTTTTAGCAGTTGAAATTCGCGACTAATTTCCACCTTGGGCTGGTTGCTCTCGTGAAGCAGATACACCATAATACTACTTAAACGCATCATACTTTCGCCACCTCTCTCATCATGATCCGATACGAGCACATAGATACTATAAAGTGTATTAAGTAAAAAATGGGGGTTGATCTGGTATTTAAGAAACGCAAGCTCCAATTGAACGTTGTTTAATTCCAATGCGGCATTTTTCAGTTCGAGCTTCGTTTTGGAATTTTTGACAGACATAAATGCCTGCACTATTTTTACTGTCAATGGTAGGGCCACCAAAAAAATAAAATCCAATAAATAATCGCTAATGGAAGAAAGCCGAAAGGCTCCAAAGATTCCATTACTTCGTATTATTTCGAGATAACTTGATAAACGAATATCTGGTGTCAAATATTTTAGCGTTAACATGGCGCCAAAATAACTTAGAAACGACCACCACGCATAAATAAACAATAGCCATAAAATACACAGCAAAAACTTCCCCGGAATAAACCAACGCGGAATAATCACATATGCTGTCACATAAAATATGGTCAATAAAGAAAATACGTCCTTTAGAAACAATATCCACGAATTATCAATATCTATCCGTTGATAGGAAATAAATTGCATTCCCAAAACCAAAAACCAAAAACACAAATGAAGAATAATACGTTTCCCCGTATTGTAATTTTGGAAAAAACTGTTCATAGATAGCATACCTGTCAATAATATCAGTCTAATATAAAAATATCCTTTAGCTTGTAATAGGATCAGTTGCTAAGTAATGCCGCAAAAAGACAATTTTGCGACAAAAAACACCAACCTATGAATATAAAAACCTGAATATATACCGATTATAACAGAAACAAAAAGAACCAATAGAATTGCTCTGAGCACAGTTCCAATGTAACAACCAGTTAACCCAGCAAACAAACTGGTAATTGTCAGCATTCACACAATTATAGCAATAGAATGTGTGGTACACTTAATAATTTTCGGGAATGATACAAAAAAGTTATTGCTATCTTCCGTATATTTAATTCTACTGAACCCACATAAACAACAATTAGATGTCAACGACTTTTATGCAGCTTTGGTTATATAATAACTGGGCTAATACAGCACTACTGGACACACTGAAAAAGGAAGGCGAGAAAGTACCCCATTCTTGCATACGGCTCTTTAGCCATATTGTCAATGCACAGATCATTTGGTTAAGTCGATTAACTGGTAAAACACCCCCTGTTGGTGTTTGGGACGAGCACAGTCTCGTCGATTGCCAGAGATATCACGATTTAGCTTCAGAAGAATTAGGACAGCTGATTCAGCGCAGAAATGATACGGAAAATGAAATCGTCAATTATACAAACACGCAGCACCAAGCTTTTCATAATAAGGCCAACGACATTCTATTACACGTCTTTAATCATTGCACCTATCACAGAGCGCAAATAGCAAGCGAAATGCGAAAAAATGGCATTGAACCTATCAATACGGATTATATCACTTTTGTTCGTAGATAACACTACTGACAAAAATAGTTCCACCCCCCATTCGTTTAGCTATTAAGCACGACGATCCAAATACAGAAATCTGTGGTTAAAATCAATAAAAAAGGAACTAAAATTGGATAATAGACTAAATTTGAAACAACAAATGAGCTACAAACATATCTTTAGAGCGTCCCTAATTTGGAACCATCCTGAACAGCCAAGTCTTCATGGATCAAAAATTTATAATAAAAGCCATCACATTGCGATTGAAGGAAAAGCAGATCTCCATGTTTCAGCAGCAAAAGCATTCAAGGGCGACCCCACATTGTATAATCCCGAAGATCTGCTGCTCAGTAGCCTGATTTCCTGCCATATGATGTCCTACCTATATGTCTGTTCACAAAACGGCATCCAGGTTGTATCGTATACTGACAATGCCGTTGCCACCTTGGTAACGGACATTGATGGCAGCGGTCGTTTTACAGAAGTTACTTTATACCCCGAGGTTCTCATTACAGATAAGTCTCAAATAGAACTTGCTTTAGCCTTGCATACCCAAGCAAATAAACTTTGCTTTATTGCCAATTCATGCAATTTTACGGTCCTTCACCATCCCAAATGTCACGCGATCTGATCAGAGAATGAATGTTTTAAGTAGAAGTAAGCATCCAGTTGGGTTTCTCATTAAACTTTTCCCAATCCATGAGCAGCTGTTTTTTTAAGCCCTCCCAGGAATGATGAGAAGATGGTATCCGAAGAACAATACGCAATAAATTAAAACACATCGTTGCCTGACCCGTAATCAGTAAACTTGCTAGGGCGTCGTCCTTCAAATGATAATCATCAAACCATAATGTTGTCTCCATGGCCGTGGCACTGTCCACATGGGCACGCAATACTGCACTAGGTTGCAAAACATCTAGAATCATTCGTGGATCCTCCACACTTATTGGTCTATTTTTTCCTTTTAAATCGGTTTTCAGCTCCTGTTGTAACATGCGGTCATTCTTTGTCGACAGCAGATAAACGGAAGTTAAACCAATCTGCCTGTTGGGTATCCCCAAATCGGTAAACAGCTGCTCATAACTTGCTCGTCTAATTTTTTTGAGAAATATGGTATTGGCCAGAAGAAAAACGGACTTCCCCCTTGCTTCCAATAACTGCAGCAATTTTCCGAGCGGCATTTTCATAAAGTTTACACTGTACTTTCTAAGCATCATGTTCCAGGTCCCTTCTGTCCGTTCGCCCCCCACAGATCGATTTGTATTGACCACAACGGCTCTACGTATTTTAGCTAGTCCTACCTGCAATACCGTTAGTATCAAGGAACCCATTAGCGAAAATCCAAGTAAAACAGGCCAAACTAAAGACTTACAAGCAGCCGCCACAAAAACTACAGATAACAGCGTTAACAGAATGGACAGCATCAATAGTACAGAAACTGTTGAATAAATACTCGAAAATAAACTGTCCGCACTCCGATTTAACCACTGATATTTACGCTCATCAGGGTATCTAAACGGCTTTTTAAGATAATTACTGGTTACATCGCAGGGCATATACAAATCATATTCATAGCCTTTTGTTTTTCTTTCATCCGCCAGTCTAAATGCATATACTCCCTGATTGTCATCGATTCCTCCGTCCATTAAGGAGAACATATCCTTATTGAGGGCGAGTGGTTGAAAATCGCCTGAATAATAGTCCTTTGTTTTTACAGTGCCCCCAAGATCATCCCAGGAGAGTGTCGTATCTGCTTCCGCATAGGCAAAATCGCGCGGAAAAACAATCGGTTCAAAACCAGCCGGAAAACAGGAGGAACAGGCCAGTATATCGCCTAATTTTATTTTCTTGATCAAATCAAAAGAAGATTGATGCCCTCTATTTAAACTCAAGTACTGATTGCCTATACGTCCCTGCGTACTGAACCTAAAGTTCATGCCATTATTTAGCTCCGTGGCGTTTACACATAATTCATCCATAACCGGTATCGATTTATGAACAGGTCCGGCAAAAAGACTTCCATAGGTAGCACCCTTAAAGATATGCTGATCGTACACCAGGGCCAGTGCATTGATTAAATTTCTGTTCTTTTCTGGACGGGCAGACCATGCGCTCTCGTTATTTAAAGTCTCAAAAACCTTATCCAATAATTCACTTCCCTGAAGCTGGCGAATTAAATGCCGATAAATTTCCTCAAATGGAACGCCCTGTCTTAGCATAGAAAACACAGTCATCGCCGTTATTGACCCACCAGAAACGGAAGAGATATACCTGACCCGATCTAACATGGTCCCTTGTCCATAAGGAAGCAAAGAAAGATAACGACAACAGCCGAGACTAAATGAAGCTGCCCTAAATCCTCCTCCGGAGAAACTTAAGGCAATATTCTGAATTCCCTCGGATAAGGGTAAACTTTCTACATTCATAACAATACACTATTATTTTAGGCCCTAAAAATTAGCATTTCTTTCTAATCCACAATTTATTTTTCCGACGGCTCTTTCTTGCTGCCAATTATTCAATTAATGTCTGTAAAAATAGGATTAGCCTGGGACTTAATGAAAGAAAAAGAATCTTCTATTCTCGGTTTGTTAACGTAACCGAAAATCAAAGAGAACTCACAAATTAGTAATTAAATAACAGACAAGTTTTTAAGGATTTCATTACTTTTGAAACATGATGGAAAATTCCAAGAAAAAAGCGGCAATCGGATTCATATTTATCACATTACTCATCGACATTACAGGTTGGGGAATCATCATTCCCGTTGTTCCTAAACTTATCGAGGAATTGATTCATAGTGACATCAGTGAAGCTGCAAAATACGGAGGCTGGCTTGGCTTTGCTTACGCTTTTACGCAGTTCATATTTTCTCCGGTCGTCGGCAATCTCAGTGATAAATATGGGAGAAGACCCATTATATTGATCTCCCTTTTTGGATTCGCTGTAGATTATATCTTCCTAGCCCTCGCACCAAGCATAGGATGGCTTTTCTTGGGAAGGGTCATTGCTGGATTGACTGGAGCCAGTTTTACAACGGCAAGTGCCTATATCGCGGATATATCAACGGATGAAGATCGGGCGAAGAACTTTGGTTTGATAGGTGCTGCATTTGGATTAGGCTTCATTATCGGCCCCGTTATCGGAGGTCTACTCGGTCATTATGGCGCTCGGGTTCCCTTTTATGCCGCTGCAGGACTGTGTATGCTAAACTTCCTGTATGGATATTTCATCTTACCTGAAAGCTTGGACAAAGAAAAACGCAGAGCCTTTGACTGGAAACGCGCCAATCCCGTTGGATCCTTTAAGTTCCTCGGAAAACATCCCGAAATATCTGGATTAATCGTCGCCCTAATTTTAATATATATTGCAGGTCATGCAGTTCAGAGCAATTGGAACTTTTTCACCATGTATAAATTCAATTGGACTGAAAGAATGGTCGGTATTTCACTGGGTGTTATTGGTTTGCTGATTGGATTGGTCCAGGGTGTTTTGATTCGATGGACAACTCCCAAACTTGGTGAACAGAAAAGCATTTTTTATGGGCTGACCCTCTATGCCATTGGCTTATTGTTGTTCTCATTTGCAAGCGAAGGATGGATGATGTTTGTATTCCTTATCCCCTATTGCCTAGGTGGTATTTGTGGCCCTGCCCTACAATCCGTGATTACAAAAAATGTTCCTTCAAACGAACAAGGTGAACTTCAAGGGGCCTTAACCAGCCTGATGAGTGCAACATCAATTATTGGTCCTCCGATGATGACCAATCTTTTCTATTACTTTACCCATGACGAAGCACCCTTTAAATTCTCGGGCGCACCATTTTTCTTAGCATTTGTTCTGATGACAATAAGTGTGATAATCGTATACAGTGCTTTTCAAAAAAAGCGGAATCAACAAATAAATAAGTAAAGTGCGTGAGTCACTTCGCGATATTTTCACCTATCATCCGTTCACGGCGTTTTGTTGTACATTATTGGTCCTGATTGTCCATATTACCTATGGAAAGCGGTCTTAAAGAGTTGTCCGGACAAAGCTAAATACACCGACAAGAAAAATCGGCTGACAGTTGCTGATTCCCTTGTCTTAAGTTCCAAAAATGGCTTACATTGTCGGGATGTAAGCCATTTTTGGAAACCTATTTCATTTATTCGAGCACGCCAAACTTACCGGCCTGAAAATCTTCGAAGGCTTGATATATCTCTGCCTGTGTGTTCATCACAAATGGCCCATAACTCGCTATAGGTTCGTCAATAGGTTCACCGCTTAATACAAGCAAAACCGCGTTTTTATTGGCCCTTATCGAAATCTCCTCACCATCATGATCAAATAGCACAAAGCTGTGCTCTCCAGCGACTTCACCATTTACCACAACCTCTCCATTCACAACCAACATTCCGGTGTTATGATTTTGTGGTACCATAAAGCTTGTTTCATGCTGCTCTTCCAGTTTAATATCAAAAAGGTTGATTGGCGTATACGTGCTGGCCGGTCCAGTCGTATCCTGAAACGTTCCCGCGATCACATTGACCACACCGCCCGCATCTGGCAACACCACTTTGCCCATTTGGTCCGAGGTAATGCCCTGATAATGTGCCGGTGTTGATTTGTCCTTTGCGGGTAAATTAACCCATAGCTGAACCATTTCAAACAGTCCTCCTTTTTTCGAAAATTCCTCTTCATGGTACTCTTTATGCAATATCCCTGCTCCAGCAGTCATCCATTGTACATCTCCAGGACGGATTATACCGCTATTGCCCGAACTATCATGATGTGCCACGCTGCCTTTGTAAGCAATGGTCACAGTTTCAAAACCTTTGTGCGGGTGGACATCCACTCCTCTTATATGGTCCGAAGGTCCAAAGTCAAATGCTGCATTGAAGTCCAATAGAAGAAAGGGGCTCATCCTCTTTTGGGAAATTCCTTTGCCTGGAATCATATTAAATACGCGAAAACCATCTCCCACCATTCCAGGTTGGGCCGGACGTTGGAAAATCCGTTCGATTGATCTTTTCATGTTATTATCTCCTATTTATCGTTGTTTACTAATTCTAATCGAAATATAAAATTGATGCTATCTATTTATGTTTCTACCCCAAAGTTACGAAAAGAAGGCATCTGCCACCAACAACCTGGATTAAGGTATAAACTTAATCTAGATTAAGAAAATAAAGGACAGTTCTTATTCTTACATTTTATTGCTAAAACTTTCAGCATTTCCCCAAAAAAGTGTAACTTAAAAAAACATAGACTCGACAATTTATGAGTTTGAACAATAGAGCATCAAGCAACATCTGTCGGCTTTTCAGCCTACGTCCAACACTATTACTCTTCCTGTACATTTTTTTACTTCCTTTGGGATATGCCCAGTCAAATCGTAAATCCCAAGCAACGCCGAATTGGAACGAGGTGCTGGAACAACAATTATTCCCCGGTAAAAAGATGCAGGATTCAAGTTTTAATTTCAAAGGCAAATTTGACGAAAAATTTATCTTAACGGCAGACAATATCAAACTCCATGGTTTATTGTTTAAAGTCGATAGTAGCAAAGGGCTAATTTTCTATTTGCATGGCAGTAATGGTGCATTAGATACCTGGGGCAAAATTGCCAATATCTATACCGACAATGGATATGACCTTTTTATGTTAGATTATAGGGGATATGGGAAAAGCGAAGGTAAAGTAACTGATGAAAAAATACTTTATAGGGATGTACAAACAGTATATGAACAATTAACTCAACACTATCCGGAGGATGAGATTATATTGATCGGTCAATCTATGGGGACTGCACTAGCCTCAACCTTAGCCGCAGGCAATACACCTAAAATGCTTATTCTTCAAGCACCTTATTATAATTTTGAAGATTGGACACATCATGTCGCCCCCGAGATCGATACTACTGGAATCCCCTTTCATTTTGACAATGCTGAAGCATTGCGAAAAGTGAAGTGCCAAACAGTAATTTTTCATGGAGAACAGGATAAGGCCGTCTATTTTGGTTCGTCTATTAAACTGAGTAAGTTCTTTAAGAAGCATGATAAATTGATCCGATTGAAACATGAAGGGCATAATGATTTTTCTAAAAACAAAGATTATCTACACGCTATACATGAGTTACTGCAATAGCACAATTTGCTCGAGGAGCTCTATCCACTTTGATCGCTACAAAATCTTTAAAATTATAGCATCAAACAGAGGTATAAACTTTTAACACTTTTTCAATGACTTTTGAACCAATTCAGATTTCCGACTTACCCCAAATCGCATCATTAACTCCAGAAGGCTGGGATGATATTACAATAAAGGTGAAACATTATATTGACAGTGCATTTTGTTTTCCAATAAAGCTCGTAGTCAACCACAAGATTGTGGCCATTGGGGCCACTATTGTGCATGAACATGTTGCATGGCTGGGGCATATCATTGTAGATCCAGGTGAACGGGGAAAAGGATATGGAAAAATAATGACCAACGAGCTCATTCGTATCGCTCAACTCAGCAATTGTACAAGTATCCAACTTATAGCAACCGATATGGGAGCACCCGTTTACGCAAAAATTGGGTTTCAAGAAAGCACCTCCTACCTGTTCTTTGAAGGAATATCACATACTCATCCCGAAGAACCAGACAACAATATACTTCCTTATCAACCCAACTTTAAACAGGCGCTTCTAGCGCTCGATCATGCAATAACTGCTGAACATAGATTATGTGAAATAGAGCCACACTTACAATCTGCCTATATTTACGCAGATAATAATACGATGAGCGCTTATTATCTTCCAACATTGGGAGAGGGATTTATTGCATCAAATGAACCAACTGCTGGGATAGCCTTGCTAAAATTACATTTAAAACAAAATTCAAAAGTCGTGCTGCCCAAAGAGAATACGATTGCAATTTCATTTTTAAGGAGTCAAGGATATCGTATAAAACGCGAAGCGAAACGCATGTATCTTGGTGATCATATCGATGTCCAATTTCCATATATATTCAATAGAATCGGTGGAAATATCGGTTAACTTCTAAAAAAAGATTCATCAACATGCACGCTTATCATAAAATACGTGAACAGATGCATAATAAACTGCGCGAAGCCAGGGCTTACTATAAAGACTCAGATGAAAACGACAAGAAGTTTTTACCAAAAATAAAACCTTGATTTACTGGAGCGTTGCTCCAGTAAATCATATGCATGAGCGATTTAAAATGGATTGTACTTAAAATAACGTCTCAAAATACGTCTGACATCTCTATTGTCAGCTTTAAGGAGGATCGCTTCCCTTTTTTTCTTTTCGCTACGTACACGTTTATTGCAATAGCCAAATCCTTTATACTGACCATCCAAAAGATAAACCAGCCCCTTTTCTTCGGGTGTACGGCCTAGAACCTCCAAAAATATTTCGCCCAGCGGGAGTTCAGAAGAGGCCACAAACTCCTGAACCCTTCGATTATAATCTTCCGGTAGCTCCTGCGCAATACACGCCCCCTTGCAGGTTTTCAGCATGTACTGAAAACAATGCCGCGTATAAGTCTGCAGCCTGTTTATCTTTTGGCAGAGCTGGTAAGCTTCCACGATCTTGAACAACTGTTCCTTTCCTTCCTGATGACTCGAGAACGTCATTAACTCCTCACGTTCGGAATCAAGCGCTTCCACTTGAAGGACTTGGTAGCCCGATGGATTCGTCGCTAAATAAAGGCCAAATCCATAATAGGTTCGACGCTGTGCACGGTTGTAATACGGCTGATGTTTTTTGATCAGATCAGATTCATATAAAAGGGCTAATAATTCGTGACCTGTCACTTCAAACCCCACGCGGCAAGCCGCTCCCTGAATTTTACGTTCCTTAAAATCTGCACTTCTAAAATGCTGCAATAACCTATTTCTGATATCGATACTCTTACCGACATAAATTAACACATCATTCTTATCGTAAATATAATATACGCCGACTGCAGAAGGCACACCTTCAAGCAATCCCGCAATTTGTTCTTTCGTCATCACTTGTACTCACGTAATACATTACAAAGGTAATCTAAAAAATAGGCTATTCACTTCGCGGATCAGATTTTAAAGGCATCTTGGCACATCGTTTTACTTCCAATGATGGACAGCCATAATCAACGACAATTTTCCCTTCGATCAAATAAATACCATTCCCCCGAAGTGGATATTCGATCAGTGTCTGAGGAAAATGAACAGTATCAAAAAAACGTCCTTCCGAATCCAAAAAAGTTCCAAATTTCATTTGTCCGCCGTGGCGCATCCTCACCATTTTTTCACAGACAAAATCACCCACCATCCGAACAGTCTCGCCTTCATGGGCCTTCATGCTCTCCGCACAAATATCGCCTCTAAAGCTACTCTTTGCCAAATCGAACAATGTACCTGTAACACAGAAACCGATCAACTCAAGCTCGTCGTAATAGTCTTCCAGAACATTTTCCTCCAGCGGGGGAAGTATTGGTTTTCTGCTTTCCACAGCAAAGAGTACATTTCCGTTGCGGGCCGGTTTATATTTACTCATCATTAAATGAGCCTCCCACAATAATTGCTTTTTTCCTATGCTGGTAAAACGCAAGGCACCGGCGCGGATCAAAATAATCAATTGCTCCAGGCCGATCGCCGCTCTCCTAACAAAATTTTCCAAACTAAGATAAGGTCCATGTAAGGCACGTTCGTTTACGATATGCAAAGCCAGTTTTTGTTCCAGATGCTGGAGACAATCAAATCCCAAATAAATATCCTTTCCAAAAATACGCGTATTGACATTGGACTGGTTAACGCAAGGCAGACAGATGTTGGCCCCTGCAACCCGCGCTTCATTAACATAAACCTTACGGTTGTAGAAACCACCATAATTGTTGAGAACCGCAACCATAAATTCCAACGGGAAATAGGTTTTTAAGTAGAGACTTTGGTAACTCTCTACAGCATAGGACGCGGAATGCGCTTTATTGAAGGAATAACCGGCAAAGCTCTCCATCTGCCGCCAAATTTCCATACTGATCCGCTCGGCATATCCTTTCGACTTGCAATTGGCAAAAAAACGCGCGCTGATAGCTGCAAGGTGATCCTTATCACGGTATTTGCCCGACATCATGCGCCGTAGCACATCTGCATCGGCCATATCCAAGCCACCATAGGCGTTTGCAATTTTCATCACATCTTCCTGGTAAACCATCACACCATAAGTTTCCTCGAGCTGTTCTTTAAATACTGGATGTGGGTAACTTGCTGCAGATGGATCGTGATGACGTCGAATATATTCGCTCATCATGCCCGAACTCGCTACCCCCGGACGAATAATGGAAGAAGCTGCCACTAAAGTTTTATACGTATTGCAGGACAGTTTAGTCAAAAGCTGACGCATAGCTGGACTTTCAATATAGAAACAGCCAATAGTATGGGCAGACTGCAATTGCGCCGCAATTAGCGGGTCATTAAAGAAAAGCTCGGGGGTATCCGTATTGATCAGTTCGCCTAGATTCTCGCGGACTATCGTTCTGCAGTCCTTGATATGACCTATTCCCCGTTGCGATAGAATATCAAATTTTTCAAAACCAATATCTTCGGCGACGTACATGTCAAATTGCATCGTAGGGAGTCCTTTAGGAGGATAGTCCATCGCTCCATAAGATACCAGGGGAGCTTCGGAAATGAGAACACCACTTGCATGGATGGAACGTTGATTAGGAAAATCTGCCATCCGATTGTACACGCTCAAAATGGTATTCGTTACCTCATTTTTATTCAGCATGTGTTCGGGTTCATGAATCAGACGATCAATCTCCGCCTTAGGGAGACCATATACCTTTCCAAGTTCACGCAAAATACTCCGCGACCGAAAAGTACTCATGGCGCCCATCAACGCCACATGTCCATGCTCGTATTTATTAAAAATATAATCATAAATATCGTCACGCTCATTCCAGCTAAAGTCAATATCAAAATCGGGAGCACTCTTCCGCTTAGGATTTAGAAAACGTTCGAATGGCAGATTCAGGGCAATAGGGTCAACATCGGTAATCCCCAAACAATAGGCAACTGCAGAGTTTGCTCCCGAACCACGTCCTACATAATGAAAATCCCGATGTCTCGCATAACGACAAATATCGTTGGTTATCAGAAAATAACTTGAAAATTTAAGATGTTCTATAATTTCCAATTCCCGCTGGATCCGTTTCCTTGCTACAGTATCATTTTTCCCATAACGTCTTTCCAATCCCATTGCTGCCTGACTAAAAAGCATTTCTTTATCCGCATAATGATTGTCTGTAAAAGTGGCTTTGTTTTTAACGGTCTCAAATTCGAAATAGAAGGAACATTGGGCAAGCAATTGCTCCGTATTGTTCACGAGTTCGGGTAAATCTGCAAACATCTCCATCAGTGCTATTCTCGACAAAGGTACTTCATCCGGAAGAGCCACTTGATGCGCCTCCAATTGTGATATCAACAGATTATTGTCAATCGCACGTAATTGCCTATGCAGCACATAATCGTCCCGCCGGAAACTCACAGGCGCCAATACAACACAATTAGCCAAATGTTTCCGATCCAACAAACGTACTTTGGTGCGTTCAGAGGGTCTGATCCCAATATATTCATAGTCCCGTAACTCTTGCTGGCCGATCTCCGAGAATGGATAAACAACAAATACCTGTTCAAAATCGGGGGCGCGGTGCGGCACAGATCGCTGCTCCATATTCAGTTTGGTGCGATAGGCATTGATTTCCTGAAAACCGCGTTCATTCTTAGCAATAGCGATAAAACGAAGCTTGTCACCTGCTCTAAACTCCATCCCCGCGAGTAAATTTACCCCGCTTTTACGTCCTAGCCGTATAAAATCCAATACCCCCGAACTATTGTTAATATCGGTCAGCACCGCAGTATCGTAGCCTCCAGACTGGATCTCTTGGATAAGATCTTCCAGACTCAATGTGCCATAACGCAGGCTATAGAAGCTATGAAGATTTAAGAGCACTCGCCCCTCCTTTCTCCCCCGGAACGGGCACACAAATCCCTTTCATCAAAAATTCTGCGCCATATCGACTTTTAATACGATCCATAGCCTGCATTAAATTTACTTCTTCGGCATTATCAGCAAATAGATCCGTCTGGTAAGCTCCATAGATCAGACCCGAAAATTTGATTCCAACCAGTCTAATTAACATGCGCCGGCTATATAGCTTTTTAAATAAAGACAGTACGACTTCGATCAGTCTTCGGTCGGAATTCGTATAACCGATCTGCAATTGCTGGGTGTGGGTATCAAAATTACTATAACGTATCTTTAAGGTAACACAACTGGTCAGCCGCTGCTCTTTACGTAACTCAAAAGCAAGATGATCAACCATCCCGATCAATGTACGCCGCAATACATCCATATCAATTGTATCCTGCTGGTAGGTCGTTTCTTTAGACATGGACTTTTGTTCACGAAAGGGAACGACAAGTGTATCGTCGAGACCATTGGCCTTCCGCCAAATATGAATACCATTTTCACCTAAAACCTGCTGTAAGGTTGAAATCTCCATTTGCTGCAGGGTTCCAATTTTAGAAATCCCCATATTACGTAGCAAAGTATACGACTTATCTCCGACCATGGGTATTTTCCGAATGGAAAGCGGAGCAAGAAACCCCTTTTCTGTACCCCCGTTCACTTGCAGTTCACCGCAGGGTTTTGCCTGCCCTGTTGCGATTTTAGAGACTGTTTTGTTGACAGAAAGGCCAAAACTGATCGGCAGCCCCGTTTCCCTAATAATGCGCTGCCGCAATTCCTGGCTCCATTTCCAGCATCCGAAATAGCGATCCATTCCCGAAACATCGAGATAATGCTCATCAATGCTTGCTTTCTCTACAATTGGGGTCTCTAGCGAAATAATTTCAGTCACCATATTGGAGTAATAACTGTATAGATCGTGATCACCTTTCACAACAACCGCATCCGGACACATTCTTAGGGCCAAGCGCATTGGCATAGCGGAATGTACTCCCGACTTCCTGGCTTCATAGGAACACGAAGCCACCACACCTCGATCGCTGCTACCGCCGATAAGCACTGGCACACCAATAAGCTTACTATTGACCAGCCGTTCAACGGATACAAAAAATGTATCCAGATCACAATGGACTATACTCCTTTCCATATCATTCATGTATTGACATGTCATTATTGCTTACCAGCAATAAAAATCACAGTCAAATATACTAATATATTTAGTATTAAAATAAAATGATAGCGAAAAAAAATAGCAAAAACACCTTGTGGAAAGAAAACAGCAGCATCTTCAATCATATACACCCACCCTTCATTTCATCCAATGAAAAGGGCGGGTGCAACTTAGCGCTAATTGTTAAAATTTCATTTTCTGAATTCTTATCGCATTCAATATAGCTATTAACGATACGCCAACATCGGCAAATACAGCTTCCCACATTGTTGCCAAACCTCCTGCTCCAAGAATCAACACGATCCCTTTGACTATGAAGGCAAGGCCTATATTCTGATAGACCACTTTTTTAGTCTGTTTTCCGATACGGATAGCCATCGGAATTTTTGAAGGTTTGTCATCCTGTATGACGACATCGGCCGTCTCGATTGTCGCATCACTGCCCAGTCCGCCCATCGCTATGCCGACATCACTTAACGCCACAACCGGAGCATCGTTGACACCATCCCCAACAAAAGCAACTGATTCATTCAACGCCTTTATCTCCTTCACCTTATTCACTTTATCCTCCGGCAACAGATCTCCATAGGCCTGATCTATACCGAGCTCCTTTGCAACATAGGCGACTACCGTCGTCTTATCCCCGCTCAGCATGGTTGCTTTTACACCGAGCTTGTGCAATAACTGGATGGTGAGCGCAGCATCCGCTTTTATGCGATCAGCGATGGTCATGAACCCTACAAATTTGCCGTCCAAAGCGATGGCAATTGTGGTATATACAATGCTGTTCGGATCGATATCATAGGCTACATTAAACTTGTCCAGCAATTTAAAATTTCCTACCAACAGTATTTTACCGTCAGCAATAGCTTTTAGCCCATGCCCAGCTATTTCTTCCACATCATCAAGACTGACCGCTTCATCGACCTCGCCAGCATATTCTCTGATTGCTGTCGCAACCGGATGACTACTGTGGCTTTCTATTTTATTGACAAGCTTTAAAATCCCGGCTTCGTCGTAACCGTCTTGTAGCTTAATTTCCTGGACCTTAAAAACGCCCGCGGTCATTGTTCCGGTTTTATCCATCACAACATGCTTGATGTCGGCCATCGCATCCAAAAAATTACTGCCCTTAAATAAAATACCATTTCTACTCGCAGCACCTATTCCGCCAAAATATCCCAAAGGAATTGAAATGACCAGTGCACAGGGACAAGAAATCACTAAAAACACAAGAGCTCTGTACAACCATTCACTAAAGACATATTGACTCACAAAAAAGCAAGGAACGAGACAGATTCCAATAGCCAGAAAGACCACAATTGGCGTGTATATCTTCGCAAACTTCCGAATAAACAATTCTGTCGGTGCTTTTTGAGCTGTCGCGTTCTGTACAAGTTCAAGAATCTTACTCAGCTTGCTGTCTTGGTAAGCGGTTGTCACCCGAATCAAACTCACGGTATTCATATTGATCATCCCGGCCAGTACCACATCACCCTTCATCTTCGTATCTGGCTTGCTCTCACCAGTCAAGGCGGCTGTATTAAATGCACCTTGTTCAGACAGCAATTCACCATCCAACCCGAGCTTCTCCCCAGGCTTCAGCTGAACAATAGCTCCAATATTGGCATCTGCAGCTTTGATTACCCTGCTTTTTCCATCATCCAGGATGGTCACCTCGTCGGGACGCTGATCCAGCAATGCCTTGATATTGCTTTTGGCCCGACTCACCGCCAAGGTCTGAAAAACCTCTCCTACGGCGTAAAACAACATCACCGCTACACCTTCTGGGTATTCTTTGATCGCAAAAGCTCCTATTGTCGCGATGGTCATCAACAAAAACTCCGAGAAGATTTCCCCTTTAGCAATACTCTTTAAGGCATCACTGATGACAGGAAGCCCCACAGGAAGATAAGAAACTATATACCAAGCTGTACGCACCCAATCTTTAAACCAAGACGGCGTCATCCAATTATCCATTGCTATCGCTGTAATAAGCAATATAAAGGAAATCAGCGCTGGTAGGAATAGCGCAACTTTACTCGCCCCGACCGTAGAATGATCGTGTCCATCATCAGGACTGTGACTGTGGTCATGACCAGAAGCCGGCGCTTTCTGTATAAGCTCTTCAGCTCCCGCCTGGTTATATATTTTTTCTGTCTGTGTACAACAAAGCTGTCTGCCTTGTGCATCATAACGATGTTTATGTTCCATAACTTGCTTTGATTATGTTAACAAATGCTGTCAATTAATGTTCGTGTCCACCTGTATTACTCATTTTGGCATTGATAAAAAAAGCACCCTTCACAACAATTTTTGTTCCTGCAGGAATCTCTGTTACGGGTGTAATCGCCGTATACCCCAAAGCAGACACACCTTTTTGAATCTCAATTTTTTCAAAATTGATGTTCTTGGCCTGTTCTTCGCCATGTTCCGCGGCTTCTTTCTCGTTACTGTGCGCATGTTTTGCTTCGCCCTCATCGTGCGCATGCCCGTGATCGTCGTGCCCTTCTTCATGCTCCTCAGGTTTCTTGTCCGTCTCCACAAAAATATAATACTTGCCGTCGGCCTCTACAATGGCGTCATTCGGAACAGCCGGAGTCCGCACATTATTGATACCGATCATCCCTGTAATGTTCATTCCATCAATCAAGCCCACTTTGCTGCCTACAACCGTACTGTGGACAGCGATGGTCTTGCTGTCATTTTCAAAGGAAGAACCTATGGTAAAAACTTTGGCGGTATACGTTTTGTCTGGGTTGTTTGTCAGTTGGAAGTTGATGATCTGACCAACTTTCACCAAGGGTAGGTCCTTCTCAAACACCTGCAGATCTAAGTGCAGAAGACTATTGTCAACAATCTCGATCACCGGAGAAGAGACATCCACATAACTCCCTATTTTCGCAAAAACATTACTCACGGTTCCATTGATAGGGCTTGTTACGGCCAATGAAGTACGCATATTGGAAAGATTCACGCTATTGGGATTAATACCCATCAATTGGATCTGTTGTTGCAAGGAAGCCTTTCGGGCCCGTAAACTGTTGAAGTCCGCTGTTGCGGCCTGCAGATTTTTCCGTGCGCCGGCATTGCCCTCATTCAATTCCTGTTGCCTTGCCATCTCTTGTTCAGCGAGGGTAATTTTACTTGCGAGGGAAACGTATTCCTCCTGCAACTGTACAAACTGGGGGTTGGTAATCGTAGCGATTACCTGCCCCTTACGCACATTGTCTCCCAACTGTACATTTAACGTCTTCACTACACCACCATAAAGCGCCGTCGCATTCGCTTTATTGTTATTGGGTACACTCAAAAGTCCATTGGCCTTAATTGTAGCTGTCAGTTCCTTCTCTTCAATTCCTCCAAAAACGATGCCCACAGCTTTTATTTGTGCAGCACTCAGGGCGGCTACGGTAACAGGCCCTTCCTCATGCCCCTCTTCGGCTTTCGGCTCTTCCTTTCCCGCTGGTTGACCTTTACGCTCCGACTCATTTGAACCGCAACCGTAAAAAACAGCGACGGCGATACATACGATAAATATCTTTATGAAAACTTTCATTGTTGACTTATTTGTTATTGAAGTAATTATATTGAATTGCTGATTGATTATACTGATTGAGTACCTCTAAATAATTCTGACGAATCCCAATGGCCTGACTTAAAAATTGACTTAATTCAGCAAAATTGATCTCCCCCGTTCGATAACCCAAACTTGCCGCTTTAATGATCGCATCCGCTTGTTTTAAACCCGAAGACTCGTAAAATTGCAGTAATGCACTATTCTTGTCAATCTCTGCAAGTGCGTTCCCTTTATTGGTTTGGAATACCTGCGTATCATATTCCAACTTACGCTGTTGAACTTCCATTTCAGCACTGGCAGCCTTCACTTTACTTTTATAAGCGCCCTGGCTAAAGACGGGGAAAGATGCGGAGACAGAAAATCCCGATAACGGATCCTTGGCTCCCCAAACACGCTGGGAGAAAAATCGACCCGAGAACTCCGGCTTATTTGTATTTTTCTGAACGCTGATATTCGACGAAGCGATATTTACATTTTGCTGCTGTAAAACAAGTAAAGGATGCGTTAGTTCTTCTGATGGACTGATTTCCACAGCGATCTTCGCTAAAGACTGATCTAATGGAAGCATCCATTCATTACGATCCAACAACATCATCAATTGCTGCTGCTGAATAACAATATCCTTCTTGTTTTGAACCAACTGAGCCTGCAGCTCTTTCAATTTTGCTTCTGCGGCGATTTTATCCAGCGCAGCCACATCACCAGTCCTAAAACGTAATTCTGTTGCCTTAAACATGGCTGTATAGATACTATCCAACTCCATATACAGCTTTTGACGATCCTGGAGATACCAAAGCTGAAAATAGGCTGTCCTTACATCTTTCGTAATCGCAGTTTTCAATACATCCGTATTTAAATTCGCATATTTCAGTTGTTGTTTAAAATACTCCTTACGCGCTGCGTAGAGCCCGGGCCAGGCAATACTTTGCGTTATACCAATTTTCAATAAGCCGGCCTTATCCGTAGGACGGTAATCTTCATTTTCTGCAAAAATCCCCGTCTTGGGAATTTCGGTTGCCGTTTTGACATTAAAACCTGCTCCTGCAATCTCGGCTTGATTGATCGCAAACTGGCGATTGCTCTTTAAAGCAGTTTCCACAGCTTCTGCAATAGAAATACGCTCCTGGCCAAACACCTGAGACCCCAAGGTCATAAATAAGAAAATAAGTACTGTAACAAAGGTCTTAGCACCGCTACTTCGCTTCATATTCCATTTAGAATTAAAAATTATATACAATAGGGGCAGCACAAACAAGGTCAGAAAAGTTGCCGTTACCAGCCCGCCAATAACTACCGTTGCCAAAGGTTTTTGAACTTCAGCGCCGGCACTTGTACTTATTGCCATCGGTAAAAAGCCCAGCGAGGCCACTGTCGCTGTCATGAGTACAGGGCGTAAACGAGTCAAAGTACCTTCTTTAACGCGTTGAAAAATATCATCGACCCCCTCTTTTTTTAACTGATTGAATGTACCGATCAGAACAATACCATTGAGTACCGCCACGCCAAACAGTGCAATAAAACCGATACCGGCACTGATGCTAAAAGGCATGCCGCGCAACATCAATGCAAATACGCCCCCGATAGCACTCATTGGAATTGCGGTAAAAATCAGTGTCGCCTGCTTAAAGGAATGGAACGTGAAATACAGCAACATAAAAATAAGCAGCAACGAAACTGGCACGGCAATCAGCAGGCGTGAACTTGCTTTTTGCAGGTTCTCAAACTGGCCTCCGTAGGTGAAATAATAGCCTGCCGGAAGCTTTACATTTGCAGCCAATTGTTGTTGGATATCTTTTACCACGGTTTGAACATCACGTCCTGCCACGTTAAAACCGATCACAATTCTTCTTTTGCCGGCTTCACGGCTGATTTGGGCCGGGCCCAATTTATAATCAATGGCAGCAACTTGAGAAAGAGGAATCTGTGTACCCGTATCTGTAGGAATCATCAGATTACGTACATCATCAATACTGTTTCGGTGGGTTGTATCTAACCTGACGACCAGATCAAAGCGACGTTCATTTTCATAGATCTGTCCCGTACTTCGACCGGCAAAGGCGGTACTCACCACATCATTAACGTCCTGAATGGTCAATCCATAATTCGCAATCCTTGTACGGTCGTAAACAATATTGATTTGCGGCAGACCGGATACGCGCTCCACTTGTGGAGAAGTCGCCCCTTGAACGGATTGAATCTGCGCGGCAACCACATTGGCGTAAGCGGCTAGTGAGTCGATATTTTCACCGAAGATCTTTACAGCCACATCCTGACGGATACCCGTCATCAACTCATTGAAACGCATCTGAATAGGTTGATTTTTTTCGAAAAAGACACCAGGAATTACCTCTAATTTTTCAAGAATAGCGCTACCCAGTTCTTCATAAGATCGGCCCGACTTCCACTCTTTTTGAGGCTTCAATACCACCATAATATCTGTCGCTTCCGGTGGCATAGGGTCCGTCGGCACCTCAGCAGCGCCTGTCTTGCCGACAACCATCTTCACTTCATCGAACTCTTTGATAATCCGGGAAGCCTGCATGGAGGTTTCAATACTTTGCGAAAGCGAGCTTCCCTGCGGAAGTATACAATGGAACGCATAATCACCTTCCTGCAATTGTGGAATAAACTCACCACCCATATGCTTAAAAAAGAAGGCCGACAAAGCAAAAATGGCAACAGTTAAACTCACGATCAGGTATTTAAACCGAATGGCTTTTTGTAATAAAGGCTCGTACATACGCTGCAGTCCCGCAATCATCCGGTCACTCAAGGTCTGCTTGCCGCTCTGTTTTTTCGGCAGGAACAAAGCGCACATCATAGGGATATAGGTCAACGAGAGAATCAATGCGCCAAAAATGGCAAATCCAACTGTTTGTGCCATCGGACGAAACATTTTCCCTTCAACACCTACCAATGTTAAAATTGGAATATAAACGATAAGAATAATAATCTCACCAAAAGCTGCACTGGTACGGATCTTAGATGCAGATTCAAATACTTCGTGATCCATCTCAGCTTGGGTCAATTTTTCGGTTGACTTTCGTAAGCCTAAATGGTGTAACGTAGCTTCCACGACAATAACGGCTCCGTCGACAATTAAACCGAAATCTATCGCACCCAAACTCATTAAATTGGCGCTTACGCCGAAGACGTTCATCAGTCCAAGTGCAAACAGCAGCGCCAGTGGAATCGCCGAGGCAACGATAAGACCTGCGCGCAAGTTCCCAAGAAATAATACCAGGACAAAAATGACGATCAGCGCGCCTTCAATCAGATTTTTTTCAACAGTGCTGATCGCACGTCCAACCAGATCCGTCCGATCCAAATAGGGCTCTATGACCACATCATCCGGTAAAGATTTCTGAATAGTTGGTAACTTTTCTTTCACCCGATTGACCACCTCATTACTATTTTCCCCCTTTAGCATCATGACGACACCGCCCACAGCGTCTACCTCTCCATTGTAGGTCAGGGCTCCATAGCGCACCGCATGACCAAAACGTACATCCGCAACATCTTTTACATAAATCGGTATAGATCCTGATTTGCGGATAGCAATATTTCTGACATCTTCCAAGGAGGTCGCCAGCCCAATTCCCCGGATAAAATAAGCATTCGGTTTTTTATCGATATAGGCACCACCTGTATTTTGGTTGTTTTTCTCTAAGGCAGTAAATATCTCTGGAATCGTGATATTCATCGCCTTAAGTCTATTCGGATCAACAGCCACTTCATACTGTTTAAGCTCACCGCCAAAACTATTGACCTCTGCAATCCCGGGTGTTCCATAAAGCTGACGGGCAACTATCCAGTCCTGCATGGTCCGCAGATCCTTTGCATTGTATTTTTTTTCACTTCCTTTTTTGGGATGGATAATATATTGGTATACTTCTCCCAGTCCAGTACTTACCGGAGCCAGCTCAGGTTTACCAATACCTTGTGGAATCTGATCCACCGCTTCTTTTAAACGCTCACCAATTAGCTGACGGGCAAAGTAAATATCCACGTCGTCGTCAAAAACAACAGTAATGACAGAAAGTCCAAAGCGTGAAATACTCCTGATCTCTTCGATTTTCGGAACGGTTGCGATGCTTTGCTCAATTGGAAATGTAACCAATTGTTCAACTTCCTGTCCGGCTAACGTTGGACAGGAAGTAAAGATCTGCACCTGATTATTGGTAATATCGGGAACGGCATCTATTGGCAGTTTCGTCGCACTCCATGCCCCCCAAATGATAAGCAACAAGGTCATTATACCGATAACGATCTTGTTCTTAATGCTAAATTTTATAATATGATCTAACACAATATACGTGATTAATGCTTAACTAATAGCTCGTTAGAATAGCTCATCTCTTGTCGTAATACAATAGAACAAGCGTATCCCGAGCACAAAGCTGAAAAAGAACAGCATAGCATGCTCCTATCAGATTTGTTTCTAGAATTTTTACGAAAAATTAAGCATTAACTTTTGGCGGCTGCCAGATGCTTCCAAGATAACTGGTGACAATCGCTGTGTTAAGGACAGGATTACGAGTGTCCAAATAAATTGATACCGGAACACTATCTATTTGCGGAAATTGATACGCATAAGCCGTTATATTTCCACTACAACAATTACAATAGCAGAAAATAGAACAGGCATCGGATGCGTCATCACTGTGGTTATGTGCTTGGTTTAATTGTGTTTCCATAGCAGTCTGGTCACAGCGATTGGTAGAATCACTGCAGGGAACAAAAGAAAGTCCCATAATATATGCTATCAATATGAAAACAATTAATCTCATGGATACGCAAATTTAAAAAAAATAAATTGAAATCTGCGCTTAGCCCCAGAAATCTATTGTTTAGCATCCACTCCTGTTCTTCCTCAAAAATAATCGAACAACTGTGCGCAAACGAGCACTTTTCCCACCCTTTAAACCACATAAAAACGCATAATCACACACAAGACTAGGGATTCGCTTTGAAATTAACTATTAATACATTTTTATTCAAATAAAACCAATTGTAATTAACAGAAAAATAGATAAAAACGTGTTTAAACAACATTAAAACAAGAAATGGCACTATTGTAGATATTTCTCTACAAGAAAAATAAGATAACACAAACACACAATGTTAAGTGAAATGCTATTTATATAATTGCATCGATAAAAAACAACAGCAATAAAAAAGCAATGGTATACCATTTTTAATTACAAATCGGCATACAACTGCAAATATGACTTACGACAAAATCAATAACGAAATCAAAAATCAATAACAAAACAAAATGTCAATTAACATGAATCTAATCCCTCATCACCGACTGACGAACCTGCTCATGCTGGGCTGCAGCGCTTTTGCACTTAGTCTCTACTCTTGTAACAAAAGCGGAGAGAACACCGCGTTAACAGGAGAAACTGTCGTTAAAATCAACCTATCAGGCGTAGAAGCCTACAATGAATCCGACAATAATGCGGTTCAGAAGCAAGCTTCCGCTGGCTCCTCACATGCATCAAGCAGTGCACCTGATGTACAGGAAATGACCGTACCATTGGAAAATGGAGGCTCCATTGACGTTGTTCTAACAAATAGTTCAGCCGTCACAAAAAGCCTGGTTGCCTCATCTAACCCCAAACTGGCCGCCGCTCAAACCATAGAGAAGCCATTAGACAAAAATGTCAAGTATAAAGTTGTTGTTTATGACAGCCAAGGAGCCTACGTAACAGAAAAGACGTATAATTATGGGGAGGAAGCAACTGCTGCAGGTATTGTTCTTGATGCCGGAAAGTCTTATACCTTTATTGCTTATTCAATCAATAGCACAACAGCTTTACCGAGCATTAACAATCAAAACACTTTATCAACAGCAAGCTTAAATAATGTTAGCGGCGACTTAATGTATTTCACAGGTACTTTGACGCTAAAAAATGGTGTAAACAACTTAAATGTTGTATTGAAACACAGATTTAGCCAAATCACCACAACATTGACCATGGACCCAAGCATGACCGGAGCGATCACTCAAATCGGAACTGCCGTATTAAAACCGAGTCACAATAGTGCAAATTTAAATTTCGCAGACCAAACACTAACGTACAACGGTTTGAACAATGCTGGTGTGACCGCACAATTTCCGGCTTTAGGAAATGGTCTACGTACGGTGATCAGCAATCCGGCCTTATTGATCCACCCGACAACCAGCAACGGAACATTGATGCTTGGTAGTCTAACCCTTGATGATGAAACCAAAACGAACATCAGCATTCCAAATGTAAAGATCAATCCTGGACAAAAATACGACCTGAAACTTAACTTCAGAACCTGTACACAAGATGTAACCAGTGATGGCTTAAACTGGAGCTACCCTGCAACAACATCAGGCGGCAAAACAGGCATTATGAAAGATGGCAAATTCTATCCAAATGGAACTGCCATCGACAGAAGCTTCACTGCGCCAGCAGCAGACTATGGTTTTGTCTTCGACATTACCGAATTGGACAATGCATTCAATTTGGAAGTTAACGGTGTGAAACTGGCTAAACAGGAAATTCAATTTCAATCCAATGCAGTGGCCTCTACACAGAATGTTCAGTTTGCAGATGGTAGCAAATACGCGGGTAACAATATCGAAAACAACAAAAGAATCGACGAGGTTTACAACATGAAAGGTACAAGCAGCGCCCCGTTAGTTAAGGTGGTGATCAGCCGGACTGGACAGGTCACTCTGTTTGGTAGCAAAACATCCGGCGGACCTCTTTATGAACTTAAACTCTTCAATGGAAACAGCTTCAATACGTTCCCTTGGAGCGCGACACAAAGCAACACCGTAAAAGTAACCCAGCTCGTTGATGGACGTACAATTATTAAAGGTGTAGGTGCAGGAAAGAAGAAAATCCCTTGCCAATAATCTATAAACAGGTCAATAATAAAAAAATTTAAAATTTGCCGAGAATAGCGGTACAAAATTCAGTAAACGTAAATCAGCAAGCATAAAAAAGATATTATGAAAAAGAAATTAGCATACATCGCCCCAAAAGTCAACACGACTATGATCGAACTTGAACAAGGTATTGCTGCGGGTTCCGCATACGCCAGACCCGAAGATGCCAACAGCGGCAAGGTCAGCGAACAATGGGAAGCAGGTTCATCGGACAACAGAAATATCGACTGGTAAACCATTTCCAATAGCGAATAAAAAAGAAAGCCGACTTTTATATAAAAGTCGGCTTTCTTTTTTATAGTGGGCTTGATTCCCATCGCAACACCGGATCAAAAATCCGACCCGATGCAACAGTTACAGAATAGCCTGTAGACGTTGCGGAAAGTCCTCGATCTTTGAAAGGCTTAATTGTTTCATAACCTGATACAAATGCGTTTTGAACATGTTGATGGTATGCTCCCCGCCTTCATTACCTAAAGCTCCCAAACCATACATAAATGGTCTTCCCATAAAATTAAAATCTGACCCAACAGCATGGGCACGTGCCAAATCAACCCCCGAACGGATACCACCGTCCAGCATAATTTTTATTTTCTTTTTATATTCAGGATTACTGGCCAAATGAATCAATGAGTTGATCGAAGACTCACTTGCATCAAGTTGTCGTCCACCATGATTTGATACGATTACGCCATCAACGCCCAAGGCAATGGAAGCCTGCATATCTTCATCCGTAGCAATCCCTTTAAGCACCAAAGGTCCTTTCCACAGATCCCGAATAGCCTTAATTTTTTCAACATCCACTTTACCAGTAAATGTTCTATTCATAAATTGTCCCAACTGCGCCAAATCAAGCCCTTTTTCCATGTAAGGCTTCAATGTCGCAAAGGATGGGATCCCGTGTCTTAATGTTTCTATCCCCCAAGTCGGACATGCAAAAGTTTGCAATATATTGCCAATACTCATTTTAGGCGGCATAGACAAACCGCTTTTGATTTCGCGATAGCGAAGTCCAAAAGCAGGGACATCAACCAATACAACCAACACAGGACATTCAACCGTCTGTAAACGTTTTATAATATCATCCCGTAGTCTATTTTCTGTCGGATGATACAGCTGAAACCATGCCTTGCCATCGGATACTTCGGCAATACGTTCGATACTGCTCGTTGAAACGGTGCTCAAAATATAGGGAATATCATTCTTTGCTGCCGCTTTCGCAAGAATCTCCGGTGCATTCGGCCACATCAATCCCTGAAGTCCAATAGGTGAAACACCAAAAGGTGCGCTATAACGACGACCGAATAATTCGACAGAAAGGTCTATCTCTTCACTGGCAAGCAAATATTGCGGCTTCAACAGAATATTATCAAAATCGTTCTCGTTTCTGGCAAGATTCAGTTCTTCATTTGCCCCTCCGGTCAAATAATCAAATGCAAATTTGGGAATCCTTTTCTTCGCTTTAATCTTTAGATCTTCAACAGAAGGATAACGTGTATTGTATATAAATTTCTGGCTCATGATTGATGTATTGTTTATAAACAGTTTTTAACTGCGCGCCAAACTTAGAAAAATTGCTTTTTAAATGCAAGATAATTATAACGAATATAAAAAATCGGCTAGATATTTCTGCGGTACCCCAATTCTGCTCCCCCACTTACGGGTAAATTTACACCGGTGATAAAACGCGCTTGGCTGGACAGCAAAAATACGCAGGCATCGGCGATCACGTCGCCTTCAGGACAATAGCCCAGTAGATGTATATCTTTCAAAAAATCAAAAACCTGTGCCGGCCGAGGCTGTTCCAGTGTCCATTTGTTGAGCATGGGCGTCATAACAGCAGCTGGCATAACTGAATTAACACGAATACCGACAGCCGCATAGTCTATCGCCATTGATTTTGTGAGCGCGTTGACAGCACCTTTCGTAGCTGCATAGGCTGCGTGATTTTCCTGACCTATATCCCCTACTAAACTGCTGGTGTTTAAAATGCAGCCCCCTGACTCTTTTAAATAGGGGTAACCATATCTCGTTGTCAATAGAATACTCTTCATGTTGGTATCCAGCAACTTGCACCATTCATCGTCTGTTGTTTCATGCAAAGGTTTTGATGGACTCGCCAGACCAGCATTATTATGGATTGCATCAATCCGGCCGAAAACAGCAACCGTCTGCTGGATCGCCAAATCAACCTCCCGAGCCTGCGTCACATCCGCACAGATCCCGATATGCGGCCTGCCGATCAATTCGCTTACTTCATTAACCGACGCTTGATCGATGCCAATAAAGGCCACCTTCGCCCCCGCTTTGACATAGGCTTTTACACATTCCAAACCGATTCCGGCACTTCCGCCGGTGATCAATATTATTTTATCATCTAAGGTTTTCACGTTCTATTATTCTTGTATTTAGTATCAAGTTCCAAAGAATCGGAACATTTAAAAAATCAGTTGAAAATTACATATAAAATCACGACAATAGCGAGCAGCAATGCCGACAAAATACGGTAATTTCCTATACCCGGCCAAGCTTTTCCCCGAAGCGGATCTATGGGGCTCTTCCAATACAAATCCCGACTTTGCACAGTATGCTGCACGGGATACACATACGAGAGTAATACCTGAATTATCATACAGACCAAAAATAAATAGAAAGCCATCATCATGAAGGGGGTCTGGCCTATCCAGGAATCCGGCATTAGTTTATTCAGTACAAATACAGCGATCCCCAGAACAGATCCGATCCATAAGGTCAGTTTCGCGGATATTGCAGACGCTCTTTTCCAAAAGACACCTAAAAGAAATACACAGGTTATGGGTGGAGCAATATGCGCAATTACATCATTTATACCATTAAAAATGCTCTCATAGCGATCCAGCAGCGGCAAAAGAGCTAAGGAAAAGCCCATCGCAATGACTGCGGCAATTTTCCCGATGCGGATTAATTGCTTATCGGAAGCGGCAGGCCGCCGCTGTTTAAAAATATCGTAGCTTACCATGGTCGAGATGGAGTTTAAAGCACCCGATATCTGACTCATTAAACCCGATAAAAGCGCTGCAACCAACACACCGACCAGTCCTGAAGGCAGCAGCTGTGTAATCATTAAGGTATAGATACCCTTTGAATTGATCTGCCCCTGACTATCCACCCCCAGACTGCTTAAATCCAATTGCCCTGTTTTAAACAAGGTATACGCAAATAGACCGGGAAGCACAAATATAAAAACAGGCAAAATTTTCAGGAAGCCACAAAAAAGAGCTCCCACACGCCCGTGATTTTCATCCTTCGCCCCCAAAACACGTTGCACAATCGTCTGATCGGCGCACCAGTACCAGATGCCCAGAATCGGATAACCAAATAATACCGCATACCAGGGCATTCCGCTTCCATCGCTGCCGCTGCGAAGCATCGATAGACGTTCCAATGCATTCCCCTTTAACAGTTCAGCTTTCATCGGCATCCAGCCACCCATTTTGTCAAAAGCAGCAAAACTGATAATAAAAGCCCCTGCCAGCAATACAATCGTCTGAATAGATTCTGTCACGACAACAGCACGCAAACCACCTAGTATTGTATATATTCCGGTAATCATACAGATCATGGTAATACTCAGATACATATTAAATCCAAAGAGCGTGCGCAGTACAATTCCGCCGGCCAGCATCGAAAAAGCAATATGAATAACAATTGCCGATAATATTGAGATCAATGTGAGCCAATCCCGGCTGGCACGGTCATAGCGCCGTTCCAGAAAGTCGGGCAAGGTGGCAACACCCGATTTAAGATAAAACGGAACAAAAAACAAGGCTAGTAAAACCAGGGTAAAGGCAGCCATCCATTCAAAGTTGCCATTAAGCAGGCCTGTATCAAAACCGCTTTGCGCCAGACTGACCAGATGCACCGTTGAGATATTGGTCGCAAACAGCGCTAGCCCAATGGCCGGCCACCGGAGTGTCTTTCCAGCCAAAAAATACCCCTCAGCGCTTGTTTCCTTCACTTTCTTAAATCGTCCCGAGCCAGCCAATACCCCGACAACCAAAATCAACATAATATAAAAGATGGCGATACCTAAATCTAAATTTCCTAACATAACGTCAACTTATAACAAATCACAACTGCTTCCCACATCCATCGGGGTACGATAAACTCCACTTTCTATTGATACGGGATGTAAAAAATGAGGCTTTAAATGCGGAATATGCTCTAAAAATAAGGCCTCATGCCCAAGGCTGATGTGGTTAAACAAAACAAGATGCTGATGCAGCTGCCCCATGTCACCGACATGGGGTACAACGGGAATATGATATTTTCGAGCGAGTAAACTCACTGAAATAAACTCGCTCACGCCGCCGACTCGAACGGCATCCACCTGTATAAATCCTGTCGCCCCCATTTGAAGATAATTTTTAAACAGAATGCGGTTCGGCACATGCTCCCCCATAGCCACTTTAATCGGCGCAATGCGCTCGGCCAATATCTTATGGCCAACAATGTCGTCTGGGTGTGTCGGCTCCTCTACCCAAAAAGGGTTCATCTCTTTCAGCTCTTGACAGATAGAAAGCGCCTGCGGAAGGGTCCATTGCTGATTTGCATCCAGCATCACTTTAGCTTCATCGCCGGCGACCTCCCGTACGATATGTGCGCGGCGGATATCCCGCAATGGATCTTCGCTGCCCACTTTGAGCTTCATTGCAGAAAAACCATTGTCGATAGCACGCCTGCAATTGTCACGCACTTTTTCATCTGAATAGTTAAACCAGCCGACCGATGTGTCGTAGCCAGCATATCCTTTTTCAATAATCCCCATTCTTTCAGAAGACGTTGAGATATTAGAATCCAACAGGCTGATGGCCTCTGCCTTTGTCAACTCATCTTCCAAATAGGAAAGATCCAGCGTATTGACAATCTCTTCGGCGCTGAGATCTGTCAGAAGCTTCCACAGCGGAATTCCTCTCGTTTTGGCCCAAAGATCAAAACAGGCATTTGTTACCGAAGCTAAGGCCAAATGAACGATCCCTTTATGCGGACCTAACCAGCGAAACTGCTGTTCGTTGCTCAACTGATTAAACAACCGACCAAAATCTGCCATCAGATCCTCAATTGGAATACCCTTCAACCGTTCGGCATAAAAAGCTGCGGCGCGACAGACCAGCTCATTTCCCGCACCCAGTGTAAAAGCCAGACCTGTGCCTACACGCCCCTGATCATCTACCAATCGCGTCACAGCATATGAATACACCGGGTCCTTGTGTATCGCATCACTGCCCGCACCGGTAGCCAAAGGAAATCTCCGATCCTGAATATCAAACGTCTTTATCATAAAGTCTTAACGTACTTGTTTTTAGTGTCTAGGTTAATCTATTTTGAACTATAACTTTAGTCTTTCTTTTAATTGAAGCAAAACGGAAACATCCGAATCTTTTATACGCCCGTCACGATTTGGGCCAACGTTAAGGATCAGGATATTATCCTGTGCTGTTGCGGTCTGATAGATCGCCACCAGTTCTTCCAGCGTTTTATATTTCTTATCCGTGGTATTATAAAACCAACGCTCTCCGAGCACTACCGTTGTTTCAAAAGGCATGTAATAGGTATTTCCTTGCGCCATGAAAAGTTTGGGGTCTGGATCTACCGGAAGATAGGGATCGCCCAGCCTAAAATCGCTCGGAAAATAGCGTATTGGAAAATAGTTCTGCTGGTCCTTTGGAAGGACAATATGTTTATCTGTGTTATCAGGAGCTCCGATACTCCAGTTTATACCTACCTGACATCCGGGAACCTTTTTCTTGATTAAACTGTAGATCTCCTGTACCGGCCATCTGTAATTTTCTTTTTCCCAACCGCCATCCAGCCAAAGTTCAACGATATCTGTATACTTCTTGGTAATATCCACCAGCTCATTCAGCTGGTTCAACAGATATTGATTATATGCTGCATCTGCAGACTTGTCTTTTACATTGGGGTTCTGCTTACGGTCCCATAAGGAATAATACAAACCGAGACGAATCCCCTGTTTAGCACATTCTTTAGCCAGTTCCTGCACAACATTTGTTGTGTTTGACGAATTTGCCACATCATAATCGGTATACTTACTATCCCATAAGCAAAAACCTTCATGATGTTTCGTTACCAAGATCATATACTTCATTCCGGCGGCCTTTGCTGTCGATACCCATTGTTTAACATCAATGGAAGAAGGCGAATATGAGCTAGCGGGTTTAGATCCATCAGTCCACTCTTGATCATGAAATGTATTCATGCCAAAATGAACGAACATACCATATTTTCGGTCAATCTGCTCCCGCTGATAGGCATTTGGCTCCCTGGATGGAAATGGTACAACAGTCTTTATCTGGGCACTGAGCGTTGCTCCCCAAGCTGCCAGGACCAAACTGAACAATAGTTTTTTATTCATGGTTATCTTGTTTTGTTAATTACAGAATTCATTCGCTGACGCTAGTCCACATGGAACACCTCGGCCATAGCCGACCATATCTCTCCTTTTTCCTGAGCGTCTGGCAAGGGCTGCTGACAAGGATCGGTCTCTTTCCACCAACGCTGTGTTTCCGGATCGGACGCCATCTTTTGCATATCAAGCTTGAAATTTTGTCCTGCATATTCAAAATAGCTGAAAAGAAAAAATTGACCATCTATCTCCTTTAAAAAAATAGAATAATTGCGGATATGACATGCTTTGATTTTTCGAAGGACTGTGGGCCAAACTTTGGCATGAAGCTTTTTATAATAAGCTACCTTTTCTGCCTTTAATCCTGTTATGGATGCATAGCGAGTCACAGAGCGACTGCTTTCTGCAGACCGGAAGGCTGTCATACAGAGTACGACCAAAACGATTACAAGGTTATAAGGATATAATTTAGGATACATAAGTGCTGTGTTATTTTATACTAAATTACACGCATCGCAGTACCGTGACTACTGCTAGATTGCCCATTTCTCCCACTATATTAACAGCTTTACGTATATTTCTTTATTTTTAAGTCAAAATAAGCTATATTGCTTACTCTTAATTAAAATAACCAAGCGCATGAAACCTGTTTTTGCAAAAATTCTGGAGGGTGCAGAAATTACGACATTTGCGACCAAAGATGTACAACGCCCTTTCTTCTCAACGGAGTTCCACTTTCATAGCGCCTGTCAGATGACTTATATTGTAGAAAGTGAAGGAAAACGAATTATAGGCGATAATATCAGCAATTTTGCTTCCGATGAATTGACGTTTGTGGGACCGGACCTTCCACATGTATGGCATAATAACAACACGGACTGTTCAGACACTGAATTGGCGGAAACAAAGGTATCACGTTCCCTGGCACTGTATATAGAGCCTAAATTAATGAGTAAATTATTGGGGCAGTTTTTTCAGACAAACAAAATCGAAGCTTTCTTTCTCACATCCAAGAGAGGCCTCCTGTTTCGCGGTGCTACAAAGGAACAGTTGAAACAAAAGTTAAAAGAGATTGTAAAACTGGACTATGGTTTTAAAAAAACTATTCTACTATTAGAGATTATGGAGTTAATGCTATCCTCGGCGGAGTTTGATTACCTTTCCAGTGCCGGATACACCCACAACTATAGTCCTGTTGACAATAGTAAAATTGACCGCATCTTTAAATTTGTATTTAATAACTATACAGGCGAAATTCAATTAGATCAAGTTGCCCGGCTTTCTAATATGTCGAAACATTCCTTTTGTCGTTATTTCAAATCACGTACGCAAAAAACGTTTGTCCAATTTGTCAATGAGGTTCGCGTCAGCGAATCTTGCCGCTTGATTGTGGAAAACAAGCATCAGATCACCCAAATCGCTTACGCCTGTGGCTTCAACAGTCTTTCGAACTTCAATAAAATTTTCAAATCGATCAAAGGAGTAACGCCGACTCAATACAAATCACAGATAAGGTAGCCCTGCAAAAATGTATGCTATTCTACCGCTAATGCGAAAAAATATAAAAAATAGAAAAACATTTCAAACGATAAATAATTTGTGAAAACAAATTTGCCAGTAGTTGGGTCTCTATAGAAATTAAAGTTTAGCTATGAAAAAGAAGAAAAACTTATTTGAACGATTTTCGGACTGGGCGACCCGCGCAACTGGCAGTTCTGCGGCATTTATTATTGCCACTTCCACAGTTATTATCTGGGCGGTTAGCGGTCCCCTATTTAATTACTCCGAAACCTGGCAATTGGTGATCAACACCGGAACTACCATTGTTACCTTTTTAATGGTATTTCTTATTCAAAAATCGCAAAATAAGGATTCAAAAGCAGTTCATTTAAAACTCAATGAACTAATTGCTTCACATAAAGGAACGAGCAACAGGATGGTTAGTCTGGAAGACTTAAGTGAGGAAGAATTGGATCAGTTGGCCAAATTTTATGCACACATTGCTAAATTAGCTCTTCAGGAAAGTGATATCACCTGTACCCATTCTATTGATGCAGCAGAGGAAAATCACGATTTTAAAATGATAGCCCGAAAAGAAAAGAAGGATCGTTTAGATGATGAGGAAAGTACAAACAACGACCATTAAAACAGCTTAAACGGAAAGGCATGGAGAACATTTGAAAAATATATAACGCACTTACACAGTTAACGGTAATAAGCGGGGTTCTTAGCCATCGTGCACAGGCCGGTCCCGAAAATCTTCCGAATGATATTCTAGAGGAGTATGAAGAAGAGTTTCCACAAAACACACCGGTCTTTCCTATATCAACAACTTTTTCTGGAAACCAAAACGCACGAGTCCAGCAGTGTTCTTCGACCCTGTTTTTTCAATCAATTGCTGCCGATGCCCCTCAACGGTTCTTTTACTTAAATAGATTCGATCAGCTATCTCAGCATTTGTATGACCCTCCGCGATCAATTCCAATACGGACAGCTCACGTTCAGAAATATCGTATATCTTCATTAATGCTGCACGGTCAACATCAAGGTGAGCATATTTTGGTAAATTTTTTATTAGTTCAATACTCAATGCGGCACTGACATACTGTTGCCCCCTGATTATCTGCTGAATTCCGAATAGAATCTCTTCTACATTGGAATCTTTCGACAAATAGCCATCCGCTCCGAGGTTCAAAACCTCCTGAACGATTTGAAAATTATCCTCCATCGACAAAACAACGATTTTTATGGTCGGATAGTCTCTTTTTACTGCTTGAATAAATTGTATGCCATCCATCACTTCCATATGGATATCCGTTAAAATTATATCCGGTCGGGATGCTCCCTTAAGATAGTCCAGAGCCTTTTGCCCATTCTCCACTCCTGCAATTACAGTGATGTCTTCCTGGGCCTCTAATATTAATTGGAAACCGGATCGCACCAAATTATGGTCGTCTACCAAAAGCAACTGTTTCATAGCGCACTGTTCTTTCTTTTAGTTTAGTTGAGAAATTGATTTTTGAACGAAACAGCTTTTAAACCCAAAATGTTTTAATAAAATGAATCTTCTTCAATTAACATGTATTCGTTACAAACTCATAGGCCAGATATCTTTCTGGCCCGCCTCTAAAATATCCTCATAAACCCATTGAATTGTCGTCAGTCCTTTAGTCATCCCCTAATCTATCGTTGTCAAGCGAATTTGTACGACACCTGCGTAGGCAACACGGTTTTCGATTAAATACGTAAAATATAAAGTCTCCAAACTCTTGCTTCTTGATCACTGTTCACTCTTAAACACAATAAAAAAAGTATATGCTTATAGCCAGTGTCGCCCTTGCAAAATTACAAAACGCAGATAGCAAACAATATGCACAGATGATCGCTGATGACCACACCGCTGCCGGAAATGAATTGGCGACATGCCCATTACACCTGATGCGCCATCTCCAGCCAGCGAAAGCAAGGCACCCAAATTGAAATTAAAAAAAGATCATATTAATTGCATTCATTCATTATTCTTAATTAACATGGAACAGACTTTCGACTACGTACACGAACTTCTCAACAGACAAATGGCACTCCGTGCCAAGATTGAAGAAAGCCCTATTGCCGGCGAGGTTAGCCTAAGCTATGGACGAGATTTTTATCAGGAAGAAGTGCGGTCCATCGGGTTAGCGATGATTCGGGACGGCTGGGATCTGGAGGGCGAACAGCTAATGCTCGATTATGTGCATGAACACTATCCGACACGGGTTGAGGATGAACTCAATTGGATCAATAAAATGATGCATTACCTCGTAGCGATTACAGATACCTTTATCGACAATATACAAGCAGAAGGCTATCGTTGGTTACAGGGAAATGTCGATATGCCCAATGAATACGCCCTATTCTACCCGGTCCATGAAATGGATGAATTTGGAAAGTTATCCCATAAATTAGGGTTGAATACCTTGGTCGACCTGAAAAATCCGGATGAGTTAGAACAGTTGAAAGGCTGGATTTATTATCGTTCCTAGGAAAGTAAATTTTATGATGCCGAAGCCGTTTTTGAATAAGTATGCAGGGCTTCGGCTAGTCATCCCCCTTACCCCGATCTAGATTATCCAATGGCACGCCTTCTTTTTTATCGCCTGGGCTATTTTCCACTGAATCTTTTCCACGGCTTCTATGGATGTTATCCAATGGAAGACCATTCTGGACCACTGCCGTATCCGTCTTGCTTTCAACTTCCCGACCGTTAGTCGCATTTCCGCAGGCTGTTAAACCGCCAATGAATGTGGCGGCCAAATAAAAGTGTTTAATCATGAGTAATATTTTTATAAATTATTTGTCAATCTATGTATATCTGATCTTCAGTGTCGTCGACGCAACTTAAGCTCTCTCCTTCAATGTAAAACTTATTCTCCCATTTGGTTCCATCAACGCCATATCCACCTCATCAAGGTGTTTGCTATTTGTCTCCAACCGCAGACTTGTCAATAAGTCAGTACGGCTTACGCCGAGGCGATCCATTTGATCCCATTGTATTTTACCATTTTTGTATAAAACTGCGGGCTTTCCCTTTACCAAATTTCCTAGATAAGGGAGACGGGCTGATACCTGTGCTAAAACCTTATTTACAATAATCATCACGAAGCCAGCGAAAACCGTTGAAAGGAAAGGAGAAGCACCTACTATTCCTCTAGCCAACACTGCCCCGAGCATAATGATGATTACAAAATCCACTCCTGATTTTCGTCCAAGAATTCGGATACCTCCTAATCGGACGAGGAAAAGCGCGATTATAAACATGATCAGTGCGCGCGATCCCATCTGTATCATTGTGAGGTTTTCACCCGAGCCAAATAAACTATCCATGTCTACTTTGTTTATATTTACGAAAAACGGTTACTGCTTCTCAGTACCACGGTATTGGTTGCAGAACCTCTGTCAAATACATATCTTTTGCACCCATGTTCAAATTGGGTACTTTTACTTATTGCCCATGTGCATTATACGTTTTCATTAGCAGTCAACAAACTACTCTATTTGATTAGGTGTTTTTAACAAAAAGAAAACAATATGATTCATTTAGATAATCCACCTGAAGATTGCCTTATTTTCTTTCAGGATACCCTTCGATTGCTTCAAGAAAGTGAGAGTCAATTTATGGTGGGCGGAGCACTGGCGATGTTCCACTACACGGGCATAATAAGACCAACCAAAGATCTTGATATCTTTTGCAAAAGCAGTGAATATCCAAAGATACTTAAACACTTCGCGGCAAATGGATATCAGACAGAATTAACCGATGTGCGATGGTTAGCAAAGATCCACAAAGATCCATACTTCATTGATATAATTTTTGACAGTGTTAACCACAATTGTACTGTTGAACAGGATTGGTTTGACAGGGGACCGGAAGGAACACTTTTTGATACAAATGTACGCTACATACCCGCGGAAGAACTTGTATGGTGTAAGCTTTATGTACAAAACAGAGAGCGATATGATAGTGCGGACATCAATCATATTTGGCTAAAACATGGAAAAAACCTTGATTGGAACCACTTATTAACACGAATGGATCAACATTGGCATCTTTTGCTTGCTCAAATGCTCATCTTTCAATTTACCTATCCGCATGATTATCGCGAGATTATTCCAAAAGAACTCTTTGATGAACTCATTAGTCGCGCCCAAGATCAGTATGAATTGCCCATATGCGTAGAAAAAATCTGTTTGGGGCCCCTCATCGACCAAACGCAATATGAGATAGATATCAAAGAATGGGGTTATAAATCATCTACTATTAAAACTGTTTGAGATGAATAAAAAGACAACAATAGCCGCACTGGGCGATATCCATATGAATGCAAATCAGCATGGAAAATGGAAAACAAAGTTTGAAGAAATTTCTGAAAAGGCAAAAGTTCTGCTGCTATGTGGCGATTTAACCGATACGGGTGATGAAGAAGAAGCTGAATTACTTGTCGCAGAACTTCAATCGATCAAAGTTCCAGTTATCGCCGTATTGGGAAATCATGATTATGAAAAAGGACGGCAGAAACAAATCCGCCAGATTTTAACCGATCATAAAATTACCGTATTGGATGGCGAAGCAATTATAGTAGAGGACATCGGTTTTGCAGGTGTGAAAGGCTTTGGTGGTGGATTCGATCGCTATATGTTATCCATGTTTGGCGAAGATGCCATGAAAAGTTTTGTGCAGGAAGCTGTAAATGAATCTTTACTGCTGGACCGTGCCTTAGCACGGCTAGAGCAAGAACACGCGGACATCAAAAAAGTGGCATTGCTTCATTACGCACCCATTGCTGAAACAGTAGTGGGTGAACCCGAACAGATCTATCCTTTTTTGGGTTCTACCCATTTAATGGAGCCGTTACAGCGGCGTAAAGTGAGTGCCGCCTTTCATGGGCATGCTCATGCGGGAAAATTCAAGGCCCTGTCCCCTGCCGGCATACCGATTTATAATGTAGCGGTACCCGTACTCAGAGCACATCATGGAGATGACAAAGGCTTTGCCCTTATTGACATTTAAAACACGACCTCAGGTTTTTAGGCAGCAATTCACAGCTGTTGGTCCTGTTATCAGAAAATGAAATACAAATAAAATTTAGCATATGGAAAAACTAAAGAACAAACGGATTGCCATACTCGTCGCAGATGGTTTTGAAGAAATTGAATTGACCAGCCCAAAGGAAGCGCTGGAAAACGCAGGCGCGAAAACCGATATAATCTCGCCAGCTGAAGGAAAAGTACGTTCAAAGAGTGGCGACGAGTGGTCAAAGGATTATCCTGTCGATGTTGCACTTCAAGAGGCGGAAGAGAATCAATATGATGGATTGTTGCTCCCGGGAGGGGTTATAAATCCCGATAAATTGAGAACCAACAAAACGGCTATCGCTTTAATCAATGCTTTTTGGGAACGGGATAAACCCATTGCGGCAATCTGCCACGGTCCCCAGTTGCTGATCAATGCAGATCTGGTACGTGATAAAAAAATCACTTCGGTCGAAGCCATTCACATCGACCTGATTAATGCAGGAGCATTATGGGAAGACAGTGAAGTTGTCGTTGACGATAAACTTATTACAAGTCGCACCCCGGAGGATCTGCCTGCTTTCAATAAAGCGATCATTAAAGCATTTGGAGATACCGAAAAAAAGAATAAAGCGTAATATTAGCAAGCAATAACGTATTAAAACGGTCAACTTTTAGACCTTATATCATGTTCAGCTTATAATAACAAATAAATCAGATATTATGAATACAACAAAAAGCTCAAGCCATAGCACTGCAAAAGGTCAGTCTAGAGGCAACAACACAACAAAAGAGAAAAACTCAGGCAAGTCAGCTGAAAAAGGTGCGTCAGCAGCAAAAAGTTCTCCGAACGGCAGCGCTGAGAAAACAAAAGCTGAGCTATTGGAAATGGCAAAAAAAATGGAAATCACTGGACGTCATGATATGACAAAGGATGAATTGATGAAGGCTATTGACAAACATGGCAAAAAGTAGGAACTTCTTTTAGAAGTATGTTCTATTCATAAAAAGACCCGTACTAAACGGGTCTTTTTTATTTTTTCTTTTCCTTCGGTCTATCCGTCGGATCATTAGGCATGTCGTTCAGCTGATCTACCTGAGGGTCTACTCCAGCCTCAGCATCACCATGATCTTTATGGTTTATATCCTTAAGTACTTCCCCATTTACACCAAGTTTAACTTTTTTCTTTTTTTCCATTTCTGTTCCGACCACGCGATTTTCGTTCTTAGTTGCCATATTTCTTTTGTTTATAGTTGTTTAATTCATGAAGAAACATCGTATAAAAACCAAACCTGACAAGGCCGTGCGTATTTTTTTTTGTTGATTTTCTAGATAAGTTTTTCCGATATCCTTCTAATTTACGCTTGTTAGTGACCTATATACCAATAGGAACAGGAGTAGATTGTAAAAAGTTTTTTACCACTTGATTCCCCTAAAAATAAAAGTAATCGGGTACACTTTTATTTGACTATAATCATAGATAATTAAAAACCAAAAACGCTTTTGAATCGAGTGCTGTTCACTAACAGAGAGCATTCAATAATTAGGATATAAATAAATAATAACAGATATGAATAACCCAACAAAACTAATTGCAGCCTGTCTGGTTTGCTTTGCAGCATACGGATGTAACGGCGCTAAGACAGATGATGAAAAATCCAAGGAGCTGATGCGCGACTCTGTTCCCAACGACACCACGACGATACAATACCGCGATACGACATCTCCAGCATCTAGGGGGGAGATTCCGCCGACACCACAGCCTGATACATCCACAAAAAAATAAAACGAATATAAGATAGCTATTGTTCTTTGATTGATAATAGCATAATTAGATAGTACCACCGTCGGGAGATGGCCGGGAAGTAGATTTATTGTAGAGAGCTAGACAATGTAAAAAATTGTCTAGCTTTTTTATGTTGCGCTTATTCGAAAGTCAGATTGATTTTTGAAAATCCCAATCCTTGCAAGAGCGGTTTAAAAACGGTCGTTGCATTGGCCTTGGTCTGCTGCAGAATATCCGATTTTTTAACATCATCAGCAACAGCTTTTTCTGCTGCTTTGTAAGCCTCATCCACGAGCTCAGCTTCCCGCAGGAATGCCATCTTCGTATCGTATACCTTAGATGCCTCATGATCAATCTTGATATAACAGATCTCCGGAGCAGGTAATTTTATGGAGACTGAATCCCCTATCACCTTAATGTTTTCCGGGCTAAGTTTGCTAAGGTTCACACAGCCGACAGCATCTGCCTTAACAATTAATAATACACTGGCATCTGGCAGGAACGTATTAACATTTTTATGTTCCACTACGTCGCTGTAACGGTATTTGACCAATTCCAGTTTTCCCATTGCCTCAATACGGTCTACCAGCAGTTGATGTTTACTTTCCACCGTGGGCCCACTGTTATATTTCTTATACACAAACCAAGCTCCAACTGCCAAAATGGCTACGACAATTAAAAATTTTAAAAATTTTCCCATAAACTATAGTATACAAATTATAGACCAAGCTGCCTTTTTGCTGTTTTAACATAAAAATATTACTTAAATATTATCCTTTAGCATCACTAACCTGGCACACTTGAAAATTATACCTTTTGATAGACAATTGTTTAGTCAAAAAGTTTAAAAAACATTTGGATCATATAAGCTATAATACTACTTTTGTGACATCAAAATCATGGTAGGTATAGCTCAGTTGGTTAGAGCACTAGATTGTGGTTCTAGGGGTCGTCGGTTCGAGCCCGATTACTTACCCAAAAGGCAGATCAAATGATCTGCCTTTTTTGTTTTCTGTTTAGGCCTGCAGATAAGTATTGTACACTGCCCACCAGTTTTCCCTCGCTCATTCGATTAGACGGAGACCAGGATGAAAAGTCAACTCAATAGGCTACAATAACCACCATTACCTATTAAATAATACACACACTATTATAGTTAAAATTAAGCTGATTTTGACACGCTTCTTATAGCAAATAGGAACAGCTTTTATTCCCAGTATGGATGAAGCACGGATAAAGCACAGATATAGTACAGATAAAGCACGGATATAGTACTAAACTCCCCCAAAGAGAAAAGTGCTTTAACAGTACTTTAAACGTGCTTTGCGCCCCTATCCAGCCTGAAGAACAGTAAATTGGCCCAAAAATTACATTTAATAATTAGGAAATATAATTAACAGGATAATTCACCCCATAAAAAGCAAATAATGGTCTCTTTCAACCAAGAATATTAGCGCCACATAAACCCACCAATTCGGAAAAAACGCAGCAATTTGTTGATCATGGTCAAAGCTGGCTTCTTAATCTTCCACTTTAATCCATCAAATCCTGTCGGAGCCGCATTGAAATCCTTCACCGTCGCCGCCCCTGTCTTCATATGTACCGGAGCTGTATCTCTTCGGTGCTTTTCCACAACCAAAATGCTATCGTAGTAGTGTAGGGAGCTTACAGAACGTGTAAATCCATTGACCTTCAAGCCGCGCTGCTCCGAATGGTAAGCATTGATATAGTCAATAAAATTTTTGCTGTACTCGATAAAGGTGCCGTTCCTTTTATGACCTCCGCCATAAAAAACCTGATAAGATGTATGTAAATCTTCACAGAGGTATACGCCATCGTCTTTCACATGGTCAAAAAGCTCTTCAAATGTTACGATCTGCTGCTTCATGGTGTGGCCCCCATCATCAATCAATATATCAATCGGAGGAATCGATTCTTTTACCTGACGCAGGAACTTTCGGTCCGATTGCGAACCAATAAAAATCTCCACATTCTCCTCTTCAAGCTCCTTGCAGTGCGGATTGATGTCGATACCGTAAATCTTGGCACGATCACCAAAATAGTTCTTCCACATCTGAAGACTTCCACCCTGAAAAACACCAACTTCCAGGACGACGATTTCCTTGCCCTTAAAACGATTAAAATGTCTGTCGTATACATCGAAATAATGCATCCATTTATTGATTAGCTTCGCATCATTATTTCGGAAATAAGTTTCTAACTCGTTCATGCTATTGGTTCTATTTTAAGGTTTTCTGTTTTTTTTATGCAATGAATTTATTGAAATATAACGAAAAAAACAAAGATATATTTTAGTTTTTTAGGCATAAATTTCTAGAACTTTGAACTATTTTCCTATATTTGCATAACTAGTTATATAATTACTTATAATATAATGGAACTATTTGAAAAAACTGGAAAAGTGGCTTTGGGCAGCAGACTGCGTTATATGGCATCCAACATAACAGAGGAAGCCACCCGATTACATGAACTCTATGAGATTGATTTTGCACCCAAATGGTTTCCTGTATTCTTTATCTTGTCTGAAGGTGATCCCAAAACGATCACAGATATCGCAACTGAAATTGGCCATTCCCAGCCTTCGGTGACCAAAATCGTCAAAGAGATGATCAAAGCAGGGTTATTGGAAGATAACCTTCGCTCAACGGATAAACGGAGAAATATGGTCGGATTGACTGACAAAGGTAAAATGCTGTGGGAAAGAATGTGGATCCAATGCGGCGATATCGATCGTGCGATCGATGGAATCATCCAGGAAGCTACACACAATCTCTGGGAGGCCTTGGCGGAATGGGAATTCCTCCTCGAACAAAAATCTTTGCTGAAACGTGTGCAGGAACAAAAGAAAATGCGCGAAAGCAAGGATGTCAAAATTGTTCCATACATTCCAGCCTATCGTATGGCATTTAAGTCCTTGAATGAGGAATGGATTTCAACCTATTTTGAAATGGAAGAAACCGATCATAAGGCACTTGACAATCCCGAAGAGTATATTTTGGCCAAGGGTGGAAAAATAATGGTTGCTCTTTACCGGGACGAACCCGTAGGTGTCTGCTCAATCATTAAAATGAACCATCCGGATTTTGATTACGAACTGGCAAAAATGGCTGTTTCACCGACAGTACAGGGCAAAAGTATTGGCTATCTCCTCGGAAAAGCAATTATTGAAGAAGCAAAAGCACTAGGGGCTTCCAAACTGTTTCTGGAGAGCAATACCATCCTGAAACCAGCAATCAATCTCTATTATAAACTGGGCTTCCAGAAAATTAGCGGTTATCCCAGCCCCTATCAACGGTGCAATATTCAGATGGAGCTGGATTTAAAAAATACCCTTGAATAACAGAAACATAAACTGGAATCAGCGTGCTTGAATAAACGTGGTTTAATAAGCGGATGAATGCTTCTCTTTTTGGGAAGCATTTTTGTTTAACTAATTTCTCAAATAAAAGGTGATACTTTTGCCTAAATTGGTACATGTCTATAAATGATATTTCTATGCAGCAATTGATCAATCCAAATCGAACAATGGACCGGCAGGAACTCTTTATGAATCTGTATAAGCGTGCATTTCCAACCGTGGCCGGCTATATCAGTCGCAGGGGCGGTAATTTAGAGGAAGCAAAGGATGTATTTCAGGATGCATTGGTCGCTTATTATGAGCAGGTTATTCTGACAGCCACTTCCTTGAACAACGATATCGGTTATCTGATCGGAACGGCCAAAAACCTTTGGCTGAAACGTTATGGTCAGTCGGGTCATCAGCTGCCCCTGGACCATGTCGATCTTGCCCTGACAGTGGAAGAATCTCCTTCCCGCACAAGGTTGTTCCGTTTTTTGGAAACTGCTGGACGTAAATGTCTGGAACTACTGAAAAGCTTCTATTACGATCAAATGTCACTGCAGGAAATTGCCGATGAATATGGCTATTCCGGGACGAGGAGCGCCACGGTGCAGAAATTCAAATGCCTGGAGAAAGTAAGGGCATCCGTTAAACAAAAATCTTTGGTTTATGATGACTTCATGGAATGAAACCCAGCAGATAGAGGCTTATATCTTTGAAATAGCTCAACCGGAGGATGTACTGCTTTTTGAAGCAAAACTCCTCCTGGATGAAGAATTGGCAGACAAAGTGACTGCCCAGCAAAAAACTTATGCTGCTATTCGGCAATTCGGACGCAAACAACTGAAAATGGAAATTGAAGCTGTACAGCAAAGACTGTTTACACATCCTCAACATAACTCTTTCAGCCAAAAAATAATAAGGCTATTTCGCAAATCCTAAAATTTTAACAGCATGATTATCGACAAAAATGAGTTCCGCAAATTTGCGGTGGGGCATTGCTATGCCCAAAAAGATCTGGTAGATCATTATATTTCCAGTGTCGAGCGCTCCCGTATTCCATTGGCCATGACGCCTTACATCACCGAAGAGCGCGAATTAAGGGTATCACAGATGGATGTATTTTCCAGATTGATGATCGACCGCATTATCTTTATGGGGGCTGCCGTAGAATCCAATATTGCCAATATCGTACAGGCACAACTGTTATTCCTCCAATCAGTCGATCCCAAAAAAGATATCCATATGTATATCAACTCGCCGGGCGGTGAAGTTTATGCCGGATTGGGAATTTACGATACGATGCAATTGATCAGCCCGGATGTTGCGACGATCTGTACCGGCATGGCCCTCTCCTTTGGTGCCATATTACTATGCGGTGGGGCTCCGGGCAAACGTAGTGCGCTCGAACACGCCCGTGTGATGCTCCATCAGCCGCTGGGCGGCGTTCAGGGTCAGGCTTCTGACATTGAAATCACAGCAAATCAGGTGTTAAAGATCAAGAAAGAATTATACGATATTATCGCCAAACATAGTGGACAGAGCTATCAAAGAGTACATGATGTCAGCGACCGGGATCACTGGATGGTCGCAGCTGAAGCAAAGGAATTTGGAATTATTGATGATGTACTCACCTAGTGCTCATCGCTAAATTTATCCACATGTGTAAGCGCGCTATTGACATGCTATTGTCAATAGCGCGCTTTAATTTTGTCTTCAACAAATATACACAAGATGAAACTACTATCCATTCGACTGATTGTAAACGACATGCAGCAATCGGTTACTTTCTATGAAGAAATTCTGGGACGCACAGCACGATGGTTTACCTCAGACTTTGCCGAGTTTTCAACGGATTCAATCACCATAGCTATCGGAAGCACCCGCACCATGCAACTATTTGGCGACAACCTCGTTGTTACGGGTAACACTTCCCCTATCATCATTGAATTTTTAGTGGAAAATGTCGATCAGGAATATGTTCGGATCAAAAATAGCACGCCAAAAGTCATTCAGGAGCCGACGACTATGCCCTGGGGAAATCGCTCATTGCTTTTTTCTGACCCCGATGGCAACCTGGTTAACTTTTTCACGCCCGTAACCGCCGAAGCAATCAAAAAATTTGGTTTAGATAACATCATTTAACTCTTAACAAAAAAACAGGATACTGCGGTCTAAAATAGTATCTTGTCTTCCTTAACGGATATTTAACAGGTATTCAGCTCATGGCCCTAATTAAAGACATATATACCCGCGAATTCTATCAGTTTATTGCAGATCAGTTCCACCGCGTCGACAGCAATTTTGACAGACAAAAGTTTATCAAGCGCATTTTTGCAGGCAATTTTAACGAAATGGAATGGAAACAGCGTACAAAACACAGTACTGCCACCCTGCATGAATTCATGCCGACCTCTTTTTCCGAAGCGGCTTCTTTAATCAGGCAGGTTGTCCGTCATCTCATGGAAACCAACCATCGTGGAGGTCTGGAATATGTTATTTTTCCGGACTATATCGAAACATACGGTATCGATGATTTTGAGACTGCTGTGCAATCATTTGAAATCATTACGCAATTTATCACCTGCGAATTTGCCGTACGTCCATTTATTATAAAATATGGAGCCCGCATGATCAGCGAAATGGAAAAATGGTCCCAAAGTCCGCATCCGCAGGTCCGACGGCTTGCAAGTGAAGGATCCAGGCCCAGACTCCCCTGGGCAATGGCCATTCCATCGCTGAAAAAAGACCCTGCTCCCATTTTGCCCATACTTGAAAATCTCCATAACGATCCCTCTGAGAATGTGCGAAGAAGCGTCGCCAACAATCTCAACGATATTGCCAAAGACCACCCTCATCTTGTGCTGTCCATTGCCAGAAAATGGAATGGCATCAGCAAAAATACCGATGCGATCATTAAACATGGTAGCCGTACCCTGCTCAAGCAGGGACAGCCCGAGATCCTACACTTTTATGGGCTTGATAGCCGTGATTTCCAGGTAAAGAACCTCAGCATCCATACACCGAGAGTTAAAATAGGTGATCATCTTATTTTTTCCTTTCAGATTGCGAATGGAAACAGCGTTCCTAAATCACTGCGTCTGGAATATGGCCTATATTACAAAAAATCGAACGGCGAGCTGGCGCGAAAAGTTTTTAAAATCAGTGAACGGATCTATCAGGGGACTGAAATAAACTATATTGAACGGAAACAGTCTTTTAAAGTGATAACAACCCGAAAATTTTATGCAGGAACACATCAAATCTCCATTATTGTCAATGGGCTAGAAACCGAACCTGTGGAATTTGAGCTCTTGCATATTTAACGAGGAGCATAGGGAAACAAACAGACTGCTTAGGTGTTCTACTAGAAACGCTATCCTTGAACCGGCGGTAATTTTCTCGCTGCCGGTCATGTAAGTGCAGAAGTTAACGCAAAGTCTGTTATGAAGAAAATTCTCATCATCTTTTTTATCTTATTGATCTTATTTATCATAGGGCTTGTAATCAGAGCGCTGACTTATCCGTTTGCCCCTATCAAAAAATCTAATACTGCACTACCGCAGCCCACAGTCAATGACAGCATTATCGCCCGATTTGCCGGCGGCATCAAAATTGCCTCCATCTCGATCGGCGACTCCGCCTTGTTTAACCATGCTCCCTTTGTAGAATTCAATACGTATATCAGGAACAGTTTTCCCTTGATCTATCAGTCATTGGAAACCTATACGGTCAATAACCATGCGTTGGTCTTTCGGCTCAAGGGCAGCGACAATAAATTGCTCCCATTACTTTTTCTTTCCCATACCGATGTTGTCCCGCCCGGAGCTGCTGCTGTGAAAAACAATGCGTCCGATGTGTTCCAGCCTAAAGACAAGGCCATGCCGCCGGTAAGCGAAATAGCTGAAGAATGGGATTATGCCCCTTTTTCAGGTGCCGTAGCCAACGGCCGCATCTATGGCCGTGGGAGCTTGGACATGAAAGGTATGCTATTTTCCCTGCTGGAAGCTACCGAGCAGCTCGTTCGCGAGCAGGTAAAGCCCAAACGGGATATCTACCTGGCTTTTGGTTTTGATGAAGAAGTCGGCGGCTTGCGTGGTGCAACCAAGATCGCAGACTATTTCAGAGAAAAGGGGCTGAAATTTGAAGCCGTTTATGACGAGGGTGGATTGATCCTGGAAAAAGGATCGGTCAACGGCATCAGCTCGGATGTGGCGTTGATCGGATGTGCGGAGAAGGGATTTTTGTCCTTAAAAATCAAGGTTAAAGGCCTTGGCGGCCATTCTTCGATGCCACCAACGGAAAGCGCGATCGGTAAAGCGGCAATCATTATGCAGCGCTTAGAAAATCATCAGATGAAAGCACAGATCGGTCCTATTATTCATAATTTCTTTCAACAGGTTGGTGGTAGCATGCCCTTTGCTTCCCGCTTTGCCATCGCTAACCAATGGCTCCTAAAGCCCATGCTCCTGGCGCAACTGACAAAAAACCATTCCACCAATGCGCTGGTTCGGACGACTACTGCACTCACGATGATGAAAGGCAGCGATGCCCCGAATGTACTTTCACCGGAAGTCGAATTTGTCGTCAATTTTAGGCTGCTGCCCGAAAACACGCTGCAAGAAGTTAACGAGCATGTCAAGCAGGCAACCGCTGGTTTTGATGTTGAAATTGAACAGGTGGACAATGCGCGCGAAGCATCTAAAGTTTCACCTACAGATGCTAAAGCTTATAAAATGATGGAAACTTCCATCCGCAGACTTTACCCAGAACTTATCGTTACGCCGTACCTCACCGTGGGCGGCACCGATGCCGTCAAATATCAGCAGCTCAGCGACCATGTCTATCGCTTTATGCCGGTTAAAATTAATCACGCCGAACAGCAGAGTATGCATAGTACCAATGAATATATCAGTATTGAAAACTACCTGAAGATGATCGAATACTTTCACTATATGATGCGTTATTATGACGATGATACGAGTGCCAAATAGCTAGCTTGCTAAACGTTGTATTGCCCCATTTCCTTTTTTATAAAGTTTACAAAGACCAAGGGCGGCATTCCTATAACAGTTTTGACAATTACCGCAAACAGCCCTGTGAAAAGCTCGGTGTTAAATAAACTATTTTGCCTATCCAAAAAGTAAACATAGAAATGGCTACAGTAGAAAAATAGGCTTTAGGCAAGTTCATTTTTTTTTAATTTTGATTATGGACAATCTTCGCAATTATATTCGCGCCATGGTCGATTTTTCGACGGATAGCTGGCACTTACTGCAACCGGCCCTGACATTGCGTCACTTCAAAAAAAATGAACTGCTGCTGGAACAGGGACAAGTGTGCGACTCGCTATTTTACATCGACAAAGGCTATTGTAAAAGCTATTATATTATAGACGGTACGGTGAAAAATACAGGATTTTTTTTTGAAAATGACATCGCGACCAATGTTCAAAGCTTTGGGAGCGGACAGAAATCTGAATTTAATGTCGTTGCCTGCGAAGCGCTAACGGCCATAATTTTTGATAGGACAAAACTATTTGAACTCGCGGCACAGTCCATAGAAATCGAGCGTTTGGGACGGCATTGTATTCGGCATTTCGCTTCACGGCAGGAAGAATTCGCAAATCTGTTTAAACTTTATACCGCGACTGAACGGCTGTCTTATCTGGAAAGCAACTATCCTGAAATCCTTCAACGCGTGCCACTTTCTCAATTAGCTTCCTTTTTGGGGGTAGCCCGGGAAACATTAAGCAGGATCCGTAAACGAAGATTGACCCACTGACATTATGTGACGATCGTCACAGGGTAAAATAAATCCATTTTGGGAAATTTGCATAAGCTAAACAAAAATAAAAGATATGAAAACAGACAATGCAGCCCTACTGGATTTCGAAAAGTTTATGGCGATGAGACTAAAAGCTTCCACAGATTTTGTGGAAGGAAATTTTGACTCCCTAAAAGATTTATCTGTAACAAGTGATCCAGCAACAATTTTCCCGCCTAATGGAATATACATCTCAGGCGTATCTCAGGTGAATAATTTCAATGAACAGGGAGCCTCCAATTTTCTTCCGCATGCGGAAAATGAATTTGAAGTGATCCACCAGGATGCAAGTGACTCCCTTGCCTACTGGACAGGCATCCAACGTTCGTCGGTTAAAATGAAAGGACAAGATGCACCTGTAACTTTCAATCTCCGGGTTACTGAACTATTTAGAAAAGAACAAGGCAGCTGGAAACTTATGCACCGGCATGCTGATAGACTGGCTGAATAGCACAAATGGTCTAGGGAGCAGCACGTGTATACGTCTTCAGCAAGAGTGATGTCTTCAGACAGGATAGCGACTGCTCCTAACCATTAGGCCAGCTGCAAGTGCCCAGTTTTAGCAACAACGAAACTGCAGTCTTTTAGGGTTTGAGTCTAACGGTACTTGTTGCGCTCACAATTACTTTTGAATCTATGAATCCCATACCTAAAGTATCCCTTTTGTTACAAACACAATCAACACAATCGATTGCATTTATTATTTATCGTTTAATTCAATTGTTTTTATAAAATTAGGGAGAACAATTAAATTTAAATTATGAGATATCCCAAATCTACACTGCTGCTCTTTGTGGCACTGGCCAGCTTTATTTCTTGTCAAAAAAACGAGGTTCGAACAAATTCAGAAGAAAAGTTGGCGCTGCGGGCAGCCTCACCGGGTGTGAATGGCTATGAGGTACCATTGGGTGGCAATGCCTTTGTTACGTCTGCTCCTACCGGCGCGGTTGAAGTGATTAACAGCAATGGTCTAGCAAACTGGACCAATACCAATAGCGTCGTCAGTACCTATGCAAAAGTACCGCAAGCGGGCGCTTTACGTGTAAAAATTAGAGCTAAAGTCCTTCCTGCCGGAGATAGCAGTACGGTGAAATTAACAATCAACGGTGTAAGCAAACAAATCAAACTGAAGGGCGGAACACTACAGGATTACACTGTCGGCACCTATTCGCTAAATACCGCTGGATATATAAAGATGGATCTTCAGGGTGTATCCAAGTCAGGTGGTTACTTTGCAGATGTATCACACTTAATTTTAGATAGTTCAGCAACGAATGGCGCTGTCATTTACAGTGACAACAATGTAGACAATACGTATTACTGGTCCAGACGGGGTCCTTCCTGCCATCTCAGCTATACTATTCCGACCAATCAACAAGTTTCGTACTACTATAGTGAGGTGAAAGTCCCTAGCGGTGAAGATAAAATAGGCTCTTACTTTATGGCCAATGGGTTTGGCCAAGGCTATTTTGGTATGCAGGTAAACTCGGCAACAGAGCGTCGAATACTTTTTTCGGTATGGAGTCCATACAGCACCGATAACCCATCCCAAATACCAGCAGAAGATCGTATTACATTAAATAGAAAGGGAACAAATACCACGACGGGTGAGTTCGGTGGCGAAGGTTCTGGCGGACAAAGCTACCTTAAGTATAATTGGACTGCCGCTACTACCTATAAATTTTTGTTGAAGGGAGAACCTGACAACAATGGAAGTACTGATTTTACGGCATGGTTTAATGACCCTTCGACCAATACCTGGACGCTCATTGCGAGCTGGAAACGCCCAAAAACAAATACTTATTTAACAGGTTTCCATAGTTTCCTAGAAAATTTTAACGCCGACAATGGTTTCCTCGGCCGCTCGGCGGAGTATAGCAATCAATGGGTTCGTACGTCAGCTGGAACCTGGCTACAGGTCGTCGAAAGCACATTCACCGTCGACGCAACCTACTCCAACAACCAACGCATAGACGCTATGGGTGGTATAACAGGCGCTAGCTTTTTCCTGAAAAACGGTGGATTTTTCAATACAGTCGTCAATCCTGGGACAAAGTTTACACGCCCTGGTAATGGTACAGCGCCATCAATTAATTTGACAACATTACCGTAATTGTTTCCTTAAGGAACAATGCCACTTTTGTGAAGCCTTGTTCCTAAGAATATAAATCCAGCCATGTGAACGTGCCTTCGTGACAAAACAATAAAATCTCTTCTCAATAATTTGAAGAGCTAAATTAATTTACCATTAAAAGAATATGTATTTATTTTTAAATCGATAAAAAATAATAGCGTATATAATGAATTATCACAAAATATTATTAATTTTCAACTACTAACCAATGTGGAAATCGGTGAATGTTTAATTTTTTAACTAAAGAAAGGAGGCAAAACAAAACAACGACGAAGAAAACGGCTTAAAAGCCAAGCACAATTAAATTATTGATTCATTCACAAATCTTAAAAACTAAGTTATGTTAAAATTAACCAGTCGCCGGAACAGACTTTATACTGTTTTGGCTGTAGTTTCCACATTTTCTATTTTTAGTTGCCAAAAAACTTCACTGACTCCTGAAGCCCCAGAGGCACTACTCAACAAAAAAGCTGCGGTATCTGCTCAGGCAGGAGCGGCAATTGCAACATTGAATTGGGATCAAACCTATCAAAAAATTGATGGATTTGGTGCATTCGGGGGCCGGATCGTTCCATTCTTTGAATCTGCAAAAAGAGATAGTATCCTGGATTATTTATGGGGAGGCAGTGGGCTGAAACTGAATATCCTTCGCGGCAAGGTACTTCACACCTACCCCTTTAATCAGCAGACCAAAGTGGTCACCATTAAACCGGCAGGAGTGTCAATTGATGTCGATCGAAACAGCGCAGCCTATCAGAATTTGACAGCAGACGAGAAAGAGCAACTTGGACAGGTCTGGATTATGAAGAAAGCGAAGGAACGCTACGAGGTTCCGTTCGTTATGGCAAGTACATGGACGCCCCCTTTATATATGAAAACCAATACAAGCAGTATTTCTGCAAAATGGTTTAATGGACTTAATTTTAATACTTCTTCAACTGCTTTTGCCCGTTACTTGACTGGGTTTGTAAAATCATTTCAGAATGAAGGAATTACAATCAATGCGATCTCCCCGTCAAATGAGCCTGAAAATGTCTTTTCGGACTGGGATGCTTCTTATTGGGACTCATCTCATCTTGGGCAGTTTATTACCAACAATCTGCGTCCTGAGTTAAATAGTGCCGGTCTTCAATCCACCAAAATTGTATCTTCTGAAAACGCAGCTTGGGGAACTGCCGACAATTTCTTGTCAGGCATGGATAGAAGTAACGTAGACATCCTTGCAGGCCACGGTTACGTAGAGATCAGCGGCATCATCACAGGGCAACGTGGATTTAACCAGAGTCCTTCCATGTGGAATTTTAGTATTGGAGGTAAACCGATGTGGGTAACCGAAGCTTCCGATGATGGCGGCAACTATGACAATGGCATTGATGGCGGCCTGAAACTGGCAGTTAATATGCACAAGCTTCTTGCGGATTGCAATGCCAATGCGTATGTGTTTTGGCTGGGTATGTTGGCTTTTCAGAATAATGAAGCACTCATATGTACAAAAAGTGATGGCTCTTTGGAGTTCCCAAAAACGTATGATGTGATGGGTCATTATTCCCGATTTATTAAAGCGAATTATATGCGAATCAATGTAGCGGTTCAGAATGCAAATGGATTATTGATTTCGGCTTATAAAGATCCGCAAACAGGTAAATTTGCACTTGTTGTAACCAACACAGGTACGGCAGCTGTTCCATTGGACATCAACCTCAGCGGTTTTGCGAGTGGGGCGTTGAACATCTATCAGACCACCGCAACAAGTTCGGGCCATTGGGGCAACGCCGGGGCTGTGAGTCCAAATAGTTCAGGCGTCTATTCCTTAACAATACCTGCTAAAAGCATAAGCACTTTAGAAGGCAACAAACTTTAATAAACTAAATACACTGAGGGATCAACGCCCTCAGTGTATATGTTATAGTCTGGCAATCAACCTGTCCTAAAATTTCTGAACTATTTCCCCACCCATTTCTTTTATAAACATCACTTTTACCCCCTCTTAGCAACTTTGCCCATATTTAAAGGGGATACCTTTGTACGCAAAACAATGTCCAATAGCCCCTGACACAAAAATTAATAAAAATTTAAACAACAAAATTCAACTTACTGCCGTTCTGTAAAGAATTAAAATCTAAACCATTAGGAGATATAATGCTTAAAAAACAAATTTATACCCCCAACCATGCTATGTGGATTAAAAATATATTCCAATATCTTTGCTACCTGAATTTTGGAACAACTACTATGAAATTGCGCTACCTTGCCGTGCTTACAGTTGGGATATGTACTATCCCTGGGCTAAACGCACAAGAAAAATCAAATCTTATCAAACTAAATCTTTGGCCACTTGCGGTTGGGAATATTTCGCTGGAATATGAAAGGCCAATTAATGAACACTTATCAATCAATGGTACTGTAAGTTATCGTCCAGATGCTAGCCTACCATTTAAATCGCTATGGGAATCTGCTTTTGACGATGACAATAACATTTTAGGCGAAGCCAAATTCGGGGCTTTTTCCATCACGCCAGAAATACGTTTCTACCTAGGTAACAAAAAAGCTTTAAAAGGCTTCTATATAGCGCCCTTTGTTAAATACGCTAACTATAGTGTACATACTAAAATTACTGTCGATGAGTCTAATTATCACAGAGAGGTACCCATTTCGGGCACATTGAACGCTTTTACTGCTGGTGTAGCTGCCGGCAACCAATGGCGACTCGGTCAAAATATTTATCTCGATTGGCGTATTATTGGTCCAAATTACGGATTCAATCATGGAACATTTTCTGGGAAAACCTCACTAAATGCAGATGAACAACGCGAAGTCAAAAAACAACTGGATGAGTTCGACAGTAATATCCTGAACATCAAAAAGGAAGTAAATGCTGAAGGTGTTACCATACGCACGAGCGGACCATTTGCCGGTATCCGTACCGCATTATCAGTAGGTTACCGGTTTTGATTACAAAATCATACCCTAATCCGTATTATTTATTCCAACAAGCGCACCACATTGGTGCGCCTGTTATTTTGGTAGATCACTTTCGATCATTTCTTTTTATAAAATGATACTAAATTCATTTTTCATATCATTTTATAAAAATACTCTTGCTACCTTTGTTCTTCAAATTAAATTCACATGCCAAAAGAGACAAGAACAGGGCTTTATCAGGGAATCATCGAAAAAGATGACAACGGGAACTACTTTTGTGGCCCCTACCTACTGGATTATCAGACCGTAGAAACTTACTATAAATTGGGCGATCGCGTTAGTATCAAAACCATTATCAAAAATACAAGCCGCAAGAGTGTGGAGGCTTATCCGCAAAAATCTGTTAAATTTTCATATGCGACGGAAGATCATGATAATGACTAGAAACTGCTAAGATTTAACAATATAAATAACAAGGCTAATTCTTCAGAATTGGCCTTGTTATTTTAAGATTGCTTTTGCCATGAGGCTAAAACAAAGCCTCTAATTTTTGTTAAATCGAGAGGCTTTTGCATAATCAAATTGATCGATTATTTTATAAATAGGTATATTTTTTTTCAGGGTAAAGAATCCACCTTGGATCACTCACTTAAACGATGCATTGAATTTTCATTTTCCATAAAATTATCCAAGATTTAAACGTTCTTCGAACTATACATCCCATCGTCGCTACTATCTATTATAGGTTTCATTGCTGATTTACTCGTCAAATATAATGACTAGTTTAATAGGGCCCGAGCGGAAATGATGGTTATGGTCCTATTTTTCGTTGAATTTGCAATTCGATTCGACGAAAATTAAGAAATCCTAATCTAGTATCTCGTCTTAAGAGCAATCGGCCGCAATTCCTCATTTGGAATTTCGGGAACATATACCGTTTGCCCTCCCTTTTCATCAACTAACAGCGCCAATAGACTACTGATGTCATCGATTGTATCCAATCCGATGTTACTGTCTACAATTTCTATATCCCGATCAGAAAGGATCTTTACAGCTTGATGGAAACTCTCTTGAACGATTAGAAGCTCCCCGCGGCCATCTTGACATGCGCGATAGATTTCTTGCAGATCAGTGATCACTAAACCTTTGCCCACAGCAGCATCCAGTTCTTTAAAATAGTCATCATTTTTACGGACTAGCTCCTGCTTCATAAAATTCCAAGCTCTGCTCTCCAACTGATGGGTTTCTATGTTGTTGTAATCGATCGGTAAATATCCGTAATAGATGGAAGGTCTATCCGCGACCTGTAAGAGCTTACTATAATTATCTTCTGTAGAAAATACAAGTGTCACCATCTTTTTTTCGCCAATATATCGCAGAAGAGCTTTGTCCACCCTATTTAGATATTCTCTCAGAAGGTCATCAAGATGTTTGGCATCACTGGCTTTATCCGGAAATGTATTGTAGAGTTGGTTTTCTGGAATAGGAAACTCTTCATTGCTAATATCCTCCACAATACGACCGTTCAGAGCACCGAAAAGATGAACACCACTTTGCGAAAGTAGCATCACAAGATAACTTGTCTGGCGTCCAATTTCCTTCACCAAAGGCCGTACAGCAAATGTATTGCTTATATGCACCCCTTCTTGGTTCGTCTCCCAAGAGGATTTGAAAACTTCTGTGATGGTCGCTGACACGAATATATGCAGGCTCTCAAGATTATAGTTGATATCAAGATCATGCTCTATCTTTTCCAATTTTTCGATCAGACCGCTGACATCCTTTTTCACATGTTTATCCAGGAGCCTATCGATTGCTTCTTTCGTAAAGTTTTTAATTTTTATTCGGTCGTTCAGGTTATCGGGATGTGTACGATGGGTATTGACAGAGATGGTAACACAGAGTTCATCCTGAACTCGAATAAGCGTTTGCAGAAGTTGATTTTCAGACATGATCATGAATAAGTTAAGAATTGAATAAACTTTAATTATAACAACAAAATAAAGAAGCTTCTTGTTTGGTTAAAAAAAAGTAATTGTGGTTTCGATTGGAAGATTATGAAAAACAAAAGGTCTTATTTACAGTTATTGATAATTAAAAAAGCACAAATATGAAAAAGGTTTTTATCGCAGGAGCAACAGGCTGGGTAGGGAAAGAATTAAGTAAAAGTATAGTCAACGATTCAAATTATGCGCTCGTAGGCGGGCTTTCCCGCTCACATGCGGGTGAAAATCTAGCGAAGATGCTGGCGATAAAAACATCTCCTATTCCCCTCTTTGACTCCATAGAAAATGCAATTGAGGATATTGATTTTGATATTTTAATTGACTTTACGACGCCACTTATTGCCAGGCAAAACATCCTAAATGCGATCAATAACGGTAAGCATGTCATTGTAGGCACTTCAGGCCTTTCAAATCAGGATTATGAGAAAATTGAAGAAAGGGCAGAAAAAAAAGCTGTGTCGGTATTAGCAGCCGGTAATTTTTCGATTACAGCAGTTTTGTTGAAGAAATTTGCGGAGACTGCGGCTAAATATATTGATCAATTTGAAATTATAGACTATGCATCCCAAAGAAAGGTAGACTCCCCCAGTGGTACAGTAGCCGAGTTGGCCTATAGTCTTTCCAAAATTAAAAAGCCGACGGTTGAAGTTCCCATCAAGGATACCATTGGCAATAAAGAGACCCGCGGCGGGGCTATCAATGGTATTCAGGTGCATGCCATAAGATTACCGGGCTATGTGCTAGGCGTTGAAACTATATTTGGTATGGAAGATGAAAAATTAATCATCAAACATGAAGCTGGAAGTGGTGTAGCCCCCTATCTGAATGGAATTAAGATTGCCCTTGCTAAAATGGGCACCTTTAAGGGATTAAAACGTGGTTTAGATACAATAATGGATTTATAACCAGGATTAGATCAGGAAGATTCATTGAAGGACAAAAAGCTAGACGATCGACGTCTAGCTTTTTTTATATCTTTTGGGACCATTAATTCAATCGATATACTTTAAGCTGTTTTTGCAGCTTTTTGCGTACCATATGAATCCTAGTCTTTATTGTGCCTTCTGGCATCTCAAAATAGGATGCGATCTCGTGGTATTTATAACCATCTAAAAACAACCGAAAGATTTCATAGTTCTCTTCCGTTAAACTACGCATGGCTTTTTCAATATCTTCGGCCACGAACTTATTGATGCCCTTATTGAGTTCAGAGGTATTTGTGCTTTCAAGAGCGACGTAATGATCCTGGATTTCAGTAACACGTTTTGCTTTCCTATACTTATTGATATAAGTATGTTTCATGATAACATATAACCAGCTCATTAATTTAGGATGCTGAACAAAATTGTCTATAGACTTCATTGCTCTTATCCAGGTCTCTTGGATCAAATCTTCCTTTTCATCCGGATCAGCTGTAAATTTAGCAGCAAAATGATTAAGTAAACTTCTTTTCTCGTTAATGAGTACGTTTAAATTGTAGTTGTTCATAGCTTATCCTCTTTCTTGATTCAACTGATTGTTTAAAATGGTTTTACAGTATCAGGGTAACAAGAAAAGTGCTACTTTTAACTCCCAATTTTGCATAAAAATAAATACCATTGAGCAGGGTAAAAATACTATTTCACCTTTTTTAAAGGCTATAAAGCAAATTTTAGATGCTATTTAGCATGAAAATTAAATAGTGAACAAAAAATAAGCAATTAATAAAAAAAGATATTACGGTATTTATTTACTGGTAAAATGTTATAAATACGTTTATCATGGATTTAATTCATTTATTTTTAGAGCGCATCAATTTTTAATCGTAGAAAAAAATGAACAGTGATTGAATTTAAAATAATTTTTCAAAACAAACCATAATCATTCGAATGCTGTTCTAATGAAAAAACAAAACAAATTATGGGAAATTTATTGTATATCATTGCTGTTATTTTGGTCATTATCTGGGCCTTTAGCTTTTTTGGAGGTTATGCTACTGGAAATATTATCCATGTGCTACTGGTTATTGCCATTATTGTCGTCTTGCTACGTGTTATTCGCGGTGCGGCTTAAGGTAAAGCCAAACACTAAAGATGGAATAAAGCCGGACGTTTGGGATGTTCGGCTTTATTTTAAAAAAATTTTTTAACTCCATGTTAGGCCAATGCTTATTTATAGAGTCAATGAATATGAACGCTATGTTTTGCGGCAAACGTTTCCTTTGCCACTTGTTTTCAGAATAAAATGGATTTTATTAAGCAGTTGACCAGAATCCATCTGAGTTTCTAACATATAAACTTAAATCAACTATGACAAATAATACAGAGATTATGATCCACGCCGCCCGACTGGGCAATGTTGAAGTTCTACGTGAACTGATCCATCAGAAAGTCGATTTAAATACGCGAGATAGTAAAGGCTATACGGCCTTAATCATCGCCTGTTATAACAATAAGCTGGCCGCAGCACAACTGCTACTGGAAGCCGGTGCCGACGTAAATGCACAGGATAATGGTGGAAATACGGCGCTGATGGGTGTTGCTTTCAAAGGATATTATGATATTGCCCAATTGTTAATCAGTTATGGCGCAAACTTAAATCTGCAGCATGGAAACGGTGGTACCGCTCTTATGTTTGCTGCAATGTTTGGCAGAAATGAAATTCTTAAACTTTTACTTGACAATGGTGCAAATAGATCTATACTTGACGTTAGAGGCTTGTCGGTGCGAGACTTGGCGGTACAACAGGGTAACGACGTTGCACTTTCGCTGTTACAGCACTAAAATTTAATTCATAAAATAGCCCGCTTAAGCGGGCTATTTCTTTTCATACTATGCGGGTACTTTTCTGGATTTTTCGCGCTCCCAAAATCGGTGCTTAGCAATGGCTTTGATAAACTTGTCTGCTAGGGACTTCGCATCTTTATCAACTATTATACCTTCGTCAAGAACCGTTTCTGCTGAAAATTCCTGGTATATTTTACTGAAAAAATAAGTTGCTTCCAATACGGGACTAGCTTCCACATCTGCAGCAATTGCTTTACAATGCTTGAACGCTTCGTTTAGAAAATGAACTGCATCCGCATTCGACTGCAAAGTAACGACACTGTTTTTCCCTCCGGGAATATAGATCGCATCATAGAGTACGGACGCTCCCGTCAAGAAACTTTCCTCGACGGGAATCTGCTTTTTATCTGAGCCCGTAACCTGCCCTAACTTGGGCGCAATAACATGGATGATTCCCCCTTCTGCACGAATAGCGTCTGCCACTAGTTTGAATGAATTAGCATCAACGCCGTCTGCAGCAAGTACGGCAATCTTCCGGCTCTTTATGCTGTCTTTTATGGTATTCTCCATACTTAATGCGGCTGATTTTTTCAATTTTTCCTTTACCTGAATAGGTTCATAGTCCGCGGGATCAGCATCCGCAGGAAGACTTTTATTTATGGGCTTTTCAAGCTCTTCTTGAACCTGTAATCCCAAGGCGAATGCAACTTCAGCGGCCAGCCCCTTATCTACGAGAGACAGTATACCAATCATCCGCTGTCTCACTGGAACTGATTTAACTTTGCCAAGTTCAAAACTAAAAGCATCAATAAGGTGATTTCTTTCCGGTTCGGATTGACTATTATAGAACAGCCTTGCCTGGCTGAAATGATCGCGGAAGCTTTCACTTCTGGCACGGACTTTTCGAGCATCGATGCGTTCATGATAGCTTTTAAAACCACCTTCGGCCTCCTTTACCTGCACCGGATCATTATTTCCTAGTGAATTTGGACCATAACTCGTTTTTCCACGATCAATTCTTTGTCGCATAAATCCGTCACGCTGATTGTTATGCGAAGGACTGATGGGTCTATTAATCGGAATTTCGTGAAAATTGGGACCACCTAACCGAATAAGCTGGGTGTCTGTGTAGGAAAATAACCGTCCCTGTAACAAAGGGTCATTTGTAAAATCAATACCTGGTACAATATTGCCGATATGAAAAGCAACCTGTTCAGTTTCGGCGAAGAAATTATCTGGATTGCGATTCAATGTCATTTTTCCAATCGGCCGAACAGGTACAAGTTCTTCAGGAACCAGCTTGGTCGGATCCAATAGGTCGAAATCATATTTAAATTCGTCAGATTCGGGGATGATCTGTACGCCAAGTTCCCATTCGGGAAAGGCACCGCTTTCAATAGCATCCCAAAGATCTCTCCGATGAAAATCGGGATCCTTACCAGATATATTTTGAGCTTCGTCCCATGCGACCGAATGGACTCCAAGCAAAGGCTTCCAATGAAATTTGACAAAATGCGATTCACCTTTGGCATTGATAAACCGAAAAGTGTGAACACCAAATCCCTCCATCATCCGATAACTTCGCGGTATTGCCCGATCACTCATCAACCACATGACCATATGTGCTGATTCTGGCATCAGGGAAATGAAGTCCCAAAATGTATCATGCGCCGAAGCTGCCTGTGGGATTTCATTGTCAGGTTCAGGTTTGACCGCATGAACAAGATCGGGAAATTTCATGGCATCCTGAATAAAAAAGACCGGCATATTGTTGCCGACCAAATCGAAATTACCTTCTTCAGTATAAAATTTGACTGCAAAACCGCGTACATCGCGGGCTAGATCGGTCGATCCTCTTGATCCAGCAACCGTAGAGAATCGCACAAACACAGGTGTTTCAGTTTCCGTATCATTCAGAAAACCTGCTTTTGTCAAATCAGCTAAAGGCTCATATAATTTGAAAACACCATGGGCGCCGGAACCTCTAGCGTGCACCACACGTTCGGGAATACGTTCGTGGTCAAAATGGGTAATTTTCTCACGGAGAATGAAATCTTCCAGGAGTGTAGCTCCCCGGTCCCCCGCACGCAGGGAGTTTTGATCATCATTGATTTTGACTCCTTGATCCGTTGTCATCTGCTGACCTGTGGCGTCTGCCGTATGCGGTCTTAACGCGCTGACTTTTCGATTTTCAACTTGTTCAACCTTTTCAGTTTTCAAATCTTTCTTTTTCATCATCATCGATTTATGGTTTTATAAATTAATAACTTCCTTAAACTTTGGAAAAATTTTGATTGCATGTTTCATCATATACATTCGGAGAAACAACAAGACTTGTTTCCTTATAGGAACTTTTCCAATCCACTATTCGTTTGTTTTAATTCCAAAAGTATTTTTAAGGTTTTCCTGGGAAGTTGGAGTGACTGTTAATCATGTAGCGACTGCTGATCAAGAAAAAGTGTGAGGCGGCAAAAGCGTGTGGAAAAAAAAGGAAATTTAAACGTTTTGAATAAGGCGTTTAAAATAGATACTACAAAAAGGTTCAAACAGAAACAGGAGCCTTGATAGCTCCTGTTTCTGTTTATCCAATAATCACTTTATCATTAAACTTTAAATTTGACACAGAAGGTTGTGCCGATATGAAGTTGGCTTTCAACGGTAACTTTTGCATCAAGACGATCTGCTATACGTTTGACGATGGAAAGCCCGATCCCTGATCCTTCAAAGCCCTGCGAGTTAGGAAGTCGTTTAAAGATTTCGAATATATTACTGTCCTCCTTAATATCCATACCGATCCCATTGTCTTTAATATAGTAATAAACTGAATGTCCGTGTTTTTCACTATAAACTTCGACCTTTGGCTGTTCTTTTTTACTGCTATATTTTATCGCGTTTCCGATTAGATTTAAAAACAGCTGATATAAAAGTGTTCTTTCTCCGAGAATTGGCCACGTTTCCCCTAAAACAAACTCCAGCCTTGCGCTTTCAAACTGCTGCTTGCAGCTCTCGAGAATATTGAGAATTTTGTTTCGAGGATCTATCAGCTCTGTTTTAAAGGCTACATAATTAGACTGGGTAAGCTGATAAACCTTGTCCATCATTTCTGTTATCAATCCGGTGGCATCCATGATATTCGTTGCCATTTTTCGTAACATCTCTTTCGGAAGATCATCTTTTATCAACATCATCTGTGCAGCAAGCTTTATCGACGAAAGGGGGTTTTTAAGATCGTGGGTCAATGTATAGCCAAATGTGTCTAAGGCATTATTTGATCTTACGAGTTCCTTGTTAAGCTGGGCAATCTCACCTCCCCGTTGCGCAATAGCCTGTTGCGTTATCTGTGCGACTTTCTCCATAAAAGAAAGCTCTGCTTTCTTCCATTTAACAGATTTGCCTTTCATCTTCTCACGCCAAGCTTCAAATGATGTCCTGGGTGACGGAAACTTTACTTCCCTTTCAGGATCATAATGATATATTTTTTCGGGTTTTCCTGCCCACACATCTTCGTAAACATGCTCTTTACGAAATAAATAGATATGCCATTTATTGCTGGGAAGAATATTTATCCGGAGAATACCCGGGAATATGACCGATTGTTCCAGAGCATCATCCCCGTAAACAAAATTTGACGTAAAAAATAAGTCACCATCGCCTTGTGTTTCTATATACTGATCAATCTGACGCTGCTGTAATTCTGCTGGTACCTCACCCCAGGTTTTGTAACCACGATCGTGTTTGATCATCAATCCATCGGCACCAACAATTTCCAAGATTTGGGGTGCAAAGCGCTCAAGCACGACTCCAATATCACTGTTTACTAATAATTCAGACTTCAGATCTCGTTCCATCACGCCCATTATCGTTTGGGCCACAAGGTTTTCTTTTTGATGTTCTGAAAGGTAATAGTTGATGGCGTATTGTGTCAAGAACGCGCATAAATGACGTTGGGCAAGGTCAACATTTAAAGGCAGACTATTCTGACAGGCCACCAATCCCCAAAGTTTTCCTTCGATAACGATCGAAAAACTGGCGCTGGCGCGCGCGCCAGCATTCTTAAGATACTGTAAATGTACCGGAGACAATGCCCTGAGGCTACAACGCGTAAGATCAATTTCTCCCGGCTCCAAGCCTTTTATAGCAATAGTCGGCGCATCGATATCCGCAACATGCCGCGCAAGGAATTTGACGTAGAGTGCTCTTGCTTGCGCAGGAATATCAAATTCTGGATAGCGATATCCCATCAGTGAGCTCATTCCATCTGCCAGCGACTCTGCAATTACCTGCCCGCTATTGTCCTCTTCGAAACGGTATACCATAACACGATCAAAACCAATAATCTGGCGTATCAATACCGTTAATGATTGCCAGGCATTGCCATGCTGCTCTTCTAGATATTTCGCATAATAGAATAAACGGGTCGCTTTTAAATGATTTTCACTACAGATCTCAACTTCAACGTATGTTTTGTCATCATACTGGTAGATGCTTAGATAATAATCCACACCTTTGATACGGATACGTTCCACAAAACGGGTAAATATCTCGCCTGTGATCTGTCTTTCAATCTTTTTGAGATTCCACTCTTGCTCTGATGATAACAAAGGCAATAGCTCATCGATCGATCTCCCCAAGATTTCCTTTATAGGAATTTCCAGTACGGAAGATAGGTTCTCACTTGCGGCAATACATCCGCCCTCATCAAAAATACAAAGGAAACCGAAAAATTGAATTTTACCACATAAGTGGATTTCTTCTTCGTGACACTCCAGTTGACGCATACTTTGCTAGTTTTTAATCTTTTAATTTGCTATTAATAGGAAATTCTCGAAAGAGATAATTTGCCATCATTATAAATCTAGCACCCCTCTTCAAACATGTCATATCTAGGGCTAATATATAAAAAAATAACGACGAAAAACGGATCAAACGATTGTCCAATGTTTATTCAGGAACTTGAATAATTCAATGGACTGATATTAATGCTTATTCATAGACTATTTCAGTAGAAAATAAAAAAGCTAGGTTGGAAAGGCCCTAGCTTTAAAACTTTCTTCATGACCGGACAAGCAGTCTTTATTAATGAACAATACTTTTTACCACTTTGTTTTGATTTTTCTTCTCATATTCACAATTACCCATTCAATCGACAGCAATGATCCTTGTAAGCCAATTTATTTGCATACAGAGGTATAAACATTTCCTGACCAGGGTAATAAAGACACGTTTGCGCTATCAGAAGCAACAGTATCCATAGAAATCCCGTTAGTCATTTTATACGTATCAAATAATAATTTCCATTGCAAATCTGTAGATAGCTTTATTTGCTGTGTATGGTCCGAAAAGTTCATGATGATACACATACAGCTATCGTCTTTTTTGACGTGTAGGAGAAGTATATTTTTATCATGCAAACTTTCAACAGTCAACTCATCCCGCTGCAGATTTTTCATTAATGGATTCGTTTTCCGGAATGCTATCAATGATTTATAATACAACAAATGTTGCTGATATGATTCAAGATTAAGTTCGTCCCAATCCAGGACCGCCTTTCTAAATATCGCTTCATCCTGCGGGTCAGGAATTTGAGAATCGGTAAGAAAATCTCTAAACTCTTGTTTTCTACCCGCTCTCACCAACTCAACAAGTTCGGGATCACCATGACTGACAAAATAAGGAAATGCGCTTTCTGTGCCCCACTCCTCGCCCATGAACAGTAAAGGAAGATAAGGGGACATGAAAACGGCAAAAGCCATGAGCCGCGTTCTTTCTTGCGGGTAAAGCGAGGCGGCACGATCGCCCAACATTCTATTGCCGACCTGATCATGGTTTTGACAGAAAACAATGAATCGATCACCGCTAATGCCGTTGGCGTCTGTTCCAAAGAATTTTTCTCGATGGAAAGAATAATTACCATCAAAAACGTAAGCTTTTTCATAGGCCTTTGCGAGATCATCCAATCCGTTAAACTCCTCATAATACCCTCTTTTGGCTTCGCCTACTGCTACTCGCAGCGCGTGATGAAATTCATCTAGCCATTGAGCATCCATACCAAAGCCATTTTTTGCCAAAGGGTCCAGAAATCGTCTATCATTGAGATCACACTCAACGAATAGATAACGGTCTTTACCTGATGTAGCGATAATATCATCAGTTTCTTTACGAATTTCCTGCAGGATATGGTGCGCACTAAAATCTTTAATTGCGTGTACAGCGTCCATCCGAAGAGCATCGATATGAAAGTCTTCCAGCCACATCCGTACATTATTTAGCACAAAGTCCCGCTGCCCATGACAGAATCGGTCGTCATAGTTGAGGGCCTCTCCCCAAGGGGTGTGATATTTATCAGTAAAATACGGGCCGAAATTAGGCAAATAATTTCCCTCTGGTCCGATGTGATTATAAACTACATCCAAAATAACAGCCATATTAACCTCATGGCAAGCATCAACCAGCCTTTGGAGTTCAGCGGCACCACCATAAGAATCCTGTACGGCAAACGGAAAAACACCATCGTAACCCCAATTTCTTTCACCGGGAAACTGCGCGACCGGCATGATTTCTATCGCCGTGATACCCAAATTTTTTAGGTAGGGGATCTTCCTAATGACCCCATCAAAATCATGAGATGAAGTAAATGTACCCACATGAAGCTCGTAGATAATGAAATCGGACTGAGCTGCTGGTTGATAACTTTGGTCGGTCCAGGGGAATTCAAGATCGACAGCTTGAGAAGGCCCATGAACCCCCTTTGGCTGTGCGCGTGAGGCCGGATCAGGAAATTCTTTGCCGTCCACACTAATTTTATAGAAATCTCCAGCAGCGATTAAATTACTTTCTACGTACCAATAGCCATATTGCTCCGGATGAAGTGTAATCTCCTCACCATTCTCAGCAAGTCGACAACTCACATTTTTTGCCATGGGTGCCCATACACGAATCTGACATAGGTCACCCCTGAAACGAATTCCAATGTGATTAACGCCTGTTTTCCTCATATACCAGTTCCGTGTTATTTTGATTGAAATAAAAGAATGGAGCGTGAAGGCGCTAAAACAGTATCTCCAGCTGCAAACTGTCCAAAATCTTCTATCGTATCATGATTCGTGTCTAAGATCTTGCACCAGCTAACGCCATAATTTTCACTGGGGAGTTTGTACGTCACATCTTCCCAATGCGCGTTAAATAGCAGATAAAAATTAGCATCCACGATCTTCTTTCCATCCGTATCAACTGATCTAATGCCTGCACCATTTAAAAATACAGCAAGCGACCGCGCATAATCTTCCTGCCAATGATGGTCGTCCATCTCGGATGCGTCAGGGAGAAACCAGACGATATCATCAACACCCGTACCGCGGATAGGCAGTCCTTGAAACCATTTGCGGCGACTGAATATCGGATGGTCGCGTCGAAAATGGATCAGTTTTTTGGTAAAATCCAATAAGGTGCTATCCGCTTTATTCCAATCCAGCCAAGAGATCTCATTGTCCTGACAATAGGCATTATTGTTACCCTGCTGGGTTCTTCCCTGTTCATCTCCAGCGACTAGCATTGGTACTCCTTGAGAAAGAAATAAGGTTACCAGCATGTTTCGTTTTTGTTTTTCCCTTAGACTATTTACCGCTGGGTCGTCTGTTGGTCCTTCGGCACCACAGTTCCAGGAACGATTGTGGCTTTCTCCATCATTATTGTCCTCACCATTAGCTTCATTGTGCTTATCGTTATACGATACCAAATCGTGAAGTGTAAAGCCATCATGTGCGGTAATAAAATTGACACTAGCCGAAGGCGTACGATTGTCACCACGGTATAAATCGGAGGAACCTGTAAGACGATTGGCAAATTCGGCGATCATACTGTCCGCTCCAATCCAGTAATCACGGATACAGTCACGGTACTTTCCATTCCATTCGGCCCAGCCCGGGGGGAATTCGCCAACCTGATATCCCCCTTCTCCGATATCCCATGGTTCAGCAATTAGTTTAACCTGTGATATCACGGGATCCTGATGAATGACATCAAAGAAAGAACTTAGTTTGTCGACATCGTGCAGCTCACGTGCCAATGCCGATGCCAGATCAAAGCGAAATCCATCAACGTGCATTTCCTGTACCCAATAACGTAAGCTATCCATAATCAACCGCAATACATTTGGCTGGCGGCTATTCAAGGTATTACCAGTTCCTGTAAAATCCATATAGTAACGAGGATCTTCAGCCAAACGGTAATAAGAAGCATTGTCTATTCCCCTAAAGGAAAGTGTAGGCCCCATCTCATTCCCCTCGCCCGTATGGTTATAAACAACGTCAAGGATAACTTCTATTCCTGCCGCATGCAGCGCTTTTACCATTTCCTTGAATTCAAAAACCTGCTGTCCATGTGTACCCGAAGCAGAATACCGAACATCAGGGGCGAAAAAACCAATACTATTATATCCCCAATAGTTAGTCAGGCCTTTATCTTTTAAGTGACGGTCAGTCAGAAAGTGGTGTATAGGTAATAATTCAACCGCAGTGACACCCAATTCTTTCAGGTAATTTATTGCAACTGGGTGCGCCATAGCAGCATAGCTTCCTCTTATTTCTTCCGGAATGTCGGGATGCATCGCTGTAAATCCTTTTACATGGGCTTCATAAATTACACTTTGATGCATCGGTATACGTGGCGGGCTGTCGTTCCCCCAATCAAATTTATCGTCCGTCACAACGGATTTCGGGACGAACGGAGCACTGTCAGTTGTGTCTATACTCAAATCGTCATCTCCTATGTTATAGGCGAATAGTGCGTCATTCCATTTTACAGTACCCGAAATTGCCTTTGCATAAGGATCAATCAACAATTTATGTGGATTAAAACGATGTCCCTGCGCGGGATCATAGGGGCCGCTTACGCGATAGCCGTATAGTTGCCCCGGTTTAATCCCCGCGACATAGATATGCCACACCTGATGGGTCTTCTCCGTGAGTTTAAATTTTGCGATTTCGTGCTCATCGGAATTATCATAGAGATAAAGTTCAACAGCTTCAGCATGTTCGGAGAAAAGGGCAAAGTTAACACCTTCCCCATCATAAGTTGCTCCTAAAGGATAAGGGCTTCCAATAGATATTTTTGTTTCCATCTTACTATTTAACGATTGTATAATTTTGTGTAGTCAATTAATTTTTCCTGAATTTTTGAAGCAAACGCTCCCTTTTGCATGCGCCATAGCCAATTTCCTGCTGTACTGGCGGGCCTATTCATGCGGCAAGATCCATCAAGATTTAAAATGTCTTGCATCGGCACAATGACTGTATCTGCGACAGAGGAGTACAGTGACCGCATAAGGATTTCATTTATATTTCCGCTTTCAAGCATTTGCCCGAAATAGTTATGAAGGTTTTCTATGCTCCATAAATCCAGATCTTGGTTATACCAAGAAAGCGTGGTATTATTATCATGCGTACCGGTATAAGCAACCAAATTTTGGTTATACTGATGTGGAATGTGGGGTGAGCTTGACATATCATTACCGAAAGCAAATTGAAGAACAGCCATACCGGGAAAGTTAAATTGATCACGTAGCTGATATACTTTAGCATCTATATCACCAAGGTCTTCAGCAATAAAAGGCATATTATCTAAATTTATACTGACCTTCTCAAAGAAATCTGCGCCGGGCCCCTCAGACCATGCCCCATTTTTAGCGGAAGTTTCTTCGATGGGAACTTCCCAATAAGAAGAAAACGCTCTAAAATGATCAAGCCTCAACTTATCGAATAGTGCACAGTTATGTGATAGCCGCTCAACCCACCATTGGTAGCCATCTTGTTTAAGCGATGCCCAATTGTAGGTCGGCATGCCCCATAATTGGCCTTCTGCATTGAAGTAGTCGGGTGGTACTCCAGCAACATATTTCATCTCTGCATCTGCTCCAAGTGAGAAATACTGGGGATTGGCCCACACGTCGGCAGAATCGTAAGCTACATAAAATGGGATATCACCAATAAATCTTACTCCATAATCATGCGCATATTTTCTTAAGGCATCCCATTGTCTGAAAAACAAGTATTGAAACCACTTTTCTTTTTGCAATTCATGTTTGCATTTCGCTGCGAAATCGTTCAGTGCAGTGCTATCACGCTGTCTGTAAATCAGCGGCCATTCATACCAAGGACGATTTCTATGTTTATTTTTTAGCACTTTAAAAAGTGCATAATCGTTAAGCCATGAAGATTCCTTGGCAGCAAATTCAGAAAATTCGCGGAGAGGCTCCGGTGGCAGGCGGTCAAATGCCCTCTCCAAAAGTTTGTATTTCGAGCGGGTTATTTCTGCAAAATCCAGTATTTTATGATTCTTCCTCTTTAGCGCTTTTAGTTCATTTTTCTCCAGTAAGCCTACTCTTAATAAGTCTTTTAAATCGATAAATAATGGATTTCCAGCCCTACTACTGAGTGTACTGTAAGGTGAATGGCACTGCGATTCATCGGTAGGTCCCAGCGGAAGGACCTGCCACCAGCTTTGGCCACTATGGTGCAACTGTCGAACAAAACGACGAGCTTCAGGTCCCAAATCACCTATCCCGCAGGACGACGGCAATGAGCTGATATGCATTAAAATACCTGAACTCCGCTTAGGTAAACGAGCTTCGTATTTTAAGATCGCGAGCGGTAGATCCCCAAAAATAGCGTTTACCGGAATTTCTGTTCCATCACCTTCTACGTCAGAGAAAATATGCCGCCAGTTCACGGTGTGGTTTGTGGAAAGATGTACTTTGGTGTCTGACCAGTCAAAAGAGCCGGATACGAATTTCGAGACTTTACCTATTGCCGCAAGATGTAAAGGAAGAACTACCACCAACCAGTTTTCTCCTGACCGACGCGCGAATGCCAGAATATGTCTACGGTACCGACCACTCACTTTAAGCGGAATATAACTACTCTCAGAGGAAAGGGCGTTATCATCCCTTCTGAGTTTTATTAATTCCTTTACTAACCATAATTTAATATTCCCATCGTATCTATTTCGCCATAAATATTGACTTCGCTCCTCTCTGGCTATGTTCTCAATCGCATGTAGGAGATTTATATTTAATTGATAATCTATCGGCCGTCGATTGTCTGGATCAACAAAGCTATAGTTCCAAAGTTCCGAACCCTGATAAATGTCAGGGACACCGGGACAGGTAAACTTTAAGATTTGCTGTGTAAGGGAATTTAAGATTCCGAAATCGGCAACCACTCCAATAAACTGATAAAAGCTGGTAAAAAAAGGGCGGTTTTTATCAAGCAGAAACGAGGCGAATTCCTGAACTGAAGTCTCATAGACTAAATCTGGATTCTCCCAAGTCGATCGTTCTTTTCCTTCGCGGAGATATTTAACCAAGTAATCTAAAAAGCGCTTTTCAAATGCTACATTATCCTGTGCATCTTGTTTTCCCATTGGATAAGAAGCAACTAGCGACTGATAAATAAAATATTCATCATTCGGGTGCGGAAGATCCTTTCGATATTCATTCCATACGATATCTTGCCAAATCTGAACCTGTTTAGTCCATTTTTTGGCCATAGCAGTGAGTACTAAAAGGCGACTGCGTGAATCTTCACCGCGTTTGGTGTCGTGTGTTGAACTTGCATTAATTGACAGCGGCCAGTCTCTTTGCCTATCCTGCATCAACCTGTGGAATTTCTTTTTACTAAGACCAGAATTATCCGGGTGATCACCGACTTCATTGTGCCCGATAAAACTGTTATAGGTATACATCAAAGTATCCTCCACACCCTTCGCCATTACCGGTCCTGTCAATTGCATACAACGTAGAAAAAAATCAGCCAAAGCAGTTCGGTTTGGCGATTCAGAATTTACCTGCGCTCGTTCAAAAAGGTTCCGAAACTGATCAAGCATTTCTTTGTCCAGTTTTGGCTTTCTATTCAACTTTTCAAAAAGTGAAGACAAAAGTTCAAAACTGGACGTGGACAAAGGAAAACGGTCATCATAGACTCGGTAAACGGGGAATAGTGCAAGAAAAGATTTCAAAATATCCCGTATGCTATCATATTTATCTTGACTGTTAACTCCGATAAGAGTTGTCAGTAACCTAGTGAGGTTGTCAAGCTCGCCCTGCATATAAACGCTAAGAATCCTGCTCTTTTTTATATATTGTTCTTTTTTAATCGACAGTTTTTCTCCTGTAATTTTCGTATAATACTTATCCAATACTTTCTTTCCTGACTTATAGGAACAAACATTATTGCAATCTGACAAAAAATCGTATCCTGTTGTTCCCTGAATAGGCCATTCGAGTGGAAGCTTCTCTCCCCGCTCCAATATTTTTTCAGCAATTATATAGACTTTTGGACCGACCGTTTTCCTCAAATTATACAGGTATTCGTTCGGATTATATAGCCCGTCCATATGATCAATCCGCAATCCATCGATCAGCCCCTCTTTAACGAGTTCTTTTACTAGCTGATGAGACTGCTTGAATACATCTTCGTCCTGAACATTTAAACAAATCAGTTCGTTAACCGTAAAAAAACGCCTAAAGTTTATCCTTTCATTCGTAAACCACCAAGGACATAGTTCATAATGCTGATGAGCAACCAATTCCTGCAAGCGTTTCGGATCATTATTAAACTGGTCAAGAATAAGCTTCAATTTCTCATCTGATAGGTCTTTGAAAATGTGAGCACGCAACTGTTTCCATCCTTCAATATCTCCATTGGCCTGAGCCGTATTTACTTGTACCAAAAGACCATTAAAATCAGGCTGTGTTTCCTTCAAATAATCTTCGAGGATGAAACAATAAGACTCAGGTGAAAGTGGATAATGGTTCTCCTGAAAGGAAAGGTGAAGAAAGTTGTCCAGAAAAACGAGGTTGATGTCACGGTTTGCTATTGTTTCCTCCAAAGTCCTGCCCAGGATAGGAACCATTAATTTTCCTTTCTCAAATAGATTAGAGCTATAACAGGTATCAAAAAAACTTCGATACTTGGATGACTCTCCAAATTCGAGCAGGTTCATGAGCCATTTATTTGCGGGATGAAACGCCATATGGTTGGGAACAATATCCTGCAACCATTTCATCTTGTAGTTGTCCAGTTGTTTCTTAATAGCTCTGAGTTCCTCTAAGGTGCCCAACTCACTATTTATCTGATTCATATTGACACCATCGTAACCATGCATACTTCCCGGTGTTGACTGTAGAATAGGCGCAGCATAAATAGTATCGATGCCCAACTCGCTCAAGTAAGGGATTATTTCTTTGAAATCTGAGAAGTTAAATTCTTTATGAAACTGAATTCTGTAAGTAATATGTGGCTCATTAATGGATAGATTTCTATTCGTCTGCATGGCTTGTTGGATTTCTTTTAGGTCAGAACGTCAGCCAGCAATTTTAGTTCATTTGACTTTCAAAAAAATATGTGAAAATATGCAGCAGCTCCTGAAAATAATAAAGCAAAAAAATAATTTAAAATTAAAACGAATCTGTTTGAGCTACGTTCTAACTATACTTCTTCAATAATTGCAGTTTTAAATTATTATAACATGAAAAAAATAGGAATTACGTTTTCTGCTTTTGATCTGCTACACGCGGGTCACATCAAGATGCTCGAAGATGCCAGAGAACAATGCGACTTTCTGATCTGCGGTCTGCAAACCGATCCAACACTTGATCGGCCAGAGAAAAACAAGCCAACACAATCTGTATTTGAACGCTATATGCAACTAAAAGCATGTAAACATGTCGACATGATCATCCCCTATGCCACTGAACAAGATTTGGAAGATGTATTGCGTTCTTTCAAAATCCATGTCCGAATCTTAGGTGATGAGTATATGGACAAAGCGTTTACGGGTAGGCAATACTGCGAAGAGAAAGGTATACAACTGTATTTCAATAGACGAGAAAATAGATTCTCGAGTTCATCTTTACGAAGAATAATTGCATCGAAAGAGAAAAGTAGCAAAGGTGCAGTAGTGAGTATAAATGAAGGGGTTAATTACGCGTTAAAGCGCATAAATGCATAAGCTAATAATAAACATATGATTATAGGTATTATTTTCGGCGTATTCGACATGTTACATGTAGGCCACATTGTTGCCTTACAGGAAGCAAAAAGTCAATGTGATTATCTTATTGTAGGCCTTAAAACCGATTCAAAGATTCAGAATGAAGATGATTATGATACGGCACAAACGATGGTTGAAAGGTTTATCAAGTTGCAGGGCTGCCAATTTGTGGACGAAATCATTCCGTTTGAATCGGAAGATGACATTACTGATATGCTTCAGTCGTTGCCGGTACACAAGTATTTTATAGGGGAAGAATATAAATCAGTGGATTTTTCAGGTAGGGATTATTGTATTGCAGAAGGAGTTGAAATTTGCTATACCAAGAATAAAAACCGCTTTTCAAGTCAATCCCTTCGAAAAATCGTCAGTGAAAAAGAAATAGAAAAGGGGAAGATACTTTCAGCTCAAGTTTTAAATCCTACTCCGTAAATGCTCTTCAAGGATATCTTTCAAATCAATAAGTGAATGATAATGAGCAGCTGCTTTGTAAATAAAAACAATATCATTAGCTATGGAAAGAATCAATATTGGTATTATTACAAATGTAAGAAAGCTGCTTTTTGCATACCGCATACTTTTTTCAGCGCATGAACAAAGTCCTGCAGAGGTCGTACTTGAAGCATTTTCGCTAGATTCCATTAGCAGCAATTCACATTTCAATGAAAAACCTGAATTGCTGCTACTTGACTATCGTCTCGTATTTAAGAACACCCTACTTTTCTTTTCGCTAATTGACCACTTTTACCCCCATACAGTTATATTATTAATTGTTGATCAAGCTCATCTCCAGGAAGCTAAGCGGTGTAAAACTTTTATTCACTCATTTTTATCCCCTAACTTGGACGTTCTCCAGCTTTTCAAACTGATTAGAAATTTCAGCTTAGTGACGCCCTCTGTTCAATCACATTTACAGACAAATAAGAATTGAGTTACTCTTATCTCCTGCCGTTTCTCCATGCTTGCGTATAAATAACCTGTTTTGAATAGCTTGGCGATGTAAATCCTAACAATGAAAATTTTATACGGTTTTAAAATGTTGAAGAATTTAATAATCATCTCGAACATAAATTATATCACATTGATAATGAATTGTTTAACATGAAATCAAGTATAAATCACATTTTCCGTAATATTTACTTAAAATCGGCTTTGACTCTTTTTGGGTCTCTGTTTTAGGCAAAATTTGCACTGTTGTTGTTCTAAAAAAGCTGTATTTATGACATAAAAGAAACAACATGCAACATATCCAGATAAATTCATTTTTTCAAGAGAAAAGAAGCTTACTTAAAAATTTCGCTTCTCAATTCACGTCAGACCCAGAGATCAAGAATGACCTTATACAGGACACAATGGTCAACGCGTTAAAATCCATAGAGAAGATTATAGATCACCCCAAGGTAGGCTCATGGTTATATGTAATTATGCGCAACATCTATATTAATCAATATAGAAAAACAAAACGGACGGAGAGTTATCACAATGAATATGCAGCTTTGAACGTTACGGATTCCATTTCAATTAATTCAAGCACGAGCAAGTTTATCCTGGATGATATTCAAAAAGCGTTACGCCAGCTTTCGGAAGAAAATTACGAAATTTTCAATATGTTCCTGGAAGGTTATAAATATCACGAAATAGCTGATTATATGCAGATGCCTGAAGGTACAATAAAAACACGCATTCATTTCATCCGTAAGACGATGAAAAAACAGTTATCAATTTATCATTGATATAAAAGAGCAATTTAAACTACAAAAACAATAAATAGTAAAACTATTCACAAATAGATCTTGTTATTTAAACAACATCACTAAATAAATAAATAAATAAATATTATGATTTCGAACAAAACATTACTCGCTTCTTTGGCGACTGCAGCAATTCTAGTTTCATGTAACAATCAAACACCACAAGAAAAAGCTGCAGAGAAAATGGAACATGCAGAGGAAAAAGCAGCTGACGCGAATGAGGAGGCCATGAAAACCTCAGAAGACGCCGCTACAAAGGATGCGGAAGCAGTTGTTTATTCAAATAAAGCCGCGGCCAATGCAGCTATAGCTTCAGTGCCTGCTCCAGTGCTCTCCAATGATAAAGCTAAAGAGCTTTATACAAAATTGGGCAAAACATGGGTAGACCGCATCAACGCAGAGTCTACAGACAAAGCACTGGATAAGGAAAAATCTTTATTGGACGTTAAAAATGAGATTGAAAAAAATCTTGCGGAAGGAAAAATATCCGCTTCGGATAAAGATAATATCATGAAATATCAATCTGATTGCTTAGCAGCTATAAAGGCAGCACTGTAGCACCGTAAGCAACAGGAATCAGTATCTAAGAGGATATCTAGCGATTCATTTTCAAATCGCTAGATATCCTCTTATTTTTGTCCCCTATAACACTGTCCGCTGCGTTATGCTATTAATCCATTCGTTAAACTATTTTAACGCGAAAAATGACCACTCCAAGCAAGTTAATTTGCAGATTTTCGTATTATTACACTTCTTTCTGATTAAAGAAAATTAAAAATTATGAAAACCCATTCGACAAATTATTTTAATACTTTTATTGAAACCGCTCCTGATACCAAGGTGGTTAAAGGAACTGTTCCGCCACCTAAAGGCAATAAAACTATAGCTGAACGACAATATGAGTTAATTGCCTCAGCGCCTTATCAGTATACATCTGATGACATTATTTTTCAGGTTTATGCGGAACGGAAAGATCTGATGCCAGATGAATACCCCGCAGCCAGAACAGTGTTTTTCTCAAGGGGGCAAGCTTGTCTCCGGGCCTCCCCGCTTGCAAAGAACTATGGGTATGGGATTCATAGCAACAGTGAAGGAAAGGTAGCTCTATATGGCATGGAAACAGATGAGTATCAAAAATTTGTAAAGGATGATAACACAAAAAAGGTGAAAGCAATGAAATCCTCAAAGTAACGCCTATCAGAGCAGTATCACCCGACTGTCATGTCACATGAGCAATAACTTGATCCAGAAAAGAAATCTGCCGTTCGTTTATTTTTTTTCTGGCCTCTACAAACGTAAACCAACCTCCACGATCTATTTCAGGATAGGTTTGTATTTTTCCCGATTTCGGCGGCCATTCCATCTCAAACGTATTGCTAACGAGCCTTGCTGGATCTATATCGCTTTCGATTGCCCAGCACTTAACTATCTTGCCCCCTTTTTGTAGAATAGGATTTAGCGCAATGAAATTTCCACTGGGAAGATAGCCTGTCTCTTCCATAAATTCCCTTTTGGCCGCATCGAGTTCATCTTCATTCGAATCGATTTCTCCTTTAGGGATTGTCCACGAACCTTCGTCTTTACTAGCAAAATAGGGTCCTCCAGGATGTACTAAGAAAAAATAAATTTCCAAGGCCTGAAATTTATACAATAACAATCCCGCACTTATATTTATCTTCTTAGCCATTATTGTTTATATTCCGTAACTTGATCCATGTTGGCGCATGATCGCTGCTCTTCTCCCAGCCACGGACATTCCGATCAATACCGCCTTCAATTAAACGATCCTGAATGGAAGGGCTCAATAGAATATGGTCTATCCGTAAACCTGCATTTCGACTATAGGCCTGGCGAAAGTAATCCCAGAATGTATAAACCTGCTGATCCGGAAAAAGCTGACGAATGGAATCTCGCCATCCCTGCTGTAGAAGTTGACTGAATGCATCTTTCACCTCTTTTCTAAACAGTGCATCGTTGATATATTTTTCAGGTTTATACGTGTCTTTTTCGGTTGGAATAATATTAAAATCACCAATGAGTATCGCTGGAATATCCATACTCAACAGCGTTTTGGCCCGCTTGGTTAAGCGCTCGATCCACATTAGCTTATAATCAAATTTGGGTCCCGGAAATGGATTACCATTAGGCAGATAAATACAGCAAAAGACGACTTGCTGAATCATAACCTCCAAATAGCGACTTTGAACATCTTCGGTATCTCCTGGAAGCTCCCTTGAGATCTCTTGGATCTCATATTTTGAAAGCACGGCAACCCCGTTCCAACTTTTTTGTCCATGCCAAACAGCATGATATCCGAGGTCATTAATCTCTTTCAATGGAAAACGCTCCTGAGGAGCTTTCAGCTCCTGGAGACAAACGACATCAGGCGTTTCTTCTGCTAACCATCGTAGCAAAACGGGTAAACGTGCGTTGATACCATTAATATTATAAGTGGCTATCTTCATGAAATTATCGTTTTAACTTAAACAAACAACCAAAGGAAGGTTCCAATTGTTTGAAAACGGCTCAGATAAATTTAAACACTGCATCTTAGACCAATTAACAGGACTTTTAAAGTACACCTTAGACTAACTCCTTAACCATCCAAACATCGCAACCGGGATGTCCAGATTCTCCCATTGGGGCAGTAAGACTCTTAAACCCTTGTTTCTTATAAATAGCAATAGCATCTCCAAAAGCTGGTAGGCTCTCAAGGTATATGCTAGAATAACCAAATTCCTTTGCTGAAACAACTGATCTGTTCATTAATTCCCGACCGATACCCCTGCCCCTAGCTTTGGCGGACAAGTAAAATTTAACAAGTTCGGTGCAGTCAGCGGGAAGCCCGACAGTAGGATATATACCACAGCAACCTACGATTTCGCCGTCTATCTCAGCGACCCATAAGCAAGCTTTTGCTCTTTGGAATAACTCAAATAGATTATCGGTCGTGGGATCGGAATAAACTGTACCCAAACGTGGAGCGTCCAACTCTTCAAAAACCGTCCGTATGATTGTTGCTAATATAATATTATCTTCCGGCTTAATCTTCCTTATCGCGATCATTACTATTATCGTATCTTACTTTGTGATCTGGTCCTCATCCAACCGTGCAAATTGTGCCGATTGTTTTCAACGTCAGTTACTTTTGATAAAAATATCCTTCACAAAACAGTTAAAAAGACATTAAATTAACGTTATATTTATGTAACCAAATATAAAAAAAGTTCTACATCATGACAAAAATATCCGCCAAAAGAACACTTCGGAATGACATCGTTATTAACCTAAAAAACTCTTTATCCTACCTAGGTGATTATTTGAGCGACAAAAAACTCGATTCTCGTCTCGAAAAAGCATCTAAATTGTTGACCAAAGGTATAAAAGAAAAGAAAATTGAGAAACGCAATTTAGAACAAGCCAAAATATCCGAAAAGGAAAATATAACGAGCGACAGTGCAAAGTCTTCTAAAACTCCTGCAGGCAAAGACATGAAAACCACTCTGCATCAGGTTGAAGACAACCCTATTTCATCAAAAACAACAACGGGCGAGGAGTCCAGTGCAATCGCTACGGTCAAAGCACGTACGCCCAGAAACGGAAAACAAAAAGTTGAAAAGTAACTTTGCTTTTTCTACGCTATAAATACGTAATTCATCTGTTTTTTTCGGTAGTACTGTGCTTAGGCTACGTTATTTACATTCAAAAACTACGGTTAAAGCTGTTTCAACAGTCTTTGGGTATAAATTTTGATTCATTTACAGCAAAAGAATTCACACTCAAATAGCGTACTGAATATGGAAAATATTGATAAAAAAGCAGAAAAAGTAGGTTTGGAAAAAGGTTATTATTTGTTGTTAATGGCCATTCTAGATCTTCCAGTGGAAGAGGTACAAAATGCGGTAAAGGAGGATTAGTCATATGAAGAAAATAGCAATCATTAGTACATGTCCTCCGCAAGAATGTGGATTGGCAACTTTCACAAAAGATCTTAAAAAAGGGATGGAACTCGATCCCAATGTTCAAATTGATATTATTGCACTATCTAAACTTGGTTTAGAAGATTTTGATGGATCGGTGCGTTTTGTAATCTATAGAGATCGGCTTGATAGTTATCACCAAGCTACCCGTATAATCAATGAGGAATACGACTATTGCATTATCCAACATGAATTTGGAATATTTGGGGGTGTGGATGGCATTTTCATCACGCAGATCGCCAACAACTTAACAATACCTTTGCTCACAATATTTCATACTATTCTGCAGACTCCTTCATTGCAGCAGAAAGAAATTATGGAATTACTTCTGGAAAAATCTCAGGCTGTCGTCAGTCTATCTCCAAAAGGAGTTGAATTGTTAAAGGGTCAGTTTAGTGAAGCTTATACAGATAAAATTAAAGTTATCCCTCACGGTGTGCCTCAGTTTGATTATAATCAAGGACTGGCCAAATACAGATTGAACCTCCAAAATAACTTTGTGATGATGACTTTTGGTTTAATCGGAAGAAGCAAGGGACTGGAGCATGCCATCCGATCCTTGTCGGGTATTGACTTCCCTGGATTCAAATATCTTATCATCGGAAAAACACATCCAAATGTTCTGGCGCATGAAGGAGAATCGTACCGCTTCGAACTCCAAAATCTAGTTGATCAATTAGGTTTACAGGATAAGGTTGTTTTTATTGATAAATTCTTGACGGATGAAGAGCTAAAGGAATACTTAACAGCATGCGATATTTATCTGTCCCCCTATCCCCATGAACAGCAAATCAGTAGTGGAACCTTATCTTTTGCAGTAGGTGCTGGCGCTGCAGTTATCTCTACGCCCTACTGGCATGCCCAAGATTTATTGAAAGATGAACGTGGAATTCTCACGCCTTTCAATGATATAGAAGCCATGCGTGCAAATATCAATCTACTGTATACATCGCATCGGCTATTAGCTTGGCATCGTTTCAAAGCACGCAGTTATGGGGAACAAACGGTTTGGAAAAACGTAGCAAAAATCTATATGGAGCTTTTAAAGGGTTTAGCGACTCCGGTGAGATCTTTAATTGATTATGAAAAATATGTCTCTTTTGACCTGAGAAGAGAAGCGTAATATGAAAAGGGGCTGTCCAAAAAAAGTTGGATAGCCCTTTTTCATTATATTTAACTATACCTATACAGGAACTTTTCAAATATCCAATTCTCAGAGAGTTTGTTTTTACTTTTAGACACCCTCTTTTTAATATACGCAATAACCTATTCAAAATTACCAACGGTATTCCCCTATAAATATGATGTTCGACGTCAATTTTGAGATCGGACGTTAGTTCCCCCCCTTTTTAGCTGATACAATAGCGTGTTTGTATGTCACCGACACAAAGGTAAATAGCAACTAAAGTAAAGTCATGCTTAAAAAATTAATTTAGCCTTTTATCTTTCGATCGGGTACGATTTGGATCAGTCGAACGTTTTATATCCTAAACATGTTAAGTAAAAAATCGATCTTTGCATGGCAATATCCAGATATAATCTATTGGCTCATGATGCATTCTAAAATAACACTATCAGCATTACTTTTGCTACTGATGACGCTCACGTGTAACGCCCAGATTTTTGATCGTACACTAAAGCATAACAGAGAAAAAACCCAGAAAGAATTTTTAAAGTTTATTACTGAAATAGGTAGCAAAATCTCCGATTCCACTTTAACTGCCGAACAGCAATATGCATTATTTAATCCGATTGTTGAATATGCAGAAAGAGAACATGCGACTATAACAAATTTGCGCAACAAATATTTTCAAAAAACCCCACCTCCACCAGCAGCTCTCGATCCAGTTATTTTTGAAAGCGCTCCCCATGATGATCTCTCCAAAATGCTGGAAAACCCACAATTCACCACGGTGACTTTACTACAATGTTATCGGCCCCTTGAAATAGGAAGACTTATCGGTGGACTTGTTCAACCTGCTATTTATCAAAAATTTAATACAGGTACAGATGAATCGAAGATCGCTTACACCTTTGGAAATCAGGTATTCGCGAAGAAATTAAAAGATGATGTTTGGCAAATATGGTTCATAAATAGACTTTACATACTTAAGTTTACCCTTAATCTAGAGACTATGGTAATCCACGATATGAAGTATACACGGCCCAATCAATCTGAATACTTACGTCTTCAGCTCCCATTCGGAGTTCATAAGCCAGCCAATAAATTAGAATTGCTCTACCAAGAAATGGATAAAATCCGCTGGAATACATACACGGTAAAATTGATACAGCAATCGTCCCCCAAAGAATGGCAAGATACCGTTGACCAGCAATTATCCGCGTTCTATTTAAAGAACCAATCGCGATTTATCAAAGTCCAAAATGAAATACTCAAAAATACAGAAAGAGGCGCCGATTTAGATCAAAACTGGCAGGAAATACGCTTGTCTACCGATGAAAATGCACAATTGATACAAACTTTAAAAAAGAATATGCTTCAACCTGACGAAGCGACACAGCAGCTATTTTCATTTTCAAATGGCATCATTCCTTTTAATCAAGATATTGAAGAAATCGGTAAGAATGCGATGTCAGGTTTCCTACACTATATAACCGGGAAGGAAAAAAACAACATTTGGAAAATTCAATCTTTAGGGTATTCCATTGCATTTGAATATAAATGGGACCTAGAGAAAGGAAAGTTTTCGGAAATAAAAATCTTTAAGAGAAAATCATAATATGGACGGCCCTTAAAATAAGATTAGGGGCAAAATGAAATAGCTTTTGATATATTAAAATAATTTAACACTCAGATTAAGCTTTCGAAAAAAAGCATTAACTTAGCTTTAATAGTCCAAACAATCATCCCAACTAAAAGACATTACATTAGTTAGACCTGAGTATGCTGCAACAATTTTATGCTTATCTAAAAATTTTACCGCTATTTATTTTATTAGATTTTTTAATCTTCATGAGACTACGGAGATTGACTGTCTGGAAATCCAATCCGATACGATCAAACATCGTTTGGTGGTCCTTCAGCATACTTTCTTACCTTAGCATGTTTCTTAATTTATTTTTTAAATGGAGTAGTTTCGCATCAGCCTGTTTTGTGTTTTTTCCACTTTCGTTGCTAATTGCCAAGGTCATAATTCTTTTTTTCATCGGAATCGATGCTATTGTACTTGTTTTCAGAATAATCTGCCGACGTTTTATTAAAGCAAAGCCTAGATCTGATCTAGAGGAGCATGTACTGCCGATAAAAAGATCGGATTTTATAGTCAAAAGCGGCCTCTTGCTCGCCAGTGTTCCACTCGTTGCACTCACGCGGGGATTTGCCTTCAATTTATATGATTATCAGGTAAAACATATTGATCTCATTTTACCTAATTTACCGAAATCATTTGATGGAATTACCATTGCCCAGATTTCTGATATCCATGCGGGTAGTCTTTATCATCCAACCGCTGTAAAAAGAGGCGTAGACATGTTGCTCGCGCAAAAGCCTGACATCATATTCTTTACAGGAGACTTAGTCAATGATTTCGCTTCCGAAATGGAAGATTATTTATCCATATTCAATAAAATAAAAGCCCCATTAGGTACATTTTCAATACTGGGAAATCACGATTATGGCGAATATCATTTTAACAGACAATATTTCTTTGATCAGAATCAATTAACGAAAGCGCAAAATCTCGCCAATCTCAAGGCCATTCATCAACAACTCGGCTGGCAACTTCTTCTTAATGAGTCAAGAGAGCTCGCTTTGAATAATGAAAAAATTACGATTATAGGCGTTGAAAACTGGGGAGTCAATAATCCCAACAATTACGGAGATATCGATTTATCCATGTCAAAAGTAGATAAATCCTCACCCGTCAATTTAATGCTTTCACACGACCCTTCACATTGGCGTGCTGAGATTATACCCAAATATCCAAACGTGGATGTTACTTTTAGTGGACATACGCACGGGGGACAATTCGGTTATAACAACCCCAACCACCAATGGAGTCCAGTGAAATATGCTTATCGCGAGTGGGCTGGTCTATACCGCGAAAAACATCAGTCACTCTATGTAAATGTTGGATTCGGGTATCTGGATTATCCGAGCCGAGTTGGGATATTACCAGAAATTACTCTATTTCATCTGAAGCGTAAAAGTTAAAACCTATTTTAGCGCTGCTGCAAATTAAATACTGTCCCTGCCGGATCGGTAATCCAATGCATATTTTCGTGCAACTCTTCGAAATCATCGCATGTTTCTACACTTCCCTCCTATCTCAAACTGAATTTCCTGTCTGCTGGCCTGAAATACCAAGAAGCAGCTATTAGCACAATATACAGTAGTGCTGGAGCCATGAAAGAAAAAGAATCCCCAGATGCGATATGTGAATATAAAGCACCAGTCGCAGTAAAGAAAATACCCGCATACGCCCATTCTTTCCAAAGAGGTTTTTTAGGCCAAAGCAAGACAACCACAGCTAATAACTTCCAGATTCCGAGCAAAGGGAGTATATAATTGGGATAGCCCAAATGAGCTATATTCTGTCCCCCACCTGCTCCTTCTGTTTGAATTTTAAAAATCTGTATGATAGCAGTTGACAACAATCCTACAGCCAGCCATACGGTTGCTATCCAGTAAATTATTCTATCTCTTTTCATAATGATTTGATTTACTTATTTATATTTTTGATCGTTTTCATTTTATCATTGACTTTGCTCCTCGTATCGCTTTCTCAATAGTTTTATTCTTTCCTGAATCGCATACCGACAAATAGCAGGGTAAATACATAGTTACTTGACTACAAATATACATGTAGCTATTTAACTACGCAATATTTTTTTGAAGAGGTATTACTTGCCAGGCTGCGTGAAATGAAAAGGCCCTTAATCCCTACTATTTATTTTCCATATATTTGAAAATCAGTTGACCTTTTTGTATAAAACGATAGAATGGAAAATAAAATCACCGTGATTAAAGGAGATATCACAAAAGTTGAAGCCGATGCTATTGTAAATGCGGCCAACACATCGCTACTTGGAGGTGGAGGCGTAGATGGCGCTATTCATCGCGCTGGCGGTCCGGAAATTCTGGAAGGTTGCCGTAAAATTGTTGCTAAACAAGGCGGTTGCAAGGTGGGTGAAGCAGTCATTACAACAGCGGGTAAGCTACCTGCTAAATATGTAATTCACACGGTTGGCCCTGTTTGGAATGGTGGGAAAAATAACGAGATTAAAAGTTTAGAAAGCTGTTACTACAACGCACTCACACTAGCGGCTGAAAATGGTTGTCATACGGTTGCTTTTCCCAATATCAGTACCGGAATCTATAGATTCCCTAAAGAACTGGCGGCAGAAGTATCTATTCGTATCATCAAACAATTCCTATTTGCGAACACAACAATCACACAAGTCAAAATCGTGTGTTTTGATGAGGATAACTTTCGACTGGTCAATCAAATGGTAATGCAATCCTAGGATCAAATTATGCTAGTCTGCTTCAAATTCCCATTTAAACTCATACGCGAGGACAGGTTTGTCTATCGGAGGAAATTCCAGCTTTTTAAGCTCCCGGATATGCGCAAAATCTTTGTTAAGCAATAAATATATTCCCGCATTTTTGCTGATTTCACGCAATATTTCTTCCGTAATTTCTTTTTGAGTGTTATTGGCGGCAATTTTCATTTTGACAATCTGCTTTCCCGCGGAGGTTATGTATTGATTCAGTTTATATGGTCCGGGAACACCATTATTCTCATGCGACTGTCCTGCCAATTTATCATTGATATATATTTCATAATCGACATTTTTTATTTCATGATAAAGAAAGTACGATTTTACGACCGAGGCAATTCCGCTACGATTGACTTCAGCAACCTCATCATTATCCCTATCTCCACCTCTATTGTTACATGACATAAACAACACAACACAGTACACAGCAATGACGATAATTTTTTTCATTTCGTATTTTCTCTTTATTTTTAACACTGCAACAATATTCCTTTGACAGAGATTCGAAGCCAATACGACTAACGAGTTAACAACCCAATTAAGGTCTCAAAACATGAGATTGCGTATGGCTTTACAGTGTATTAAGATACTAATTAGTCGGAACAAAAAGGAGCTATACAGGTTTATTTTTTTACAGGAGAAGTAAGAAAAATCATAAGCAAATAGCGAGATTCATTTCTCTCAATTTTTTTGGTCAACCATATGGTCGATCTATAGGACCTACTTAAAAGAAGCAGCTATGTCCATCCTTTTAAAATTTCTTTATAAGTCATTAGAATTCACGATATTTAAAAAAAATAAACACCCTACCAGTATCTGTTTAAAACATTAGGGCTGTCCAAAAAACTTGGATAGCCCTTTTTTCCGGATATTTTACCTATACAGGGACTTTTCAAATATGCAATTCGCAGAGAGTTGTTTTTACTTTTTAGACCCTATCTTTTTTCAAGGAATTATCATGAAGCTGTCTCCTCCAAATGTAGCATGTCGAACAATAGCCTGACACAGTCTGAATATTGTTCGACGGTCATTTATCTTGGTAAACTTTCTGGACGGCGCATACGATAAGAAGTCGCTGTGATAGCGTGCAAAAAGGACTCAATATCTTTTATTTCATCTTTCGTCAGATTTAAGGGCTGCATCAATGGGTCGGTTACAGGATAAAGTGGATCTTTTGCCTTCTGTTCAGCTGTGGCAGAATTCATTTGCATACCACTATTATACATATTTAAAAGTCCAGTCATATTCCAAAACAAACCATTGTGCATCCATGGATCAGTATTCATTACGTCGCGCAGGGATGGCGTCCGAAAGCGTCCAACATCAGCAGGAACTTTTGTGATTTCATATCGACCTAGATCCTGATATTTCCGTTTGTAATAGGTGAGTCCAATGTTGTGATACAGATCGTCTGTAAAAAATTGGCCGTTGTGACAATTCATACAACGCGCTTTGGTACGGAATAAATGAAGCCCACGAACTTCCTGATCAGACAACACGTTATAATTACCATCTAAAAACTCGTCAAAACGGCTTCTTCTGCTTGTCAGTGTCCGCTGAAAGGCGCCGAGTGCTTTTAGAACCTCTGGCATGGAATAATCTTCTTCACCGAAGGCCTCTACAAATAATTTATTGTATGCAGGAATAGCCTTCAACTTGGGAATCAGCTTTGTCAATTCCATGTCCATTTCGTGATGTGCCTCGATAGGGCCCAACGCTTGTTCTTCCAATGAACCAGCGCGGCCGTCCCAAAACAATTCCTTGCGTGCATACACATTGAGCAAAGAGGGTGTATTCCGTGTACCTTCCAGATGATCATTGCCAACCGGTACGGTAAGCTTGTCAGCCCAGGAAGTTTGCGGATTGTGACAACTGCTACAGGATATTTGATTGCTTCCCGATAGAATGGGGTCAAAAAAAAGAAATTTCCCCAGCTTCACATCGGGCTTTTCCATAAGTGAAAAATAGCTGGTGTCAATCTTCGGTAAAGACTTAAATTCGTTCCAATAAACCCCAGCATCTATTGTTGGCTTAGGCCATTCGCTTAGCGGTCTGCGATAAAGTAATTGCAACTCATCATCAAAGGCTTGCTGTCGGTCTTTCATAGAAAGCAAGCCTACAAAACCGAGAAGACCGACCACTACTGCAACATGTTTTTTCATTATCAGTTTTTTATTAAGACTATTATCAAAAATAATTTATAAAGAAAGCCGAATTCCGATTTCCATATTCATTCTACTTCCCATTGCAAGAAATTTAGGATCTATATTATCTTTTAATTCAACATTACCCAAAGAATTTCGGAGATCTAACTTTCCATATAAGGCAAGGTTGTTTCCCCAAATGCGGTCCTTGTATTCAAAACCAAGTTTGGCGCCTACGTATCGGGTCTTATAATAATAATAATCCCCAAAAACAACATGCTGGACAAAGGTACTTATGGATAAGGGATTATAATCCAATGCAGTTTCTGTCGGAATTACCGCATAGGGTGCAAATACAAATTGTATAAGTTTCTTCCTGCCTTTCTGCAGATATAATCTTAGAGAGGGCTCAAAACGTAATTGGCCGACTTCAAAATCAACCGCCTGCAAAAGATCTTTTCTATTTTCAGCATAGTAGGCGACAAGAAAACCCAATTCCTTGGCAACCTGACGGTGTCTGTCCCAAAGCTTAAAATATTGTCCTGTAAGGGAAAGTGTACTAACTTTATAATTGACTTTATTTAGGCTACCCGTAGTCAATTTGTTGCCATCAGTACCTTTATTATATTGTCCATCCAAAATGAACAATTGTTGCCCCCGATCGCCATTATATTTGACAACATCTGCAAAAAAGCTGATTGTATTTTGATCATAAATAGCCAATGGAGTGCCATAAAGAACAGATTTTTTGCTATAATTTTGATTTGTATTGTGATATTGCTGGTATTCAAATTCCGCCTTTGTATGCCATCCATAGAACTTGCTAAGATACTGAAAGCCTAATCCCTTATATTTATCATATTTGATATTAGTTCGTGTACTATCTTTTTGACGCACCGTCCCATACCCATAATTCATATAATATATTCGATCTGGATATAGATTTGAAGATTGAAAATCCATGTTTTTGTATAACAAAGAAACATTTTCGTCCGCATGTCCGATTATTCCATATACCCCCAATGTACTTTTCGAAAAATTCAGGGTAATACCAGGTTTTGCTTTAAACGTAAATCTGTTCGACTTCAGACGTGGATCCACCGTGCCTGCACTCCAATGCCTATAATAGTCTATTTGAAAAAATGGCTGCACCAAATGCGTTAATTCGTAGGCCAATGAAGCATTAAGCCGATAGTTCTGACGTTGATAATCGCCACTTTTATTTGCATAAGGATAATAAGGGCTTAAATCTTCAATTCCCGAACGGAGGCTATTGGCTAAACTGTCTTCTTGTATGGTGTTAAAAGTAAATTTAGCTCCCAATAGGAACTTGCCCAAACGGTTAAACCCGTTGGCCTGGAAACTTGTAGCAACACCTTTGTAAGCCTGTTGCGCCTTTCGAAACCCACCCCTATCCATTTGATATGCAACCCGGATATCCCCATAAGACATCAATGAATCTCTTTGAAGAAAAGCTGGCCGCAGTAGGTTTCTTTCAACCAAGTGATGTTCGATGGTATAGCTATAAATAGAATCCTTTCTGCTTTGAGCATAACTCAAAGCAGAAAGGGAAATCAAAACTATGATGAATAAAATTGAACGCATATGAATTCTAATCTATAAATGATGCATCCGTTTTAGTCGGATTTGCGCGTTGCAACACACCAAAATCATTTGATGAATTATTCGTATCTTTCAGAATACGTCTATTACCGATTTTCTTTTCTGTCTTGCGCACGATAGATTGGCTCGAGTAAGCTCCTCCAGGTACGGATATTGCCCCTGCGTCAAATCTTTGCGGTAAACGACGTGGGATTTGGTCGGCGACAACCGGTTCCTGAATCTCTACAGCATCCAAAATAAACCTTGCCGGCATTTGGGCGTAACGCACAGTACTGGTTGTAACAGTTTGTATAGTTGGGATCGCAAATGAAGGAATATTATTTAAATCAAAGTTTCCATCAGCTTTCATCAATACAAAAGACTCTCTGGCCTGTGGTGGAAAATACATATCACGCATACTTAGGGCAAGCAAAACCTCTACGTTTGTAACAGATGGATTGTCTACGTCATTGGCAAAGATCGTTCGTCCAGGTTGAATTTTTTGTTCATAGGGATATAACCAGGCTTCAAAATCGGCATTACTTAGGTCTACTGTAAGTTCAGGCTTTTGAGCACCGATTATATTGCCATTGTTGTCCTTATAAGAACCAGCGTAATTTAGCGCCGACCCAGCGACGATAATACTTTTTCCTGATTCGACAGGATATTTTTTGCCCGTCCCATTACTTGGAATCATAAATATTCCTTTCGCGTAAACATAATCTTCATTCGCATTATCGGATACTGCCATATTGATAGATTTGCTCCAATCGTACTGATTATTACTTAAAGAATATTCGTCAGTTTTATTATTCGGTTTTCCGTAAGCTAATACCACCATTAGGCTATCTGCATACAAAGTTTCATCTGAATTATTGTAAATTTCAATAAAATTATCCCGGTTAAGAGCCCCTTCCTTGGTATCCGATCCAGCGTAATAGATCTGTTTAATAACAAAACCACCAACAGGTTCACTGGTCACTAAGCCAATATTAAAGTCTTCATCGGCAAATAATGCCTTATCAGCTAATGCATAGTTTAGGTAAAATATAGATGAACGGTTTACACCGGTCAATCTGGTATATTCCTCAGCTGAGATAGCTAACGAGACATTGATACTGTAATTGCCCGGAGCAATATTACGTAATGAAATTTTGCCCTTTGTATCTGCTTGAAGTTTATAGGAACTGCCATTACCTTTATTTATCAATGTAATTTCAGCCTTGTCATAAGGCACCTCAAACCAAACTTCCTCGGGATTGACCGATAACTGTACATTAACGTTGATAGGTTGCACTTCATCAATATCTTTTTTACAGCCTCCAAATAAGCCCAGTATTAAGGAGAAAAATAGTAGAATATAATTCTGTTTCATAGTATATGGTATTTGTTAAAGTTTCATTGATATTCCGCCCGTAATGCTTAAAGGACTATTATAGCTGACAACTACTTCCTGCTGTGTATTGGGATCCCAATAGGAACTAATGGGCTGCATGTTAAAAGTATTATAGGCAGTCACAGCGATACGGATCCTTTTACTGATTTCCTTGGCGACCGACAAGGAGAAATTCATATAAATAATACGTTGCTGACTGTCCGACAATGTTAGATCCCTCATGGGAAGAGACGACGCTAAATCGTCATTAATTAACACTTGCCGCATGTTGGCATCCAGATAACCCACTGGTTTTCGATAATTGTCATTATAGTTTCGCTGATAGCGATTCTTCCAGAAGATATCCGTATTTGTCATGATGACAAATCCAATAGAAGGAATGTGCGTGGTGGTATTTAACTTACTTGTAAGGACAACATGTCTCCCTTGGTTGCTAGGTTGATATAAAAGGTAAGAAACTGGCTGCCCATTAATCTGAATAGGAGAAGATAAATCCTTTATATCTAAAACCTTATCCTCCTGCTTAGACATAATAAAGGAAGTACTTGTGGAGAAACTTGTTCGAATAGATTTAATCTCCCTAAAGGCCAGAGACCAATCAAAACCGTAGGTATAAGAGTTTTTAATATTTTCTATCCGATTATAGCCTTTATCGTAGTAATCTATGTATTTTCCTGTCTCTTGGTAGACGATCTGATTTAAACCTCCATCATAATGGTAATCGAATACAGGTAAGTGAAACGGTTTATAGACCTTGACAGAATTAAAACCATTTCTGTTATTTTTAAAGTAAGAATTGATACGGGATGTTATCCAAGAATTTTTAAATTCAATATTAAACTCAGCACTTTCCGATTTACTTGACTTTAAGTTTTCATTCTTCGTAATGAATTTCTCGGTATATACTAAATATAAGGAACTTTGCGTGTTCTGCGCGATAATCAATGGAATATCTATCCAGGAAGGTGATGGATAACGGTGTGCTAGCGTTGGAGATTTCGTTGCAACTCCAAAGGCCGCACTCAAAGCCCACCTCTTATCTAAAACGATCCTTGTATTTAAACGTGGCTGAAAGCTGGTGCTTCCATTTTGATTATCAAAACGAACACCAAAATTGCTGTTCACGTTTTTACCAAACAGTTTATAATGAAAGTTGTCTGTCACGTAAAAACCTGTATTAATTAAAGCAGGATTAAGCTCAAAAGAATAAGGTCTAATATTTTGATCATTAAAATTGACAAATCGAGGTCTATCTGGATCAGAAATAATCCCCCTTCCCCCATTATTTGCGTAGGAACCATTAAATCCATACAGGAGACTGTGAACAGTTTTACCTATCTGAAACCTTTTCGTAAATTTTAAGCTAGTGCTTGCTGTTATGGGCTTCCCTATAATCTCCTCTTCTGCCAGATACTGGGAGTTAAGAATAATGCCCTCATATATACCTGTCGTATCCTTAGCTGTATAGGGTTTGTTACCGCTATTTAACAACCATTGGGCAAAGCTCTCTTGCTTGCTGATAGAATAAGAAAACATGAGGCTGATTTCGTCAAAAAATCGTGTATTATAATTTAACTGTGTAGTGTTCGAAAAACGTATACCAATTTCTTTCGAGTAATATTTTCTTTTGGAATTATCATCCGGATCCTGTTTTGCATCATCAATTCGCATGTTAAAATCGAAACTTAACTTATTGCGAAGTTTTCGTGATGCAGCCGTGTTCCAACGCAGTGAAGTGCCGTACCGCCTGTATTCCTGTACTTTATCCTGTGGATTCGAATTTGAAATGGCATAGTTTAGATCTGTTGTTATCCCGCCCCAGTTCTTTGGGAGACTAAACCCTTTATTAAGTGAATAATTTCGGGAGCCGTCATTTATATTCGTTGTAAAATGCAACGGCGAGTTTCCTGTTTTTCTTTCGATTAGAATAGCGCCGTCGGTCAATTCGCCATACTCAGCAGAAGCCACCCCCTGGATAACCTCTATATTTTCAATAGATTCTACAGGTATCTCCCGTAAATCCACACCTCTGAATGGTACATCAGCGGTATTTCCACTCGTAACAGCGGGAAGTACCGATCCCTCCATTCCACGCTGACCGACAGGTCTTGATTGCATATTAGCATCATTGGAAAGTCGTATCCCGTCCATTATAATCGGTATTCCCAGCGAATTATTAAGCGTATTACTACCATCTAATGTATTTCTAAGGTTCAACGTTTGGGGAGCATTGATATTTGGTGCTGTCATTTGCTTACCAGGCAATGTATTCAATACGTCCATCAAGCTAAATGCTTGTACTCTTTCTATCGCCTCTTCGTTAAAAACAATCGATGAAACGGAATTCTTATTCTGTTTAAATTCTTGATTAACATTTATTTCCTCCAGTGTTAGACTGTTATCCTCCAATACAAAACTTAAGTTTTCATTCTTTTTTCGGGTATTAATCCATCGTTCCACACTTTTCTTTCCAACATAGCTTATCGATAATAAAAGACTGTCACCATAATATTTAACGGGAAGAATCAAACTAAACTTCCCATGAGCATTTGTGATACCATTCAGATCAAAAGCACCTACAAAAACAGTGGCCCCATTCAAAGGTTTAGCCCGCTGATCCATTACTATCCCTTTTAGCGTGGTTTGCTGAGCACAAAGAATAATACTGTAGGAAGCGAAAATTAAAGTTAAAAATGTCTTTCTCATAAGTATGAATAAAAACGCAAAACAGACTCACTCTATTTAAAATCGTTCTAAACAGACACAAATTTAACGTAATTCAATCCACAATATCAAGTTATTTTTAATAATTCTAAATAAAAAATGCACAAACAATTATAAAACTGTCAGAAACAGGCATAAAGAAGGTGCCTAAAAATTCAGTATCGATCAAAAAGAATGGTTAGAAAAGGACATGCTTTCTTAACAAAAGCAGTTATTGGTACTTGTTTATTCAAACAAAACAATCACCAACTTAGACAATTATGTCGATTCAACTTTTCGCAAATTAATCACTGTCGAGTTGGGATGGATAGCTTCCTAAGTTGGGGACCGTTTTGTTTATTGACAATGTTTAATATTTATTTTAAGATAGTTCTAAGTGCTTTTCCAATGATGTATTTGGTTTCTTTTGTATCACTTTCTTCTTCCCAACGATGACAAAGTGCCCCAACAAAACCAGGTTGGCTTTTGCTTGCGTCATTCAGCCAATTTCCGACGCTATCCCGAACATATTTTGAAGGGTCGGATTTTAGCGGTTCTAAAATAGGCAAGGCGAGACTTGGCTCCTGCTTCAACCGATCTATGTGCTTACACCATACCCCCCTTGGTCGGGTCGATTCCGAAGCAAAACGTCTCAAATTTTCATCCTTATCCAGTGTCCATAGACTCAGAACCGCAATACTCTGGTCCAGATCAAACGCTATCCGATTACGTATCGCCATCCAGCTGATTTCTCGTACCCCAAAATGCGTATCTGCCGCAAAAGGACGTATTGAAAACAGCAGTTCCTCGATTTCAAGCTGCTTATCATCTCCGATCGTGTAGGTTGCCCAGCAACGCACGAGATCTGCAGCATGGTTAGATAATATTGTAAGGAAGATAGTATCACGATGTTGTTTGACCAAATCGAGCAGCGCGCGCCCGATCGTTTCGTTAATGGAATTTACCGTCGGTTTCTGTAACTGCTCAAGCAGCAACAAGATTGGCTTTAAATAATGAAGGCGTCCATTTTGCTGAAGGATATGCTCTAGTAAAAGCCTTTGATCAACAGCTAACCACTCCACAAGATTTGCAGTTTCAATTTCACCGCGGTTTAAACTGTCCAGGCAATCTATCGAAATATCCGCCATCCGTCTTGCTCCTTTACGTTGTATTTTACTCATAGTTGTGCAATTAACTCTTCGACATTAAGCCTATTCATATAGTTGACATCCATAAATCGATAAGATATTGTATAGTCCCCCTCGATCACAAAAACAGCGGGCACCGGTAGCCTATTGTTTTCATTACCATTGTAGCCCGACAAGTTGATTCCCAGTTGATCATAACTTGAAATGGCATAATCCTGAAGTTCAAATGAGATACCACAATTGTTGGCCAGCAAGTTGTCTTCGTCAAATAACAATTCAAAATCTAAAGCGAGCTCGCCACTGATCTGATTATTGTATCGAGGCATTTGTGGCGAAATAGCAAGCAGAGAAACTCCGTATTCTTTAAAATATGGCAATTTTTCCTGCAACGCCCGTAACTCGAGATTGCAATATGGACACCAACTTCCACGAAAAAACGCGACAATTACCTTTCCTTTAATCAATAGTTCGCCCAATTCAATGTACTTACTCTCCTTATTTAACAGGCTAAAATCGGGAAATTTATCCCCGACCTGGATACTCTTTTCAATGAGATTCATGGCTGAAAGATCTTCAATGGATCTTCTAAATGTCTCTTTTACTTCACTTGGAAGATTGGCTAAATCTGCGTTTAATTTAGCAATTTCGTGTTCTAGACTTTTCATATCTTATGCGCTATATTTGCAAAGTTTTGAAAGTTAATTCATAACTACAATACCGCATCTAATTATCCCTATGGGATAAAAAAGTCAATTTTATGAGTAAAGCAGAAAGAGCGATAAAACAAAAAATTTGTCCGTTGGAATTTGCAGTGAATGCCATTAGTGGGAAATGGAAGATTCCGATTGTGTGGCGCATCAACGAAGGAGAAAGACGTCCAAGTGAAATGCTACGTGGCATTGCAAAAGTTGACCGACGGGTTCTAAATCAACAGTTAACGGAGATGGTTGAAGATGGAATATTGTTCAAAAAGTCCTTTCATGAGCTTCCGCCACGTGTAGAGTATTCACTTACGCCTTTGGGAGAGAGTTTGGTGAAAGTACTTTGGAAATTAAATGCCTGGGGCGAGCTTTTACTGGAAAAATCCAATAAAAGTTAGCACAAAGGGATAAATTGAATCGTCACGACTATGCGCTATGTATGCGAAAAGTGTCCGTCCCTGCTGTAACAGCTATTTGCGAAAACTGCAAAACACAAAATTTTGTATCGTATCGAATGGCGTACTGTGGTCAATCGTCATACACTCAATTTTTTTAAAATAAGATTGAAATAAATCGTTTAGAGATTGTGTCGAATATTGTTTAATCTCGATCCCACTACATTTCCTTGGTCCTTGTTCAGAAAAAGTGCCAACAACTAACACACCCTGCGCTGAAATTGCCTGATCTGCGATTTCGATGTAGCGATCAATCTCCTCTCGCGCAGTCAAAAAATGAAATGTGGCCCGATCATGCCAAAAATCATAGCGTGTATCGGGAACGAAGTCTAAGATATCCGAAACAATCCATTTGACTTTATCCGCCTGATCTCCCAATCTTTTTTTCGCTCTTTCAATAGCGGCATTGGAAATATCCAGTACAGTAATATCTTCAAATCCTGCTTTCAATAGGAAATCAACTAGGAGACTGTCACCACCACCTATATCTATAATTTTAGCTTCTTTCGGAAGACTAGATTGATGTATAAAATGTAGTGATACTTCAGGATTGGGCTGATACCAGCTGACTGATTCTAGGGGCTTATTTTCGTATATCTCTTCCCAATGTTTCTTTCGATTAAAATTTTCCATCTGTCTATTGTCGTGATAAAATTTATTGAATGATAAAGAACAACCTCAGTTCTAGTGCAAAATCTTTAGATCTTTAAAAATTTTCCGTGTAATCGCTTTCCGGCAGTCCGAGAAATCAGGGCGGTTAAACCTGCGATCCTGGATAAGCCTAGTTGCAAAAAAATAAACATCGTCTTTTTTTTCGACATAGCCTACCCACCATCCTGTATTCATTTGGTTGGCCATTGTCCAACCCGTCTTGGATCTGATGATATAATCATTGTTTTTTTCGGAAATCATAACATGTTTAACAATATCCATGTTGCGTTTTGAAAAAGGTAGATCTCCGGTATAAAGTTTTTGCAAAAATTCAACCTGATTGATTGGAGAAATTCCCATTGAACCAAAATTCCAAAAATCACTACCTGATTCCGAAAGGTCCACATTGCCGTAATCACATGCTTCGAGATATTTTCGATAAACAGAACGATCAATTTTCTTCGCTATCTCGATAAAGGCCCAGCCAGCTGAAACTTCAAATGCTTCCTTAACAGTAATATTTTTATAAATATTGGGACGATAGCCATATTTTAAGGTATCAGTCGCCCCTGGCCACTGTACAATACTATGCTCATCTTTGATGGTCTTTGTCTCCAAAGCGATCAACATATTGATAATTTTAAAGGTCGATGCCGGCAAAGCTGGGGATCGTGTTTCTGTCGTATCAGACAAAATCCACGTGTCACTTTTATGGTCATAAATTGCAATTGCACCAGCAACGTGACATTGATCAAAATATCGCTGAAAATCAGATCTGATAATTTTCTTAACGATACTTTTAGATTGAGCCAACAAACCAAAAGAGCCCGTAGAAATGAGTATAAACAAAACCCATTTGAAAATTGCATTATCTTTTGTTTTTAAAGCCATATACCGCTATTATTAACACTTAATTTATCTACAATGGAAACTTAAACGTAATAAAGTTAAAACAAAATTTTAAAAAGCTTTCATCACTGATCTGAACCTAATTAAATCCCTGTTTTCATGGATTTTTCACAGCTTATTATTTCTGTACTTTTGAATAAAGTCAGTAATCATAACAGATTATCCATCAGAATAAAACATGAAAGAATATAGCTTTAAATTTCAGAACAAAATTGGAATTTTCTACCTCCTCACGGTACTAATTGGCATTCCATTTCTCATCATCGCTGTCACAGTTTGGTTAATGGATTATATTTCTTGGCTTTTTTGGGTGAGTGTACCAGTCATGATTCTAACAATGATCTTAGGTGTCTGGCGCTTCCTAAAAAAATCAAGGACATGGGACACAATCCAGTTGGACAACGACGGATTTACTTCAAAAAGCTACGGTCGCGTAGAATATCAGGAAATTGCTGATATCCCAGCATACAATGTTCTGATAGCGCCACCACCATCTATGCGCATCAGATTGACAGACGGAAGGCAATTAATTTGGCTATTCAATCCTAATGATCTAAAATCTACAGCTCATATAGATACGTTTATAGCATTCAAGGAAGATCTATTAGATCATCTTGAACAAAGAGAATTAAAATTAACAAAAAAGGCAGACAACATGTCTCGCGATCATCACGAAATTCAAATGGAGGAAGGTGTAACAAACGAAAAAATAGATCATGACATCATAGCACGGCTCAAAGAATCTAAACAGCGAGATTATCGTCATATAGCAATTCCTATCTCGGCCATATTTGCAACAATTATGCTCTTAAAAACCTGTGGTACAGATTTTATCCGCTCGCAGAGAGAAAACGAATCCAATAACTTTCGGTCTGCTGTTCTTAAAATGGAAACAGACTACGACAATAATGTTCAACGCGCTCGCGATGTCGCAGCAAGCTATTCTATTAAATTTGGTCCGGTCTTTCTCCTGACGAATGATCCCGACGCAGTCCTTGAATTTACGCCGAATATAAACAAAGATCCCTATTCGACTGAGATCAATGTTATTGGCCTACGGAGAGTTGAGGATAACAGATTGTTAGAGCAGTATATTAAACACCCGGACAGTGTCTCTTATGAACTTTCCGTAGTAAACGAAACGGCCAAGTTCTACAGTATTATGCGCAAAAGTATATTTGCACAGCAGGACAGTAGCGCAGGAACGATCTACTTTGCTGTTTACAATCCGAAAGAGTCATTTCCAGTGAAACATAATCGAACCTTCAATCAAGACAGTACTTTTCGTCCCATCCAGTTCGCAACATCGATTACAGTACCAAGTAGTGGAAAACTAACAAAAGATATACTTCACAATATGGACTTTGCCTCGCTGAGATCAATCTTACAATCGTACAAAGGCACGTATTTTTATATGGCGGCGAAAGAACAAGATGGCATTTCAGAATCACAATTCGGTCAAATAAAATCCATCGTCGAACAAGATTTAAAAGAACATCAAATCGATACCAAATTATTTCAAAGTAAAGTATACAATGTTAGATGACCACCCTTCTAAGCACAAACTAATCAGTTAGTAAATTGCTCGGATTATCACAATAGTTTTGCCTTGATAAGCTACGGCAATGGCTTCGACCTAAATTTTTGCAACGAGAAAAATCTCTCCACTAGCAGTTGTATGGCCGTCGAAATGTCCCTTAAAATATGTATTCCGAATGTCACCTGTAGGAATAATCTGGATATCAATGCAAATCGGTCATTCTCGATATGTTTATGCCATACTATTTGAAAATATCCATATGCTCATCATAGATAGGACTTTTCATATCCAGAAATTTCAGCACACTATGAAATACGTGATTCTGAGTCAGCGTTTTATTTGATTTCAACTGTTTCGAGTTATCGGAGGTCCAAACAATAAAGGGAATTTCATATTGCTCTTTTGGAGCAATACTCATCGGAAGCCCATGCATATATAGGTTATTTTCACCCAATGACTCCCCATGATCCGAAACAAATAACATCGCGCTATTATATTCTTTTAATCCTTTTAGGTCTTCTATCAGATTGTGTAAAATATAGTCCGTGTAGACGACCGTATTATCGTAAGCATTGATCAGCTCTTCTTTTGAACAATTCCCTAATTCGACACTATTACAGACGGGCTTAAAAGTTTCGAATTGAGCTGGGTATTTCTTGCTATAAGTTGGACCATGGCTCGTACTTGTGTGAAGAACAACAAATACTTTATCCTTTTTACTCGCTGATATCCGTTCTTTTAAACCTGTTAATAAAACCTCATCGTAAGCACATCCTTCACCTTTACAGTTTGCAGCAAGCTGGTCGCTCGTTTCATATTCTTTAATATGTACCGGAGGCTCACCCCAATTGCTTGTACGCCATATTACATCAACATCATTTCTGTAAAGGTAATTTGGCAGAATTTCGTATAAATCGTCCGTATTTTTGTGCTCCAATAGACACTTTACTCCTGCTGTCGTATAAGTAGAGCAAGAAGTTGCATCAAAATGATAAAGATTCGGTGTCTTTGAAAGCAAAGGATTCGTATTTTTCTGGTATCCATAGAGCGAAAAATTCTCCCTTCTTGCAGATTCCCCAATAACGAGTACGACCACCGTTTTTCTATGGTCAGTTATCGTCGCGTCGGGCAATATTATCTCTTTTTTATTCTTTTGATGTTCGTGAATATAAAAACGCGAAATATTTACGGTATAAGACCAAGGCATCGCAAGCGCACCCAGAGTCTTCGAATTCTTATCTATCCATAGCCAGTTACTTGCATTGGCAAATATTAAAACAACAATAAACAACAGCGATAGTGAGGCAGTAATAAGGAACTTTTTCGGTTTATCCTTTATTATTTTGGCTTTGATAATGAAGATACTAGGAATAATGCCAAGAAAGATGAGGTAAACTATCAATTTGAATGAAAAGAAACCACTGGACTCAGAATACCGGGTATTCAATATATTACCGATCATTGTTTCATCTAGAATCACGCTATACGTATTGACAAAATAAACGGCGACTGAATTGATCAGGAAGAACAATACCAGTATGGATTTCCCGAAACGACGTGACAGCGAAAAAAACAGATAAAGTACAAAAGCATTCATGACCAGCATTAAAACCATCAAACTAGCAATCAGAATAACACCGCCAAAGCTCCTGTAATCAATGTTGTTAAAAACAAAAGTATAAAATGGAAAATGGAAGAATATAAAATTCAACACACTCATGAATAGGACAAAATGGACTAATTTTAAGCTATTTTTTAGCATAAACGGTAATGATTTTATAAAGTGCAATAATTAAGCAGATAAATGTAAAATAAAATATGATCAAATTATCATTAATTATTCTATTGAGCAATACAATACTGAAAACGAGGAACAATAAAATGAAAATCGGATAATACCGTTTATTATACACCCAATTCCAAATTTTAAGTTCCCGGCTAAAAAAAATTCCCAATAGTCCCGAAAGATACCCTATAATGCAGCCACTAACGACGTCCAATGGATAATGTGCCCCCAGAGCCACCCGAGATAGCGCCAGCATGAATCCTATCCATGTTAACCCCAAAAACCATACTATTTTATAATATACTCTTTGAGGCATAAAAGCGTACATTATCACGGTCAGCGTTGTAAATATAGTAATGGAATGGCCAGAAGGTAAACTATTATGGCCCAGGAGTATCTTCCCCGTGATCAGAAAACTAGTAGGATTAAATACAGCGGCTGGCCGCGGCACGGCAAATATTACTTTTAAGAGGATAGAAAAGAACGCAGAAATAAAAGATGCTGATAGTAATGCTTCCCATAATTTAGGCCCATATACAACAAAAACACTTAAAAGCGACAGACCAATTAAGCAATCTCCAAACTGTGTAAAGTTGGATTCAAGAATGGGATATTGTCCTAAATAAGCGTTTATAGCGAAAAAGCTTCTTTTCTGAATTGTTGTATAGCCATATACATTTAAAGCGTCATTGAAATATAGGAATACGATAATTATAATGAGCAGAAATAAAGGCATAAAGAACAGCGATTTTCTAAGCCTAGCATAATTATCGATTATCGTCGCATTGATATCCATCTTGTACTCGTCTTTTTAATCGAGTAAAGAACGGACCGAATTCTGTAGAAATTTAGAATTTACATTTACTGTCAGCGCAATCTTTTTTTAATTCTCTCTTTATCAATATTCGGAATCAAATACTGAAAAGATTGTCTTGTTTAAGCTTCATGAAAGAGTTCAGGATACGGTGTACAAAGACATAACAGATTTACAGCCCTAGAATTATGAATAAGGGTGCTGCCAGGGGCTTCGATACGGCCTTCTCAATAACTGAGTTGCCTCAAGGTCATCGACACATATTTTCTGTTCAGGGTCAAATACCAAAGGGCGATTCAGTTTCATCGATAAATTAGCCAAAATACAGCTTGCAGTAGAAATATAGCCCTCTTCAATATCCGCTACTGGAAGGTGGTTATTTTCAATTGCCGATAAAAGATCAAGCATGTGCTGTCTAGTTGCTGGAGCTGTATGTAACTCTATGCGATGTTCCTTCAGATCTCCGGGAAACTTCTCTTTTTCTAAAATAACATCCTGTTTAATAGGCTCACCTTCTCCTATCGGAATAAATTCATATTTCATCACACTTCCCTTTAAAGTGCCCTTGTCGCCGTAGATAATGAACGCCCAAGGATATTCGGGATCTGCTGCAGTCCCCCAGGTTCTATGCTGCCATATACAATTGAGATCCTCGTATTCAAATACCGCAGTCTGGGTATCAGCAATTGTCGATTTTCCTTCCTTTTGAACATATATACCACCTGTCGCAGTCACCTTTCTTGGCCATTTAAGTTGCAAAAGCCAACGCACTGTGTCAAACATATGCATTCCCATATCGCCGGTTATTCCATTGCCATAAGCCATGAAAGTTCGCCACCAGCCACCATGTGGTAAGCCATCATAGGGACGCAGCGGAGCTGGGCCGGTCCACATCTCGTAATCTAAAAAACTAGGCACTTCCTGAATAGCAGGACTACCATTCTTTCTCATATGATAATAACAGCACATCTCCACATGTGAGATTTTCCCAAGCAGACCTTCATCAATCACCCGCTTTTTCGCATCGATAAGGTGAGCAGTGCTTCTCCTTTGTGTTCCTACCTGTACTTTCTTATTGTATTTTCTTGCCGCACGCCATATTGCATCGCCCTCCAGTACATCTACACTAATGGGCTTTTGCAGGTAAAGGTGTGCACCTGAAGACATGGCGTCGATAGCTAGTCTTGCATGCCAGTGATCGGGTGTTCCTATGAGAATGAGATCGAATTTGTGATTTGCAAGCATTTCCCTATAATCATTATAAAGTTTTGGAACTTTTCCCGAAACTTGCCGCTCACTAATTAACTGTCCCGCTTCCCGCAAATGATTGCTGTCGACGTCACATACTGCAACGACATCGACATCCCGTACCTGGATTAAGCGGAATAAATCGCTTTTGCCATACCACCCTGCCCCAATCAGTCCAACACGGAATTTTTTAATAGTATCCCTAAATGAAAGTGCCTTAACTTGCAATGCTGACAGTGTTAAAATCGCACCTGCTCCTTGAATAAATTTTCTACGGTTTAAATTGAAAGTAGTCATAATCCATTGGTTTATTGCCTAATATAAGAAAAATGGGCGATAAACGATAATAGTAACGTGAGACTATGCGCCAGAGATCATATTTACACCAAAATACCGTAAATTCATATCTACTAAACAACGAGGAGATGAAAAGAACAGTAGTACTCTTGAAAGTAATATTATTTTACTTGGCTTCCCTGGTGATATTTGCATTTTCCGCAGGCGTAACCAAACAGACAATCTTCCCAGATCTCTTTTCATTAAGCATCGCTACGCTCCTCAGTTTCGGCCTAGTCTGCCTATTTAAGGCTTGGGATAAAATTAATTTTTCTCAAATCGGCTTGGGATTCAATCATAAAAGTATCCTAAATTTTGGTTTGGGACTTTGTGTTAGTATCTGCATGGTGGGTGTCATGGCAATAATTTTGACGAACTTTGCAGCAGTATCTTTCCAAAAATCAATTTCTTTTGACACTAAAATATGGGCGACTGCTATTCCGCTCTACTTTTTCGTTGCCTGTCGTGAAGAATTAGTTTTTAGAACTTATTTCTTATGGCGTTTAAAAGATGGATTTGGGACTATTGTAAGTTTATCTATCATGGTTGTATTTTTTATTTTAGAGCACTTATTTACAGGTTCAACCTTGAAAACAGCAATTCTAGGCTCAGGACTTGGAGCCATACTTTTTGGTTTTGCGACACTAAGAACCCTTAATATTGCGCTATCCATAGGCCTTCATTTCGGTTGGAATCTCACACATTGGCTCTTTGGATTTAAGGGGAACACCGGCTTATTTATTGAAGCCGTGGCAAAAGATACCGAATATCATAGTGAAAATATCGCATTTGTGGCCTACACAGTTGCTATGCTTTTGGGATTGTTGGCTGTTGCTATCCTATTTAAAAAAAATACAACCACCAAATTCACCTATCACATGAAGTAAATTGTAGATCACACGCTACAATCATCAGATTTACTGCAAGTTCTCTCGATAAAGGCACGGCTTTTGTAAACTACTAAGAAAAAAGAGAATTATGAGAAGAACACCTTACACCACTTCTGTTATTGTATTACTCATCTTGTGCGTGATTGTACTGATGACCACCTGTGCGAGAATTGTCTAAATTATAATTCAGTTTGGACATACATCAAAATCAGCCATTAACGCAATGGTCTATTCACACATAAGTGCAAGAATTTATAAAAAATAAATCCTTATGCTTTTGCCATGTTTTTCATTGGGCAAGCACTTAAGTTTTGCTAACATTCCAAATTTCGGCCAAGATAGATTCCGGTTTTCATCATTACGATTTCGGGTAACAATAAAAGTAGGTGGTTTTACACGACCACTTGGTAGTTATCCTCCTTGGGAAGGTTGCCTATAATAAAAAAGCCCTAGAGCGGGGAACTCTAGGGTCTTAGCCATATATTAACCTATTTTATGAAAAGTATTTGTATCAATAACGTCTTAGTTTTCTATTTATTTTGTACAACATAGAAATTTTTTAAATTTTCTTTTTTCGCACAGCGATTCAATCCATATCAATTACTTTATAGCGGTTGTGCTAAGCCAATCAATAATCCCTCTACTCCTCTTAGATAACAAAGACGATACGCATTTTCGTATTGTACAACTTCCCCAACCAGCATTGCACCGTGGTTCGCAACCAGCCTATTGATTACATCGTCAATATCTTCAACAGTAAACATCGCTCGCAAATAGCCCAGGGCGTTGACAGGCGCATTTCTATGATCAGAAATTATTTCTGGATCAATAAATTTTGAAAGTTCCAATCGGCTATGTCCATCTGGCGTCACCATCATCGCAATCTCGACTTTCTGTGCGCCAAGCCCTGTAACTTTACCTGCCCATTCGCCTTCGACTATGGATCGCCCTTCCAGATGCAATCCAAGTTCAGAAAAGAACGAAATCGTTTTATCCAACGATTCCACTACGATACCCATATTGTCCATTCGAAGTAACCTGCTCCTTTTCATAATATATCATATTTATCTCTAAGGTGTTAGCAATCTAGATTAAAGATACACACGAAAACTTAAAGTTGCCATAAATCAATCACAATCAGCACCTAGAATTTATAACTCAATCCTGCTTTTACCATAAAAGGCGTTCCGGGCGTGAAATGTAATTCGGAAACAGGCTGCTGTTCATTTCTTAAGCGTGTCTCAGTTTCAAACTGGGCCTCATTCCACTTGGTGTTAAACAAATTCTGGATTTGTAGCAAAAAATTCCATTTCCCCATCCCATAGTTCAGCAGCAGATCATTGACAAAGTAACCTTTAGCCCGTACTGAGTTATCCTCTATCGCTGGTTTTGTATTCATATACCGGTACCGCAAATTTGCAGAGATTCCAAGTGGCAGCTTTACTGATACTCCTCCCGTACTTGTTAAAGAAGGAACAAGAGGGATATAATCTTCCCCTTTTGGTTCGTCAATTGCCCTCGCATAAGCATAGTTGATGTCTCCGTCGAGATATAGCCAAGGTGTTGCCTGATAGCGCAGACTTAAATCGGCCCCTAGACGTTTTGTTTTTCCCGAAGGCTCAACGACAGCCTCGTCGCCTACATATACAAACTCTTGCTGAAGATACATTCCCCATAAAGCCGGCTGAATAAAAAGATTATCAGTTGGCTTCAAGATCAAGCCAAGATCTGCACCATAGGAAAAGGGCATGATATCTTTACCTTTTTGTTCCATCACTACCCTGATATCATTGGAATGAAATCCCATACCGGTTTTTAGATACAACTGGGTGCTATTATTGAACGTATATCCGAAGTTCAGCTTAGGGCTAATTCTTGTTGCAGAGGCCTCTTGACCTGCGGGGTTGCTTTTAAGCTTATCATGCAAGTTAAAAATCAAGTGATCGACACGTACTGCAGGGTTAACGGTCCATTTTCCAATGTGCCAATCCAAATTGCTATAGGCATGTAAATTCATTTCTACGCCCGAAATATGCGAAAGGCGATCTAATAATTCATCGCGTTGATAAACATGGTTCAGTTGAAGATCTTTGATATCATCCACACGCAGACCAAAACCCGATGTCCAAGAAAGCTGACTATGGTAAAAATGAAATTGGCGATTGTATTTATTTTCGATACCGTACAGGTATCGATTATCAACCTGTTCTATTTCATCTCCATGTACCGGATCTTTCAGAAAAAAGGTGAAATCCGAAAACAATTGAAATTTATATCGGGACAGATAAACATTGCTTTCCCAGCTTTGGTTGTCACTAATCAAAGCCCGATATTGCATCGCCAAATTCATGCGGGATGTATTTCCTCCTTCTGTAGAATCAATCGATCCCCATCGGCTAATCAGTCCCTGACGTACAGCACGTTCTGGGATCTGCCCGGACGCATTCCAACCCGAACTAAAAACAGATCCCTGAATGTTGATATAATGTTTTTCATCAATCCATTGATTATATTTTGCGAACAGATTGACCCTGCTAAAATTTTGCTTGATGTCAAAAGGTCCATTTGAATAATTAAACTCGCCTGCAGCATAGGCATATTTGTTTTGCTCGTGATTGTTCAATAAATTGAGCATGGCAACTGTACGCCAAGAGTCGAAAGAGCCTCCTTCAACCTTAAAAAGATTCTTATCCAAATGATCCAAGGTTGTAAAATTAACGTACCCCGAAGTATTTAAATCTCCTTTGTCTGCATAATATGCCCCTTTACCAAAATCAATATCTTTTACTGTTTCGGGAATTATAAAATGGAGATCTGCATACCCCTGACCGTGGGCATGAGAAACCATATTAACGGGAATACCATCTGCACTAACGGCAATATCTGTACCGTGGTCATTGTCAAACCCGCGCAGGAAAATCTGTTCTGCCTTCCCTCCGCCGGCATGCTGCGCAATAAAGAGTCCGGGAACCTTCCGCAATAAATCTTGCGCCGAATTAACAGGAATCTTATCTAAATCAACTTTACTCAACGTTTTGCTACTATTAAAAGCGTCGACTTGAATCTGGCTCAATTGTACTTCATTTCTCCGCATCTCAATTTCAATCGGAGACCCTGCATCTTTTAGTATGTACGTCTGATCGAGATAACCAACCCGACTCAACAACAATGTATCAGGAAATATTCCCGGTTGAACCGAAAAAGTACCGTTTGCTGCTGTATGACTGTGTTTTATCCCGCGTTGATACCGTATATTGACCTCCTCTAATTTTTGTTTGCTGTCTTTATCTTTTACAGTCCCCTGAATTACACGCTGCTGTGCATATCCATGTACAGTAGCTAATAGCAGTGTAAAAAAGGTGATTTGACGTTTATTCATCATTACCTGCTAATAAATTATGTTTAGGCAACTTAATGCCCATGTCCATACTGATTAAAATTCTACAATCACTGAAAATCACCATCCAAGAAATAACATACCCGCTCCGCAAATTGATAATACAGCACCGCTGATAGCGTGCACATACCGATCGAGTTTTTCGGTATTGAGCAAATTATATCCATAAACTCCCAATAAAACCATCCCTACCATAGTAATCACCGTCGTTATTGTAAAAGTGCTTATTAAGGTAATCACCTCCGGCATTGATCGGTGCGCACCCGAAAAAAAGAGAAGAGGAATCAATGGTTCGGAAGGCCCCATAACGAAAATTACAAATAACACCAAAGGGGTCACCTTGGTCTTATTATGATGGTGATGATGGCCTGGTGAACTTTTCCCATGTGCATGTTCATGTACGTAAACTTCATCCCCCATAACGTCAAAATGCTTGTGGGAATGCTTCTTTGACATTTTCCATATTCCATAAATCAGATACCCTACCCCAAAAATAAAGAGCGCCCAACTGGAGACATTCCCACGCATATCCTGTAACCAGCTGATTTTATTCAACTGCCAGCCAAGATAAACTCCAATAATACCTAATATGACGGAACTGAAAACGTGTCCGAGCCCACATATAATAGTCCATAGAATGGTTTTTCCTAACGACCACTTTTTTGATTTTGACAATACAATAAATGGCAGATAATGATCGGGACCCGATGCAGTATGAAAAAAACTGATCGTAATAGCTGTAATAGCTAATGCATAAAGTGTCGTGTTCATGTAAATGAGTTAATAGTAAAGCAGGATTGAACCGCTTTCTTCAAACAAAGAATTATTACATAGGCTTAGCCGTCAGTTGACTAACCAATGATATTCACCAAAAGGAAAAAGGTTTTAACCGTAAATTTTAAAGGAATGGTAGAGGATACACCTGTCAGGTAGTCTGTTGGACAGACATTTACTCTGGAGTTCATAAAAGCTACGCCAGGACTTCTTATCCGTTAATGGAAAGAAAATAGCTAGAATCAATCCCAAGGCACAAAGTCGAACACCATATTCTAAATGCTGATCGTAACTCAATTCAAATGAGCATTCTTCGAGCGATCCAAGATAAAAATCGAAATGGGATTGTGAAGACACGATTGCCGTTTTTGGGGAACTACTGTAGTCAGGCTGTGAAAAAGCACCCTTGTTTATTTTACCTGTCAAAAGTAAACAGAAACAAACAATGGGCGTTACAATAAAAAAATGTCTTAAATACTTATACATCGTATATTACATCCCCACGGGAATAATACATCAAATTTATTGCAAGACGGACTCCATTGAGTAGCACAAATCTTGAATTTTATAGCCTTTTTCTAACCAAATAATATAATATAGTTATGTAAGCAGATCTTGTAAATAACAGAAAAAAAACACTTAAAAACCCATTAAAACCAAAAAATAAGATTCACCAGCACTGCAGCAGCAAATTTAAACTAGCACAAATCACGAATTTTCAATCCCATTATTTTTATGATTTATAGACTGAACTTCTCAATCCTCTCCTATATAAACGCACCCGCCGAAAGCTGAATATGAATGTACGAAGGTTGAAGGTTCGCTAGGACAAATATTAACGCCAAGGTATAAACGGGGAAAAGATTATCTCCCCGACTCAATGCGTTGATAGCGCATAAAGTGCAAATGTACCCAACCAGTGTGACCCCATATAATCATCTTTCGTGGTGATATTGGGCAAAGAATAGCTTAAATGCTTATTGGCCAGCTTATGTAAGTAGTTCAATTCTGGAAGTGCTTTAGCAATACCGTTCAGACAAGTCGCCCGGCTAAAGTTCAGTCCATCCAGATGGACCAGGTGGCCATCGGAGCGGTCTTTTACAATACCCGGTTCCAAATTAAAATCCGGATTAAATAGCTCAGGCATAAAATCCTTCAGCCACTTGCGATAATCCTCCTGCTGCATAACCAGGCTCATACAAAGAGCTTCTTCAAGACAGGGAGAAAGAAAATCGCTTCCACTTGGCTCAAAAGAGATATTGCAGCTTTTATCATGGTTATATAGTCTTGACGCATTCGTCATTAATGATTTTTCAAATGTCGCATTCCCTGAGCTTCGAGCATAATCTAAAGATAAGGAAAGACCAAAGGCCGAATTATCATGATAGCCAGTCCGAATCGGATAGACTAATTTGGGCAGATATTCCTGATAGGATTTTACGACATGTTTTACCAAAGGTTCAAGATTCGAAGCCCAGCGTTTTGCATCGGCATCTTCCCAGGTTAGCAATTCTTTCTGGAGCTGCAACAACCAGGCCCATCCATACGTACGCTCAAAGTTTTTATTATTCTTGTCTTGAAAGAAAGCCAATTCAATTGCCACATTTTCCGCTGTGATATTTCGGTTCAATTGACGGCGAATTTCACCTGAGCTATCCAAATTGGGAAATGCTTTCAAAATATGCACAATGGACCAATACCCATGTACTGAAGAATGCCAATCAAAACAACCGTAAAAAATCGGATGCAAAGTACGAGGTGCTTTTAGATCGTCATCACTGCCCAGTACCTGACCCAACTTATTGGGATATTCCACTTCGATACAATGTAGAGGCAAGCTGAGTAAATGCCTGGCCTGCACGCTATCTAATGTCAAAGGCTTATCATTTGTACTCGTATTGACATCGATCTTCGTATTATTCTGGCAGGCCATAAAAATAACTGAAGCACAAAAAATTCCAACTATATTTTTCATAAAATACTATATTACAAAACATTACACAATATCAACCAAGTAATTGTTCTACCAATTTAGGAACGGCAACTGTAGCGGCCTCCTCAAAACATTGTACATTAAGCAAAGCAGCATGATTAGCTATCTTCTTATCAATTAAAAAGATCTGGCAATGATTGGGCGCAAATTCTTTGAGACCTGCTGCGGGATAAACTTGCAAAGACGTACCTATGATAATCAAGATATCAGCTTCCGAAACTAAAGCGGCAGCGTCTTCGATTGCCGGTACTGCTTCCCCAAACCAAACGATATTAGGTCTTAGCTGGCTACCTTTCTCGCAGAGATCTCCCATTTTTATCTCATCACCGATGACGGGATAAACCAAGCGGTCATCAATAGATGATTTTGCCTGATCCAGGCGGCCATGTAAATGAATAATATGGGATGATCCGGCCTGTTCGTGCAATAGATCCACATTTTGAGTGATGACACTAACCTGGTACGCTGATTCCAATTCAACTAAGGCATGGTGAGCTGCATTTGCCTTTGCCGCCAATGCATTTTTCCTTCGCAGATTATAAAACTCCTGAACCAAAACTGGATTTTTATACCAGCCTTCAATTGAAGCTACTTCCATCACATCATGCCCTTCCCACAGTCCATTTGCATCGCGAAATGTAGGTATACCACTTTCTGCAGAAATACCTGCCCCAGTCAATACAACAATATTCTTTCTTCTCATGTTAGATTTAATCGTTTACCAATATACAGCTTTAAAACCAACCTTTTATAGAACCATCACAACGTGTAACAAATTGGCAGCCATTATTCATTTATCAACATGGATGCATAGTTATGTGGGAGCTCCAGTCTGATAGAGTCTTTACTTGCCGCAGCTTTACGGTTCATTTCATCAAAAGAGCGTTGATAATACACAAAGGCTTTGTTTGGAATATGCAGTTCACTGGCTTTTTTTACATTAAATCGATATCTGTTACCTTTTAGGCTAACATGCTGATAAATACGGTAGGTAACCACTTGAATCTGCGCCTTATCAAAAGCTGGAATAAGTTTTAAATCTGCCGGCTCATGAAAATACTTCTCATTGAAGTACATAAATTCATTCGACTTCGCTAGTACTGCGATATCCATCTTTCCATTCACCACTTCGTTTGTGAGCGAATCCGCTCGCAATCTGTCGGATTTGCTTCCGTCACCGGAAGAGCAGGAAATACAAAGAATAATAAAAAATGTGATAAACACAGTTTTGATGAGATTCATAGGCCTAAGTTATAATAAAAAATATTTCCGCACCACAATTGAGAAGAAAATGGACTGAATAAAACAAAAAAAAGATTGGAATGGCTTAGATCGCACAAAAACAAGCCCAGGATATTTTATTATCCCAGGCTTTTGTTTTAACTCATTGAAGACAATTCGGTCGGTTAAAGGTTATTCTCAATAGCACCGACTTTCTCACGGTACAATTGTACTGGAGCATCCAGTAATACGGCAATCACTGTCATATTTTTATCTAAACGTTCTGCAGGTGCCTGTATATAAATAATACCTGGAATACTGCTCCAATATAGTTTATTAAAGATTTCATGATTTATCATCGAGCCTTCACCAACTAATCGGATTCTGGCAACTCCATTTTTGATACCTTTAAGCGCTATTGGACCTGTCGGTTTTCCTTCAACAAAAAGATAAAGTGTCTGACGATCTTTTGAAAGTGCGCTAAGACCTTCATAGTGCCCCTCAGGTAAGCCTTTACCTGTTTCGTAAAGGGCTTCAGCATGGTCTTTGATCCATTTTATTACCGCCGGATTTGTTGTGTTTGTTGTAGGTAGCTTCGCTTCCATACCGTCCACTGTTAATCCCGAGTTGTCAAAGATATTTTTACCTGCATGCAACGTCGAAGCTATCTGCACTAAAGCTCTATCTGTAAACTTATTATCCAATACTGATTTTAAACTCACTTCAGTCTCTTTCGGAGTCGTCCAGCGAAGTTCTTCTGAGAAATTCAGCGCAATCACGGTAACATCCTGATCAAAGTTGACCTTCTTCAAATCTACCTCAACAATCCCGTCCTCGGACTTAACACCAACTTTAGAAGCGGCATCACCTATAACTGAAACTCCTTTAATAGCTGTATGATTTGCCAAGCCTCTGAGCTGTAATTCAGGTTTTTGCTCGTACAAATACAGATAAAGTGTTTTGCCATCTTTTGACAAGGCAGACTTCCCATTATAGTTTGCGAAAGGAATACCTGCCCTCGTTCCATAGATCGCCGTTGCGTGTTTATGGGTCCACCTCCCCAGCTGTTTCAAAATATTCAATTGCTCCGCAGGGATTGTGCCATCTGCCTTTGGACCAATATCCAACAGCAGATTCCCGCCCATAGAAATACAATCGACCAGAGTCCGAATAATCATATTTGGAGATTTATATTTCTTATCAAAAGGTTGATAGCCCCAAGAATCGTTCATGGTATAACAAAGTTCCCAGAATTTAGCATCTGGACGTGTTACAGGAATCCCCTGTTCGGGTGTATCGTAATCACCATGATGATTCAATCGGGAGTTTATGATAATATTCGGATTGTATTTCCGCAAAAGACTCAATGTCTCTTTTGCTTTCCACTCCTCGGCACTGTGCTCCCAGTCTCCGTCAAACCAAATTAACTCAGGCTTGTACTGCTCCGACAATTCTGTCAGCTGCTTTTGATAATATTGCACATAATTAGTCCAGCGACCAGGTTCATCCGCCAGCTGATAACGTTTTCTATTACGTGTAAAAACATCATAATAGGGATGACTCCAATCGGGCAGCGAATAATATAGCCCAGTATGCAAACCTTCTTCCTGTATTGCTTTCACAAAGGGTGTAATGACATCCTGTTTTGCAGCAGCATCTTTTAGTGTAGTGATCGCTTTATCGGCTTTCGTATTCCACATAGAAATCCCATCATGGTGCTTTGTGGTAATCACCGTGTACTTTGCCCCGGCTTCTTTAATCAGTTTAGCCCATTCCTTCGGTTGATAGTCTTTAGCTGTAAAACCGTTGAGCTGTTTGATATAATTATCGTGATTGATATAATTATTAAAAAATGACCAGGACTCTGAGATTCCATCCACAGAATAAATTCCCCAGTGAATAAAAATTCCCAATTTGGCATCTTCAAACCAATCCATTTTTTGCGTTGAAACCTTGTTCTGAGCTGAGGCGTTTAAGCACGCCGATGCCAAAAGAACAAAAAGAGAAATCTTTCGAAACTTCATAAAGCTATTTTATCGATTACATAACGAGTTTAAGCCGGCAAAATACACATAAATCAGCATAATCCTATTGTGTAAGTGATAAATTACGATGGGGAGAATTAGGGAATATCTTCATCATTTAAACAGACTTCATAGGGACCTCATTCGGATAAAGCCCTATAAAGTCCCTTCTAAATACCTATAAAATAAGTTGTAAGTATCTATTAAATATGATACTTAATAGGGAGGTGTTCTTTCTTTGAATTGATTGAACTTGTAACGGTGCTTAATTCTTCCACTTCGAGCACTAAAATATGAGCTAGTCTTGACCATTTTCAGCTGTTTGTGTGTGCTTACAAAAACTTCATGTATATTTGAAAAGTATGATCGAATTATATACAGATGGGGCCTCCAGTGGGAATCCTGGCCCCGGAGGCTACGGAACTATCTTAAGAACAATTTATACAGGCGATAATGAATCGTTTAAAGGGAAGCTGATTGAAAAGGAGTTTTCGGGTGGTTATCGCAAAACGACCAATAACCGAATGGAACTGATGGCTGTTATCGTTGGCCTTGAGGCCCTAAAAAACTTGCAACAGCAAGTGACGGTATATTCTGACTCCAAATATGTGATTGATGCCATTGACAAAAAATGGGTATATGGCTGGATCCAAAAAGGTTTCGCAGGAAAAAAGAATAAGGACCTTTGGCTACGTTTAATGAATGCGTATAAGCTGCACAGCGTCCGCCTTGTTTGGGTAAAGGGTCATGCAGGTCATCCATTAAATGAACGCTGTGACCGTCTGGCGGTTGCCGCATCCAAAGACAAAGCAAATTGGAAAATTGACAGTGTTTTTGAAATGGAAGAAGGTAAGTAAAAAAGGGAACATAAGAGTTCCCTTTTTTACTCAAAAGCTAAATGCAGGTGGTGCAATCTCTTGTACTTTGCTTTCTCTAAAATCTTTCATGCTCTGAGGTTCTTTAGCCTCTAGTTCAGCAAAATCCACAACACCATTATCTTTTGCCCAACGAAAATAGGCTATAGATAAGCGAGACACGACATCATGATGTAGTGCAGCAACATCTTTGCGTTCAGTAGGATCCTGTTCCAAATCGTAAAGTTCCCATTTATAGGAAGGCCAGGTTGATACTAGCTTCCATTTCCCAATTCGTGCGGCACGGTTGCCAGCTCGTTCCCAAAATAGGCCTTCTGCTCGCGATACAGTATCTTGACCTTGAAATAGTACTGGAAGCAAGCTTTTCCCAGGCAATTTGTTTGACTTAATTCCCTTATAATCTTCCGGATATACTGCGCCGGCTAAATCATAGAAGGTTGGCGCTAGATCGATCACATGTCCAGTCCCTTGTCTAATGCCTTTGGCTATCTTACCGGGAAACCAGGCAATAAATGGAGCGTTGATCCCTCCTTCATAGGTATAATCTTTAAATGCCTTGAAAGGTGTATTGGAAGCGTATGACCAATTTTTGCTCTGTGATTCAAATGAGCCCTCTGTTCCCACAGGCCCTGAATTCACCCGGGCACCATGAAACCATCGCACCAAATCTTCCGCTGGAGCTCCATTGTCTGAGAGAAACACGATAAGCGTATTGTCCAATTGTCCGTTGTCTTTCAGCTTTTTTAGTAATTTACCTACAGTCTGATCCAGACGGTCAACCATTGCCGCGAAGATTTCCATTTTCTTTGCCCACAGCTGTCGTTGATCGTATGATAATCTTGACCAATCGTAAATATCTTTATCAGGAATAGATGCTTCGGTATTTACCGGCGTTAACCCCAATCGTTTCTGCCGTTCAAAACGTTCTTGGCGAATAGCTTCCCATCCTTTATCGTAACGCCCCTTGTACTTCGCGATATCTTGTGGTAAGGCCACCAACGGCCAATGTGGTGCTGTATGGGCCAGATAAAGAAAAAAAGGCTTATCCTGGGTTTTAATCTGATCTAAAAATCCTTCCGCTTCCCGATTGATTACCTCCGTCGAAAACGATGTCTCCAGAGGATAGCCATCTGAGTCAGTTTGCGCTTTAAATGTCGGAGCTCCTGAATCTGCATTTCTTTCTTGTTTGGGGAATACCAGATCAAAACCCCGATCCCATGGTAGACTTTTCCCATTTCCCGAAACATGCCATTTTCCGGACGTTGCAGTAATATACCCATTAGACCGCAGCACTTCGGCAATGGTCAGGGATTCGTTATTGATATAGCCTTGATAAGCAGGAAGTCCAAGATCGTTCGAAAAGTAGCCGACACCAGCTTTATGCTGATATTGCCCTGTGATTAGGGAAGCACGTGTAGGGGCGCATATAGAATTGTTATAGAATTGCTTCAGCCGCAACCCTTCATTGGCCAAACGATCCAAGTTGGGCGTCGAAATTTCTGATCCATATGCTCCCAAATCTGAATAGCCCAAGTCATCCGCCAAAATCAAGATGATATTCGGCTTTTTCTGCTGTGCATAGCTTATCCCCATCGTGACAAGCACAGTATATAATATAGAAATTATCTTCTTCATATTATCTTCCTTTATTACTAACGAAATTGATTGTTTGTTTTTAACCGATTATAATCCACGACAGCATTCTCTTTAGCCCACTTCTCATAACGTTTTTCGAGATCATTCACAATCTCTGGATAGCGATCAGCCAGATTGTTGTTTTCTCCCCGATCCTCATCAATATTGTATAACTCAGGCTTGCTTCCTTCCCTAAACAGGGAGACCAATTTCCATTTTCCATATCGAACAGCACGATTTCCGGCCCGTTCCCAGAATAGCGGAACGTTGCGATCGACCTGATTAAGGTCTGAGCGAAGCACAGCTCTTAAACTCAAGCCGGGGAGCGCATTTATTGTGGCATCTCCAATATGTGTTGGATAGTCGGCACCAGCAAAGTCATATAGTGTAGGAGCAATATCGATAAGATGCCCCACCCCTTTTTTAATAGCATTCGCCTTTACCTCCTTAGGATACCATACAATAAATGGAGCACCGATTCCACCTTCATAAGGATTATCTTTATAACTACGCAGTGGAGAATTACCAGTTTGGGACCAATTGCTATTTTGCACGTCATAGGATCCCGGCAAACCAACAGTTTCGGTATTCCTTGCGGTATAAATCCGTGCCCGATCGCCACCCTGAGCACCATTATCCGACAAGAAAATAATTAGGGTATTTTTGTCTTTTTTCAACTCTTTAAGTGTTTTTCTAATGCGTCCAACACTCTGGTCCATTCGATCAATCATACCAGCGAAAACCTGCTGCCGGCGTTGCCAATACTGCTTCTCATCGTAAGTCAATTTCTCCCAGGACTGTACTGCGGAATCCTTTTTTGCAATAGTCTGTCCAGAAGGGAAAACGCCAGCCCGTTGTGCATTTTCATAACGTTTGACGCGTAAACTATCCCATCCCTGGCGATATACGCCTTTGTATTTTTGTGTTTCCTCTTCTGGCGCTTGCAAAGGCCAGTGCGGAGCGTTGAAAGCTAAATACAAGAAAAAGGGCTTTTTTTCGCTGTGCTGTTCTTTGAGAAAACCAATGGCCTGATCGGTGATCTCATCAGTCAAATAACGCCCCTTTGGCAAGTAGAATGGTTTGTTGTTCCGATATAAAGGAACCGTAGGACGTTCTGGACCATTGATTTCATAAAAATTAGACGCACCACCCACAAAATTAAAGGAACGCTCAAATCCGCGCTGTGCAGGCCATTGGTCGAAATCATCACCCACATGCCATTTGCCCGAAATAATGGTTGAATAACCAGCCTCTTTAAGAACTTCAGCTAAGGTCCTTGATTCACGATTTAAGAAGCCTTGATAAGCAGGAAGGCCTAAGTTAACATTGAAATACCCTAGGCCGGCACGATGCGCATACTGTCCCGTCAATAAGGAGGCACGTGTAGGAGCGCAAATGGAATTGTTATAAAATTCCTGAAATCTCGTTCCTTCTTTAGCTAAGGCAGCCAAATTCGGCGTATGAAAGTCTGTCCCTCCATAGGGTTCTATATCCGAAAACCCTAAATCATCCACCAAAATCAATACAATATTTGGGCGGCTATCTTGTCCCCAGCTTGCCCTCGGCAAACTGCACAGACACAGTATAAGATATAAAAGTATCGTTTTCATTTACTTAAAATTTTTATTCCTCTATTATTTATTTATCCAATCGGGATGCTGTGAGAGATTTGGATTGAGGTTCAATTCGCGTTGTGGCGTCGGAAAATGAATATGGCGGGCAGCAGCATTGGTTTTTCCCGCAGCTTTCAGCTTAGCGACATAATATACAGCCCCCCTTCGCGCCAGATCAAACCAGCGCTGATATTCGTAGACCAACTCCTTTCTTCGTTCTTCGAAAACAGACTCTCTAAAAACATCCTTCGTTTCAGAAGCTAAAACGCCTTCCACACCGGCTCGACGACGCACCGCATTTAGCGCATTACGAGCCTCTAATGTGGGGCCATTCAACTCATTTTCTGCTTCCGCAAAAATTAACAATACTTCCGCATAACGAATGATAGGTGTATTTTTAGAAGACTGTCCTTGGTTCCCCACAACAGTTTCATCATAATACTTATTGAATTGCGGTTTAGCCAATGGATAATATTTGCCGTCTGTAGGCGACAGCATCCCCGTGGTAAAGGTTACCGCCAGACGTTTATCATTTGCAGCAAAGCTCTTGTACAATCCCCCTTCTAGGTGAAGTGCGTCGGCATAATCACCATTAATCCCGGGAATATCGGCAGGTGCAGACCTGCTCGCCAGAGAATTTCCTTGATAACCACTGTTTCCCTTAAATTGGGCGGAAAAGATATGTTCGCTACCATTTTTCTTATCAATATTAAAGACATCAGAGAATTCCGGAAAAAGCGCATACCCCTCCTTATCAATAACTTCCCCGGCTAATAATTTTGCGTTGCTCCAATCGCTTCGCGTCAGATAGACTTTTGCCAATAAGCTTTTGGCCGCTCCCGAGCTTGCGCGGCCTTTATCAGTGTCACCGTAATTTTTGTAATTTGGGAGAGCTGATGCAGCTTTTAGATCAGCGATAATCAACTCATATACGTCATTTTCTGCGGCTTTAGTTACAAAAAGTTCCTGCGGAGATAAGGTCTCAACAGGGCTTGTTACCAACGGTACAGCCCCAAACCAGCGAACCAAATTAAAATAATGCAAAGCTCTCAGAAATTTTGCTTCGTTGATCAAACGCAGCTGTATTGTAGGCTCGATTTGGCCCGAAGACATTGCACTGATCTTTGCAATGTTGACATTCGATGCATTAATTGCATCGTAACTCTGCTTCCAAAGCTGCTCCATCCGGTCGTTGGATGCATCATGCGTCAGATTACTAATCGCCCGTACATGTGCATTTCTGGCTCTTGGTCCTGCTTCATAATCATCTGTAGCCATCTCAACACCAATCTGGAACAGGCTGTTATACAAGGACTGCCCAGTTTCATATAGCTTTCTGTATGTCCCAGTCACAGCTGCGATTGCCTGATCTTGATTAAGATAAAACTGTTCCGACACCAAAGCGCCTGCCGGATCTTCCGACAATTTCGAGCACGAAATTGTTATTAGAAAGATCAAAATGACAGTGGATAAAAGATGTATTTTTTTCATTTGAATAAATTGCTTGTTCATAATAATGGGCTTAGCACAAAATCCCTCTTCCATACATTTACAGGTATATTAGAAAGTCAAAGAAATACCTGCGGAAATAGATCTAGCTGCTGGATAAATTCCCGAATCGGTCCCTATCTGCACATTGCTTCCCGAAGTCACCTCTGGGTCAAAACCTTTATATTTCGTCCATGTCAAAAGATTCTGTGCTGTTAAATAGAGATTAAGATTCTTAATACTAGCTCCTTGAAGCCATTCCTTTGGGAAGTTGTATCCAAAATGCAATGATTTCAACCGAACAAAAGAACCGCTCTCTACAAATTGATTGGAGAATACCGGTGCAGGGTCTAATTTTGCCCTCGGATATAACTGACTTGGATTCGAAGGTGTCCAGCGCGTCAATGCATCACTTGATGCGTTTTGCTGACCGGTAAACATTTCTAGATTCTGTCTATTGATATTAAGCAGATCATTGCCAACTGTGCCCTGTATAAGAAACGACAGATCAAAACCTTTATAGGAAATACTATTGGTCAGCCCAAAAATAAAATCTGGCTGTGCATTCCCGATAATCGTTCTATCATTTGCTGTTGTAAATTGACCATCACCATCGATATCTTTATAAAGGCGATCCCCCGCTTTCGGTGTAGCATTTCCTGTAAACTTGCCCTTACTATTCTCTTCGCCCACTTGTAGGATTCCGTCGGTTACCGTTCCATAAAATGTACCGATTGGCTCGCCCACTTTAATAATATAGTTTCCAGAGATATAGGAACTCGCACCTTCACCAATAGTCAGCACTTTGTTGCGGTTAAAGGAAAAGTTAATGTCTGTATTCCAGTTCACTCTTCCCTGTAAATTCCGTGATTTTAAACTCAATTCCAGTCCCCTATTCGATACGGAACCAAAATTCTGAAGAGAAGTGGCATACCCTGAAGTCCACGGTATTTCCACATTCAGCAAGAGATCTTTGGTTTTCTTATAATAGTAATCAGCTGTAAATTGAAGGCGATTGTTCAACAGACTGATATCAAAACCGCCATCATATTGCAACGTACTCTCCCAGCCAAGATTTTTGTTGGGAATACGTTGTGGGGCAAAACCGGCGACAACATTGTTTCCAAAGAGATAATTCAAGCTATATAAGGTTGACAGCGATTGGTATTGTCCTATTTCCTGATTACCAGTGGTACCAAAACTTGTACGTATTTTAAAATCATTCACAGCGGGAAAAATCTCCTTAAAAAAAGATTCATTTGCAACACGCCACGATAATGCGACAGAGGGAAAATTACCCCATTTATTGTCCGCACCAAAGCGGGAACTGCCATCGCGGCGCAAACTTGCAGAAACATAATACTTGTTTGCGTAGTTGTAATTGATCCTCGCCAGATAAGAATGCAAGACCCAGGAATAGCTGTCAGAAGATGGCCGAACGATAGTAGAGCCACTCTGTAAGCTATTGAACAACAGTTCATCGGTTACAAAATTTTCAGCGCCAGCATTAAAAATATCATTTTTAGACTCCTGTTGGGTAAACCCTAATAGAGCATTAAAATTATGTTGACCAATTGAACCCGTATAGTTCAGGGTATTTTCATTTAACCAGGAAGTTCCGTCAAAATTTCCTAAGCTCGCTTTTCCTTTAGTACCTGCTCCCTCATAAATATAAGATGGCAAATAATATTTATCGTCTCTGCTGTTTAAATCAACACCAACCAAGACTTTCGCTTGTAAACCTTTTAAAATCCGATACTGAGCAAATGACGTCCCCAATATCCGAAGTCCCTGTGAAGTATTCGTTGTTTCTTTTAAGGTTGCTATTGGATTGGCAAATATGTTTTCAAAAGGGTTTCGTAAAGTATACGCACCGTTGGCCTCATAGACTGTCGCTGTCGAAGGCATGATGAGCAAGGCATTGACAATACCCGTGGGAGCTATCTGTGCATTTGTTTTATTAACCGATAGATTGGCACCGACCTGTAATCGATCGAAAGGATTGGCATCAATATTTGATCGAAATCCTATACGCTTAAAATTTGTATTGATAATAACCCCATCTTGATCGAAATAATTTGCCCCCAGATAATATTGTATTTTTTCCGCTCCCCCAGACAGCGAAAGCTGCTGATTATAGACCTTACCGCTTTGAAAAGCCTCTTTTTGCCAATTAGTACCTTCACCCAATTGATCGATTTCAGCTTTTGTACGGTATTGGTAAGCACCTAAGTTTGGATTAGCATCATACAATGCCTCATTTCTTAAAACTGCAAAGTCATGGGCATTCAACACGTCGATTTGTTTAAGTACATTTTGTGCACCAAAACTACCATCATAGCTTAATTGCACATGTCCTGCCCGGCCTTTCTTCGTTGTTACCAGGATGACACCATTAGCTCCTCTGGAACCGTAAATAGCCGTCGCAGCCGCATCTTTAAGGACTTCAATACTCTCAATATCTGTAGGGCTGATGCTGGCCAATGGATTCACCGGCGTCCCGCTTCCTACCCCTGTACTTTCGGTTTGGTTATACACCGGAAATCCATCAATGACATAAAGTGGTTCATTTCCTCCCTGGATGGATGCTCCCCCGCGAATTCGGATACTGACTCCACCTCCGGGTTGCCCAGAGGTTTGCGTGACCTGCACTCCTGATATCCCACCTTTTAATGTTTGATCCAATGATGAAACAGGTTGTCTTAGGAGCTTATCAGGCAATGTGGCTACCGAACCCGTCAGATCGCGACGTTTCTGTGTGCCATAGCCCACGACGACAACCTCATCGAGGTCCGCCGATGCAGGGGTTAATTCAATGACAGCTGGCGACGAATTGACAACCAATCGTTTTTTTTCGTAGCCTAAAAAACTTAGAATTAAAGTAAAAGGGAGCTTCTGTCCAGTAACAAATTGAAAATTACCCTGATTGTCTGTCTGTACGCTATGGGTAACAGCCTCCAATTGTACCGTAACGCCCTGAATGGGCTCCTTGGTTGTCGCATCGATAACCTTTCCTACCAAGGATGCATTAATAATAGGTTTTGGTTCTTGTGCTTGTACGATTCCGAATGCGTACAGAAAAAGCACGACTAAAGTAGAATACCGCAGTACTCCATATTTTTTCATTGTCCGTTTTATTTAATGTGAAAATGCAAACAAGTGCCAACGCCATTGGTACGCTTGTTATAAAAACTTTACTACATGCCTATTCATTTATAAACATGGAGGAATTGTGTGCCTTTCAGCACATGCACATTCGACAATTAAAAAGAAAGGAATTAAAGGGAAAGGTGGGATTTGAAGCGTTCTTTCGAACTGTAAAGTGGTCGTTTTTCATACTTGTTCAAAATTTAGTAGTATAGTTTAGTAATCGTTGCCAACGCCAATTGTTAACGACTACACAAATATAAAATTATTTTTCAAAAAGACTACTAAACAAGTAGTCTTTTTGAAAAATAATTCTTTTGAACAAGTTATTGGTTTATTCTTCTAGCAATTATTCGCCGCTTTCTTTTGCCGCAAGATATCGTTCAGCTTCCAGAGCAGCCATACAGCCCGTACCCGCAGCAGTAATTGCCTGACGGAAAACATTGTCCTGAACGTCCCCACAAGCAAAAACACCTGGTATATTCGTCGCTGTACTATCTGGCTTAGTGATCAAATATCCAGTTTCATCCATATCCAATACACCTGTAAACAGTTCGGTATTTGGTTTATGACCGATCGCAACAAAGAAACCTGTCACTTCCAGATCCTTTTCAGACTGATCTTTATTATTGATAATGCGAATTCCAGTGACAACCTGACCGTCTCCTAAAACTTCTTTTGCTTCAGAATTGTAGTGTACTTCGATATTTGGCGTATTCATGACACGGTGCACCATTGCTTTAGAAGCACGGAACTCATCACGGCGCACCAGCATATGTACTTTTGAACATAGTTTGGCAAGATATGTAGCTTCCTCAGCCGCTGTATCTCCCGCCCCAACGATAGCAACTTCTTGATTTTTAAAGAAAAATCCGTCACATACAGCACATGCTGAAACACCAAAACCATTATATTTTTGTTCTGATTCCAAGCCTAACCATTTCGCGGTAGCTCCTGTTGCGATAATCACGGTATCTGCAGTAACTTGGACCGTTCCATCAATTTCTACACGGTGTACATCGCCTGTAAAATCTACTTTGGTCACATATCCAAAACGTACTGAAGTTCCGAAGCGTTCCGCCTGCTCACGCAAATCTTCCATCATTACAGGTCCTGTAATACCTTTTGGATAGCCAGGGAAATTGTCCACCTCGGTTGTTTGAGTCAATTGTCCCCCAGGTACAATACCAGTGTACACGACAGGTTTCATATCTGCACGTGCTGCATAAATCGCTGCAGTATAACCTGCTGGCCCCGAGCCAATAATCAAACACTGTACATGCTCCACTTCTTGTTTGAATTCCATAATCCTTTTTCTAAGCTATTAATTAAAGTTATTTTTTAAATTTATCTTGCAATCCTTTCAGCATATCCAAGGAAATGCTCTGTGGAGCTTCCTCTTTCTGTTGATTGAATTCTTTTTTCGCAAGTTTTCTATCTTCCGCAGAATGAGCCGCAGCCGCTTTAGCTTTTTGCTCGTTCTTCTCTTTTTTATACTTATTCCAGATATTTTCCAGTACCTTTTTGGTATATAATGGAAAATCGCCATTTTGCATCCAGGCATAGTAACTAGGTTCCTGCTCAAATACTTCTACAATAGGTTTTCCTTTATGTTTTCCAAAATTGATCGTTTCCTGTCCATCGGCATTATAAACAAGACGCCCAGCAAAATCCACCGGCTTACTTAAGTTGGTAAATGCATGCAAAGCTTCTACGTCGTTAACTACAGGATGGGACACGACACCATGTTTATCTTCAAAAGCCGCACCTTCATATTTTGTCAGCTGTGCTTTCAACACCTCATAAGTCGCACGAACATCCGCTTCCGCAGTGTGCGCATTTTCGAGGTTTTCATTGCAATAAAATTTATAGGCAGCTTTCAAGGTACGCTGTTCCATTTGATGGAAGATATTTTGAACATCTACAAATGCTCTTCCCTCCAGCGAAAAATCGACACCTGCCCGTAGGAATTCTTCCATCAGCATAGGTACATCAAACTTGTTTGAGTTATATCCTGCTAGATCTCCATCGGCAATGAATGCTGCCAGTTCCACCGCTATAGCCTTAAAATTAGGCGCGTCCTTCACATCTTCATCATAAATGCCATGAAAAAAAGAGGACTCCGCAGGAATAGGTATTTCCGGATTGATCTTTTTTGTATATACTGTTTCTTCACCATTGGGCATCACTTTCAGAAATGATACTTCAACAATACGATCAGTCGCTACATTAACGCCTGTAGTTTCCAAATCGAAAAACACCAATGGTCTCTTTAATTTTAATTCCATACCGGATAGTACACTTTTTTATCAAAAACCAAAAATACAAAGTAGTATTCGATTTTTGTAGTCTAACAAATTTAATTTACAACCGCTTGATGAAGTAGTTCTACTTGGCTTATTTTACCAACAACAACCTTCACCATTGCGTCAAAGTCCAAATATTTATTGGCAATATCACGCACCTTCTCAGGTGACATATTTCTGATCTGCTCCATATAATAGGAATAGTAAGTTAATGTCATCCCGTTCAGCAGCACACTCTTAAATTTGTCTGCATGGGAAAAGATACTTTCCAATGAACCCAGCATCGACCCCTCCATATAGGTTTTTACAAGATTTACCTCTTCAATAGCAGCCAATGTTGTTTTCAATACATTGATCTCCTTCTCTATCTCGGTCAGAGTCGCGCCTGTTACATCTACACCTACCTCCGTGACAATAGTTAAGAAACCGGTATGTTTCAAGGTTGCCACGGCCGAACCGATACTATAGGTATATCCTTTTTCCTCACGGATATTGCGCATAAGACGGGAACCAAAAAAACCACCCAACAATGTGTTGACAAATTGTAATGCAGGATAATCGGGATGGGTTCTTCCTATGGTCTGATTACCTAGACGAATGGCCGACTGCAGCGCATTGTCTTTTTCTTCATAAGCCAATTCGCTGGAACCCTGCGCTAAAATCGGGGCTTCTAGATCTGAAGTCCCAACCGCACTTTGCCATTCAGTACCGAAAATCTGTTCCAGTTCCTGCAACAGACTATCGGAAACATTTCCGGATACAATCAACGTGCAATTGCTGGGATCAATTTCTTTCTTGTACAGTTCAATCAGCTGCGAACGCGTAATGGCATCATAATCTTCAAGTTGAGGTGTTCGCCCATAGCGATTGTCTTCTCCAAAGATCAGATTATAGAATTTACGTCGCGCCAAATAATCATTCTTTTGAATGGAAACTTGAAACTTCTGTTTGTTATTGCGTAAATAGGTATCCAGTTCTTGCTGCGGAATCGACGCTTCGGTTAAAATATCCTTTACCAAAGGCAGCAGTACCTGACTATGCCTATTCAGGGTATAAAGCGATAAGGATGTGGTATCAAAAGAGTATTCAGGGACAAGAAATGCACCGTAAAAATCCACTTTATCCGCAATCTCTGCACTGGACATTGTCATTGTACCTTCTTTAAGCAAGGCGCTTAAAGCACTATTGAGCAAAGGGTTTTCGCGCTGCCCGTCGAGATAGGTGTTTGCAAATATCCACTCGATGCGCACAAGCTCCTGCTCAGGCGACTGAAATACATATACTGGTAATCCATTTGCAAATTTTTTCTTTACCGGTTCTTTCAAACTAATATTTCCGATTTCACGAAACTCTGGTGCTTTCGTTCTATCCAACATGTAGTGCCTCCTCTTCTTTTGATTTATACATTAATATCGAAGCATTCTCCGCTCTGAAAATAGCCTGAGCCTGCTCTTGAACCTCTTCGGCAGTAACCTTCAAGTACTTCGACACTTCCGTATTGATCCCGTCTGCATCACCTAACAGTTCATGATAAGCCAAGTTCATCGCTTTATCCAAGATGGATAATTCGGCAAAGACATTGGTCGATTCGATCTTATTCTTAACTTTTTCAAGTTCTGCAGCAGGAACCAGCTCAGATTTCAAAAGATCCAATTCAGCCCAGACAGCGCGTTCAGCTTCCTCAAGGGAGACACCCTCCGATGGTTTGCCCTCAATCACAAATAAATTGTTGTCAATACTTCCCATGACATACGCGTTTATTTCACTGAATAGCTGTTCTTCTTTAACAAGGCGGCGATAGAGGCGCGAAGATGAACCCCTCGATAAGATATCCGACAGCAGATCCATGGCGAAGTAACCTTTTTCTAAACGTGCTGGACCATGGAAAGCCATATAAAGTGCATCTAGAGGCACTTCTGCCCAAATAGTTTCCCGTCTGATCTCCTCTTGTTGAGGCTCTTTTGGCAATTGCCGATTGTACTTCTCCCCACCCTCAATATCCCCAAACCACTTTTGAGTCAAAGCTTTGACTTCTTCAAAGTGTACATCACCAGCCACAACCATAATCGCGCTCTGCGGATTATAATGCAATTTGAAGAACGCTTTCACATCTTCCATTGTGGCCTCTTCGATATGTTTCAGCTCCTTTCCGATGGTTGCCCAACGGTAAGGATGCACCTGATATGCCAGTGGGCGTAATTTGAGCCAAGCATCACCGTAAGGCTGATTGAGATAGCGCTGTTTGAACTCCTCGCTCACAACATTGCGCTGCACCTCTAAGCTCTGTGCCGAAAAGGCCAGGCTTAACATACGGTCTGATTCCAGCCATAAGGCAGTCTCCAAATTAGAAGAAGGCAATGTGATGTAATAATTGGTGATATCATTGCTGGTGAATGCATTATTCTCACCGCCAACTTTTTGTAATTCGGTATCAAAATTGGGTATATTGATACTGCCGCCAAACATCAGGTGCTCAAATAAATGTGCAAATCCTGTTTGGTCGGGAGATTCGTCCCGCGCACCTACGTCGTATAAGATATTGACACAGGCCATAGCCGTATTATGATCCTCGTGTACCAGTACACGAAGACCGTTTTCTAACGTAAATTTTCGATAAGAAACCATCTATTTTTTTGATGTTTTTTAAATCCAGTTAATACCTTTTCGCAATAAAGACAAGGTCTTGGCTTCTTCTGAGCCTTCTTCAGGGCGATAGTCATACACCCAATTAGCCTGGGATGGCAAGCTCATCAATATAGACTCTATCCTGCCATTGGTTTCAAGGCCGAATTTTGTTCCTGAATCCCATACAAGATTAAACTCCACATAGCGTCCACGACGGATCAACTGCCAATTCTTTTGCTGCTCAGTAAAAGATTTATGGCGGTTTTTCTTCACCAGTGCCGAATAGGTCGGCGCAAAGGTACGTCCGAGGTCACAAGAAAAAGCGAAAATATCTTCCATGCTCATCCCTGTTTTTTCCGTATTTAATTTATCGTAAAATACACCGCCTATGCCACGTGTCTCTTGACGATGACGGATATAAAAATAATCATCCGCCCAGTTCTTAAATTTGTCGTAGAACGTGGCATCATGCTGATCACATACCGTTTTCAGCTGCCGATGAAAATAATGGGCCTCCTCTTCGTCAACATAATGTGGCGTCAAATCTATTCCTCCGCCAAACCAGCGAATCTGATCATTCAGTTCGAAATATCGGATGTTCATGTGTATAATGGGTACCCATGGATTATTGGGATGAATCACAATGGAAACCCCTGTTGCAAAAAAATCATCTTCATTTACACCAAACGATTTTTTGATCGCTTCAGGCAATTTACCATATACAGATGAGAAGTTTACACCCCCTTTTTCAAAAATATTACCGTTTTGAATAATCCGGGTACGACCACCGCCACCGCCTTCTCTCTCCCACAGCTCTTCTTCAAACCGCGCTGACCCATCCAATTTTTCCAGCGCCTGACATATTTCGTCCTGAATTTCTTTATAGGCTAAAGCAATCGCTTCTTTTGTTATCATCTACTCTATTACTGCTTTTATGTTAATTTTTCGCTCAATGCTTGAATAATCTTAGAGGCAGGAAGGTGTTCATACAAAATTTGGTGCACAGCATCACAAATGGGTAACTCAACATCATATTTTTTTGCATACTCCTGAATACATGCTGACGCATAGTATCCTTCAGCGACCATGTTCATTTCAAGTTGAGCAGATTGTACACTATACCCCTTTCCGATCATATTTCCAAAGGTTCTATTTCTGCTGAACTGCGAATAGGCTGTCACCAAAAGATCCCCTAAATAGGCCGAAGTATTCACGTCGCGTGACGTATCGCCATCAACTTTACCAACAAATCGGCGCATTTCACGAATCGCGTTGGACACTAATACAGCCTGAAAGTTATCTCCATAGCCTAAACCATGGCAAATACCCCCTGCTAGGGCATAAATATTCTTTAGCACCGCCCCAAACTCAATTCCTAAAACATCTTCGGACAAAATGGTTTTGATGACCCGCGATGATAGAAAAGAAGCAACCAGCGCCGCGCTATCCAGATTCCTGCAACCGAATGTCAGATAGGACAACTTACCCAAGGCAACCTCCTCTGCGTGGCAAGGTCCTCCCACAACACATATCTGCTCAATATCGACATCATAACGCTGTTCCAAAAATTCTCCGATAATCAGATTATCTTTAGGAATAATTCCCTTAATCGCCGAAACAACAATCTTATTTTTAAAATCTTCTTTCGTAACATTTGCCAAAGCGTCCTTCAAATAAGCCGCTGGCGTATTTAAAATAACAATGTCCGAATTCACGATCACATTTCTTGCATCGGTATCAATTGTCGTAATGCTAAGATCAACAGATACGCTGCTTAAGTAAGTCGGATTATGTTTGAATTTTTGAATATATTCCGCATCCTCTTCTTTCCTTACCCACCAAAAAATATGTTTGTCTTGGTCATTTTCGCATAGCATCTTGATCATAGCCGTAGCCCAGCTTCCGCTACCAATTATACCAATCTTTTTCCCCTGCATGTCTTTAATTTGTTTTCGATAGCAAATATACTTATTTACTAGTTAGATATACGATTCGTGCGGAGAGATATGATACTTTCGTTACGTTTCAAGAGAATAAACGTTGCCAAAAGCCTGTTTCCAGACCGACATAATATTCGTTTTCTTCGTATTTGGTGGGATAAATAGAAATAAAATTATGCTGTCCGGGATCACCTCTACCGCTTGTCAGATCAAATGCATGGCGGTGAAAAGAACAGATCACTTTCCCATGCTCACACCAGCCATTTTTCAGCGGTGCTCCCGCATGCGGACATTTTCGCGAAAAAGCATAAAACTGATCTTCCAACCAGGTAATACAGATAACCCGCCCGCCAACTTTATATTCGCTGATTCCTTGTTTTTTCAAAAATTCGGCCTGTTCAATTTTGTACCAATGAAGCATTTGACAAGATAGTTAAAAATTACAGTGAATTTTCTATCTTTGTGCAATTTCAAAAATTTGCACTATATATGGCTTTACAATGCGGTATCGTAGGTTTACCAAACGTTGGTAAATCAACATTATTTAACTGTTTGTCGAACGCGAAAGCGCAAGCGGCAAACTTTCCATTTTGTACAATTGAACCAAATGTTGGGGTAATTACCGTACCGGATGCCCGTCTAAATAAATTAGCTGAATTAGTTAACCCTCAACGAATTGTTCCAAACACCATTGAGATCGTCGACATCGCTGGTCTTGTGAAAGGGGCTTCAAAAGGTGAAGGCTTAGGTAACCAGTTCTTAGGAAATATTCGTACAACAAATGCTATTATTCACGTTTTAAGATGTTTTGATGACGGTAACGTAATCCACGTGGATGGCTCTGTCGATCCGATCAGAGACAAAGAGATCATCGACACCGAATTACAATTGAAAGATTTGGATACAGTGGTAAAACGTATTCAAAAGGTTGAAAAAATGGCTAAAACAGGTGGTGATAAAGAGGCCAAAAGAACATTTGATATCCTATCGATTGTCAAAGAACATCTGGAAGCTGGTAAATCGGCACGTACAGCAGCAATCGAACCTGAAGATTTTGAATTTATACAAGATTTGGCACTACTGACAGCGAAGCCGGTACTCTACGTATGTAACGTTGACGAAGGTTCTGTTAATACAGGTAACGCCTATGTAGAACGTGTTAAGGAAGCCGTAAAAGATGAAAAAGCAGAGGTCCTTATTATTTCTGCTCAGATTGAATCTGAAATAGCGCAGCTCGAAAGCTACGAAGAGCGCAAAATGTTCTTAGATGACCTTGGCCTGGAAGAATCTGGTGTCCACAAATTGATCCGCGCGGCTTATTCCCTTTTAAATCTGGCAACCTACTTTACGGCGGGTGTGCAGGAAGTTCGTGCATGGACGATTGAAAATGGTTTTACTGCTCCTCAGGCAGCAGGTGTCATACACACCGATTTCGAGAAAGGATTTATCCGTGCTGAAGTTATCAAATATGACGACTTCGTGGCACTAGGTTCCGAAAATGCGGTAAAAGAAGCTGGAAAATTGTCGGTAGAAGGAAAAACATATATTGTCCAAGATGGCGATATTATGCACTTCCGCTTTAATGTATAACAGGCTATTCTTAAGCGATAAAAACTATATAAAAAAAGGCCGAAAATAATTTTCGGCCTTTTTTTATATATGCATATGAAGTATTAATCAAGTGCACTGCTGCCTCGACAGGTAGCCACTTCGCCTCATATTTGACCTACAACCACGGGGGGTAACAAGAATACGCGTTGGCTCCAGCACTTTTTTGTGTAGTCACGATGCCAGCAATGTTTCTGCAACGGTTAACCAACTGATGGCAGGATGAGTTACATGCCTACTCACCTACTTGCCAACCTAATGCCTACCGACAATGGCGGAGCATCAAGGGCCAAGTATCGCGAAGCTGCCTGCTATTTAACAAAATAGCGGTGTTCAATGACTTCTACTTTTTTAATATCCTTATCTTCAAGCACTTTCTTAACATCGCAATGACCGGTTACACCGCGATAGATCAGCGCCCCGCCTAATGTTAAACCTGAAACTCCTGTCAGCGGAGATTTAAATAGTTTTTTAACACCCATTCCTAAAATAAAGCCGCCGGCGATTACAGATAAAACACGTTCCGAAGTACCGATATTTTCTTCAATACAGTCTTCTTCTATCTTATTTTTAATCTTGTCAAATGCAAATGTCAGTAGGTTACTCATAATTATTTCTGTTTTATATCTTTTGTATGGTATAAACAAATGACGATCCAAAAAGGTTTAGCAATAGAATAATAGTTTTTTATATTGTTTCTCGGGTCACATCTCTTATATTCGTATTTAACAAATTAGAGATACATGCAAGTCAAAAAATATTCCGGAGAATTGGTACCTTTTAATGGCGAATCATTACGGCATTCTCTTTCCCGTTCTGGTGCCAATGCAGATCAGGTCAATCAGGTGTACGATAAAGTCCTTAACGAAATATATGACGGTATTTCAACAAGAGAGCTCTACCAGCTTGCTTTTGACACACTAAAAACCGTCCGAAACTCCTTCGCTGCACGCTACAGCCTAAAAAAAGCCCTGCGCGAACTGGGGCCTGAAGGCTTTTACTTCGAAAAGTATATTGCACACCTGCTCCGGTCTATCGGCTATGAAAGTACAACGGGGCAAACCGTACAAGGGCATGCGGTTTCGCACGAGCTAGATGTGGTGGCCTATAAAGATGGAAAACTGATTACTGCCGAATGTAAATTCCGAAACGATATCGATGCAAAAATTTCAGTGACAACACCGATGTATTACCTTTCAAGATTCAAAGATATCAGCGATATCGACTACCAGTTCTTTGGGAAACAGTTACAATTTAAAGAAGGCTGGCTGATTACAAATGCTTACTTCACGTCCGATTCAATTGATTTTGCGAAATATTATCACATTAATTTGCTGTCATGGGACTACCCGAAAGACAATAGCATTAAAAAGAGAGTCGACAAGGCAGTTTTTTACCCAGTCACCTGCCTAACAACACTTTCAGATCTTGAGGAACAACAACTATTAAAAAATCAGCTGATTTTAGTGAAAGACATTGTCAGCAATCCTGAAAAACTGGATCTTTTGAACTTAACAAACGAAAGAAAAGAAAAGGTACTCAAGGAGGCCCGCGAACTCATAACCTACAAAGTGGAAGAAGAGTATTAAGGATAACCAAAAAGTGGTACGTACAACCGTTCTTTGAAGGGGCTACATACCACTTTCTTTCTCATTCGATAACGCTTAAAGTTTGGTCGGATGGTAAATTCCACCATATTTAGCAAGATCACTTAAATCTGCCTTTTCCCAAAATATACCATAAATGGCAGCCCCAGAGCCGGACATAGCCGCATAAATAGCTCCTTTTTGATACAATGCCTCCTTGATTTCCTTCAACAGCGGATAGCGCTCGAAAATTCCCTCCTCAAAATCATTCCGAATATGGAATTTCCACTCTTGAATAGGCAGCCGGATCGCTTCTTCCAGATTAACTTCGGGTGCCTTTGGCAGCACGCCGCCGTAAGCCTCCGCAGTAGAAATATGAAGATTAGGCATAATTACCGCAATGTGGTACTCATCCAGATTTAAGCTTAATGTTTTAAAGTCTGTTCCGATCCCTGTGGCAAAAACAGGCTTGTTCTGAATAAAAAAAGGACAATCAGCCCCAAGCTTTGCCGCATACAGCTCGAGCTGCTCCGATGTAAGATTCAGACTGAAAAGGTCATTAAGCCCTTTCAGAACAAAAGAAGCATCCGCAGAACCTCCGCCTAAGCCAGCACCGATAGGAATTTGTTTGATTAAATCAATAGAAACTGCTGGGATGGTATAATCTTCCTTTAATAATTCAAAGGCCTTTACGCATAGATTATCATGAAGATTTCCCGGAATGCGTTCTCCTTGGATGTTTAGTGTTGTCTCCCCTGCTCCCGTTTCCAACAATTCGATAATATCATAAATCGGAAGCGGATAAAAAACACTGTTCAGTTCATGATAACCATCCTTGCGCTTGGCAATGATCTGCAGCCCAATATTTATCTTAGCATTTGCAAAAAGTATCATCTGAATTAATCTAAATCGTATATTTCAATTAATAGCTTACCAGTGAATAGATATTCTCGCTAAAACGAGATAACCTTCCTTTCGCCTTTAAAAAGTCCAAAGAGATAATAAAACTATAAGCAACAATCTCACCCCCAAGTCGCTCGATAAGTTTGCTGGCGGCGACGACAGTTCCCCCTGTTGCCAAAAGGTCATCGTGAACCAATATCCGGCTTCCTTTTTCAAACGCATCTTCATGGATTTCAATAGTTGCCTGACCGTATTCCAGCGCATAAGATTCAGCTACAGTTTTAAAAGGTAATTTACCCTGCTTACGAATGGGGATGAAAGGTAAGCCTAATCGATTTGCAAGTAAAAATCCAAATAGGAATCCGCGGCTCTCGATTCCAGCAATCGCATCTATCTCTACACCTTGCAATTGCTCAACAATTGCTTCAACCATTTCATTACAGAGCGCCGCATCTTTCAGCAAAGGGGTAATATCTTTAAAGACAATACCTGGTTTAGGAAAATCCACGATATCCCGGATTTCCAATTTCAATTTATCTTGAATCATTCTCAAATATTAAATAAGGCGCAATCTTAGCAATTGCAAGATCTGAAAGTGTTCCTATTTTTGTCAAATCTTCTATATTGACATAACTTCCATGTTGATCTCGATAATTGACAATCAGTTTCGCATCTTTTGGGCTAAGATACGGATGTTTGGCCAATGAAATTGCATCAACCCTATTTATATTGATTTTTTTGATCCCATCCAAGTTGGATACAACAATATAGTCTTTAATAAGATCATAAGTTTCAGCAGTAACACCATAAACCTCTTTTAACTGTTCAATACGATAGAATCCGCCAAGAACATCCTTATATTTCAAAATACGTTTGGAGAGTACAGAACCTATCCCCTTAAGACTCTTTAAGGCAGTTGTGTCACAGGTATTGATATCAATAAGTTCAGCTTTATTACTTTCAAATTTATCATACAGCAAGGACGTTCTATTTTGCTGCTTCGTAATTTCTGAATCTGGACTTGTTTTGATTTGAATATAAGGTTCCAGACGCTTATAGAGCCGGTCATTAATGGAGTAAATTTTCTTCAGATCGGTTTTGTTTCTAAATCGGCCCCCTTTGCTTTCATAATTCTTCAGTACCGCAATCTGTTTATCAGAAAGCCCCAATTTATGCCAGTCAGCATGTGGTAAATTATTTGGATCAAAATAGAATAGTTTGGACTCCTCTGTAACCGGGGTCTGCGATACCCGTGGCTTGTTTTCATTTTTAGTAGAATAGGAGATATTCAGCTCCTGTTTGTTCGCCGAACCAAGGTTCTCCAGGGAGTCATGAAACGATTGTTCAAAAACTTTCGCCTGATTTGGGATTGGATCCTCAGCATCTCGTTTAACCAATGAGTAGATAGTGACAAACAGAGCGATTATCATCAAAATAATAAAAAAACCATTTTGTTCTGTTTTATTAAATTTAAAATAAGTCAATAGCTTTTTCATGAGCCACTAATAATTGGGTTATATAAATTTAATAAATTATAAGGAAAATAAAAAGGGAATTATTAAAAACAATTCCCTTTTTATTAATTATTATCTACAAAGATAGTTACAGCTTAGACTTGTCGACTTTCTCTACCTGACTGCCGTCCTTTAAGGTTTTCGAGATGGCGTCAAATGGTCTTGAAACCACTTCATCGCCTTTTTTCAGCCCCGAAGTGACAATGATATTTTTATCATCCTGAATACCGGTTTTAACGAGCACCTGCTTAACTGTTTTATCTTTTAGTACAAATACATATTCTTCAACTTTCTTATTCGTATTTGTGGAATCCTTCTCCTCAGAACGCACTGTCACCGATTGAATAGGAACAACCAGTCCTTTATCATGTTTTGTAAAAATCTGAACTGTTGCAGAGAGTCCCGGTTTAAACGGCGATGCTACATTTTCCTTCATCAAGTCTTGATACGATTCTGCACTGATGCGTACCTTCACATTGAAGTTTGTCACCTGATCTGTTGACGATGTTGCTGCTGTTGTTGTTGCAATATTTTTAGAGGAGCTCGCTATTTCAGTGACCACTCCTTTAAATTTTCTATCTTTAAAGGCATCGACTTCGATTTCAGCCTGATTACCTACTCTTACATTATTGATATCATTTTCATTTACATCGACATTCACCTCCATCGAACTCATATTGGCAATACGCATAATTTCTGTACCTGCCATCTGGGCCGTTCCAACCACACGCTCACCCTTTTCAATCGACAGCAACGAAATGATCCCGTCAGATGGCGCATAAATTGTCGTCCGGTTTAAATTGTCCTGTGCTTCTTTTACAGAAGCCTGTGATTGGTCAATACCGTACTTTGTGGAACGTACCGTTTCCCTTTGCGCCTGGATAGATGCCTGCGCAGCATAATATTCGGCAGAACTTTTATCCATTTCTGAAGCCGAAATAACACGTTTTTCAAAAAGCTCCTGATTCCGTTTATAGGTAGCCGCTACATTTTTGAAGTTTTCTTCTTGTTGTTTTAATTGTTGTTGTGCAGCTGCGAGATTGGCCCGCTGTGAATTCATCGCCGCAACGGAACGGTCATAACCCGATTGCAGGATGTCAGGTTTGATCCGGCAGAGTACCTGTCCCTTTTTAACGAAATCACCTTCTTTGATATTAAGTTCAACAACCTCTCCAGATACCTCAGAGCTCAGCTTAACCTCCACCTCAGGCTGAATCTTCCCACTTGCCGACACTAATTCATCGACATCAGTCTCTTTTACGACATCCACGGCCACTTTAGTAATCTCTCCCTTTCCAAACCAGCCAGCTTTAAAACCGATGAAGCCTAGGACTGCCAAGAGCACTACTATGATCAATATAATTTTTCCAATGCTACGTTTTTTCTTTGCCATTTCTTTTGTTAAATCAAATAGATTAATTGTTATCGAATTGAATTGGATTTCCAAGGTAATAATCGATGATCTTCGATCTGAATATTACGTTATATTTTGCCTGAATAAGATCAAATTCAGCCTTATTTCGCTCAGTCTGCGCGGTAAATAATTCAAGTGAATTAGCCATGCCTATATCATAGCGTTCCTTGGTTGCTTTAAATGCTGTTTCAGCACTCTCAAATGCCACAGTAGCAGAGCTGTAGCGCTGCTTGGCCGCATTCACATCGAGCACTGCCTGATTAACCGCCTTGTTTAAGTTATTTTTTGCTAATTGCTCATTGGCTTCAGCCTGCTTCAAACCGATCTTCGCTTTAGCAACATTCACTTTGTTTTGGTTTTTTGAAAAAATTGGAACAGTAAGAGATAAGCCGGTAAAGAAAGATTTATTATCTGATATCTGTTGACTAAAAGGAACTCTATAACGTGTTGATATATCCAAGGGATCCGTTTGTCTGTTTGTTGCAGAAGAATAATTTGTTCCATAACTTACATTCAAATTGAGTATGGGATAATACCCGCCCTTCGCGATATCGATTTGTTTCAATGCGACCTCTTTATCCAATGCCGATTTGTGAATATCCGGCTGCAAAGTGAGCGCTTTTTGGTAAACATCGACGGCATTTTTATCCGCTCCATGAACCAATATGGCTTCCAGACTTGGACGTTCCAAAGAAATAACGGTTTCGGGAGGCATCTCCATCAGTTGCTTTAGGGTGAGCAAAGACATTTCGTAAGAGTTCTTTAAGTTCACTTTGTTCAATTCATTCGTAGCAACCTGGTTTTTTGATTTCGCCAGATCAGCGATCGTTTTATTGCCGACTGCAAACTGAATAGAATCTAAAGAAAATTGCTGTTTTGATAAAGCGATCTGATCCTCACTGGCAACCATCATTTCATGATTCGTAATGGCTTCCAAATAATTCACCAAGACATTTAGAATTAGGTCATTTTTTACCTTATCTACTTGCGTCGCTGTGGACTCTAGCTGCAATTTATTCGCTTTGATCTGATTGACCTGTTGAAAGCCCTGAAATAGGTTCACGCTTGATCCAACAGATCCATTTGAAACTCTGGTCCACGTATTATTTACAATTTGTCCAGAAGTTAAATCAAAACCAAAGCCGTAACGAAAACTTTGATCGACAGTCGCTTTTAAATCTGGCAACAAATTGCTTTTTGATTGAAATAGATCTTGTTCTGCAAGATCTTTATTCAATGCAGCTTGCTTGATTTGTACGTTACGTTCCAAGGTCATTCGTATAGCTTCTTGTACCCCGACGACCTGCTGGGCCTGGACCAGATCATTTGTCCCTAGAAATAATCCAGTAAATATTACTGCAGAATAATAAAATCTTTTCATGTCCATATGTAGAACCATACATTTTTTTTTAGATTTGAACTTCATTTATCGGTTATGTATTTTGTCAAATCTCCATTCTTCCTGAGATGGCTGTATCCCAAATCAATATGGAATATGCCACGTACTGAAAAAAAAGTCTACCTTACTTTTGACGATGGTCCAATTCCTGAAATTACACCTTTTATACTCGATATCCTAAAAAAATATCAGGTGAAGGCAACATTTTTTTGTGTTGGTGAAAATATTAAAAAAAATCCACATTTGTTTCAACGAATTTTAGACGAAGGACATCAGGTTGGCAACCACACCTACAACCATCTTAAAGGCTGGGATACAAATGACGAGCAGTATCTGAAGAATATTGCACAATGCCAGGAATTGACGCAAACGGATCTTTTTCGCCCTCCCTATGCAAAAGCTTCGAGATCACAACTCCAGCAGCTCTATAAGCAATACCGTGTCATTATGTGGGATATTATGTCGGGCGATTTTGATCAGAACTTAAGTCCTCAAAAATGCCTGGAAAATGTTTTACCTAACATCAAAAATGGCTCCATTATTATCTTTCACGATAATATCAAAGCCATTCCGCGCGTAGCATACGCCTTACCTCAAACAATAGAATTTTTATTAAAAAATCACTATCAGCTTTCTATAATAGAATAAAACTACGGCCGGCCTTTAGTCAGCACAACCTCAGATTCGTAATATTTGCCGACACTGACACTAAAATAGCCCAGCGCATTATTTGATAAATTTGAGATTGGGTTGGATGGTGATGCCGCACCGGGATTAATCATCTGAAAACTATTCCAGTAATTGTAGGCACCTACATCGATACATTGACGCAAAATACGTACACGGTCCCCTATCTTTAGATCCCGATCTCGATCTATAATATCATGTTGGACTTCCAGGCCATTGTTATATTTATCGCTAAAGACGTCGATAAAACGTAGCTTACCACCATTAACGGACATTTTATACTTATAATAATTACCGATTTCCGGCGGATCAGTAAATACAAGTGTTGGGTAATAAATTGTGTCCGTAAATATAATGCGCTCGGATAAACCTATCGAATCCACATCCACATATCCCGGAACCTTTGATGTCGCCTGGATCTCCCTTCCATCAGCTGTCTTTACCTGCAGCTGGTAAGTAGCTTTCTCCTGCAAGCGTAATGTCTTATTCGTATAAACGCCATCAGCTCCCGCCAAAAACGTATAAGTACGATTATTCTGCATATTCTTAACAGTTACCTCGGCATCTGTTATCGGAGCAAGCAGGGAATCTTTGATGCTGACAACCTTTTGAATACTGATCTCGTGCTGTTGATCCGAAACCATCAAATCAGCTGTGATAACCAACTGCCCCGTATTCTCTGGCAGCTCCAGCTCTATTTTGTCCTCACAACCCGACAAAGCGAATAATGCAACAGCGATAACACCTAATATCTTCTTCATGCTTCTGCTAAAATTTAAAATTCCAAGTAATCGATGGTATCGTCCCAAATAATGCTATTCGATAAATCTCCGTGACATTGGATTGTCCCTCTTTCTCTCTAAAGTCAATCAAATAGGCATTTTTTCGATTATAGGCATTATAGAGCCCAAAGGACAAGCTTGAATAGCTATTTTTTGTCCGCTTGATATCATAGGTTGCGGCCAGATCCAAGCGGTGATAAGCAGGCATTCGCTGCCCATTTCTTTTATCGTAGTAGAAAATCGTACGATCGTCAACAAAATATTTACCCGCAGGCATCGTTACTGCATCGCCCGTATAATAGACGAAATTGGCACTTATATTCCACTTCGGATTTAACTGATACTGTGCTACAATTGCTATATTATGTGTTTTATCCTGCCGGGCACTGAACCATTCCCCATCATTGATCTGCTCAAATTGCCGTTCACTTTTCGATAAAGTGTAGCTGATCCATCCACTGAATCTTCCAAGCCTCTTTTTCAGGAACCATTCGATTCCATACGCCCGGCCTTTTCCAAACAGCAACTCACCTTCCAGCAGTTCATTTGCCTGCAGGTCGGCACCGTTTCGGTAATCAATCTGGTTTTTTAGATCTCTATAATAACCTTCGACAGAAAACTCGTATCTGTTGGAGGCAAAGTTTCTAAAGTAACCAAGGGAATACTGATTTGACAATTGCGGTTTAATCGTGTTATTGCTCAATACATATTGATCGGTAGGAAGACTACTCGTGGTATTGCTCAATTGGTGCAAATACTGAACATTAGTATTGTAAGATACCTTAAGCGTTGTCAGATCATTAATGGCGTAATTTAAAGAAACCCGCGGTTCCAGGTAGAAATATTTTTTCCCCATCTTGCCATTGCCCACATAGGTAGAGTCCACCGCCTCTCCGGCACTATCGAATGTATAAAACGTCCCCGGACCCAATGTGGCATAGGCTGATGCTCGTAGTCCATAGTTGATTTTCAAACGATCTGTGACAGACCAGTCATCTGTTAGATAAGCGGCAATATCCACGCCTTTACGATGCTGAATCTGCAAGGAATTGACCTTGGAATCTTCTCCAGCCTCAATACTCGCAGGTCTTATTTCCTGCAGCGCCGCCTGGAGTCCAAATTTTAGATTATGACGGTCCGAAAGACTGTATTGGAAATCCTGCTTAAAATTGTAATTATAGATATCCGAACGGATCTTGAAATTATTATCGTCTTCAATCTTAACCTGATAGTTAAATTTACTGAAAATAAGTGTTGTATTGCTAAACAGCCTATTGCTCCAGACATGGTTCCAGCGCATCGTTCCAGTAGCATTGCCCCAATTGAAATCAAACAGATCATGGTAAGCCATGGCATCTTTACCAAAATATCCAGATAAGTAAAGTGTATTCTTATCGTTGATACGGTAATTGAACTTTGCATTGAGGTCATAAAAAAACAGGGCACTTTTCTTTATATTTTCATCACTGGAAAGTTTCAGGAAAAGATCAGCATATGTCCTTCTACCCGAGATCATAAAGGAGCTTTTGCCTTTTTGGATTGGCCCCTCCAATTTTAATCTCGAAGCAATGAGTCCCAAGCCCCCTTCGACATTAAAATGCTGGTTATTCCCGTCCAAGGTTGTTATTTCCATCACTGACGATATTTTGCCACCATATTGAGCGGGCACGCCACCTTTATAAAAATTAACGTCTTTAATCGCGTCAGAGTTAAACGTAGAGAAAAAACCAAACAAGTGTGAGCTGTTATACACGGGAGCTTCATCCAGCAAAATCAGGTTTTGATCGCCGCCGCCGCCACGTACATAAAAATTACTGCTGCCTTCCCCACCACTCGTCACTCCCGGAAATAGCTGAATAGTCTTGAGAATATCCTTCTCTCCAAATAACACGGGGACTTTTTCGATTTCCTTTGGGCTGAACTGTGTAAGACCGGGCGTCAGATCCTTTATTGATTTGCGCCTGTTTCCGGTCACGGTCACCTCAGCGAGCTGATTTTCCTCAGGCACCAACTGAATAATGTAAGTGGAGTCCTTACCCAGATGGACAGAAAATGCTTTCGTTCGATAACCTACAGAAGACACTTCCAACCCCTTGCTGCCATCACGAACAGACAAACTAAAAAAACCGTATTTATTTGAAGCTGTAGATTTCTTTTCAGAATCATTTCGTATGACGGCACCAATAATATTCTCACCGCTGATACTGTCTCTGACAAAACCCGAGATCGACTTAGACTGCTGACTATATGCCTGCTGTGCACAGAACAAAATGGAAGAACAATAAAAAATAACCCTTATAGGTTTAAACATAATGGAATCAAATCAAAATTTTGCTGAAAATAATAAAAAAGCCTTACAATTTGTAAGGCTTAATAATAAGTTTATAATTTGTTAGTTAAGGTCTCTGTTTAACAAAAATAGTAATTTATTCATTTATGCCAAATATTTATCTATTTTTCTTTTCACCTTTTTCTGGCTGATCGAAATATCCCTTAAAAAAAGCCATCTGGTAGATAATTGACCTTGACCAATATTCCCAATTATGCCCACCCTCACTTGTAACAAAAGTATGGTTTATATTATGATACATCAATTTTTCATGTAAGGCAACGTTTACCGCATAAAAGAAATCTTCTTTGCCGCAATCGATAATTAAACGCAATCCGTTATTGACGAGATTAGGTATCATATTAATAACGACACGATTGTCCCATTCCTGTGGAACATCCGCATAAGTTCCGATACGATCTTTGATTTCCCAGTTCAAAGGAAAAGGCCTAAAATCTACTCCTCCCGCCGTACTGCCTGCGGCACCATAGACATTCTGATGTTTAATCGCCAGAGACAGAGCGCCATGTCCACCCATACTCAGTCCTGAAATTGCCCGGCCTTTACGGTCTTTGATCGTCGAATAATGCGTGTCTACATAATCAATCAATTCCTTCGACACAAACGTTTCATATTGATAATTTTTATCGTTAGCGATATCCCAATACCAACTTCCAAAACCGCCGTCGGGACAGACCACCATATAGCCATATTGATCGGCCAGTGCACTCACACTGGAATTTTTAACCCAATTACTATAATTGCCCGAATAGCCATGCAACAAGTAAAGAACTGGATAATTCTCTCCTTTCGAATATTTTTGTGGCAATATCACCACTGTCTTAATTGCTTTCCCCATGGCTTGGCTTTGGATAGAGAGCGTATCCACTTTAGCCGCATGCAGCTGCGCAATTGAACATAAGAGAACAGCAAAAGCCAGAAGGAAACGGCTTATGCCATCCACACGGCATAATGAAACTTTGCCAGCTTCTGGAATAGCAGTGATGTGTGCTGTGCGATAGGAAAAAGGTTTAGTTGTTATCATACATTATCGAGTTTTTTCAAAAAAATAAAGATAGGATTTTAAACCAAATGGGCGTTCGCTAATTGTATAAAAACCATTTCCATCATCATCGAAAGCTATTGCTTCGCCCTGAGGTTCCACTTGATAAGGAACAATGACTGGTTTCTGCTGCAGTACCTGTTTCCAGGGCTCATGTCCATTTCTCTGCCAGTAGAAAATCGAGGTAATATTCTTTACGAGCAGCTGCTTACCTGTTGGATCAATAGCTGCTGCTGTAGCAAAAGTAAAGGGAAGTTCGACAACCTTGTTTAACGTAAAATATTGCTGCCTTTTATTCCCGAATACATCAGCACTATATACAGTTGAGCGAAACTCCCGCTTGGATATGACATACAGCATATTGTCAATTGGATCGATCATCATCGATTCGGCATCCAAACGTTTCTGACCCGGAAATTTTAAAAAAATGACCCGGATAGATTCCTTGGCGACAACATCAGGATCTTCGACACGCGGTTCTGGAAATACGTATAAGCAGGTCCAGGTCCTTTTACCTCCATTATTTCCGATATCGGCAAGTATAATAAAATACTTATCACCAATTTTCACCCGATCGATATCCTCACAATCTATCACAGATACTCCTTCAAGTGTAACTTTCTTTAGCAATTTAGCTTGACGATCAATTAGATAAACATTTGGACCATCGCCACTATCATTGTGCACCCAGAAATTACCTTTTTTATAGGACGCTGTGATACCAGATACCTCTTTCAGTTGTGGATCGGTCAGTTCACCTACTGCGATTTGCGTTTTAAAATAATCCTTACTATTTTGGCAATACACCTGCCGACTCAGCAGAAAAACAGTCGCCAGCAGGCACAGTTTGATCCGTGCAATATTCATGTTTAAAGATACGTTTTTATTGATATTTACATTCCAATTATGAAGAAGTCTCCAAAATTCAGTTCATTTCTATTTCTTTTCATGCTTTTTCTCCCTTCATATAATTTAAGCGCCCAAGACTCCTCATTTCGGATTAAAGTAAAATCGGGCATTCAAAATACTCCTCCATATCTAGTTAAATATTATAATAGCAACAATTGGGAAAAATTCTATGCCGATATTCTAAAATTCAATTATGACCCTAAATATGAATATGACATCAAGGTTGCTCAACATAAAGTGGGGCCAAATTCGATCTATACCTTAACGAAGACGTTCGCAAAATCATTGTCTGAAAATACTGACGTTGCAACATGGGAGATTGGCGAAAGCTATGTCAATGCACAGCGTCTTGGAAAACTAAAATGTTTGCAGATAAAAACGGATAAAAAGAATAAATGGGAATATCTAAATACATCCATTCGCGGTTTCGATTATCAAGAAGGTTATCGATACCGCATCCGGGTTAAACAAACGAAACAAAAAGATATAGAAACGATCGACTACAGCTTAGTTGAAATTATTTCAAAAGAAAGAACTAACGAACTACCGAGTGTTGCCGCATTCCTCGCTCGTTTTAAATGGAATTTACTTCAACTGAATGGAAAAGATGTTACCGACAGCAAAGCAAGTATTGGGTTTGATGCCAAAAATGGTACGATAGCAGGTACGACAGGATGTAATAATTTTTGGGGAAATTTCGACATTACGGGCAATCAAATCAGCTTTCCGCATCTGGCGAGCACCATGCGCGCATGTAACGGCGCAAATATCGAGAATGATTTTTTTCAAATTTTTGAACAGAAACAGATTCAATTCGATATCGCCGAGCAAACCTTAAATCTGTATATAGATGGAAAATTAATCATGATCTTTGGATTGCAGCGAGAATAAAAAAAACACCCGAAGCCTGGGGGACTTCGGGTGTCTTAGCCATATTATTAACCTATTTTATGAAAAGTATTTATGCCATTTGGAAATGACATAAACAAATATGTGAAATAAATCGGAGACAATCGAAAGCACAATACTGTTTTAACAAAATTTTAACATTTGAAAAATCTTTGAGATAAATAGGCATAAAAATGATTCATTTTGACTCATTCCAAGCAAAAAGAATCCTGTATCTTACCAATTTAAACCAACATAATGATTAAAACATTTTTTACAGCAACAGCTTTACTATTCACATCCACACTATTTGCCCAGAAGAACCCAGTTATAACAGGCAACTATGCCGATCCGGAGGGTATTATCTATGGTAATAAATATTGGATTTTTCCGACTTATTCAGCACCTTATGAAGAGCAGGTTTTCTTTGACGCCTTTTCATCATCCGACCTTACAACCTGGACAAAACACAGTCGTGTTTTGGAAAATAGCAACGTTAGATGGGCAAAAAAGGCCATGTGGGCTCCTGCAGTACTTGAAAATAATGGAAAATACTACCTATTTTTTGGCGCAAATGACGTCCATCAGGGAGAAATAGGCGGTATAGGTGTCGCAGTGGCAGATAAACCCGAAGGCCCCTACACCGACTTATTAGGCAAACCATTAATTAACGATATTATTAACGGCGCGCAGCCGATAGACCAGTTTGTCTTCAAGGACAAGGATGGCACCTTTTATATGTATTATGGTGGTTGGAAACATTGTAACGTGGTTAAATTGAATCCGGACTTTACAGGACTGCTCCCTTTTGAAGATGGCAGCTATTACAAAGAAATTACACCAAAGGACTACGTTGAAGGCCCATTTATGTTTATAAAAAATGGGAAGTATTACTTCATGTGGTCTGAAGGAGGCTGGACCGGACCAGATTATAAAGTAGCTTATGCCATAGCGGATTCACCTTTCGGACCATTCGAAAGGATCGGGACGATTCTTGAACGTGATCCTCAGGTAGCCGTAGGCGCAGGCCATCACTCCGTGATCAAAATACCCAACAAGGACAAGTATTTTATCGTTTATCACCGTAGACCACTTGGTAAAGATGGTGCCAATGAACGTGTAACCTGTGTCGAAGAAATGAAATTTGACAAAAATGGTCATATCATTCCGGTCAAGATGACCTTTACAGGGGTAAAATATCCTTTAAAATAAATTATATTTTGTCACTATGAAAATACATAAAAAAGCTCCGGTCAATTGACCGGAGCTTTTTTATGTATAGAAGCAATTCGCTTAGATGCTTGCGATTGCATTATTCAATGTTTCAGATGGACGCATTGCTTTAGCTGCCAATTCATCGTTCGGGAAATAATAACCGCCAATGTTTTGTGCATGACCTTGTGCCGCGATCAACTCTTCATTTATTTTCGTTTCGCTATCTGTTAAAACTTTTGCAACTGCTTCAAATTTATCAGCAAGCTCTGCATCTTTAGTCTGTGCTGCCAATGCCTGAGCCCAATACAACGTCAGATAGAAATGTGATCCACGGTTATCGATCTGACCAACTCTACGTGCCGGAGATTTGTCATTTGCCAAAAATTTCTCAGTAGCTTCATCTAACGTTTCTGCCAGTACTAAAGCTTTTGGATTATTTTGTGTTTGTGACAAGTGCTCCAGAGAAGCTCCAAGTGCCAAGAACTCACCCAGTGAGTCCCAACGCAGGTAACCTTCTTGAAGGAATTGCTCAACGTGTTTAGGAGCCGAACCGCCAGCACCTGTTTCAAACAAACCACCACCATTCATTAATGGAACAATAGAAAGCATTTTAGCCGATGTACCTACTTCTAAAATCGGAAATAAATCTGTCAAATAATCACGAAGCACGTTACCTGTTACTGAAATGGTATCTTCTCCCTTACGAATACGCTCCAAGGAGAACTTAGTCGCTTCAATTGGAGACAAGATGCGGATATCCAAACCAGTTGTATCAAAGTCTGGCAAATATTTCTCTACTTTCTTGATGATCTCTCTATCGTGTGCGCGGTTTTTGTCTAACCAGAATACCGCAGGTGTTTCGGACAGACGAGCACGGTTTACCGCTAATTTCACCCAATCCTGGATTGGTGCATCTTTCGTTTGACACATACGGAAAATATCACCTTCTTCCACTTTTTGCTCCATGAAAACGTTTCCTTCAGCGTCTACTACGCGAATTGAACCATTACCTGCCGCTTGGAAAGTTTTATCATGTGATCCATATTCTTCTGCTTTCTGAGCCATCAAACCTACGTTTGGAACAGAACCCATTGTTTTAGGATCCAATGCACCATGCTCTTTACAGTCTTCGATTGTCGCTTCATAGACACCCGCATAACAACGGTCAGGAACCATCGCGATAGTATCTTCTTCTTGACCTTCTTTATTCCACATTTTACCACCGATACGGATCATTGCTGGCATGGAAGCATCGATAATCACATCCGAAGGAACGTGGAAGTTTGTAATACCTTTATCTGAGTTTACCATCGCCAAAGCAGGACCGTTTGCAATAGCCGCATCAATTGCAGCTTTTACTTCTCCTTCTTTTGCGTGGCCCGCAATTTTAGCGTACACCTCACCTAAACCGTTATTTTTATTGATACCTAACTCCCTGAACAAATCGCCATATTGTGCAAAAACATCAGCAAAGTAAGTTTCAACAACAGCACCAAATATAATCGGGTCAGAAACCTTCATCATGGTTGCCTTTAAATGTGCCGACAACAAGACGCCAGCTGCTTTAGCTTCTGCGATCGCATCTGCAACAAAAGCTTTCAACGCAGTCAAACTCAATGTCGAAGAATCAATTACTTCACCAGCTTTCAATGGGGAAAGACCTTTCAATTCTGTCACTGCACCGTTTGCATCTACAAATTCGATTTTAAATTGACCAGCATTCTCCACAGTTACTGATTGCTCAGAGCCATAAAAATCACCGGAGGTCATCGAAGCCACTTTTGTTTTGGAATCTTTGGCCCAAGCACCCATTTTATGTGGATTTGCTTTCGCATAATTCTTAACGGCTTTCGGTGCACGACGGTCAGAGTTTCCTTCACGCAACACTGGATTTACGGCTGAACCGAGTACCTTTGCATATTTCGCTTTGATTGATTTTTCTTCTTCCGTGCTCGCTTCATCAGGATAATTCGGAATAGCGTAACCAGCTTTTTGCAATTCAGCGATAGCACCTTTCAACTGCGGGATTGATGCGGAGATATTTGGTAATTTAATGATGTTCGCTTCAGGTGTTGTCGCCAACTGCCCTAATTCAGCCAATGCATCAGCAATTTTTTGATCTTCTTTTAAAAATTCCGGAAAGCTAGCAAGGATACGGCCTGCTAAAGAGATATCTCTCAATTCAACATCGATATCAGCTGTAGCTGTAATCGCTTGAACAATAGGCAAAAACGAATAAGTCGCCAATAAAGGTGCTTCATCTGTTTTTGTCCAAACAATTTTTGATTTGTTTGACATAGTAATCTATTAGAAATATGTTTAATTTTTAATGCTATGTGAAATGATCGAGAAATCTGAATTTCTCAAAAATTCGCCTAAAGATAAGAATTAATGCCATAATTCGCGAGAAATTGCCTCCCTTTTGACAATAAAATTGTGAAAATAAATATATTTTGGCAATAGAGAATAAGTCCGGCCATCTCCAGTTAAACGTCATCCTCTTTACATTTCAGTGACCGGATACTATCGCGTAAATACTATTTTAGCGAAAACAAAAAATAGTATTGACAATGAAATCATTCAAATTGAACAATGGAATTGAAATTCCAGCAATTGGGTTTGGAACTTGGCAGATTCCTGATGGACAAGAGGCTTACCAAGCAGTCAAAGAGGCACTTGATGCGGGATATACACATATTGATACAGCAGCGATCTATGGCAATGAAAAAAGCGTTGGCAAAGCTATAAAAGACAGTGGATTGGATCGAAATTCACTATTTATTACAACGAAGCTATGGAATACGGAACGTGGATATGAAAAGACAATCGCTGCGTTTGAGAAATCACTTACTGATCTGCAATTAGACTATCTGGATCTTTATTTGATTCACTGGCCCGCAAACGAAACACAATTTGAAAATTGGGCACAGATCAATGCAGATACTTGGAAAGCCTTTGAACACCTTTATCAACAAGGGAAAGTAAGAGCTATCGGCGTCAGCAACTTTCCTGAAGCCTATCTCTCCAAATTAATCGAAACGGCATCTGTAATACCTGCTGTCAATCAGATCGAATTTCATCCGGGTTATCTTCAGGAAGATACCGTAAATCTGTGCAAATCCAATGACATCCTTGTTCAGGCTTGGTCACCCCTGGGTTCAGGCAGAATATTGCAAAATGAAACACTCGTTGCACTAGCGAAGGAAAAGAACACTAGTGTTGGACAGATCTGTATCAAATTTGCTTTATCTCAGGGTATCTTACCGCTGCCAAAATCAACTAATCCCGAGAATATAAAAAGAAATTTAGCTATTGACGATTTTGATCTGACAGCAGACGATATCAAAACGATCCGTGAGTTTCCTGAGCTGGGCTTCTCTGGATCTGACCCTAAAAAAGTCACGTTCTAATGAAATAAAACACTATCACTGCGGTTTCCTCACTGGGAACCCAATGATGGTGTTTATCATCTTTACTCTCCATCTTATGTTGCGCGGGTGAAATCTGAAACAACAGCAGAGAAATAGAGACTAACTGTATTCTTCGCATATTAATTTTTTAAAATAAACTAGGCCAATGTATGTTTTATATCTTTATATTAAAGCGAAGAAATGAATGAAATACAGCTCATAGACCAATCAGAACTTTCCCAAAAAGGAGAAGAATACAACTATCATCCATTAAGCACGACCTGTATCCTATTATATAAAGGCGCAGCAACGATAAATTGTAATGGTTCTCCGGTCGAACTCAAAGCCGGCTGTATTTTCTTTATCGGTTACAATAAGTACTACAGCTTTATGGAAATCAGTACCGATGCTGTTTTCAAAATCTTAAATTATGACCGAAATTTTTCCAACAGAATAAGGCTATCAATCAGCAGATACGATGCTTATCGACTCATCAATGCTAGTAGTTCCGCCCCTTTTACTCCTGCTACAGACGACTTTGAAACGATTTGGACATTACTATCAACCTTGCATCGCAACCGCAAAAGGCCCGTAGATCTAAAAAAAGATTTTCTTCAAAAAGCCGACATCAATATTTTTATGGCCATTATCTATCTTTTGGCCAATGTGATTTATACAGCCGGTCAAAGTTCCAATCAGATCCGCAATAAGAGAAAGGAAGAAATTACCGTACATTTTTTACAACTTATTGCCGATCATTACAAAACACAGCGAGACCTCGCATTCTATGCCGACCGCCTCCACATTTCCATCAAATACCTATCGATCAGCGTTAAAGAAATCACGAAAGAATCTCCGTCCGAAATTATCAGCAACTGGCTGATAACCGAAGCTCGGGCCCAACTGATCATTTCCACCAAAACAATCAACCAGATATCACAGGAGTTTAACTTTTCAGATCAGTATGCATTTAGCAAATTTTTCAAAAAACACGTCGGCATAACACCCAAGCTATTTCGCGAACAACAGACAACTCTTGTTACCAATTGAACATCATAAAACAGGAATCAGACATTCCGTACCCTGTAATGATGCATTACCTTTGTAGCACATATATAAACAAAGTTGAATATCATGAATATAAAGTCAAGAGCCTATAAAATTGGTCTTTACTTGACGTTATGCTTCTTTACATTTTTTTGCAATCAAACATACGGTCAAGACAGCATAAACACCCGAAAAATAACTATCGAAAAACTATTTGAACTTGCGCTGCACAATCATCCGAACCTTCTTGTTTCAGCATCTGCGGTAAATATTGCCAAACAAAAGACAGAAGTTGCCAAATTGAGAAGACTACCTGAGATCAGTGCTTCAGCATCCGCATTTTACCTCGGCGACGCCGCATTAATCGACAAAGACTTATCGGGCTCAGAGAAAGTCCCTTTACCTCATTTCGGCAACAACTACGCACTGGAGGCAAAAGAACTCATCTGGAAAGGCGGTATCGTAAAAAACAGTATCAAAGCTTCCTCTTTAGGAGAAGAATTAGCCGAATTAGATCATAAAAATGAAGAACAGAACATCAAAATTCTGGTCCTCGGTTATTATCTTGATCTCTTCAAACTTAAGAACCAGAAAGCTGTCTATAATCAAAATATTGAGCTGGCGCACAAAAGACTGGACCTGACAGACAAATTATACAAACAGGGCATGATCACCAAAAATGATGTCATCCGCAACCAATTGCAAATATCCGAGCTGGAATTAGCTAGAGAGGTCATTCAAAACAACATGAGAATCCTGAATGACGAGCTTATAGTGGCATTAGGACTACAGGAAGGCACAGTAATTGAGCCGGATGATAAACTAATAAACAGTAGCTTTCAGCTGGCAGACCTGGCGAGCTTGAAACAAGATGCTTATATATCCAGCCCCAGTCTGCAGCTTGCCGCCAAAGAGACAGAACTCCTGCATACCGAAAAAGATATTACAAAATCAGAGAAATCGCCTGCTCTTAGCATCTTCGCTGGAAACAGCCTTGTCAAACCAATCACCAATGTGATGCCGGTTATCGATAAATACATGAATACCTGGAATACAGGCATCTCCCTGAGCTATAATATTTCTTCGTTATACACAACTGGAAAAAAGCTTAAGCTAAATGATCTGCAAATTGAAAAAAACGAGAAATATGAAAGCGCTCTGAAACAAAAAACCAGCGTAGCTGTTAATACTGCATACATTAAATACAATGAGGCCTGCTCGCAACGCAAGACGCTCGAGTACAACAAAGCACTTGCTGATGAGAACTATCGTATTATTGAGAAAAAGTATTTGAACCAATTGGCGTTGATCGTCGACATCATGGATGCTTCAAATTCAAAGCTTGAAGCAGAATTGAAGTACACAAATGCTGAAATCAATATTGTGTATGCATATTACAAACTTTTAAAAGAGACTGGAAAGATTTAGTACATTTTCCTCTGCCTAATTTAATCAGTTTTATATATGTAAGGCCTCATTAAGTAATTAATGGGGCTTTTTTCCGCAATACTACACTATTTTAACTCATTATTATGGCAAATTCATTTTTCAAAACAATCCGAACATCAATTAAACACTGGTATATCCCATTGATTATCGGTATTCTATTAATTCTTTTGGGTTTCTATACCATTTCAACCCCTGTTGCTGCATTTCTCACCTTAGCAATTCTGTTCTCTTGGTCGTTTATTATTTCCGGTATTCTGGAGATCATCTTTGCAGTACAGAACAGTGATGAGGTAGAAGGCTGGGGCTGGTACCTCACCGGTGGTATCCTTTACACCCTATTCGGTATATTACTGATTTCCAATCCTTTGCTATCTGCTAGCACACTAGCATTTATTGTAGGTTTCTATGCACTCTTTAAATCCTTCCAGCTGCTGTCCTTTTCCTTTGACCTTAAAAATTACGGTAGTAAATCCTGGGGATGGAATTTGCTGTTTGCCATTTTAGGCATTATTTTCAGCTTTATCTTACTTTGGAATCCACTTTTTGCTGGTTTTTCCTTAGTTATCTGGACCGGTATGGCCATCAGTACAGTTGGATTTGCGGCTTGTGTATTCGCATTTCAGCTAAAAAGTCTAAAAGGTATACCAAGCAAACTGCCAGACGAGTGGAAAGAGCGTTACCAAAAGCTTAAAGAAGAGTTTGATCAGCATCGGAAATAAAAAAAAGAGCTGTTTGAACTGCCTCCGGAAAGTTTAGACACTTCCGGGGGCAGTTCAGCTTTGATTATTATGCCTATTTACTTATTTCAACAACCTCAAAAGGCACTTTAGCCAGCGGGTAATCCTGCTTATCTGTTTTTACCTGACTTATTTTCAGGATCACTTCAAAGCCTTCATAAATTTCACCAAAAACGGTAAAATCATGATCAAGTCTCGGCTGGCCACCGTGGGCGAGATATTCTTTACGTTGGACTTCGGTATATTTAATCCCTTTCGTTGCCCCCAGACTATCAAGCTCAGCCGCTGTGATTTTCTTGCCGACCACAAAATAGATCTGGTTCAGGAAAGACGCTTTTTCAGGATTTCCATCCCTCCCCGCGCCCAATGCGCCCATTTTATGAAAAGCACGGTCGTCGAACTCAGCTGCTAATCGTGGTTTTTGATGCAGCGGATCTGCGGCCTCACGTTTTTCAATATCAATATCATGCTCTCCCCCCTGCACAACAAAATTTTCGATAATGCGATTAAACAGTGCCCCCTGATAAACGCGATCCTGAATTGACCGCAGCATCAAATCGCGGTGATGAGGTGTATAATCATAGAGTACAACTTTAAAATCGCCAAAAGCTGTCTTGAAAAGCAAGTGTTTTGATTGTGCATAGCAATTGCCCAAAGCAATCAAAACAAAACATATAATGGCCTGAATTTTCCTCATAGCGCGCATAAATCGGTTTTTAGAATCCACATAAAAATACATTAATTTTGCATTTATCGAAACTATCTTCAGCCAGTTTCCTATCGGTATCATTCACGGCATCTGTACAGACAACAGGATTCTGAAGATATATCTTCTCTTTAATCTCAATAACAATATTAAATACTAAAAAAATATGTAAATTTTTATTCTTGTTCTATCTTTCGAAAGCAGTATTTATTGACACATCAAAGACCAAAAATTGCACTTTCAAAGAGAAATAGCTGAGCCCGAAAACAATTAAAACTTGCAAATAAGCATAAATTTATCTTAGTTTGAATTAAAACTATTTAAGACTATGCAGTATACAGCAAATCCAGACCGATACCAGGATATGATCTATAATCGCTGTGGTCAATCCGGTCTTTTATTGCCCGCAATCTCGCTGGGGATGTGGCATAACTTCGGTGACGACACGCCGCATCAAACCAAAGTTGATATCTGCACAACAGCATTTGATCTCGGAATTACCCATTTCGACCTTGCAAACAATTATGGACCACCTGCAGGGAGTGCCGAAAAAGCCTTTGGACAAATATTAAGAGAGCAATTTCGTGGCTTACGCGACGAGATGATTATTTCGTCAAAAGCGGGTTACCACATGTGGGATGGGCCGTATGGAGAATGGGGTAGCCGCAAATATCTGATATCGAGCTGCGAGCAATCGCTAAAGCGCCTAGGCATCGACTATGTCGATATCTTCTATTCACATCGTTTTGATCCCAATACCCCCTTAGAGGAGACCATGTTGGCCCTTGATCAACTGGTCCGTAGCGGAAAAGCACTTTATGTCGGTATTTCATCTTATAACTCGCAACGCACAAAAGAGGCCTATGCGATCCTGAAATCCCTCGGTACACCTTTTATTATTCATCAACCCAGCTATTCCATGCTCAACAGATGGGTCGAGACCGACGGGTTACTTGATACCTTAGATGCGATAGGCATTGGTTCAATCGTGTTCTCTCCCTTAGCACAGGGCATGCTTACAGACAAATACTTACAGCATATTCCTCAGGATAGCCGTGCTTCACAGTCAAAATCACTCCAAACTAAATTCCTGAACGAAGAAAATCAAAAGAATATCCAGGCTCTACATGCGATCGCGCAGCGCAGAGGACAGTCTTTAGCGCAAATGGCGATTGCCTGGGTTTTACGTAAGAAGCAGGTTACATCGGCGCTAATTGGCGCATCAAAACCGCAACAGGTCATTGATTGCGTTGGTGCACTAAAGAATCTGTCATTCAGTCCAGAGGAAATTCACGAAATTGATCTCTATGCAAAAGATGGCCATATTAATATCTGGGCCAAATCAGCAGAAATCGATTAAGATCAGTGCCGCAAAAGTTTTCATCCGAGAAACTGTTTCGTGAGCGAGTGAATTCCATCAAATATAGATGAGCCCGGCAATAGCCGGGCTCATTTCATGGTTAACCCATTTTTTTCAATATCTTTTCAAAGGTATTGATATTCCGGCTTGTCATCTTATCTTTAAGATTCTTTTTCCCCAATACCTTTCCGAAGCTGGAATCCAGGGTATTTCCCTTGGGCACCCGCCAATAAAAGACCGAATTGACGATCTCAGCTTCCTCCCCCGGCCCCTGTGTTGCGTTGCTGAATTCGTCCATCAGTATTTTTTCAACACCTTCTATGCCTACAAAAGCATATACATGGAAGCCTGCATCCGTTTCAAAAGGAATGTTTGCCTGCAACAATCCCACCTCTTCCTCGGAACGGATGAATAAAAAAGCTTCATAAGAAAAATACGCCGACATAGATTCTTCCAATAGCTGCTTGAGCTGTTCGGCCCCTTTTTCGGACGAAAAAACAATATTACCAGAAGCCAGTACCGAAGTAACGTCTGTTACACCGGCGTCTTTAAAAACCTGACAGACATCAGCCATCTTCATATTGGTGCCCTTCATATTCACGCCACGTAAAAAAGCACAGTATTTCATCTTATTAAATTAATCGATTACTTCATTCATCGGATCCCAAAACAACTTTTTAAAATCCTTGATCCGTAAATTATTCACAACAAGCCCTTCAGCTTCAATCCGTTTTTGAAATTCAGGCACAGCAAGCGTACCCCCGCTTGATATGACACGGTGGGCAGGAACATCACTGGGACACCCGCCCATAGCCTTCCCAACATGCCGCGAATGATTCGGATAACCTAAGGCCTTTGCAATCGCCCCATAGGTTGTCACCCTTCCCTTCGGAATCAGTTTAGCTATCTCATATACCTGCTGTTTAAATTGCTTTTCCATGTTAATTTATATTTTATTTGTGCTGTTTAAGCAGATCAAAAAATTTTCTCGCCCCTATTTCCACGGTGAAAAATAAAGGGCAAACTAAGTTACAAAAAGCTTCCGTTAGATGTGCAACCTTTAACTGATCATTTGCCTACTTTTTGTTTTCAAGTGACTGTGGCGAGAAAGACTCTTTCAACTGTTGATATATGCGATTCCAGCTAGGGTTATCATCCGCATTCAACTTTGTATATGTTCCACTTTTTGCTTGAATGCTGATTTTAATATCTATTCCATCGTATGGCTGACGTGATTCACCTTCTTTAGCATCAGCAAATTTTTCCAGATCAATTTTATCCAATAATAAGTTCCATTTGTCTTCCGTATTGGCGTATGATTTCAGGGTACTGTGAGCCGTATCTATTGCAGAAAACAAATGATATACACTATCTCTTGTTATCCTGATCGTATAACCATTTGAAGGTGTGACCGTAAATCCGCCGATGGTAGAAATTGAAACCGCTGTAATTTCCCTTTTAATATTCTCTGCCGTCACCCGAGGTGAATTATGGGTACAGCTTTGCCATAAGAATAGCTGTCCGACCGAAAGCGAGAGATTTAGAATCAATTTTGTGTCCATATCTTGTTTTTTTAAACCTTAAAGTCCATATTCTTTACGTATTAGACCGATCAGTTTCCCTGGCTCAGCTGTAAAGCCTTTTCAAGATCGCGATCTCTTTTAATCACAATATCCATAGGATCATAGTTTACTGGATAATCCGGCATTACACCACGACCGCGAATTGGATTTAGGGCAACAGATTCAACGCGCATCAGGGGAAAATCTACGACGACCTTTGTGGACGGCAGCGTAAGTGCCTGCATCACCATCCCATTACAGCCTTCTTCATTCCCTGCTGTTTCTCTTCCAATGAAGGTAACATTTTTGCGTTGTGATTTAAGAGCCGCCGTAAAAAGTGCTCCCGATGAAAACGTAGCGCCATCAATTAAAACATATAAGTTTCCGTCAAAATGATCGTCTGCCGTCAATGGAAGAGGACCATATATTTTTCCCAAGGCAGCTGTAGATTCCACATGGTACCATCCCCCCTCTTTATCCGTAATTTTATAGCCTAACAATAAGTTGTTCGTCCTTTCCGTGTCAAAATAGGTTGCGGCAGTATGTATAGCGGCACCCGGAAAGCGCGATTTAACAGCTGTGACTATACTAAACGGAGCATCTGCCAGATAAGACAATAATCGGATCGCAACGCGGATGTCTCCACCCGTATTGTGTCGCATATCCAAAATCAGATGTTTTACCCCACGGCCTTTGATTTGCTTGAATACTTCCTCGTAAACCGCTGTATCCCCATAGGAGAATGGTTTTGTTTCAAATAATGCTGTAGCTGAATCAGCTGAAAATCGAAGGACAAGATTTCCGGTATGCTGTGCAAGCGTCCAGTTTTTATAATTATCAAAACCGGGGGTAGTTATATCTTCGAAATCCAGGTCTTTCGTTTCGACAACCACATCTTTCCGTATTCCCTGCGCGGTTTGCAGCTGTATTCTGTAATCCCCTTTCCAATGGTAATATGCATTGCATACATCCTGAAAACCGTCGTACTCGCTTAAAAATAACTCTTTAAATGTTTCATTATAACCGTCCATGGCATATAGATCAAATCCATGCGCAATAATTTTTTCTGCGGCAACACCGTTTATTCCAATAATCTCATCGCCGGTAGTCAATAAGTCTGTTTGATGGGAGGTTACAAATACGCGTCCCTTGCTGACGAGAACTTTAAAAGGTAAATGTGCCGGATATAAGCCGATTGGTTGCTTATATCCTACCGAATGTTTTAATTGCGTATGTCCGCATCTTAACTGACAGATGAAAGGGTAGATCTGTGAAATAAACTCGGATTCATATAGCGGTTTGACGATCGACAGAGACACTCGGTCATAAGCTTTTTGAAGGCTGTCGGACGAGGTATAATAACCATAGCCGGGGTGCATTTTCTGAATAACCGACCAGAGCAAATTAAGATCTGACTGCATGCATTTTACAGAAAGCTTTGTCGGAATATCACTTTTTTTGCTCGGTTTTTGCACGTACGCCTGACTTTTACCCCACAACGAAAAACCTATAAATAGAATAATCGTCAGACAACAACCCATTATCTTATAATTTGTGTTCGTTTTCATCGTCATCTAAGCAAAGCTAATAATCGTTTTATGCTAACAAATATAGTTTTAAATTCAGACTCACAACATGAGTTAGATGCAAAAACCAACACCCCAAATATTAGAATTTAGACAGATAAGCATACAGCAAATGAAATAGAGATAAAATAGCCACAAATAAATCACGCAGCGTAGCATTTTACCTACTGTTTCTCAATAATAAATACGAGAGTCATCGTAAAAATAATTGATATTTTTTGCACTTTTACAGCAGATATAATAGAAACGCCATATTTAGATGAAGTACCTTTTTAATTTACCAGACTTTCCAAATTCAAGCTTTGTCATGCAGATTACATTCTGGACAGGTAAGCAATTATTATTCAAAGACGATACTCCAGTCGAACAATCCGGAGAAAAAGGAAAACCTTTTTTAATACCCGATGATAATGGAACGATCGTAAAAGCCTATCCAAAGCCATCCCTTCCGGACTTTGCTCCTATACTGATTATCAATGGTGAAAAACACAGAATCGTTGCAAAACTTCCCTGGTATCAGCTTGTTTTAGCTCTTCTTCCACTTTTACTCCTATATGGCGGAGCCTTGGGCGGCGGTGCAGGAGCTATTGCAGCGATGCTGAATATGCAGATATTTAGAAATGACGACAGTACAGCTGTTAAATACTTCAAGGTAATCGGTATTACTCTAGCCGCTTTTGCTGTCTATTTCTTACTGTTCACCGTTATATACAGTATAATAGCTTAAAACAGTATTGTCCCAAAACGTTTAAGGAGAAATACCTGAGTGAATAGCTCAGGTTTCTTCAAGCCATCCATCAAAATAACCTCTCTGTACTCAATCAAGAAACAAAGATGCAGGGTGAAAATGGGGGCATATCGGTCGATCTGGGGCCATAGAGAGGCATAATCTTAAGGTTTAAATATTAAGATTTTTTATAACTCAAAATTAACAACTACTTTAGTTTTAGTACCCGTTCGGATGGATGTGACGGAAGCTCCATAGTTCCAGTAGGGATAAAGCACAGATATAGTACGGATATAGTACGGATATAGCACTGTTCATGTATAAAGCGAAATGTGCTTTAAGGGTGCTACAAGCGTGCTTGAGCACTGCAAAATGAGGCTAAAAACTCCGCTGAAAGGGTTATTTTAAGTTAACCAAAAAGAAATAATATTTACACCAATTGAATGCCGATGTATTTATGCAAAAAATTCCGCTGAACGAAATCCACTTACTTTAATCAAAGACGAAAGCATAGCTTACATAGGGCACATATCAGGTGCCGTCCCACTTGATTAGTTTTTCGCCTCTAAGAAATCTTCTACAAGCTTAACAGCCTCCTTTCCTATTTCTTCAGGTGAATTATGTCCGCTGTTCTCAAATTTTACGGCTGTTCTCAGATTTTACGGTGGTACTATCGCCGAATACGCTTTCCAACCTTCAAAGGAACGGTTGTGGAAATGCTTTTCTTTAAGTCCCCACAGCAGTAGCACCGGAATGTTCTTGAGACTTTCCCGCTAATCCAAACCCAACTGAACCATGACCTCAGGTCGTTGCCTAAACAGGATAATATCCTGATCTGCTTCGGTCAGTAATTTGCTTATAGCCTCTTCCCCATATTTATACTCGCTAGCTAATAACCGTCTGTATTCTTCTGCTTTTTCTGTATTTTTCAATTTGTAAAATAATTTGAAAAGGGACTCATCTTCCTCTTTATGCATCCCCGGATATCTCGGAACCCCGGTCTCTTTATCTTTTGTTTTAATCTCTTCAAATTGTCTGATCGCATCCTCATATCGCTTTAAATATACCAGCGCCCAGCTTTTGTACAATAGACACCCTAAATAGATCGAAGTTAAAATTCTCGATTTTACATTTGAAGTGTCCAGAGGAATATGGCTCATCATTTGGTCACATACTTTCACCACACCTTCGTAATTTTTAATCCGGATATATAGCTGAACAAGTTTTTCGCCAACGGTAATGTACTCAGAATCTAGATCATAAGCTTTTTCGTAATTTACTTGTGCGAATTCCCATGCTCCTTCTTTTTGGTAAATATCGCCGAGCAGTTCATAGTTTTCCTTAAAATCAGGCTCCAATAAAATAGCCTCAAGTACATGTTTTTTGGCGGACTCTGTATTCATACTTTCAAAATAAGTAGCAGCCAATAAATAACGGTAAGTTACATTTTCCGGATATTCGGTGTTTACCTGATGCAATAAAACCAACGACTCAGCAAATTCACCATTTTTGCGAAACCTCTTTGCATTTGAAAGGTATTTTTTAACTTCTTTTTCGTCCATATTATATCTTTATCTAATGATGCATCTGTATACTGGACTGGTTGGCATTAGTATAAATTGTCACCATCCAATGAGGATAAACTTCTCCCCAGCTTTCTCCGTTCACGTTCATATTCCGACCACTCTTCCACTATATATTTTTGTCACCAAATATTTATGAATACCACTTTTATGGCTATCAAAATCGAAATAGACTGTACAAGTTATTTCTTTGAAAAGCTCCTATTCTCCCTTAATGTATAAAATTAAACGTTATCTTCCTAATTATACTTGCAATGGCATCAATCCAAATAATAATTTTTGAATCAATGGTAAAATCAATGGAGATATGATATCCCATTTTAAAGAGAATTATCCTTAATGTTCAACGTATTTTGTAACCAAAAACTACAAGTTTTCAACTGCATTATTAAGGATAAATTAAGTGATTATTAATATTCTGCACCTATTTTTCGAAAAGTTGAGGTTTTAAGACTGCTGTAGCAGATTGCAAAAAATAGCCCAATAGAACAGGTTTGTTCATATCGGGCATACCAAATAAATATATTATCATGAGCCACACGCAAAAGGCCCAGGGGATAATCAAATGTTAGCATCTAGTTTACACCAGATTCAAAATTTATGTGCAGAGGTCTAAATCTCTGGACTTGAAGCCAAAATTGCAGTTTATCGGGTCGTGTAGCCCCCGTTGGCGAAAATTGTCTGTCCGGTGATCCACCAGCCTTCTGTTACCAAGAACTCGATTAACGGGGCAATATCCCTGATATCTGTCAGTCCCCCCAGAGCTGAGGCAGACTTATGATATATGACGGCATCTTCAGATTCCTGACCATAAAAGAAAGGTGTATCCATTGGACCAGGTGCAACTGCTGTCACGGAAATACCTCGTGCACCAAATTCTTTGGATGCCGCTCGTGTAAAATGCTCAACTGGAGCTTTCATTCCCGCATATGTTGAATACAGACCTGTATAAGCCGCTAGAAGGGAGGTAACAACAGTACAGATCTTACCATTTTCACGGAGCCTTCTCCCTGCTTCCTGGATAAAGAAATAGGCAACTTTCGAATTTATTTCACTCATGCTATCATATTCCTCTTCCGTTGTATCAACAAAAGGCTTCTTCAGAACTTTTCCCACTGTATTGATCGCGATATCGACACCCCCGAATTTTTCAGTAGCACGGTCAAACAGGGCGATTATGTTGCTCCGCAGCGTCAGATCCCCTTGAACAACAATAGCTTCCGCCCCCAGCGCTCTGACATCGGCTAATGTCTGCTCAGCATCTTTTCGGGTACTTTCACTATTATAATGGATTACTAGTTTTGCTCCCTTGGCAGCAAAGTCCCTACTTAGCAGTCCACCGAGGTTTTTGGCCCCACCAGCGATCAGAATCACTTTTCCTTTTACATTTTTATTTTCCATAATCTTCTTTTTTTGGTCGCTATCAACAGTATTTAATAGCTGACGATGCGACATGTGAGCTATTGAATTTCCCTTGTATTTTAAAAATTCAGATATTTTTATCTTACTTTAATTAGCTTTCGTTGTATTAAAGGCTAACTCCTATTAAAGATCGTGAACTTTCGAACGGGTAAAGAAAAAACGGATCTCACATAAATATCACAGTTAAAAAAAAGTCAATTCTTGTAAGTTAAAATCCTGATTTAAGTAATGATTTACGAGAAAATAACCTTGGAATATGCGAGTTTGAAAAGGACCATCCTCAAATAAAAAGATGATCCTTTTAGCAATACCTTGCCAACTTAATACCCTCTTCCATTGAAGAGCATAATCTGATAGCAAAAGTTTTACGTCGTTAAAGATTACGTACACAACGTATCTGTGCACCACGAAAACGAGCATAATCATTTGTTCCTGCTGGATTTAGTGGTCGCTGCAATACTTCAACATCTCGCTTATTACTGCCATTGGTTGTCCCAAAGTGTAGCAGGTATAGGTTTCCTGTTGAACCATCGGCAAGTGGCGCATCATAACTCTTTGACCAGTACCACCCTTCGGTGGCACCCCATAGCGGATTCGAAACAGAATTTTGATTATCCTTGTAACCAGCAGCTGGAAAGAAGACACCTTTGGTTCCGTTGGTCGGATACCAGGCTCCCGATATACCATCAATGACTTTATTTTCAGCCTGGCCAAGAGCAGCAAGGGCGTCAAATTCCGCTTTGGTCGGCGTGCGCCATGCATATCCATCGCCAAAAATTCCATTACACGGATCACCTAGGTTATCAGGAGTCGAGTCAAAGACCCTGGAATCACCATAAGGATACAAGTTTCCGAAAGGAAAGTAGCTGCCAAAGCCATTCGTATATGAAAACTGATACGAGGCTCCATCATATTTTAGATTTCCAGGAGCCCACACTACCCCTGCAATCTGAGCTGGTGTCGTTTTGATAACAATATTCAGCTGATAACGCAGTCCAGGTTCAATAGCAAGTTCGGGTACCTCAAAGTATTTCTGATCGCTACCGATCGTAATGAATCCATAGACTTTCCGGATTCTTACCGAACCCGGAAAAGCTGCCGGTGTGTCAAAGGATGGACGGGCCACCGTCATCGGATGGCTTTGGATCACTGGATTATTAAGGGTGGGGAAAGTTAAATTGCGTGTCGCAAATCCATTATACGTCATTGTCCCATCGGCCAATTTTAGGTCAAATTTATTTGAAAGCTCCGAAAAACCAAGCTCTGCGTTTACTATCGGCCCAATTTCGGTCGCATCTACTTTGACGGAAAGCTCTGAAAATTTATGCTGAAATATAATATCTAACACGTTCATTCCAGCGGTTACAGTCTTATCAATCCGCGTGTACAGCAGGTCATCATTTCCCGAAGCAGCGGGCCAAGGCATGTTAATCGTCAAATTTGCATCAGATAAAGCGGGCTGCCAAGTCGAGGTTGAAGGCAGGGCTGAAACCCCATTCAGGGAATAGCAGATGAAGCTGTACATTTTGCCTGCGGTAAGCTGGAATTCCTTGGGGGAAGCACCTCCGACCGTATAATCCCCCTCATCTACGTATGCTCCCTGTGAATCGTAAACAATTACCTTATAGGTCACGCCAGTGGTAAGATCAACAGCGGCGGCTTTGTTTTTAGGCGTACTAGCCTTGGTTGATAGGGTGTTACTTATCAATTGCTGTTCACCATCTCCTGTTTTAGTCAGCGTAGCTTCCAGATACAGGTCTTTTCCGAGTTCGATATTTTTTTTCTGTGCGATATTTTCTGAAAGAAATGACTTACTGCCATTAGCTTTTAATGTTGCAATATCCGTACTTGCTATCCCTCCCAACACCACTTTTACTCTGGCAACCGTGTCATCTGATGTGGGAACATTCTCTTTGGAACATCCACTTAGAAACAACAGAAAGACAAAGCCTACCACGTATCCTGTTGAAAAAGCACTGTATATTTTTTTCATAATTGAATTACTTAATAAAATTAAAATAGTTCTATTCGCTGCTACCAATAGATTTCTCTATCCTCTGTAGCTGGAGCATTCCACTCTTCCTTGACCGAACCCTGATCTACGGAACCAGGAGCCGCCGATCCACTACAGACACTGCTTTCCATAATAATGGATTTAGCATATATAGAAGGACTGACGTAGGCCAGCTTTAATGAGGGGTTCGTCTGATTTTCGGTTGATTTACTTTGCATTTTGTTTAATATTAGTTAATAAAATGTTTATATTGATATTTGAAATCTTTCTAAACAAATTTCATCACTATATGGCATACTTCAAACTATTGACAGTGTCACAGATATATCACATATAGTTCACACCTATAGTAGGCCATTCCTTCTAACATAACGAAAACTGGTCTGACAAATGTTCTAAGGGCCACCTGTGTTCTATCGCAACACATCATCACGAAATTCAGCAGGAAGTAAAAAAGCTAATTAACAAAATTCAGCCTAAAAAGGATTCTTACGAGTTTGAAAGTCTATTTGGCATCCAAACAGAACAACTGTCCCGGTTGAAAGATGAGGGCTATCCTACAAAGTTGTATTTCGTATACGGAGAGGAATGGTACCTCTACCTGTGCAACAGATTAGCCGAATATCCCTTGAATTTATTCAGATCGCTACAGGATATGATCGAAGAAAATTGATAATATCGAAAGAACCTCCGCCTTTGTCCAACTTACACGTAGAAGGTGAAAGAATTGAATTTTGATTAAATAACAAAAGTGCTTATCTGAATTCGGTAACATCGGTAGACCATTTTTGAAAGAATTTGGCTGCTTTAAAGTTTATTCCAAGGATGTTTTGCACTGTCTTTCCGGGGTTTCCTCTTTAAGAACGATATTTTTTCACTCTCACCGAACTTTTAATACTGAGATGATCAAAGGTACTCCTTGGCATTTTCATGCACCCCAAAAGAATCTCTAAGCTAAACCTTGGCCTTAGTGCCATTATGGCTCGCGCTTATGGCATAGGGAATGGTCTTTGGCAATGCTTCTTGCTGAGAAATGACCCGGAAAGCCCTGATCGACAATACTAAGTTTGAAATCCAAACTATTTTTTTTGTTTTTTCTCATAAAAATGCCATCAGAAAGTGTGTAACTTTTTGGCAGTATTGCACTCGAAGAGGCTTTTTATTTTGTATAACATCAGAAAAAATAATAAGAGTTTAAAATATAAATGCTTGCACCATTTCCCTTCTGCCATCGGTTTTTAAAATAGTTTTTATATCAATTCTTGTGTCAGAAATGGCATTTTCGAAAAATCATTGTACTTGATTTTCAAAGTTAAATTTCAAAATATTGTATCTTTACTTAAACTGATATCTGTTGATATGAGAAAAGTAATTGGAGCAATCGATATGACGTTAAACAGCAATCCGTCAAGTTATTTGGAGGAATTAAATATATAGAGATGAAGTATAATAATACAATAGATCCTATTGAAGCTCGTAAACAAAGGATGGCCAGACAAAAGGGAAGTCTTGGAGCATTGGTGGGTATTTTGATCGGTCATGCTATGATCTTATTAGGAGCTGTATTTATAACACGGGCCATATTTGGTTTTTTAGAGCAGGATATGCTAAATTCAGATGAACCTCCCTTCGCAATTTTTGGAATGGCTGCCGGACTACCATTAATAATACTAGGCTTGTTTGTGCATACTGGAGCCAGCCGTAAATTTACCGGGAAACTATTTTCATCTCCTGGTATTGGATCTGGTACGGTTCTCTTCACGGGGTTTAGCATTGGGGCATGGTGGGGCGTACTATCCTTACCAGCGCAAGGTGCACTGTGGATCATTCCATTAATCCTGACTTTTATTGCCGGATTACTCTCCATATATGGAATAATATTCAGAATCCGTAAATCGGCAAAGCATAATATGCTGGCCAGTATGGTAAAAGATGGAAAAATAACTACTGCGGTTATTACAGATATTCCAGAAATTGACCCAAGCTGCGGTGGCCTTATCGGAGCAATTACGGTAAAATTCACCGACATGGCTGGTGTAGACCGTTGGGTGCAAAAAGTCGGGCAATGGAAGCGTGTGGATCTACCGAAGACAGGCGATAAAGTTACTTTACTTTATGATCCTCAATTTCCGGAAAATGTTTCAAGAATCTGGATAGGACCATCAGGATCAACATCAATAACAGATTTTACGCTCTGGCACTCATAAGAATAATAACTCTATATTTATAATGGTATTAGCTGAAAGAAAAGAAAGTTACCTTTCATTTAGCAATCATACGTTTGACACGCTGCTTTTGAGCGAGGGCATTCCTTGGAGAGTTTGAGCAAAATGTCAGGATATAAGCACAATGCCGCAACACAGATTTATGCAAAAATTCTCAACGAGAAAGTTAGTAAGGAAGTGCAAAAGGTAGTTGCTCTTATGAACGACCGAGGTTTTCGGAAAATGGAAATATTCGGAAAAATCTTTTGAAAATCCGTTCAGAATATCCAGACGAGAAAATTGATAAATGGTATCCTGAATTTCTGAAACGGTTTGCGGAATAAATACTATGATCTATTTTCTATTCTAATATTTAATTGGCTAGCGGACGAAAAAAAGCTGTTTGTGTCTCACAGACAGCTTTTTGAAAAAAATCAATTTAGAGCGATAAAAAGGAAACTGTCTCATAAAGTGTCCTTTTTTAATTACTTTCAAGTTCTCAAATAGTATATTTATCTAACTCTATTTTCTTCATCCGTTTTTTGCTGTTCTTTAGTCTGATATTTCGAGCTTCCAAAACTATAGGATAACGATAGAATCAAACGACGACTATCTGTCCAATGGCTGAACCGATTGTCCATAATCTGTTTATGCCTGAATTCTAAACGTTGCTTATAAGAATCAAAGATATTATTGTAACTAATTTTGGTATTCAGCTTATTATTAAGCCAGGATTTTTGTGTAGAAATATCTACCACATACCTTGGTTTTATGATGTACAGACTATTTCCCGTTCTAGATTCATAATTGCCAAAAAGATTAATGTGGAATCCTTTGGGAAGAGAAAATATCTGATTCATCCTGATTTCATAATTATAAATTTCCAAGGCGAAGACTTCACTCAAATACGGCCTGAATTCATAATTATAATATCCTGCTAGCTGTCCGGTAATATTCCACCATTTTGTAATCTTCATAGGAAAACTGCTTTCAAGAGATACAAAATTTCGATAAGGTAAATTAGTTCCAAGATATTCCAGAACATTGGTTTCCGGATGGTATAAAGGGTAACGCGTCATAACATCTTTTTCTTTTCCTGTTGTAAAGCTCGTAATCCAGCTTTTATAACGATAAGAAATTCTGAATTGGCTGGTAAGTGAGGGTTGTAAATAGGGATTCCCAATCCAGTAATTGAGAGGGCTGAAATAAAACCTAAACGGATTAAGTTGGGAAAATACAGGTCTTGTGATTTTCCTGCTGTAAGAAAATGATAATTCGTTGAAAACGTTTATCTTGTATACTGCACTGAATGAAGGTAGAAACTTCATGTATTTCCGTGTAACATTGGAGTCTATTGTTATTGCATCAGAGATACTGTACGTATATTCAGCTCTTATACCTGCATTTATTTGAAATTTTTTCCATTTTTGTTTATAGGAGAAGTATCCTGCTGATATTCTTTCGTAATAAAAAAACAAATTGCTCCTGGATGAATCCAACTCAAAGTTCGAATCTGCGGATAATGTATCATATCTGATATTGTTATGGGTATCTGAATGACTGTATTTGATTCCAGCCTCTAATTCCGCATTTCTAATTTTTTGTGAAAAATCAGCCTGAGCCGTATAAATGTTAATACGGTTAAGCATATCCGATTTCCAATAAGATAAAGGCTCAGCATTAGATACATCTTTATTAATGAAGTCATCTTTTTGCTTATTATTTACGAAAAGGTAATTTCCTAGAAATACAGCTTTAAATCCCTTATTTTGATAAGAATAATCTACAGCCGCTCCGTAGCTGTTTTGAGAATATAATGCAGGATTTTCGCTTTTGGTATTTGACAGTGATTTTCCTCCCTTATCAGTTACAATTAACCCACCATCCCTACTTCTATGTGTATCGGTGAAATTCGCTTTTAAATTGAAAATGATTCTATTATTGTCATTAAGCCTATAATCGACTCCAGAACGGATATTATATAGCCCTGCATCCTCTTTTTGATAAGTACCGGTTTTCATAATATTTTCATCAGCCAGCTTTTGAATAGCAGAATATTTATATGCAGATATGCCGCTATTGTAAGCACTTTGTAAACTGTACGTAATTTTTGCCGTATTATAACTCAAATTCAAAGAGTTTTCTCTAGTATTGAATTTCGTAAAATGAATATTACCGTTATAATTTCCATTCCAACCTATATTTTCATTTTTTTTAAGTCTGATATCTATAATTCCTTTAAATTCCGAATCATACTGCGCAGAAGGATTAGAATTGATCTCAAGCGATTCCACCATTTCCGGAGACAATGATTTCAGATATCCTTGAAGTTCCTGATTGGTCATAATTACTGGTCTCCCGTTAATGAAAACAGCAGGCGCAGTTCTACCACCTAAAATAATTCCGCCATCCTGATCGATAGAAACTCCCGGTGTTTTTCTTAAGACATCCAAAAGATTGGTCGCTGTTCTGAAATCTTTGTTAGACGCTACAGCCATTATGATATTACTTTCATTAAGTTTCAAATTACGCTTTGAAACATTGATGACTACTTCTGAAATCCGTTTTGCTTCTGGTTTCAATTCAATGATGGAAAACTCATCTCCACCATGACGTTCATTAGTTTCGTAGCCTGTTTTTTGTATTTTAATGTAGAAGTTTTCTGACAAGTTATTTAATTTGAATTGGCCAAGTGAATCAGTATATAATATATTGATTACTTGATGAGATTCGGAACGAACAATAGAAACTTCGGCGTTCATTATTCTTTGTTTAGTTTCGGCATCAACTACTTTTTTTGTTATTTGCTCCTGACTTTTAACAGAAAACGGGAAGAACAACAACAGATACAGCCATAAATTATTACTCATTTGATTTCAAGTTTTTATGAAACCAAAATTATAAGGCTAATGAAGGAATGAGGTCCTGAAATCTGAATTCAGCAGTACGAAATTATAAATCTGAACTCTGAATAACTGGATGAGAAATTGTCTGCGATTGCTTATAGAGAAAGGGTGTTGTATGTTTTATCTTCCTGAATGCATTGAAAAAAGTGGATTTGGAATTAAAACCAACTTCGTATCCTATTTCTTCGATTTTAAGAGCCGAACCTTTTTCTATTTTATCACAGGCTTCGTTGATTCTAAATTCGTTGACATATGTAGAAAAACTTTTACCGATATTATCATTAAGAAGTTGTGAAAGCTGATGAGAAGGCATATTCATTTTAACCGCCAAATCATTCAATTTTAAATCGGGATTTTTGTAGAGTTCTTCAGAATACATCAATGTTCTCAATTTAGAATTGAAATTTTCTGCAGATTCATCAGAAATCTTTTTGTTAGGATATTTATTTGATACTTTTGAAGATACATTCCTCTTTTCTCTTCTTTCAAAGAAAATCAAAAAATTGGCATATAGCACAAATGAGAACACAAGACTTCCTCCCGCGCAATATATCTGAACCCACCCGGTGGAAATCAACTGATAAGCTAAAAAGATAATTAGGTTACTGACCAGCACAGGGAGAATAAATCGGTTTGAAGACTTAACTTTAGATGCGGAAAAACGATAATATGAATATATAGAGAGAAATACGAATACAGACCACACGGCATAGACAAAAGTACCATAATAACGATCCCAGCTCACAGGAAAGAATACATATAAGATACTCACAATTGCTAAGAACAAAGTAAGTGTAACGAATAACTTTGTAAAGCTCTTTAAATCAAAATCCTCAGTAAGATACGATGACCTTATATAACCAAGAAGCGCAGGCCCAGTATAAAACAGAGATGCTAATCCTAAATAAGAAATAATTCTAGGCCAATCTGGATAAAAATAAAAACATACAGAAATACTAACACGGATGCTCAAGGTAAGCAACAATATACCTAAAAAAAGATTCGGAAGATTTCTTTCTTTTTTTGCAAGCAGAAGATAAATCCCTAAAAGCAATCCATTGAAAGCTCCTATTGCACTGAAAAAAAACAAAAGTTGTTGTCCGAAAGTCATAAAAATTAGTAGTCTTTCAAAATCATTGATAATCAGTATTGAATGATCTTGTTTTATACAAATTTAATAAAAACTTTAAGTTGGAAAACAATTATATGAAATCAAGCTGAGACAATATTGTATGATTATAAATATATTACCCTTCCAATGGAAGTCCAATCCCCGGACGGTTTGCAATATAAGTCACAATGGTTTTAAATGCGCGATGTGCTTTCATGGGCGCCAGAAGATAATTCTAAATGAGTTTAAATAAAATAGTTAAGATATAACTACTGCAAGATTTTCTGCTGGAATGCGAAGTGCACTAGATCCGCGGTATTTTTTGGTTCCATCTAATAACATCACACTGTCTTTTAGTGGAACATTCTTTTGAAATTCCATCTACCGTAATTCGAACATAAATAGGCGGATAGTTCGGCTTTTTTCTCTTGGACTCTTCAGAAAGAAGATTAGCCCATAACTTTGTTCTAACATAATCAAACTTTTTAAGGGTTATAAATGTCGAACCAAAGATTCTTTCAGTTGTTAACGTGGCATTTTGTGGCACATTTTTGCAGAAACTCAATGTGCCACAAAAATTATGAGCGTTTTTGAAAATTTTAGCAATTCCCATAAACAAAAAAATCCTGCAAATCATTGATTTTGCAGGATTTATCTATTTTTTAGTGCTTTTTAAAACTTTAAAAATTGCACCTGGCGGAGAGTGAGGGATTCGAACCCCCGAACCTGTGACAGTTAACGGTTTTCAAGACCGCCGCATTCGACCACTCTGCCAACTCTCCGCGACAAAAGTACGAATTTTCACTCTCCTACCAAATTTTATTTTATATATTGTGCTTATTGAGCTTTTATAAACTGAATATCAGCGCTAAATTTTACATCGTCGCTCACCATAACACCACCTGTTTCTAAGGCAGCATTCCAGTTAAGTCCAAATTCTGAACGTTTGATTTTGCCTTCCACAATAAATCCGGCTTTGGTATTTCCCCAAGGATCTTTTTGGATACCTGCAAATTCTAAGTCGAAAGACACGGGTCTGGTGACATCGCGGATCGTTAAATTTCCTTTAATTTCATTATTCTCCAAGCTTGTTGCTTCAAATGTAATTGCTGGATATTTCTCCACATCAAAGAAATCTGCACTTTTTAAATGCCCGTCACGTTGCTCATTACGTGTATTGATAGATGCAGTGTCAATAACGACTTTTGCTAGCGCGTTTTTAAAATCTTCGCCTTCGGCGTCAACATCTATTTTAAAACTGTCAAAGTTGCCCTTAACGTTTGTAATCATCATGTGTTTTACTTTGAATTCTATCTCGCTATGTGCAGCGTCTAGTTCCCATTTTGCTTGTGCCATAATTCTGTGTTTTTTCTATTTGTTTAATAACACAAAGTTAACAGCAGTTTTATTCATTTTGTTTGACCTAGATCAATAAAATAATCTTATTGAAAAGCAATCAGTTATTGAAAAACCACAAAAAAAAGTAGGCGATATTTTGGAAATATAACACAAATGTCTACTTTTGCATTACCGAAAGCGACGCGCCAATAGCTCAGCTGGATAGAGCATCGGTTTTCTAAACCGACGGTCTCAGGTTCGAATCCTGATTGGCGTACTTAAAAGCCCCTTTGTTCAACACAAAGGGGCTTTTTGTTTAGTCTATTGTGCTTTGTCTCTCCTCTTTTATCACAGCCTCTTCACAGGCTACTTCATTGGGGAATATCAATCGTCTGCTTGATACAATCGAGAAGATTACTCCTATTTCTTAACAAACTCACGCACGCGCTCATCTTTAATGACACCCGACCAGTTCAGGCCGTAACCAAAATCGTAAGCATGCCCTGCTTGATCAACATATACCTCCATATCAAAGGGCACATCCTCGGCTTGCTTTTCTACGGTAGCCATATTCGCCGGCATTTGAACAGGTAATAAACCCGAAGGTTCATATTTTCCAAACATAATATCCAGCACAGCCTGCGTCGATACGCCAAAATTTAGAACAATACCAGAAACTTCCTTTTCAAACTCAGCAAATACCATCGGCTTGTTTGCTGTTACAGCAACCAGAACTGGTTTATCTTTCATCATGGCCTTTGTATCCAATATAGTCTGCAGATCCATCACATTTGCAGCAGTCACCGTTTTATCTTTATAAGACCTATTCTTAATCGAAGGATCAATTAAAGGGTCGCCAGCAGCAATACTTTCTGCACGTGCATTCGAGGCTGTATAAGAGCCATACTGCAGAGAAATAGGTAAGTAACCATTTCCTCCATTCTTCCGATCCCTTTCGCTGTATCCACCTTCTGCACTGATCGGGCTCTGCACAAACACAATGGCGAGATCTGCCTCATTGGGCTTATCAGTTACATCGGCATACTTACGCAAAAGATCTATGTTGACCGGATAGTCTAATCGTGCCTGTGTATAATTGCCCCACCAATCTTTCATTGCAGCTGTATAAATCTTCGGAACATACACTTTTTTCCTTCCTCGAATCGGCAATTGCTGACTATCATTCTTTAGCAAAACAACAGACTTTACCTGTGCCTCATACCCCGCCCTCATGTAATCTGGATTTCCCACGATGACACGACTTTCAGCGACATCTAGATATGGATTTTCAAAGAGCCCAACGCGAAAAATATTTAGTAGAAGTCTCCGGGCAGAAGCTTCAAACCGTTGCCGCATAAATTTCTGTCCGTGTTCCTTCACACCCAGCTCATAAGCGGCCAGTACCGGAGCTTTATCGTTATTCCCACCAAACTGATCCACACCGGCCATTAATGCTTTATAATGACGCTCTGCCACTGAAAGCTGTTCTACCCCCCAGGGTTTACCTGCAAATCCGTCTGGCTTAGGTGCTTCATCTCCGGTTATCAACCAGTCCGAACAGATCACGCCATCATAACCATAGGTACCACGCAACAAATCTGTCAACAAATACTTGCTATAGCCATTGCCGACATTTTCACCATTCTTCTTGTCCTGCCCAAATGAAATCGTATAATATGGCATCACTGCGGCAGCTTTGCTCGTTTTTCCAGCCAGCTGAAATGCACCGTTGGCAAATGGCATGATATGTTGCTTCAGATTATCTCCTGGATAAACCGCAAATTTTCCGATAGCCCAGTGACCATCTCGCCCCCCCTCCTCAGGTCCGCCGCTAGGCCAATGTTTCACCATGGCATTGACACTCTTGTAGCCCCAGCCCAAGGCAATCTCATCTTTTCCGCTCGATGTCTGAAAGCCATCAATATACGCTCTAGCCATGGCCGTAGTCAACTCGGGACTCTCCCCAAAAGTCATACCGATACGATACCAGCGTGGTTCCGTCCCTAAATCGATCTGTGGTGACAATGCTGTCGTAATGCCCAATGAACGATATTCCGAAGCGGCCACCTGACCAAATCGCTTAACGATAGCCGGGTCAAATGTTGCTGCCATCGCAAGCCCGTCGGGCCACATCGAAATTTGCCCCCCAGCCCCTGCATTAAACTCTGCACTGACAACAGCATTGTGACGCGGGTCTGAACTGTTATTTGCCGGAATACCCCAGCCTATCCCTTCGACAAAGCTTTGCAGCTCGTTGTTCCAGCGGGCTGCTGTTTCCGAGTCCTTAACCGCTGTCAATAATACATGCCTGACCCCATCTTTATCAAGAAATTCGCGCTGTTGATCTGTGAGGGCCCACGGTGAAACAAGTCCCTCCTGATAGTTTTTTCCCTGATAGGTACCAGCCATAAATCCAAATGCCGGAGCTGGCAACGCTTGATGCCGGCTGTATAACATAAGTCCAGCAATCTGATCAACAGACAGCTTCGAAGCGAGATCTTTAGCTCGCTGCTCTGGCGTCAAACGCCAATCCTCATAAGGGTCTAATTTCCCATTCCGATTAAGATCCTTAAACTTCATTCCAGCGACGGTCAGCACTTTTACTCCAGATGTTGCCGAATATCCCAGGACAGGGCCAGATTTATTCTCAACTTTTTGATAGACCTGCCCTTGCGCTGCAAACGCCAAAAATAGACTGAAAGATGATGCGAAAATTAGTTTTTTTGCGTTCATATAATCCTGTTATTTTAATGAATGAATTGTAGTCAAAGCTCTTGCCACAGGCGCAATAAAAGATTGGGCTTTGGCATGTTATAATCAGTTATTATTATTGCTTCATTATGAAGCAATACAATTCTACAATCTTTTTATTCAAATACAAAATAAAATCAATAAAACAACACACAAAACTGATTAACAAGCAATTAATTTAAACAAAATGGCTCAAATGTAATTTTTAACCCTAGGGCATCAGGGAATTTTACCAACTAACCTGTCTGCCATTGGAATATTTTTTTGTATTATTAACCCAAAGACAGAAGGATATGGATTTTAGAACACAGCTAATAAATGCTTCAGCAGAGAGTTATGAAAAATTTCTGCCGCATATTTCTGTGGATACCGTCGTCTTTGGTTTTGATCAGGGCTCCCTCAGAATTCTTTTGCTTAAAATGAATTACAACAAGGAATGGTTTCTTCCTGGAGGTTACGTAGGCAAAAATGAGGATACAGACGAGGCTGTCAAACGTGTTCTCCAGGAACGGTCCGGCGTAAAAGATATCTTTCTGGAAGAATTTGCTGTATTTGGAAATCCTCAGCGTAACCAACAGTCCTTTGCTGACTACCCTGATACGCTTTGGAACAAACAGCGTTTTATTTCGATAGGCTACTATGCTTTGGTCAACTACACGCATGTCGTCCCTCAGCCTGATCCGCTAAGTGAAACTTGTCAGTGGGTTGATTTCAAAGAGGTGGCTGCACTAAATATCACCATGGATCATCGTAAGATGATCAACAAAGCGCTGCAGGTATTACGTGAAAGACTTTCCTATAAACCGATAGGCTACAATTTACTCCCCGAAAAATTCACTCTGCCTGAACTGCAAGGACTCTATGAAACCCTGCTCGGCAAAAAACTTAATCGTGGCAATTTTTATCGCAAAATGAAAAATATGGGTATTCTTCTAAAACTCGACGAACAGCGGAAAGGTGGAGCTCATAAAGCTCCCGACCTCTACAGTTTCAATCTGGATATGTATAACAGTATTTTGCAAGAAGGCTTAAATACCTGGTAATATTACGTTAACTGCCCTGTCCTACCTCCTGCATACGTCCATCCCTATTTAATTTTTACGCTATATACTTGTTAACAATGTTTTCAAGATCTTCCAAATCAAACGGCTTAGACAAAAAATCATCTGCTCCGGCGCGATCTGCCAGGGATTGAATATCATTGTTTGCCGACACGTAAATTACGGGAATATGGCTAAAACGCTCATCTGCCTTTAACAGCCTGGTCGCTTCAACCCCACCAATATTTGGAATCCAGTTATCCATTAAGATGAGATCTGGCTCAGCAGATTCAACCTTCTGGATAATATCATGGGAAGTTTCGGAAACTTCAACCCGGAACCCCAAATCTGTCAAAACAACTGTTATGACCTCCAAAATAATGGTATCGTCCTCAAATATCAATACAGTTTTTGTTTTACTCATATATATCTGTTTATGTACCCGTCTTTGTCCTAGCAGTTAACACGAAGTAGATTATGTCAACATGCATACGCCTATAAGGTATAAAGTTTTTTCCAAATTTTTTGATCCCCCATGGCCGTAAAGTTTTGCTGAATACTTGAAAAACGTATTGTTTCTTTACTGCCCAAAGCCAAATATCCTAAATTTTCCAGACTCGCGTCGAATAATTTAAAAACACGCTCCTGTAGATCCTTATTAAAATAAATCAGCACATTACGGCACAATATCAATTGAAAGCTGTTAAAAGAAGTATCGGATACCAGATTATGGGTAGATAAAATCATTTTTTGTTTCAGATCCGCATTGAATTTAGCCCATTCATAGTTTGCTGTATAATATTTCGAAAAGTCCTGCTTTCCGCCAGATTCAATATAATTTTCCGAGAAAGATTTTATCTGACTTAATGGATACACACCATTCCGGGCAATTTCAAGCACCCGAGGATTTATATCCGTTGCATAAATCAACGACTTATGATGCAGATTAGCTTCTTTTAATAAAATTGACATCGAATAGGCTTCTTCACCCGTGGAGCAGCCCGCAATCCAGACACGCACTAAAGGGTACGTACCCAATTGCGGCAAAATTTCCTCCCGTAATTGGCGAAAGAATAATGGATCCCGAAACATCTCGGTCAAATTGACCGTAATCTCCTCAACAAAGTGCTGCAAAAACGTGGGATTATCCTTTAATGTAAAGCGAAGTTCAGCAAAACTTGCCAAACGATCATTCGTCATAATCCGATTGATCCTTCTCTTCATCGAGGCACGGCTATATTGCAAAAAATCATATCCGTAATCCCGATAGATATCTTCAAGTAAAATATCTATCTCATGGTCTTTTATAATACTATAGCCCAACATTTAAATTAACCGTTCAATTTCACCTATCAATTTATCAACATCGATCGGCTTCGACACATACGACTGCGCGCCGGCATCCAAACATTTTTCCCGGTCTCCACTCATGGCTTGCGCCGTCACGGCAATAACCGGAAGTCTGTCAATAACACTCGAATTACGTATTAGGCGAATTGCCTCATAGCCATCAATTTCTGGCATCATCATATCCATCAGCACCAACACGATATCTTTATTCGTCTCCAGCAGCTGAATCGCTTCATGTGCAGTCGTACTGCTCAATACCTGATATCCTTTAGCTTTCAAAGTCAACCGCAAAGCAAAAATATTACGTTGATCGTCGTCCACAATTAATATTACCTTATTCTGATCCATAAATATCAGTTATCCTCAATTTTCATATAACCACACACGCAATAAAGACAACAGCTGATCGATGTCTACCGGCTTCGAGATATAATCTGAGGCTCCCGCCTGAATACATTTTTCACGATCACCGATCATCGACTTTGCCGTTACCGCTATAATAGGTAATCTTGCATAATCCGCCTGCTGCCTGATATTCTTGATCGTCTCATAGCCATCCATCTCCGGCATCATCATGTCCATCAATACAATATCAATCGCTTCACCCGACGCCAATACCTCCAAAGCTTCTTTGCCATCCATGGCCGGAATCACCTTTACCTGAAATTTCTCTAAAGCTTTAGTCATCGAGAAGATATTACGCACGTCATCGTCAGCAATAAGAACCGTCTTCCCTTTCAACACGTCGATCAACGCTCCAAGTCCATTATTCTTCCTTCTCGCTTCGTCTGAATTGTTGACTTCAATCAAATGAAGAAATAGACCCACCTCATCCAGAATCCGTTGATATGAATGAGCCGTTTTTACAACGACAGAATCTGCATACTTCTTAATTTTCAATTCTTCAGCCTTGGACAGATTCTTGCCTGTAAAGATAATAATCGGCAGATTCTCCAATCCTTCATGCTGCTTGATGGCTTCTAATGTATGATAGCCCATTTCATCAGGTACCCCCATATCCAGAATCACACAATCCACATCCGCTGTACGTAATGCCGTAACGCTATCCTCCACATTATCTTTTACTTCAAGAGATATATTAAAACTACTTAAGAAATAAGATAATGCGCTTGCATGTTTTGGATTTTCCTCAACAATAAGAACCTTTTTCGGTGAACGGCTTAGAGCCGACTCAATCTTTTGAAAAACCGAAGTCATTTGCTCCAGTGCAACGGGTTTATTTATAAAATCGATCGCTCCTTTTAACAAACTTTCTTTTTTCACCTCGAGCGAAGACATAATATGCACGGGGATATGCCGCGTCTCCTTATTGCCCTTCAATTGATCCATGACAGCCCATCCATCCATAATCGGTAATTGAATATCGAGCAAAATAGCCACAGGATGATATTTCTGCGCTGCTGGGAGCGCATGGTCGCCACGAACAACAACAACTCCTTTATACTTTTGCGTGTGTGTATACTTTAATAATGCCTTAGCAAAATTCACATCATCCTCCACAATCAAAATCACCTTATCTCCTTCGAGAATGGCCTCCCGGTCATCTGGTACCTCTTCCGGTATTCTTATCGTGACCGGATTATAGGTTTCCTCTTTAACGATTTCGATCACCTCTTCCACTTCCGAAGAGATCTCTTCAACCAGTTGTTGCTCTTTGGTCAAGATCGCTTTGACTTCCGCTTTATCCTTCGGGATAACAAATAAAAATGTACTGCCTTTGCCTTCTTCGCTCTCCAGCTTGATCTCTCCACCTAGTAAGCGTGCTATCTCACGGCTAATGGACAGCCCTAGTCCTGTACCGCCAAACTTCCGCCGTGTTGAGCCATCTGCCTGTTGGAAAGCTTCAAAAATAATTTTTTGCTTTTCGAGTGGTATACCTATTCCTGAATCGACTACAGCGAATACCAGTCGGTCTGTATCTTCATAAATTTCTAAACGTACCTCGCCCTCTTTTGTAAACTTGATTGCATTTGAAATCAAATTACGGAGGACCTGATCTATACGGAGACGATCTCCTTCAAACCTTCGGCTGATCTCATCCCGGATATGCGTTTTGAAAGTCAAGCCCTTTTCCTGTACAATTGGCAAAAATAGGCTATTCAAATCTGATATAATATCATTCAGATCCAGCGATTCATATTCCAGGGTCATCTTGCCCGATTCTATTTTGGAAAGATCCAGAATCTCATCGATCAGTGTTAATAAGCTCGTCCCCGAACTCTGAATAACCCTAGCAGATTCAATCTGGTCCGAACTTAAGTTTTTCTCTACATTCTCAGCGAGCAGACGTGATAGAAGCAAGATGGAGTTAAGCGGTGTACGCAGTTCGTGAGACATATTTGCCAAAAACTCTGATTTATACTTGGTACTTAAAGCCAGCTCTTCTGCTTTATGCTGAATTTCCTGATTCCGTTCGGCAATCATTTGGTTTTTATCCTCAAGCAATCGCGAGCGTTCCTCCAGTTCTTGATTGGACTGGATCAGTTCTTCATGCTGCACTTTGAGCTCTTCTTCCGAAGACTGCAAGCGCAACGTCTGTGCCTCCAGTTCGGTATTTAGACTTTCAAGCTCGGCATGCTGCGTTAACAGCTCTTCAGATTGCACTTGGGTTTCCTCCAGCAAGGCCTGGATCTTCGCCCTTCCTTTTGCTGAGACAAGCGCAATTCCAATCTGTCGGGCACATTCAGTCAGAAATTGATGTTCTACAGCTGTAAAACTCTCCATTTGACCAATTTCCATGACTCCCAGCACTTGGTCATCAACAAGAATTGGTAAGAAAAGGATATGCTGAACGTTAATTTTCCCGTTGGCAAAACTGACCACATAGTCGGTAGCATTTAGATTATGAAGTGTCTTCGATTCCCGATCCACAAATACTTGCCCAACATAACCTTCTCCCGGTAAAAAATATTTTTGTACCTGCGTATCCAAACCGTAGGACCCCGCTAGTTCCAGCTTCTCATCATTGAAAATATAGATCGCCCCACTAACGGCTTCTGTGTAACTGATAAGACTTTTGATGGAATCTGTAGCAATAATCTCCTCACTCTTGTTGCCCACCAACCCCGTATAAAGTTTTGCATAACCGGTATGCAGCCAATCGTTGTCTTTAAGCTGGTCAAATGATTTCTTCAACGATTTGGACATTCGATTCACCGATTTGGCGATTGCACCCAGATCATCATCCTCAACTTCCTCTACGTTAACATCATAATCTCCCAACGCGACACGGTTCGTAATTTTCTGAACCAAATTTAATCGTCTAGAAATAGCCTCATCTTTCTCCCGCAATGATTTTTCAAGCGCAGCACGTTTCAGGAAATCGGCGCGTAATCTAAAATAAAAATAGGTGGTGATAATAAGGGAAAGTAGTGCGCTGATGACAATGAACAGGGTTGTAATAAACGAGGAATTATCCAAATTCGCTGACTTCTTATCAATATTATCGTCCTCATAATGAATAATATCTTTGATAATTGCCCGGCACTTATCCATAGCCTTTTTACTCTCATCCAAATGTGCTATGCTGACAGTACCACCTCTTTTTTTGATATCCACCGACTTTTTAAGAATATCCAACCGCCATTGGGCTGCAGTTAGGAGGCTATCCACCCTAACCTTTTGCAGCGTATCCGACTTGGTAAGCGCTGTGATCTCCTGTAATTCTAAAGGAAGACTTTTCAGTGCCATATTAAAAGGCTCCAGGTAACTTTCCTTGCCTGTCAAAAGAAAGCCTCTATTTCCTGTTTCAGCGCCCTGAAGCGAATTGATCAAGGTATTTGCCGTACTGATAATCTTTCTTGTAACGGCAAGCTCCTGACGGTGTCTATTCTGTTCCTGGATACCTACATAGGAGGCTGCAGAACTTATTAGTAAAACGACCAGCGAAAAGCCTATTCCAATTGTTAAATTATTGATTGTCTTACTATTTGGCATCAACGGGTAAATTTAATGGTAAGGTAAAATAAAATGTGGCACCTTGCCCATCCGAACTTTCAACAGCGATGGTACCTTGATGGCTACGGATAATTTCGGCGCAGATATATAGGCCTATACCAAGCCCCTGAAAGTCAAACGACGTTTCTTCTACACGGTAAAATTTCTCAAAAACATCAGCTTGTTTCTCCGCAGGAATCCCAATTCCAAAGTCGGTTACGCTGATTTTCACAGCATCTCCCACAACAGTACAATCTACGATTACCTTTCCAGTACCAGCAGCGTATTTATATGCATTCGTTAAGAAATTAACCAATACCTGCTCGAGACGGATCTCATCGCCATAAACAAGTACATCGGAAATATCTCCTTGTCGGTAAAGCACCATATTGCTTTGGTCATGCGTCTGTACAATGGAATCAACAGCGCTCTTGACCATATGTTCAAGCGAAAACACTTTCTTATTAATGACTAGTTTGCCGTTGTCTATTTTTGACAAGTCCAGCAGATCACTGATTAGACTATTAAGTTTATCGACTTGTCCCTGAACCCGATGGACATATTTTGCTTCTGCGCTTTCTTCCTCAAGTCTCAGCTTACGGTCCAACAATTGCATGTACGCCTTGATGCTAGTCAAAGGGGTTTTCAATTCGTGGCTGGCGATACTCAGAAATTCATCTTTCTCTTTTTCGGCGCGCTTCTGCGCATCAATATCGGTAAAGGTTCCCACCCAGTTGCTCTCGCCATTTTCCAAGATTGGCCATACACGGAGCAGCTGGTATGAATATTCGCCACAACTGCGCTTTTTCAGACGGACTTCCATCTCCAGTGGCTCACCCGACTGAAGACTGGCATGAAGTTCAGCAGCAATCGGACGGTCACCCGGATAGGTCTGCGGAAAAACAGTAGCGTCATCGGAAAACTGAAACCAGCGCCCATTGACAAAATCAATATTTCCTCGGTTATCACAGGTAAATGCGATTTGAGGCAGCGACTCCAAAAGCGTATGCAGATAGTCTACCTTCGAGCGCAGTTCTTTCTGCGCCTGCTTACGCCGCTCCACCTCGAGCTCCAACGTTTGTTTGACTTCCTTCAGCGCTTGTGTCTGCTCGTATAAACGATAAAATGTCTTTACCTTCAACATTAGAATATCTGGATCAACAGGTTTGGTAACATAGTCCAAACCGCCTGAATCGTATCCCTTTGTGATAAAACGTTTATCTGTATTGACAGCCGACAAAAATATAATCGGAGTTTCTTTCGTCTTACTAAACCCGGCAATATTTTCGGCAACCTCAAAGCCGTCCATATCTGGCATCTGAACATCCAGTATGATTAAGGCGTAATTATATTTTAAGATCTTTTTTAATGCTTCTTCGCCAGATTGAGCGGTATCAACTTTAAAATTTTTGGATTCCAGTAATTTTTGTAAAGAGTAAATATTATCCGGATTATCATCGACAATTAATATCATAGCGAGTTAAAACTTAGAATCAAGATTAACAAATCTAAAAAAATTATACGAATACCACCAATAGAATTGCTCAATCATAAAGGTAAATTGAAAAGGAAGCAAATAAGCAAAACTTTAGTCTCCTAAAGCCTGTTTTAATGAAATATGATACGTTTTACATCTAAAGGCATATATTGTGTTCCAGGCAAATTTTATCTAGATCCCTGGAAACCTGTTGATTTAGCGGTTATTTCGCATGGGCATGCCGACCATGCCCATTGGGGTATGAAAAAATACCTCTGCCATCATTTCACGGTCAATATTCTGCGGAGCCGTATCGGGCCCGATATACATGTCCAAGGTATTGCTTACAACGAAGCTGTGCTAATCAACGGTGTAAAAGTTTCCCTACATCCCGCAGGTCATATTATTGGTTCAGCGCAGATCCGCCTCGAATACAAAGGTAAAGTCGTCGTTTTCACTGGTGATTACAAAATTCAGGATGATGGCTTATCCACCGCATTCGAACCCATCAAATGCCATGAGCTCATTACAGAAAGTACATTTGGCCTTCCCATCTATCGCTGGGAATCAATAGCGATGCAAAATGAACGTTTACAGGCCTGGATCAAAGACAATCAAAGCAATAAAAAAACATCGGTTTTTATCGGATATTCGCTGGGTAAATCTCAGCGTATTCTAAATGCCGTACATGAGATGGGCCCTGTCTATGTTCATTATAGTATTGCCAAGTTAAATGAAGCCTATAGTCAGGCTGGAATAAAACTGCCTCCTTACCGGGTCGCAGATTTAAAATCAGACATCAAAGTGCTCGATAATCAGATTGTCCTCCTCCCACCTGCTCTGCTTGATAGCCAGCTTCTGCAGAAAATACCCCATTCCGCCCATGCGATCTGCTCAGGATGGATGCAGATTCGTGGAGCACGACGCTGGCGCAGTGCAGATGCAGGCTTTGCGATCAGTGATCATGCCGATTGGCAGGGCTTATTGCAGGCGGTACGTGGCAGTGCTGCCGAAAAAGTATATGTTACCCACGGACAGACAGCTACATTTGCCAAATACCTCAATGAAATAGGTATTGAGGCCGAAGAAGTGAAGACGCAATACGGCGATGAAGAAGACCCTCAAACCCAAACAACGGAATAGCTTATGAAAGAATTTGCCACATTGATCAATGCACTTGACAGCAGCAATAAAACCAATTCCAAAAAAGAAGCTATTTTGGATTTTTTAGACCAGGCTTCAGAAAAAGATAAACTTTGGTTCTTAGCCCTCATGACCGGTAAAAGACCCAAACGAAGCATAGCTGTCAAAGATCTCAAAGAATGGACCTTAGAGATAACAGGGATTCCGGAATGGCTCTTTGTCGAATGTTATGCAGCCGTCGGAGATCTTGCTGAAACATTGTCTCTGCTACTGCCACCACCATCGCAGCTGATTGAAAAAAGCCTCAGCGATTGGATGGCAGAGATTGCCGCTGTTCAAGATGCGCCAGTAGCTGATAAAAAAGCATTTGTTGTTCGTTCCTGGAATGCCTTGACTACCGTGGAGCGCTTTATTTTCAACAAGCTTCTTGGAGGGAGTTTCCGTTTAGGCATCTCCGCCAAGGGACTGATCAATACCATTGCCCATTACAGCGGCAACGACGCCAGTGCTGTCGCACACAGCATTATGGGCGAATGGAATCCACATGAGTTTGAGTTTGAAAAGCTCATTCATGGTGCCTATAGCGATACGAATCTTTCCAAGCCTTACCCATTCTGCCTTGCCTATCCCATTGAAAACGAACCCGAAAAACTGGGACCAATTACAGAATGGCAGGCCGAATACAAATGGGATGGCATCCGCGGTCAATTTATCAAGCGATCAGATGACATCCATATCTGGTCACGCGGCGAGGAACTGGTCACGCCACAATTTCCTGAAATTAGCGAAGCGCTCCAGCAGTGGAAAGGCAATTTCGTTCTAGATGGGGAAATTCTCGCGGTAAAAGACGGCCGCGTGCTCAACTTTTCCGAACTTCAAAAGCGGATCAACCGCAAAACCATCCCCAAATCACTTCGTGAAGAAGTACCTATTGCAGTGTATCTTTACGATATTGTAGAACTGGAAGGAGTCGACCTGCGCAATCAACCACTTGCTTACAGACGTGCGCAGCTGGAAAAGCTTGTCGCTGCAAACGCCGACAGCGCATTGCAGCTGTCCCCCCTAGTACACGCATCAGACTGGCAATCACTATATAGCATACAAGCCGCCTCGCGAGAGGTTAACAGCGAAGGACTTATGCTCAAGAAAAAAGATTCAGCTTACCATGCCGGACGCAAAAAGGGCGACTGGTGGAAATGGAAGGTAAATCCCATGAGCATAGACGCCGTGCTCATTTATGCACAGAAAGGAAGCGGTCGCCGCAGCGCCCACTATACCGATTATACCTTTGCAATAAAAGATGGTGATAAGCTCGTCACCATTGCCAAGGCTTATTCAGGCCTTACAGACAAGGAGATCCTTGAAGTGAGCCGTTTTGTGAAGCAAAACTCCCTGGAAAAGTTTGGCCCGGTAAGAACCGTTAAACCTGATTTGGTATTTGAAATCGCATTTGAGGGAATTGGTTATAGTAAACGGCACAAATCGGGTGTAGCATTGCGTTTCCCGAGAATACTGCGCTGGCGAAAAGACAAGACTGCCGCAGACATCGACACACTTGAAGATATTAAAAAATTGATCCAATAATACATTGAAGCAGAAATTAATAGATAGTGAAGGATTTCGAATTGTCAATAATTATTTCGAATCCAAGGGAAATGTCCCCTTTAGCTTTCAGACCAAAGCCTGGGAAAAGTATGCACAAGGCTACAGCGGAATGATCATTGCACCTACCGGATTTGGAAAAACTTTTTCCCTGTTTATGGCGGTACTAATAGACTTCCTCAACCAGCCCGAACAGTACCAAAAAGGATTAAAATTGCTTTGGATAACACCTTTGCGCTCCTTGGCTAAAGATCTCGCCCGGGCTATGCAGGCTGCAATAGACGATATCGGACTGGACTGGGTCGTTCAGGTCCGCAATGGCGACACGGACCCCAAGATCAAGGCCCAGCAAACCAGGTCTATGCCCGACATCCTGCTTGTTACCCCAGAAAGCCTGCATCTACTACTTGCCCAAAAACAACGCGACAAGTACTTCAAGCACTTACGCTGCGTTACCGTGGATGAATGGCATGAACTGATGGGCAATAAACGTGGCGTGATGGTTGAACTTGCACTTTCGTTTCTAAAATCTTACTACAAAAAAGTACGTATTTGGGGTATAACAGCGACAATAGGTAACCTCGATGAGGCCGTGGAGGTTTTACTGCCGACTGCAGCAAAACGTATACAGATCGTCGCTAAGGAGAAGAAGAAAATTGAAATTAAGCCGATCTACCCCAGCAAGGTTGAACTTCTTCCTTGGGCAGGCCACCTCGGTGGCAATCTGGCCGATCAGGTCGTTCCTATTATACTCCAAAGCAAGAGTACGATACTCTTTACCAATACAAGAAGCCAAAGTGAAATGTGGTACCAGCTGCTGCTGCAGGTACATCCTGATTTTGCTGGACAAATTGCGCTGCACCATAGTTCTATCGACGCACACTTACGCGAATGGATTGAGGAAAACCTGAGTACAGGCAAGCTTAAAGCTGTCGTTTCAACCTCGTCGCTCGACCTCGGGGTTGACTTCAAGCCGGTGGATACAGTTATTCAAATCGGATCAAGTAAAGGTGTAGCCCGATTTATGCAACGCGCTGGAAGAAGCGGACATAGCCCTTTCGAAACCTCAACGATTTATTTCGTACCCACGCACTCCCTGGAACTGATCGAAGCTGCAGCATTAAAGGAAGCTGTAAAAACTCAGACGATTGAAAACCGTGATCCCATGGTACAGACATTTGACGTCTTGGTGCAATTTATGGTTACTATTGCCCTAGGTGGTGGATTCCGTTCCGAAGAACTATACAAAATTGTCGCCGATACCCATGCCTTTAAATATATGGAACAGGAAGAATGGCAATGGTGCATGTATTTTATCACCGCAGGTGGAAAGATCGGAAAGCGCTACGAGGAATTTCACAAAGTCATACAAAACGAAGAAGGCCTCTGGGTTATCAAAAATCGTCGGCTGGCTTTGCTACATCGCCTCAATATAGGCGCCATTGTGGGCGATGCCATGATGCGTGTCAAATTTCTCTCAGGCGGGTATATTGGGATGATCGAAGAATATTTTATCAGCAAACTCAAAAAAGGTGAGCGCTTTATCCTCGCAGGAAGAATACTGGAACTCGTCATGGTTAAAGAGATGACCGTGTTTGTAAAAAATTCATCCGGAAAGGCCATTACACCGAGCTGGCTCGGCGGCAGACTTCCCTTATCCTCCAACTTAAGCCACTTCCTCCGCAAAAAACTGGCGGAGGCCCCCGATGCTCCACCGGCTGAGAAGGAACTTCATTTTCTGGCACCGCTGATTGAAAAACAGGCGGCATTATCTGCAGTACCTAGCGAAGATGAATTCCTCGTCGAACATATCAAAACCCGTGAAGGGCATCATTTATTCTTCTATCCTTTGGAAGGAAGATTGATCCATGAAGTCATGGCAGCCCTCGTTGCTTACCGCATCAGCAAATTGTATCCCATCAGTTTTTCCATGGCGATGAATGACTACGGCTTCGAACTATACTCCGACAAGGAAATTCAGCTGAGCCAAGAACAGCTCGAAGAGGTATTGAGCCGTAAGAATCTGATGGAAGATGTGGTCAGCAGTATCAATTCAGCAGAAATGGCCAGCCGTAAATTCAGGGATATTGCTGTTATCTCAGGACTGGTCGTCCAGAATTACCCCGGCACACAGCAGAATAACAAATCACTGCAGGCCTCTTCGGGGATTATTTTCCGGGTGCTGATGGAACACGACCCCAACAACCTGTTGCTCAAACAAGCTTTTTCCGAAGTATTCAATCAGCAATTGGAAGAACATCGGCTCGTAAAAGCCTTTGATCGAATAAATAGTAGTAAAATACGTTATACCTTTGTAGAAGTATATACACCGTTGAGTTTCCCGATAAAGGTCGATAGTCTACGGCAATCCCTATCGAGTGAAGCGCTGATCGAGCGGATTCAACGTATGGAAAAGGCAAACGCACAAAAAAAGAAACGCAGAAAATGAAGATCGCAGAGCAAACAATCACATTTAATAAACAAGAGTTAATCCTTAATACACAGCGGTCAATATTCTGGAAAGAAACAAAATCCTTGATTTTATCCGACCTGCACCTCGGCAAAGCGGCACATTTCAGAAAGCATGGCATTGCTATACCCATGGACACTTCACTAGCCGACCTAAATCGGCTCGAGAGCCTGATTGACCATTATCAACCCCAACAGGTCATTATCGTTGGGGATCTTGTGCACGCAGGTATTAATCAGGAAGTACTTTTATTGGAGGTGTTCCGGCTGAAATATCCTCAGCTCCAGCTTCATCTTGTGAAAGGTAATCATGACAGACTATCGTCTCAGATAAGCAAGCGCTTTGACATTCATCATCACGAAGAAATTTTTGAACTCAAGAGCATCCAATTTAAACATCATCCGTCAGATTCAGCAGATCCCTCATCTTTCAGAATCAGTGGTCATATCCATCCCGGAGTCAGTATAATCATCCCTCCAAAGCGTCATCTGCGCCTGCCCTGCTTTCTGGTAGCTGAGCATCAGATTATCCTTCCTGCATTTAGCAGATTCACAGGCTTAGACAGCAGCGATATGTCCGCAACATATGGATGTTATGCGATTACAGACGATCTGATTTTCCCGGTCGGATCATTTTGATTGCCGATCAGAACTTTCTTACATTTTGAGCTCCCCTGGCGAGATACCGTAATATTTTTTAAACGCACTGCTAAAGTTATTTTGATGACCATATCCGGTTAACAGAGCAACCTCATAAACCGTCATTTTATCGTCTAGTAGATAACTTTTGGCCTTTTCCATCCGCACGCGTGTGAGATAGTCATGTATAGTTACTGAAAAATATTCCTTGAAATCCTTACGTAGTTTGCTCTCACTGGTCAGCACCTCCGCTGCCAGTTCTTTTTGCGTAGGCGGATTGGCAATGCGTTGCTCCAAAATCTGCCGCGCCATCTCTAGCCGCTGTATATCTTCCTCGTGGAATAACGAATCGTTGCTTTCCGTTTTCTCATTGTATTGTTCAAACTGATACATCAGCAGCTCAACGATACGCGATTCAGTATGCAGCCGGCGGATTTCACCTTTCTTCTTGGATTCGATCAGTTCAGTTATTGTATGCTGCATTTCGTAGGTGGCCATCAGGTCCTCTTCCGAGAAAGATACATACTCTCCCTTTTCAATCTCGTGCACAAATTGTTGGTGCAGCAGGGAATCACGTTTGATCAGATTGAGGTAATACTCCTTTGAAATAACGGCTATAAAGTAAGTATATTCGATCCCCGGTTCCACCTCATGAATGGATTTGACCGAAGGAATGTAGCGTATATTATGCCGGCTCATGCCATAAGGCAGTTTGCTGTCCGTCGACTTAAAGAAAATAAACTGGCTGGTTATGGTCTCCCCCTCGATCTCCGTAAGCACCTGTACTGGCCGATCAAACTGCATTTTCGAATGCAGGATAAACAATCCTGAAGTCGATAGCTGAAAATTCTCCATGTGGACAGGATCTTTGGATATCGATATCCTATCTTCTACCAAAGGTTTGTCGGGAACATAGCCATCCGGAATTTCTTCTTCAAAAAGCCAATCTGCCAACTCTACTATTTTACTTTTCACCAACATGATTACAAATCCTAAATAAGCTTGAAGCAGTTAAAATTAACGAAATAAGACGGTATTCTAAAATTATTTATAATGTTTCTAAATAACAACACTAATCCAAGTCAATGTCCATTTCCTCCAATTGAACATAAGGTTTTAAGGTCCTTGGATTCATAATGACTTTGGATTCGACCGAAAAGATGGTGTAAATTTCCTTTTGAGCTAATACTTCGACAGGAGTACCATGAAAAAGCTTACGCCCATTTTTGAGCATGAGGATACGATCGGCATACATGGCTGCAAAGTTGACATCATGCACGATCAGCACCACCATAAATCCTTTACGGGCAAGCGCACGGGCTATCGCGAGGACCTTCTGCTGGTAGTGTAAATCCAGCGCAGAAATTGGCTCATCCAATAACAACAATGAATCAGGATTATCCCAGATCTGTGCCAAGATACGTGCAAGATGGACACGTTGCTGCTCGCCACCGGATAAGCTCAGAAAATCCCGCTCAGCGAAAGCCGATACCCCACAAAGTTCCATGGTTTCCGCAACGACCTTATAGTCATGTTCCTTTGGTATATTCTTGTAATGCGGATACCTTCCCATCAGCACAATTTCCTCCACATTAAAGCTCAGCGTCATCTGCTGCTGCTGGCTCAACAGCGCCCGGCATTTAGAGAGCGTCGCTGGGTCATAATCCAATAAAGCCTTTCCATTGAGATGAACCGCTCCCGAATCTGGTTTCTTTTCGCCACAAAGCACCCCCATCAATGTAGATTTACCCGCACCATTGGCGCCGAGAATGGCCAGGATCTCACCTTTGCGCACCTGAAAGGTAATATCCTTCAGAAGCTTTCGTCCATTCACTTCATAGTTGATTTTCTCTACACGCAACATAATACGATTATTTTATTCGGTCTCCGTCAAAAGACTACTTCTCTTTAATTAAAATGTACAAGAATACAGGTGTTCCCAAAAGTGCCGTAATCACACCAATTGGCAATTCTATCGGTGCCACAACAACACGCGCAATCACGTCTGCCAGCGTAAGCACCAGCGCCCCCAACAGCAGTGAACCCGGAAGGACAAAACGATGATCCGCACCGCCCATTAACCGGACCGTATGCGGAACGATCAGTCCCACAAATCCGATGATGCCGGATACAGCAACAGAAGCTCCCACGGCTAAAGTGGAAAGGACGACAACCCATCGTTTGACACGGTCCGTTCGCATCCCCAATAGATCTGCCTGCAGTTCCCCCAATGCAAAAGCATTTAGCGACTTACCAAAAAAGGGCAATACCAGTACCGGGATCAAAATAAATGGTGCCAAAGCGGTTAAGTTATCCCAAGTAGCCCCGCCCAAACTGCCCAGCATCCAGAAAGTGATGGTACGCAACTGCTGTTCTGTAGACAGATAAGTCATCAAACCTGTTAGCGCCCCCGCAAATGCATTAATAGCAATCCCCGCCAATAACATGGTGGTTACATTGGGCCGCCCGTTCTTGCTTGCAATACGATAAACTAAAAAAGCTGTTAAACCCGCTCCCACAAATGCACCAAAAGCCAGTAAATAATAACCGATCCAGGCAGACAACGAAGTGAAGAGAAAAGTCTCAAATGCGATAATCAATACCGCAAAAAGAGACGCCCCCGACGAAATACCAATCAACCCCGGTTCAGCCAGCGGATTACGGAATATACCTTGGATGGCAGCACCGGATATACCGAGCGCTGCACCGACCAAAAGTCCGAGCAAAAGACGCGGCATGCGAATCTCAAAAAGAACATCTTCTTGCATATCAGCCACACTGCTGACGGTCCCCAAGTGCAGCTTTTGCAGCAACATCGTTAATATATCACCGGACGGAATATGATAGGCCCCCATTCCCAGCGCAACAATACTTGTCATAACCAATACGAGGCCAAGGGCCAGCAATATAAATTTCTGTTTTCTCTGCACCTGATCTATTTTGAATCCATCACTTTTCCAAATCCACGGTGCAATTCCAGAATTGCGTCTGGCAGGCGATTACTGAAGTTGACCAGCAACGAAGCATTCATCACCAGGATGCGATCATTTTTACCCGCATTGGTAATGCGCATACCCGGCAATTTAAGAATAGGATCCTCGCCCCCAAGACTACTTGCTCCAAAATCAAACATCAAGATAATATCCGGATTTGCCTGCACCAGCGCTTCGGTCGTATACGGTTTAAAATCTGAAAATTCCTGCACGGCGTTTTTACCACCAGCCAGGTTGATCATTGCATCAAGACTACTTCCTTTTCCAGCAACACTCATCGTACCTGTACCGCGTGCATACAAAAACAGTACTTTCGGGGCTACTTTTCCCTGATTTTCCTTTTTGACCAATTCCATCGTATGATCAAGACTTAATTTTGTACGCGAAGCCAAATTCTTTCCAGCTGCAGATTCGCCTACCGCATCAGCTACCTCCTGAATATAACGAAGGGCACCCGAAACAGAATAGTTGGGCTTGATCGAAACAAATTTCACCCCTGCTGCACGGATTTGCTGAACGACAGCCTTGGATACATCACCCTCATTCGCGATCACGATTGTCGGTTTAAAAGATAATAAGCCCTCGGCTGAAACCGATCGATTTTTACTTACTCTGGGCAGTGCTGCCGCAGCTTTGGGCGAGATGCTCGTCACATCCGTCGCAACCATGCGCTCACCTACGCCCAATCCATAGATCGTTTCCGTCAGGGAACTGTTTAATGTAATGATTCTTTGCTGTGCCGTTGCCAATCCTCCGATTTGCATCAAACAGCACAGTATAACAACATAAAATCTACTCATCGCAATTCTTTAGCTCTATCCGGGCAATAACAAAATTTCTGCATGAACTTCTTGCCTTTCCACCCTTCTTGAGCACAAAACAAATCAATAAACAGTCTAAATACAAATTAAATTAAATCCATTACTATAAAAGAATAGGTTACAAAAAATAGAACAAAAAGCTAATAGACAACTATTTACCTTAAAAAAACAATCATTTTAATAGCGGCAAAAAACGAATTAAATAGAATTTATGACATTTTTCATAGAGTAAAATTCAGGCGTATTACCGTTTTTTGTAACATTATTTAGAATTAGTAAAAATAAAAATAGTGTTTAAAAGCATCTCATCTATTCGAACAAGCACCTTGATAGCCCTATGCGCCTACCAGATCTACACTGTGCAAGCACAGGAAAAATGGAAAATCTCGGGTGTATTAAAGAACGAATCCAATAAAGGCGTCGCCAATGCGACCGTCTATCTTTATCCAGATAAATATGCTTTTAAAACAGATACTGCAGGGAGGTTTCAGTTCAATCAGCTTTACGCGGGTCGCTATGAACTCCAAGTACAAGCTTTGGGTTATCAGCAGCAACGGAAAATCATCGATTTAGAAGATAAAAATCAGCAATTAATCCTAGTTTTAAAAGCCGAGGACCGTCAGATGGATGTAGTTGATGTGCAGGGAAAAGCGCAGGCTGTCGACAATCTTGTCAAAGCCGAAAATGCGGCTATGCCCATCAAGGTCATCACCAAGCGCGAGATTGAACTTATGGGCAGCCGTCGGCTCGATGAGGTGCTCAAAGAGCAGACCGGTATTGCCATTGTGAACGATATTGCCGGAGGATCCAGAGCGGTAGGTGTTCAGATTCAGGGCTTCAGCAGCAACTATGTGATGGTGTTGGTGGACGGACAGCCCATGCTGGGCCGCAATAGTGGAAACTTTGACCTATCTCGTATTTCGGTGACCAACATAGAGCGCATCGAGATCATCAAGGGAGCTTCCTCCTGTTTATATGGAAGTGATGCGCTGGGTGGAGCCATCAATATCATCACCCGTCATGGTGCTATCACACCACAGGCACAAGCATCGCTTCTTTATGGCAGTCTCAATACCGTTGATGCAACACTGGAAGCAGAAACACCTTTTGTTAATCAACGTGGGAACGCCGTCTTTTCGGGCAATTACTACCGCACGAATGGTTTTAATACCGACAAGCAGTATCTGGATTCCAAGAGTACCACTTTTCCACCCTATACCAACTATAGTTTCCAGGGTCGAGTACGTTATCGTACAAGCAAAAATGGAACACTGGGTATGACGGGACGTTATGCAGCCCGGGAATCTGAAATGATCAATGCCTGGTCTGAATCGGCGACTCTACAGGATAAACAAAAAGATCAGGACATCAACCTCTCGGCAAGTTACGACCATAATTTTGAATCGGGACTGCGCAGCATGACGCGTTATTATTTCTCGCGTTTCCACTCTCAGATTGCCGCACAATGGTTGCAGCAGGGCGTTGTCGCCAGTGCAGAACAATTCGGGCAAAATGTACACCGCATCGAACAGCAATTTGCGTATAGTCCTGCACAACAGGTTAAACTCACCGGGGGTGTAGGCGGTAGCCTCGAACTCATGGACAACCAAGATCTGGATGCCAAACGATCTTTGAATAGTGCCTTTGCCTATTTGCAGACTGAGTGGAAACCAATAGACCGATTGCTAACTACGCTGGGCTTACGCTACGATCAGACCAACGTCTACAATGGTCATCTCAGCCCGAGTTTGGGTCTGCAATACCATGTCAGTCCTACCCTCTTAATAAAAGGCGGTGTTGGCGCAGGATTCAAAGCGCCCGACTATAAAATGCGCTATCAGGTCTTCTTCAATCCGGCCGCCAACTATCTTGTCGTCGGTTCAGAGCGCGTAGCCGATGTGATAGCAGCCATGGATCAAGCCGGAGAATTAAGTTACAAAAACAGCTATATGCTCAACCTGGTGGCGGGCAACCTTAAAGCCGAAACCAGCATTTCAAATAATATTGGACTCACCTGGAACCCGTCAAAGAGATTTCAGGCAGATTTCTCTGCCTTCTACCATCGGATCAACAATCAGATCAACACAGTTAGTGTAGGTAACGGTACCAAGGTCGCACAGATCTATAGCTACCGCAACCTGCCCAAAGCGATGAATAAAGGTTTTGAAGTTTCATTGACCTATCAGGCAACCAAAGATCTGCAATTGTCGATGGGCTATCAGTATCTGATTGCCAAAGACCTGAGTGTATTGGACAGTATTGCCAAGGGCAGTTATCCCTACAACCAGATCAACGATCCCGCTACAGGCGAATATCGTCAAAGCAAAAAATCGGATTATTGGGGTATTGAGGACCGTTCGAGACACATGTTCAACGCAAAAGCCCAATATGAATATAAACCCTGGGGTGTCAACGTCAATGCGCGAGTTAATTTCAGAAGTGCCACACCTTTTCAGGAATACAATGGCAACCAGTTTATCGACAAATACGACATTTTTATTCCCTATCATACACTGGTTAACATGACAGTAGAAAAGAGTCTGATGAACAAAAGGTTGACCTTCCGTCTGATCGGTGACAATCTCTTCAATTTTACAAGCCGTTATTTACTCGGGCAACCTGGGCGGGTTATCATGGGCGGCGTCGGCTACCGTTGGATAAAAGAATAATAAGGACTAATGAACAAGAATTTAGCACACCAAGTACAAATAAAAGATGAGAACGATTCGCATGATTATAGGAGAATGTAGCATCTGGCTTTCCTTTCAGAAGATTGGCCGTTGTATTTTTTCAGCACTATTGTTATTGACAGTGGTATCCTGTGGGAAAGACAAAGACTATACTATCGGATTAGAAGATGGCAAAAGTACCCTGATCAAAGATTTGGCAGGAGATACCGATGCAGCCATGGGTGAAGGTACTGAAGGGAAAGAGCAAAGACCATTTTTTATATTTCTTTTTCGTTTTAAAGACCAAAAGCAAATCTGGGTTAAAACCAAATCCGATTCTGCGCAGTGGCTTAAAACAAAAGACTGGGATATTGCCTTTACAGGTCCTTACAATTCGGAGATCTATGTGAACAATTCCAAGCATGAATACAACCCTGGTTATGGCGGCCAGACAAACAATACCGCTGTGGTTTTATTGAGACAGTCCTATCAAAGTGTCACCGTAGCCCCTTCCGATGAAGAGTTTAATAAAAGTGAAGTAAACAAAATTGGCTGGGCAGCAACCGATGGTTCGGATGGCTGGTTTCGCTATAGTTTGAGCACCCATATTATGCAAGCTTTGCCGAATCGTACTTATGCCATTCGGCTGCCCGATGGTAAATACGCCAAATTGCAGCTGATCAATGCCTATAAAGGAAATCCAGCGGCAGTAACCAACCTCAATTGGCCTGCCCCGTACTATACATTTAAATATTATGTACAGCAAGACGGCAGCAAAGATTTAAATACAAACACATTATAATAAGGAAAAATTACACAATTAAATTAAAAATGAATAGATTATTTACAACAGCAGCACTTCTATGTGCATTGAGTTTAGGTTTTACTTCTTGTAGCAAGGATGATGATAAGGTGGAGCAAGTTGAACCGGAATACCAAGCTAAGGTTATGGTCAAAGACGGTGAAACTGTTGATTTAACAAAAGTTTCCAAAACGATCAATACACAAGGAACAATCAAGCGTACAGGCAATACCTATTCACTTCGTAACTTTAAACAATTTACAATCGGTGAAGATGGAAAAGCAACTACAACTGCAGCGCAAACCTATTATTTCGACTTTAAGGAGAACGATGGCTTAAATGCGAGCGATTTTATTGTTTCTTTTAACGCGAAAAGCTCCAATGTCGATTTAATAACAAATAATGTTAAAGGCTATACCTTATCCTTTATTGACAAAGCTTTTGAAGATGTAAAATCTACCGACCAGTTTACGTCCGCTTCAAATAATCTTTTAGGACTTCAATCGTCTTACGCGCCAAATGTAATTGGTTGGGCGAATTATACAGGACAGCCAAATCACCAAGTTCTAGCTGTAGCAAATCGAACAATTATCATTTCAAAGGCAGGTAAACCCTTTTTTAAAATTAGGATGAATAATGTTTATGAGAATGAAACGATGAATCGTGAAATCGCACCAAACAATTATTTTTTCTACTCCATCGATTACCAAGAATTTAAATAGTATCAACAAAAGCAGCTGGTTAAAATTCCAGCTGCTTTTGTTAACCAAAAATCAAAAACCGAAAAAAATATATTAAATACCAATTTTCATACACACTTTATCAGCAAAAGATTTTATCTTTACTATT
>JAIRVH010000184.1 GCA_031253985.1 Sphingobacterium sp.
AAATAAACAATACGTAAAATTTTAGTTATCAGTTTACATTTATCAGTTTTTTATCTATTTTTAAGATTAAATATCCAATGCCGTTATTTTTAACAGCCTAATAGTGGATCAATTATAAAACAACTAATCCAACCAAAATGAAAGAACAGAATTCATCAAGGCGTGATTTCATAAAAAAATCCGTGGTCGGTGCTGCGGCATTTTCTATTGTACCACGCTTTGTACTCGGAGGACAGGGCTATCTTGCTCCGAGCGACCATCTAACCAAAGGTGTAATTGGTGTCGGCAATATGGGCCGTGGACACTTCGGCTACGCCGGAACTAAAACAGTCGCCATTTGTGATGTGGACAAAACCCATCTAGCGGCAGCACAAGCAGACTTAGGCGGTGGTGTGAAGGAATACCATGACTTTAGGGAGTTGATTAAATCTCCGGAAGTAGATATTGTGCATATTGCTACTCCTCCACATTGGCATGGATTGATGTCCATCGAAGCGGCAAAAGCAGGAAAAGATATCTGGTGTGAAAAACCGATGACACGAACTATCGGTGAAGGTAAAAAAGTGAAAGAAGCCATTGCACAACACGGCAATATCTTTCGTCTAAATACCTGGTTTCGTTTCAAGGATGATTTTTATGGAATGAATGTTCCCGTAAGCAAAATCAAGAAATTAGTTGATACAGGCATGTTGGGTTGGCCGTTGAAAGTCACAATAAGCAAGCACACAGGCTTTGACTGGAAATTCTATTGGGTAGGAAAGGAAAATTTACCGGAGGAAAATGTGCCCGCTGAACTTGACTACGATTTTTGGTTAGGCCCGGCGCCATACAAACCTTACAATAAGCACCGTGTACATACGACCTTTAGAGGATATTGGGATTATGACGGCGGTGGCCTAGGAGATATGGGACAACATTATATGGATCCTGTTCAATACTTCTTAGGCAAAGACAACGAGAGTCCTATTACTGTCGATGTTGATGCTCCGCAACAACATCCGGATGCGGTGGGCACATGGCGACGAATTACATTTACTTATGCCGATGGTTGTCAGATCATTCTTGATGGTGAAGCGAAAGATGAAAAGGCAGCTTATATTGAAGGTCCAAAAGGTAAACTATACAGAGGCTTCCAATCAGATATACCAGATTTGGAAAGAAAACTTGCACAATACCCTGAACCTGCGCCGCAGATTACCGACTTTCTGGAATCAGCACGCACAAGAGAGAAGTTTGCACTGAATGAAATCAATGGACACCGTTCGTGTACCTTGGTCAACATGGGATTAGCAGCGTTGCGACTGAACCGATCACTAAAATATGACTCTCAAAATGAGCTATTTATTAATGATGACGCCGCAAATAGATTGATTCACCAACCAATGAGAGGCCCTTGGTCTATTTAAAAAGATATCCTAATGAAAAGAATATTCAATTCGCTGACCGTACTGCTTCTTATATCTAGTGCAACGTACGCGCAGCAACCACAAAATAGAACGACTGCGACCAAAATAGCAGACGTATTGGCACAGCAGCCTGCCGAAGAAAAAGAAAAATTTTTGCTTGCCATGCATGAGCTGGAAGGCTTCTCTTCTGATGACATTGTCACTTTCCTCAAGGGACTTAAAGCACCGGGAAGCAATAATGCGCCAATAGAATTTGCAGCAAACAGCTATTCATTCTATGTAAATCAGCCCGGCAAAGAACAACAAAAAAGGGTTTTTGTTGAAGGATTAGCAAAATCCTTATCGCAATTGAGCGAACCAACCAATCAGGTTTTTGCACTACGCCTATTACGTCAATGCGCAGACAATACAGCTATACCTGCTGTCGCAAATTGTCTGACAAATGATTACCTTGCCGATGCTGCTGCGAGAACTTTGGTATCTATTCGCACCCCTGAGTCGACAGTCGCATTAGAAAAAGCTTTAGCTGCATCAACGACAGAGAAAACTGCTATCGCCTTAGTGACTGCGCTCGGAGATCTAAAGGATAAAAATGCCGAAAATGCCATCTTAGGATTAACGCAAAAATATAACTCGGACGGTTTCCAACGGACAGCTTTAATCGCATTGAGCAAAATCGGCGGCACAGCTTCTGAATCGCTATTTCAGGAGAAATTAACTGCTGCCGGCTATAGCTATGACAAATTTGATGCGGTTGGACTTGGCATTGACTATGCCCAAGCATTGATCGACAACAAACATGATCAAGATGCCATCAAGTTCCTGAATAAATTTTTCCAGGAATCCCAAAAAGCAAAATCGATCAACGGTCAAATTGCATCACTTAAATTATTGACAACAATTGATCCGGTGAAACAGCAAAAGAACTTATTAGCAGCAGTAAAGAGTGATAATGGTGCCTACCGTAACATCGCATTACAATTACTCGGAAAATACGGCAAAGGCAGCGACGCAAAAAGCTTGCTTGCTTTAGCGAGCAAGGGCACTCCTGAGGTTCAAGAAAGCGTATTGAACTACTTAGCCCACAATGGTTCGGCAAGCAGCTTAAAACTAATCCAGGCGTTAGTCAATAAAACGCAGTCTCCGGTAACTAAATTAGCTGGATTAAGTGCTCTGAATACCCTGTCACAGGGAAAGGAAACCAATACTTTAATCCAGGCTCTTAATGCCGATCAACAATTCAACAATTCGGTAAAAGCATTGATCCTATCATCTAAAGATGCAAATGTCGTTACCGATGTCAACAATGCCCTTGCCACTGTAGACGATGACAAGAAGATTCAATTGCTGGATATTTTAAGTAAACGTTCCAACAATGCGTCATCCAAAGCTGTATTGGCCATAAAAAGTGCAAATCCGGCTGTAGAGGAAGCGATCAATAAAGCACTCCCCAATGTAGCTCAAGAATCGGACTTAGAAGAACTCTTCAATAGGTTAAACAATACGACAGACAGTAAATCTGCTGCGCTATTGCAACGTGCCATTGTCAATGTGGTTCAGTCAAGTGCAAATTCAAAAGCATTAACTGAAAAACTCGCTGCTAATATATCGAAGTCAGCAGCGCCAAATACCGCTAAATATTTCCCTATTTTTGCTGGACTTGGTGACGCACAGTCATTGAAAGCTGTAACAGCATACCTTAATAACAATAACACAAGCCTAAGGTCTTCTGCAATTGAGTCTTTGGCTGGCTGGTCCTCTTCTAACGCACTGCCAGAATTGGTATCTCTATCCAGAACAGAAAAAGACGATAATCTTTTCAACACGGTATATAGCGGGTTGATCAAATCAATTTCTTCTTCTTCGAATACACCTGAACAGAAAACTTTGTTGTTGAAAGATGCATTCAGTGTTGCCAAAACTACGGAACAGAAGAAAGCAGCTCTCTCCGCATTGCAGCCTACAGGAACATATCAGTCTTTAGTTTTCGCCGCTGATTTAATGAACGATGCGCAACTGGGCGGAACCGCTGCCAATGTAGCGATGAACATCGCTATGGACAATAAGTTCTATGGTAAAAAGGTCAGAGAAGTGCTAGAACAGGTCATTGGTAAACTGTCTGGCAGCGAAAGTGGGTATCTCAAAGAAGCCGTTGTTCGCTATCTCGCTGAAATGCCTATCAAAGAGGGTTACGTTTCGCTGTTCAATGGCAAAGATCTAAGTGGCTGGAAAGGTTTGGTAGCAGATCCGATCAAACGCAGTAAGATGAACGATAAAACCTTAGCCGCAGAACAAGCCAAAGCTGACGATATCATGCGTAAAGGCTGGACAGTATCCAATGGTGAAATCGTATTCAGCGGTAAAGGAGACAATCTGGCTACCATAAAGAAATATGGTGATTTTGAAATGCTGGTAGATTGGAAATTGGAGAACTATGGTGGTATAGAGGGTGATGCCGGTATTTACTTGAGAGGAACTCCACAAGTACAAATTTGGGATATTGCCAATACAAAAGTCGGTGCCCAAGTTGGCTCTGGCGGATTATATAACAACCAGAAAAATGAAAGCAAACCATTGAAAGTTGCTGACAATGCAACTGGTGAATGGAATACGTTTAAGATCAAAATGGTGGACGATAAAGTCACAGTGTGGTTAAATGGACAATTGGTAACCGATAATGTCCCTCTTGAAAATTACTGGGATAGAAACCAATCAATTTTTCCTACCGAACAGATTGAATTACAAGCACATGGTTCAGTCGTCTATTATAGAGATCTCTTTATCAAGGAATTTCCGAGAAAACAAGTTTTTAAATTGAGCGATCAAGAGAAAAAAGAAGGTTTTGAAGTGCTTTTTGATGGAACAAATCTCGATAAATGGACAGAAAACCAAGCTTATGTCATCAATGACGAAGGTTATCTCTGGGTATACCCAAATGCAAAATTTGGTGGAAATCTTTATACAAAAGAAGAGTACGCAGACTTCATTTATCGCTTCGATTTCAAATTAACTCCAGGCGCCAACAATGGCGTAGGAATACGGGCTCCTTTGGAAGGAGATGCCGCATATGAGGCCATGGAGATCCAGGTGCTTGATGATGGCGCAGATGTCTATAAAGACTTGAAGCAGTATCAATATCACGGTTCAATTTATGGTGTTGTCCCTGCCAAAAAAGGCTATTTAAAACCAGTTGGTGAGTGGAACTCCGAAGAAATAGTCGTGAAAGGAAATCGCATCAAAGTTACGCTCAATGGTACCGTCATTGTGGATGCAGATATCGCAGAGGCAAGCAAAAACGGAACCTTGGACGGAAAACAACATCCTGGACTTAAACGTACGTCTGGCCATATCGGATTTTTGGGCCATGGTACAGAGGTATTCTTCAAAGACATTCGGGTAAAAAAGCTCAAATAGTCGCAGATTATAAATAAAAAGGGGATAAGGAATCTTATCCCCTTTTTGCTAAATAGTCCATTTGCTTGCCAAGTGAGAAAAATAACCAAATGATTCCAAAACTTTTGCTAAATTAAAGCCCTAAGGATTCTATTTCAAAATATAATGTTTTATGACTAAAGCCGTAAACTTACTGATTAACAAAAAATTGGAGAGTAAACCTGAAAAGAAAAATCTATTCAATAAAATCTCCATTATAAAATTAATAGCCGAATTAGGATCTGTATCGGTAAATGACATTGTAAAAAACCTCTATCTAAGCTTACCTACGGTGAATAGCCTCATTGCAGAACTGCTGGAAGATGATTTTATCCGTCAATTTGACAAAGGAGAATCGATTGGTGGACGTAAACCCAATTTATATAAACTATGTGATGGATTATTTCAGGTGCTGTCGATCGAGCTCCAACGTTTCTCCATCACAATGAGCATAATGGACAATAACCAGCATGTTATTGCTGAAACTGTTGAACTGGATAATGAATTATCTCGCGATGCGGAAAATCTATCCACTATCACACAAATTATTGATCAATATCTTCTCGATAAATCAGTTGATATCGAGAATCTAACAGGGCTTATTATTGGTATGCCTGGACTAATCAACGCTGAGGAGGGTACCAACGAGACATTTTTGCATGATGACAATCAATCGATCACTAATTATTTCGAACGCATATATAAAAAACCGGTCTTCATACTGAACGACGTCAAAGGCGCAGCTTATGCTGAATTGAAGTTTGGATTGGCAAAAAACACGAAAAATAGCCTCATTATCCTCATGGATTGGGGGATAGGTTTAGGAATCGTGTCCAATGGGGAAGTCTATCTGGGTCGTGATGGTTACTCGGGCGAAGTAGGCCACATGCCCTTTATCGACAACGGTGAACTTTGCTATTGTGGCAAAAGAGGCTGCCTGGAAACCGTGGCTTCAGGAATAGCTTTGGTCAACAATGCCAAACAGGAAATCCAAAAAGGAGAGCTAACTAAACTAAATGAATTGCAGGCAGAAGAATTGCAACATTTAACGCCGACACATATTATTGAAGCGGCAAACAAAGGCGATCAATTTGCAATAAATCAGATCTCAAAACTAGGCACGAATCTGGGAAAAGCATTTGCATCCTTAATACAGCTACTCAACCCCGAATTGATCGTGTTGGGTGGAAAAATTGCGAAAGCAAATGAATTGATCACCATTCCGATACAGCAGGCCATAAATTCCTATACCATGGCCATATTGAAGGAACATTGTGACATAAAAGTGTCAAGTCTAAATCTCGACAGCAATACCGTGGGTCTGACAAATTATTTTATCACAAAGTATCTGTCAGTGGAATTGCTTCGGAAATCCAAAATCTAAAACTGCCCTGTACTCAACAAGACAAGAGTACAGGCTCTTTCTGTCTTAATGCCATGTTCCATAGCGAGTTGTTCTAATTCAGTATTCTCCGCACCAGGATTAAATATAATTCTCTTTGGCTTCGTCGCTAATATATAATCGTAATATTCCTTCTGATTAGGTTCACTGAGATACATCGTCACGGTATCAATATCGGCGTATACCTCAGCTTTCTTTTCAATGGGAACTCCAGCTGCTTCACCACCGCTCAAGCCAATATTGACAATATCATGCCCGTGCTTATGTAGCATATTTGCAGCTTTGTTTGAATAACGAGAAGGATTGGCACTAGCACCCAAAATCAATGTTTTTTTCATCTTTTTATTCCTTTTATATCCATCTTTTGCCCGTCCATTACCGGCATTTATTTTATCACCTTCGCCCTATTTTAATTAGAGGACAAAGGTGACAATGGTTTTTCAAAAGTAGTATCGTTCAGAAACTACTCATCAATGATAAAATCACCATGGTTGCTATACGCATTTTTACGTAACACTGGCATTCCCATGATTTTATAGAGCTCGTCCAGCTTGACCAAGCTTCCGTTTGTCATATTAGAAAGTAAAACAATAACAATGTTTCTCTTTAAATCTCTCACATAGATATGTCTAAAACCGTGCCACCAACCCGTATGGTATACGATATGATCGTTGCCATGTTCAAATGTACGCCAGCCGTACCCATAGCTAAAAATTCCTTTTTTCGCATCAGGATATCCCCGGTATGCGGAATCCAATGTGGACTGTTTTAATAATCGTCCATCTCTCAAAGCCAGATCAAAACGATAAAGGTCACGCACAGTACTATAAATCCCTTTATCTCCAAGTGGTCCATCCTGAAAATTTTGTACGACGGATCTTCGCCACACTTTATCATGCCCAATGACATTAGTCGGGATTTTATCATAGACTGCTTTGGAGAGTGCAGCTGTATTTGTCATCCCCGCAACATTGAATACACTATCTTTCATATAAGTAGCGTAATCTTGTTTTGATATCTTTTCAATAATCGCCCCTAGGACCATAAAGTTTGAGTTATTGTAAAAGAAACGGCCTCCCGGCGCACCATAGCGATTAGGCTTAAATTCAGTCAGCATTTTCATCACATCCTGATTCGTCATTCCTTTCTTACGATCGGGCCAATGTGCCTCCGAAAAATAAACATAATTGGGCAATCCCGAACGGTGTGTCAACAACATTTTTATTGTGATACCAGGATAAGGAAAATCCGGATAGAAGTCATTGATCGTTTGATCAAGTCGTAGCTTTCCTGCCTCCACTAGCTTTAAAATTCCTACAGCAGTAAGCGGTTTAGAAACCGAAGCGAGCTCAAATTTGTCGTCAATTTTCAGGCTATCCCGTTTTAAGTAATTAGCCCATCCAAATGTATTCTGATATAAGATTTTCCCGTCTTTGGCAACAAGAACATTTCCATTGAATGCAGCTTTTGAATGAAGGTTTTTCATAAAAGCATCGATTTTCGGGTCTGCATTATTTGGATTATAGACGAGTCTTGTGCTATCTACTTTCGCCTGCGCTACAGCTGCTTCCTTCTGTTTTTTCTCTTTTGAACTACAGGCCACTGTAGATGCCAACAAAAGAGCGACCATTCCCTTTAAAAAAAATAATTTCACTATACTAAGTCTCCCGGATTTTTGTGTTTCTGTATTGTATATCAATAAATATCTCCTATTTCCTTTGTCTTAAATAACAACAAATTATTGAAGCTCGTAATAGAAGGATCAGCATACTGATAATAATGCTAAAATGAAGATTTTAGTATAAAAAAACGAATTTTTTCCTCATAATAATTGTTATTTATCGTATATGTTACCTTTTCTACCATTTATGTTGGTTTTCCTGGAAGCCACACCAGGTCTTCAAATGTCAAACTAACAGATATTGACCGGGCCAACTTTTTCAGCCTCCTGAACTCTAAGAATTAAAGACACAAAAAAAGCCACTTTATTGCTAAAGTGGCTTTTGATTTTCCCATAAAGGATTATGCTAATAATCTTACTGGATTTTCAACCAGAGATTTTAAAGTCTGTAAAAATGCAGCACCAGTTGCGCCATCCACCACACGGTGATCACAGCCCAATGTTACTTTCATTACATTACCCGGAACTACAGCACCATTTTTAACTACAGGAACTGCTTGAATAGCTCCTACCGAAAGGATAGCACCATCTGGAGAGTTAATAATTGACGTAAATTCATCAATTCCGAACATACCTAAGTTAGATACTGTAAATGTAGATCCTTCCCAATCTGCAGGTTGTAATTTTTTAGCTTTCGCTTTTTGAGCGAAATCTTTCACCTCTGCAGAGATGTGTGATAAAGATTTACCATCTGCAAAACGTACAACAGGAACTAATAAACCATCCTCAACAGCCATTGCAACACCTATGTTGGTATGCTCATTGAAACGGATTTTATCACCTTGCCATGAAGAGTTTACTGCAGGATGCTTTTTCAAAGCAACAGCAACAGCTTTTACAACGATATCATTGAAAGAAACTTTTACTGGAGCAACCTCATTGATCTGTGCACGAGCAGCCATAGCATTGTCCATGTCAATTGATACAGTCAAATAGAAGTGTGGAGCTGTAAACAATGACTCTGCTAAACGACGCGCAATAGTTTTACGCATTTGGTTAACTGGTTTTTCAGTATAGCGCTCTTCACCAACAAATGTCGGCAAAGTGATTGCTTTTGCTTCTGTTGCAGGAGCAGCTGCAGCTTTTGTCTCCGCAGGTTGTGCAGCAGCAGGAACAAATGATTCAACGTCTTTCTTCACAATACGGCCGCCATCAGCAGAACCTTTGATATCACTTAAGTTGATACCTTTTTCCTGCGCAATTTTACGTGCCAAAGGAGATGCTTTCACGCGAGAATCATCGCTTGAAGTCGATGCTACAGGCGCGGCAGTTACAGCAGCAGCTGAGTCAGCTTTAGGAGCTTCAGCAGTTTCTGCCTTTGCAGGTGCAGATTTTTGATTTAACAAAGGTGTGATATCAGTTCCTGCAGGACCGACGATCGCAATGATGTCGTTAACTTTTGCGGCTTGTCCAGCTTCAAGACCAACGTATAACAATGTACCGTCAGCATAAGCTGTAACTTCCATTGTCGCTTTATCGGTCTCTACATCAGCAATAGCATCGTCAGATTTAATCGTATCACCAACTTTGAAGTTCCATTGTGCAATGACACCCTCTTTCATGGTATCACTCAACAAAGGCATAGTAATCACTGTACATCCCAATTCTTCAGGAGTTACAGTACTAGCCGAAGATTCTGGACCAGAAACTTCTTCTACTTTTTCTTCTTCAGTTTTTTCTTCAGTTTTCTCTGGTGCTTTTTCAGTATCAGGAGCGTCACCACTCAACAATGCTTGAAAATCTTCACCCGGTTCACCTAAAACAGCAATAACAGCATCAATAGCTACTGCTTCGCCTTCTTTAGGACCAATATATAAAAGAGTTCCTTCTTGGTAAGACTC
>JAIRVH010000096.1 GCA_031253985.1 Sphingobacterium sp.
TTTACGCAAGAAGTTGCGATTGACTTGGGTACTGCAAATACCCTAATAATTCATAATGACAAAGTAGTAGTGGATGAACCTTCTATTGTTGCATTTGACCGCACCACAAACAAAGTGATTGCCATTGGTCGCCAGGCCATGCAAATGGAAGGTAAAACACACGACAATATAAAAACTGTACGCCCTTTACGTGACGGAGTAATCGCCGATTTTACGGCAGCTGAACACCTGATCAGAGGGATGGTAAAATTGGTAAACAATGGTAAAAGCTGGTTTTTCCCTTCCTTACGTATGGTGGTCTGTATTCCTTCCGGCATTACAGAAGTAGAGAAAAGAGCGGTACGTGATTCTGCAGAAATTGCCGGTGCAAAGGAAGTTTATTTAATTCATGAGCCGATGGCTGCTGCAGTTGGTATCGGAATTGACGTGGAAGAACCTATGGGTAATATGATTATCGATATCGGTGGCGGTACAACGGAAATCGCTGTCATCGCTTTATCGGGTATTGTATGCGACCAGTCTATTCGTGTTGCAGGAGATAACTTCGACTCTGATATCGTACAATACATCAGAAGACAACATAATATCATGATCGGTGAACGTACGGCTGAAAAAATCAAAATTGAAGTCGGCGCCGCACTTCCTGAGCTGCAGGAACCACCAGCAGATTTCGCCGTTCAAGGCCGGGATCTGATGACAGGTGTTCCGAAGCAAATTACTGTTTCTTATACAGAGATTGCGCATTGTCTGGATAAGTCCATTTCAAAAATTGAAGAGGCGATCTTAAAAGCACTTGAAATCACCCCACCAGAATTATCAGCGGATATTTATCAAACAGGTATCTACCTGACAGGTGGTGGCGCATTGTTACGCGGTCTAGACCGTCGTATACAGGCAAAAACAAAACTTCCGGTGCATATTGCCGAAGATCCATTACGCGCTGTCGTAAGGGGAACTGGTATTGCGCTTAAAAATATTGGACGATTTAAATTCTTGATGCAATCATAACCGTTCAATAATTAATAACAATATTTTATTAAAGGGCGATATAATATGCAAAATTATTATATCGCTTGCTTATTAAATACCCACATTAAAAAATGAGAAACCTTTGGTTATTCCTGAGACGATATAATGCATTCTTTTGGTTTATCCTATTTTTTGGATTCTCGTTATTTTTGGTGATCACCAACAATTCTTTCCAACGTAATTCTGTTTTAAATTCTTCAAATAGCATCATAGGAGGCCTTTATGCGAAAGTCAATTCCTGGAAAAGTTACCTGCACTTAGGAGAGACCAATGATGCCCTTGCAAAGGAAAATGCACAACTAAGAAAAGACTTACAAGCCTACCGTTCAACAGACAGCATCAAAATCGGTCCTGTCCCCGCGATTGACAGTAGTGAGTTTGGTCGTTACGAATTTATTATTGCAAATGTCATCAACAATAGCATTCACCAAAAAGCAAATACGATAACACTCGATAAAGGCAGTAAAGATGGTATTGAGCGAGGAATGGGCGTAATCGCTCCCAACGGAGTTGTCGGTATTGTATTGAATGTTTCGCAGAACTTCTCGACGGTTCAATCCCTATTGCATCCAGATACCCGTATATCTGTCACACTTGGTCACACTGAAGTCTTTGGCTCATTGGTATGGGGCAACAGCATGGATTACCGTGCCGCAATGGTCAAGGAAATTCCAAACCACATCAAGGTCAATAAAGGCGACAAAGTATATACCTCTGGGTATTCAGGGCATTTTCCGAAAGGAATTTTTGTTGGAACGGTCATTCAGACAGGTATTTCTTCCGGAGATGCTTTTTTGGATCTTAGAATATTACTAAGTACCAACTTCTCCAACTTACAGCATGTATATGTTGTAAAAGACCTGTTAAGCAAAGAATTAAAGACATTAGAAGAATCGACAAAGGACAATGGCTAGGATTTTAATATTTAATATTATTCGATTTATCGTTTTGGTAGGAATGCAGGTTTTCCTATTTCAGAATATCGGTTATTATAATCTGGTCGCTGCATTTCCTTACATCTTATTTATTTTTTTACTTCCGACAGGAACACCCAATTTCCTGGTGTATCTGATCGCATTTCTAACTGGACTTACCGTAGATTCATTTTACGATACTTTGGGAGTGAATACGGCTGCTTGCGTCGCGTTGGCTGCCTGCCGCATTTTCTTCATGAAGATTACACTTGAAGTGGAAGAACGCGAATCTTTCTTTACCCCAATGCTGGGTTTTATGAATATTCGCTGGTTCTTTTCCTACATCTTTTTTGGAACATTGATTCATCATACATTTTTGTATCTGCTGGAATCTTTTTCCTTCCAACACATCCAATATACCTTATTGAGTATAGTTTTAAGTTGTATATTTACAGTAATTATCATGCTATTATTTAGCATATTATTCTACAAAAAGAAAGATCGGTTGTAGTAGATCGATGGATAGAAATTCATTTCTATGAACAGTTTTTTTGCTCGTAAGTACGTCGTTTCTGGAATCTTTATTGCCATCACGCTGACCTTGGTGGCACGCCTATTTTATTTACAGATCATAGACGATTCCTATATACATTCCGCAAACAGCAATGTGATGCGCAAGGTCATCATTTACCCTGCCAGAGGGGTTATACTGGACCGAAAGGGAAAAGTGCTGGTTCAGAACGAACCGGTATATGACCTGATGGTTACGCCACGTGAGGTAAAAGAAATCGATACTGCTTTGTTTTGCAAACTGATAGATATTGACAAGGAAGGCTTTATCAAACGGATGGAAAAGGCCAGAGTGCATTCGCCCTACCGCGCGTCGATTTTTGAAAAACAGCTTTCTGTGAGAACATGGGCTCAATATCAGGAGTACCAGTATCAATTTCGTGGTTTCTATGTTCAAAAAAGAACGATCAGAAGCTATCCAGACAGTATAGCTGCTCAATTTTTGGGTTATGTGAGTGAGGTAAATGAAAAGGATATTGAACGCTCCAATGGATTTTATCGGAGTGGTGATTATATTGGCCGAAGCGGGGTGGAACGTTCCTATGAAGACCTCATTCGTGGAAAACGCGGTGTTAACAATTTGATGGTCGATGCACTAAACCGACCCAAGGGCGTATTTATGGAGGGGAAATACGACACACTCGCTGTTGCAGGGGAGGGACTGGTTTCCTCTTTGGATAAAGACCTTCAAATTTTAGGGGAAAACCTGATGAAAAATAAATTGGGATCCATTGTCGCTATCGAGCCTGCAACGGGTGAAATCTTGGCCTATGTAAGTAGTCCAAGCTATAATCCAAACATGATGGTCGGTAGACAGTCCGGAAATAATTATATGAAGTTATTGAAAGATGAGACCAAGCCTCTTTTCAACCGTCCTATTCAAGCTTCTTATCCGCCGGGATCGGTGTTTAAAGTTGTTTCGGCTTTGACTGCCCAACAAGCGGGTGTGATTGATCGAAATACGGTATTTTTCTGCCCACATGGCTATAGTTATGGCGGTGGACGCGGCTGGATGGGATGTACACACTATCATGGCTCGACAACCTTACAGCGATCTGTAGCTGTATCGTGTAATACCTATTATGGATTCACCTATGCTAAAATGATCGACGGACGTGGGCTGTCCGGACCTAAAGCTTACGATCTATGGCGCAATGCAGTGACACAGTTTGGAATTGGCCATAAACTAGGCATCGATCTACCAGGAGAAAAACCAGGTTTATTACCGACATCAGATTTTTATACCAAGCGATACGGTAATGATAAATGGCGTTCAAGTTTCAACATCTCTTTATCTATCGGGCAAGGGGAAATGGGTATAACACCATTACAAATGGCCAATATCATGGCTATCGTTGCCAACAAAGGTTTCTATTATAGACCTCACTTGATCAAAGGTATCGGTGCGCAGAAAATTGCCAAGAAGGAGTTCACCGAAAAAGTCAGTGCCGGTGTCGATGAGAAATATTACCCAGTTGTCATTCAGGGAATGAGTGATGCTGTCAATACGCCGGAAGGTACCGCTTGGGCCAATCGTATTCCAGGCATCGAAATGTGTGGAAAGACAGGTACAGCTCAAAATCCACATGGTGAAAACCACGCCGTTTTCTTTGCGTTTGCGCCGAGAGAAAATCCTAAAATTGCGATTGCCGTGTTTGTTGAAAATGCGGGTTACGGTGGCATCTGGGCTGGACCTATCGCAAGTATGATGGTCGAAAAATACCTCAAGGACACCATAACTGCTCCAAAATATATTCAGGACCGCATTTATAAAGCGAATTTTCTTCCAGCACCTAAAAAAGTGGTAGATCCAAAGGTTAAAGATGTAAAAAAGACTGATTCCGTCAAATCAAAAACGGACACGTTAAAATCAAAACGCCAACTGGCTGCTTTAACGAAACCAAAAGAAACAATTGTTCACCATAGCGAGATAAAGAGAAGATATGAATAATCAAAAAACTAGTTTCTTTGGAAAGATAGACTGGCTCACGATCACGCTTTGGCTGGCGCTATGCTTAATTGGCCTATTCAATATCCGTGCAGCTGTATTTAATCCTGAGCTACCCAATTTCTTTACTTTAGGGACCAATTACGGAAAACAGTCTTTGTATCTTGTTTCCGCAATTATCCTGGGGATATCCATTCTGATCATCGATGCTAAGTTTTTCAGTTCAGCTTCACCAATATTTTATGGTATAACAGCGGTACTGCTTGTTATTGTATTGGTCGTTGGACGAAATGTCGGTGGAAACCAGGCCTGGATTGACTTAGGCTTTTTCCGCTTACAGCCTTCAGAATTTGCCAAGCTTTCGACCTGTCTGCTTTTGGCTAACTTTTTAAGTTCTCAAAGTAATAAAGCGCCCACTATGCAAACACTGGCCATGGGAGCTGGTATTGTCTTGTTTCCTGTATTTTTGGTCATGTTACAACCTGATACGGGATCTGCACTTGCATTTTTCTCGTTGATTTTTGTCTTCTATCGGGAAGGCTATGTGAATAATGAGCTTCTTATTTTCGGTGGCCTTTGCATTTTGCTCTTCGTCCTTGCTTTACTGGTCAACCCTTGGATACTTATCTTGGTTTTAGCTTTACTGATTGGCTTGGTAATGTGGAACTACCGTAAACGGCGAAAATACATTATCAATTTAAGTATACTTTTTGCTGCCTGCGCTGTATTCGTTCTGTGCGTGGACTTGGTGTATGAACATGTACTACAACCCCATCAACGTGACCGTATTGATATTATCCTGGGCAAAATGGAAGATCCTAAAGGAAAAGGGTATAATTTGAATCAATCTAAAATTGCGATTGGATCGGGGCAGCTTTTGGGAAAAGGTTATCTACAGGGAACGCAGACAAAATATAACTTTGTGCCTGAACAGAGTACTGACTTTATTTTCTGCACCGTCGGAGAAGAATGGGGGTTTGTTGGATCAGTTACGCTACTGCTCATTTACCTCACTTTACTCCTACGTATTATTCACATAGCCGAACGACAGCGTTCAGCCTTTGCCAGAATATATGCATATGGTGTAGCGTCCATCCTATTTTTTCACTTATTCATCAATATCGGCATGACAATAGGTATTGTTCCTGTTATTGGGATTCCACTACCCTTTATCAGCTATGGTGGCTCATCTTTATGGAGTTTCACCATTTTACTGTTCATCATGCTTAAATTTGATTCAAATAGAAAAGGAGTTGTCTAATACAACTCCTTTTCTATTTGAATCCTTATCTAATTCTTCCCAACCCGTTTACTGCATCAATTGAGAAAATCTAAAGTCTTCCCTACATGGCACAGATAAACGGTTAAATACGCTCCAAGACAAGCTGTATAGCCTTATCAACAACTTCTTCGGGTGTTGAAGAAAACCGACCATCTACCCTACTCGCCAAAACCGCATTGATGGATAAAGCTTGATGTCCAAACATGTTAGCCAATGCATAAATACCGGCTGTTTCCATTTCCAGGTTGGTGAAGCGCTGACCTTTATATCGAAAGGTATTGATCAAGTCTATAAAATTGGGGATCGTATTAGTTGAGCGGACAGTCCTTCCCTGTGGAGCATAAAACCCGGGAGCAGTCAACGTAACTCCCTTCGGTAAATCAAAGGCAATTCGATCCAGAAGGCTTGTGCCAGCTTTCGAAACGTAAGGCTTCAGATTTAATGCGGAAAAATAGTTGGCTAGTTCTGCCTGAAGCGCCTGCTCCTCGCCATCAAAAGATCCCTGATAATAGTTCATCAATGCATCAAGTCCTACTCCGTAAGCGGACGCTAAAATAGTTCCCATCTCGATATCTTGCTGCACAGCTCCAGAAGTCCCGATTCGAACGATATCCAATGAAGTCAATGCAGGTTTAACGGTCCTGTTTGCAAAATCAATATTGACCAGCGCATCCAGTTCATTAAATACAATATCGATATTATCGGTACCGATACCGGTTGAAATTACGGTCAGCCGTTTATTGCCGAGATATCCGGTATGTGTAATAAATTCACGTTTTCCTTTCTTGAGTTCAATACGGTCGAAGTATTTCGACACCTTCGCAACACGATCGGGATCACCAACCGTAATTACGGTATTTGCCAGATCCTCTGGCAATAAATTCAGATGGTATATACTGCCATCTGCATTTAAAATCAATTCCGATTCGTTAATCATATGGTGTATAAATAAGTTAACTTACTGCCTTCTATTTTGGAAAATCGGTCTACAATTCGATTGACCTGCATTTTTCGGACCTCAAATTCCAAATAACACTGATTGTCGAATTCCTGCTTTTCAACTTCCACCCCTTCTTCCTTTATGATCCGCATGACATCATTCATATGAAGGTAATCAAAGGTAATACTATAATGGTCATTGACTGTACGCTCGATAATTCCGGCTTGGGTCAAAGCATCTTGGGTTGCTGATTTGTAAGCATTGATTAAGCCCGGAACACCCAATAATGTCCCCCCAAAGTATCGAACGACAATTACGATAATGTTAGTGACGTCCATAGACAGGAGCACATTCAAAATAGGCCGGCCTGCTGTGCCAGAAGGTTCGCCATCATCATTGACACGAAACAGCGCCCGATCGGTTGTCAGACGGTAAGCCCAGCAATGATGCCTCGCTTTCGGATGAACGGCTTTCACTTCCAAAATAAGATCTTTCAATTGGTCCTCGGATTTAAAAGGAAAGGCATAAGCGATAAATTTACTTCCTTTATCCCTAAAAATCCCTTCATATTTGGCATCAATAGTCCGATAAGTATCTTCAAATAAACTCATAGATAAGCTATGATTAAAACTGAAACAATAGAAAGTGCTATACCAAGATAATTCAATAGTGATAGCCTTTCCTTAAAAAATAAGACGCCAATTAAAGCGCCCAAGGAAATCACACCGATATTCATACCAGTAAACACAACAGAAGGGTTTTCTGGCAAGGCCCGATGTGCTTTCATATAGAATAGAATATTGCAAAAATTGAATACTCCCAAAACCAGTCCATACCCCACAGCTTTGCGCGAAAAACTTTGCTTTTCCACGAAAAGAAAATAGAACAGCAACAACATGGCAATAAACATCGCCATGACAAAGATAATAAACATGGAACTGATATAGGGTATATTGACATGCAGGGCGACTTGTTTAAAAAGAATATCTATAATCCCCATACCAACAAATACCAACAAGGGATAACGCATTTTATAACGGCCATCTTTCGCCCCCCCATCATTCTGGCTTTTCTGCCAGCCGATCGAACACAAAATTGCCAATAAACCAATAGCTATCCCCAGCATTTTATGTTCTTGCATCTTTTCATGAAATAAGAAAAAAGATGCAAGCAGGGGTATAAATAAAGATAAGCGCTGTGCGACTTCTGTCTTGACCAAACCACTATACCGAATGGACAAAGCGATAAAAACAAACATTCCCGGGAGCAGTATCGCGAGGCTTGTATACAATGTAAGCGGTATCGTATCCCATACCAGCAATTTTAAGTCTGGTTGCAGTACAAAATAGCTCAATGCTACGGCCGCGGGATAATTCCAAACAATAACTTGTTTGGTTTCAACTCCATTTTGTTTAGCCAATTTCAATAGTACGGCTACGGTCACACTACAGATGACACTTAATAAGACAAAAATCATTCTTCAAAATCTATTTATTTCCAGAGTCCACGTTTTTCCCGGCGGGCCTGGCGTTCCAATTTCACAAATAAATCCGCATACTGCACATTCGGCGCTAAGGTATAAGATACCGCATAGCCCTGCTCGACCAAATCCCGGTTGACAAATTTCTTTCCAAGATACACATAAGCAAGAAGTCTTCCATATCGATCACGTTTTCCCACATCAAACACAAGCTTGACCTGTTTTCCATTCAACATCGAAGTTAGGTATTCTTTTGCCTCCTGGCCGTAATAACCTATTTCTTTTCGTGCCGCCCTTCTTGTTTCCGGCGCATCTATTCCGATTAACCTTACTTTTTCTCCTTTTGAGGTTCCATTTTCAATCACAAAGGTATCCCCGTCGATCACACGTTTTACCTTCGCCTCTTTTTCCTCCCCTTTAAAATTGAAAGCCGTCAATAGCAAACAAATCACACCGGCACATCCATAAAAATTAATTCGCTTTAGCATAAAATTCAGAATTTGGTCAAAGGTAGTAAAATACTTTTTCAAGAAAACAGTAAAAGAAACAGTAAATATTAACACTAAAAACACATGTTTTTAACATTAAAAAACACCTTAAAAACACCATAAAAATCACAGTATTTTAAGCAATAAAAAACAAGTAAATTCAAGCAATTCAAGACATAAAAAAGGAATAAAAAACACACAAAACACTAAAAACAAGCAATATAACCAAAATAATCAGATAATAAACTCAAAGAAAACTTCACAAAAAAAGTTAAAAAAAAACTAGTAAAAAACACAATAAAAACATTAAAATAAACACCATATTATCAATAAAAAATTATTTTTTTCTTTGATATTTCAAAAACATTCGTACATTTGAAATGTCAAACAACAACAGGATGAACAGAACATATACATATTTCTATTTTAACTTCTTTTATTTTAAAAATAAGAGCCGGGATTAGATTGTGTATAAATCATAAAAAATACAAACAAAAGAGTCCCGGTTTAAATGATCGGGACTCTTTTTGTTTAAGGACAAAATAGCAAACAAAAAACAATGAGTTTAAAAATTGCAATACAAGGAGCTAAGGCTTCATTTCATGAAGAAGCCGCATTTAAATTTTTCGGCAGAGAAGTTGAAATTGTAGAATGTGATTCATTTAAGAAAACTTGTGAATTGCTCAAGCAAAGAAAAGTCGATTATATCGTGATGGCGATCGAAAATTCCATTGCTGGGAGCCTATTACCAAACTATAATTTGCTAAGAGATTACAAGTTCCATATCACGGGCGAAGTATACCTAAACATTCAACAGAATCTCATGGTATTACCCGGTGTTAAATTAAAAGATATTAAGCATATCGAATCGCATCCGATTGCCATTCGCCAATGCGAAGAATTTCTTTCAGAACTGGAAGGAGTACGTATCACAGAAGGATCTGATACGGCGGCAACTGCTAAAATGATTGCTGAACGCAAATTAACAGACACCGCTGCGATCGCAGGCACACTGGCTGCTGAGATTTATGGCCTTGAGATCCTTGAAAAGAGAATCGAAACCAATAAAAAGAATGCTACACGTTTTTTGGTATTATCTAATGAGGTTGTCGAGCATAAAAATGCAAATAAAGCGTCATTATCTTTCCAAACGGGAAATACGGTCGGATCTCTAGCAACCATTTTACAATGTTTTGCTGAGCAGAATATCAATCTGAGCAAAATTCAGTCTATGCCTGTCATTGGGAAACGCAATGAGTATGACTTTTTTGTAGACGTGGAATGGAAAAAGCAGACTGACTACGAAGCAGCTATCCGGAAAGTTCTCAAACATAGTATCAATTTCAATATTATGGGCGAATATGTCAAAAACGAAAAATTATAATTAACAATAGCGTATACAATTTAAAATAGATAATCAAACTTAACATGAAAAATACATTAGACATCACTCCTTTAAAATCTTGGTTGGACACAGGAGATAAACCTTTAATCATTGCAGGTCCTTGTAGTGCTGAAACAGAAGAACAATTGGTTTCAACAGCACATTTGCTGGCAAACACAGGAAAAGTAAACATTTTACGTGCCGGCATCTGGAAACCTCGTACCCGTCCGGGAGAATTTGAAGGTATCGGTTCAATTGGCTTGGAATGGTTAAAAAGAGCAAAAGAGGAAACAGGTCTTTTAACGGCTACTGAAGTGGCTACAGCAAAACACGTAGAAGAAGCATTAGCTGCAGGTGTAGATGTTTTATGGGTAGGCGCACGTTCGACGGCTAATCCATTTACTGTACAGGAAATTGCAGATGCTTTACAAGGCGTTGATATCCCCGTATTCGTTAAAAACCCAGTGAACCCTGATTTATCGTTGTGGATCGGTGCATTGGAACGTATCAATCGTGCCGGTATCAAAAAATTAGGTGCCATCCATAGAGGTTTCTCTTCTTACGAGAAAACAGCATTTCGCAATGAACCGATGTGGGATTTGGCAATTCAGTTAAAAACTGCTTGTCCTAATCTACCAATCATTAACGATCCAAGTCACATCTGTGGAAACCGTGAGTTATTGCCATATATTGCACAAAAAGCAATGGATATGGATATGCAAGGATTGATTATCGAATCGCATATTGATCCATCTGTCGCTTGGACTGATGCAAAACAACAAGTGACTCCGGCTGCTTTGGCAGATTTGATCGACCACTTGACCTTACGTAAAGCAGCTTCTGATAACCCTTCTTTCGAAGATAAATTAGCAGAATTACGTAGCAACATCGATAAATTAGATGATTTAATCATCCAAAAAATTGGTGAACGTATGAAAATTGCGGAGAAAATCGGAGAATACAAACGCGACAACAATGTTACTATTTTACAAGTTAACCGTTGGGACGAGATTGTTCAAAAACGTACAAAATTAGCAGAAGCGCTTTCATTAGGAAGTGAATTTGCGACAAAATTCCTCGAATTAATTCACAACGAATCTATCCGCAAGCAAAACGCGGTGATGAATACACAGGAACAACCAACAGCAGAAGCATAATGAATCAACAAGTCATCACGCTGACGCATCCATCAAAAACGATACAAGGCACGGTTCAACTCACGGGTTCAAAATCAGAGAGCAACCGTGCTCTTATTATCCAATCGCTGAGCAAAGGACAAGTTGAAATCGCCAACCTTTCTGAGGCCGCCGACACCGTAACGCTAAACCGCGTGCTGCAGATCGCATCAGATCCCCAACCAGGCTATAACACCATTGATATAGGTCCTGCCGGGACAGCTATGCGTTTCCTGACAGCTTACCTCAACCTTGTTAAAGGAAATTTTATCCTTACGGGGACAGAACGCATGCAACAGCGTCCTATTGGTATATTGGTCGATGCTATGAAGGAAATTGGCGCTGAAATCCACTATGAAAAAAAGGCAGGATACCCACCTTTGAAGATCGAGGGCGGACTATTTCAAGGAAAAGACCGTGTCAAGATTAAGGGAAATATCAGCAGCCAATATATATCGGCCCTCTTATTAATTGCTCCGGCCTTAAAAAAGGGACTCACTTTAGAAATTGAAGGCGAATTAACCTCCAGACCTTATGTATCCATGACGTTGGATATGCTCAAAAGTGTAGGAATTCAACATGAATGGATAGACAATGCGATTAAAATTGCGCCGCAGGTATTTGATAAGCAAACAATATATGTGGAGCCGGATTGGAGTGCTGCTTCCTATTGGTACGCGATCGTCGCACTGGCAGGCGCCGATGCATCGATAGTATTGCCTGGATTAAGACAAAATAGTCTTCAGGGGGATATTGCTATTGCAAGCATTATGGAACATTTCGGTGTACAATCAAGCTTTGAATCAGACGGATTACATTTAAATAAAAAGCAGATCGATTCGGATAAAACCTTATTCGACTTTAAAGAATGTCCCGATCTCGCACAAACTGTAGTCGTTGTTGCTGCTGCATTAAAACGTGACATATCGTTTATAGGCCTAGAAACCTTGAAAATCAAGGAAACTGACCGCATTGCCGCATTACAGACTGAAATTGCAAAATTTGGAGCAGAACTGATTGAGGATGGCGATACCTATCACCTGAAAACAGCACAGGTATATCAGCCTGAACAAGTAACCTTCGATACTTACGAAGATCACCGCATGGCGATGGCATTCGCACCTTTAGCATTAGTTTTTGACCAGATCAAGATTGCGGAACCTCAAGTTGTGGAAAAATCATACCCTGATTTTTGGAACCATTTGCAGGCACAAGCTTTTATAATTGACTAACATATTTACAACAGGGATTAAATCAATATTAATCCCTGTTTTTCACCTATTATCTCCCAGACAGGCTTTTAGCCTGGGACAAATAATTGTGACGCAATCAGTGAAGCTTAATTGAGTGACGGATCAGTAAATTTCTGTTCTGTCCACCGCTTTACAATTGCATATAAAAGCAAATTTATCTAAGTTTATTGAAATTTAATTTTTATGGCAGGAAATTCATTTGGCGATTTATTCAGAATCAGCACTTTTGGCGAATCACACGGCAAAGCTATAGGTGTAATTATTGATGGTTGCCCTTCAAATATAACAATAGACGAGGAATTTATCCAGTCTGAGCTCGACAAACGAAAACCAGGTCAATCGAAGATCACGACGCAAAGGAAAGAGAGCGATACAGCTCAGATATTGTCCGGCGTGTTCGAAGGAAAATCAACTGGAACACCCATTGCGATTATCATTCCAAACGAAGACCAGCGTTCGAAGGATTACACACATATCAAAGATATCTTCAGACCTTCCCATGCTGATTTCACCTACCAAATGAAATATGGGATACGTGACTATCGTGGTGGAGGACGTTCTTCAGCAAGAGAGACAGCAGCCCGTGTTGCTGCTGGCGCTGTAGCAAAAAGCTTTCTAAAACAATTTGGGATAGAAATCTTTGCCCACGTCTCTGGAGTCGGTACTATTGAAGCGCCAAATGTTGACACAAAAGACCTAAAAGCCCTTCTTGATCTGCGGGAATCAAATATCGCACGTTGCGCGGATCCAGCAACAGCAAATGAGATGGTTGAATTTATCGATTCGGTCAGAAAAGCTGGTGACACAGTTGGTGGACGTATATCAGCTGTCATCAGACATGTCCCTGTTGGATTGGGCGAACCGGTCTTTGATAAGCTGCATGCGGACCTTGCCAAGGCAATGATGAGCATCAATGCCGTACATGGTTTTGAATACGGTTCAGGTTTTGCTGGATCGGAGTTGCGAGGTTCCGAACATAATGATATATTTGTAGCAGATGACCATGATTTAAATCGAGTGCACACACATACCAACTTCTCTGGAGGTATTCAGGGCGGGATTTCAAATGGTATGGATATTACTTTCAAAGTAGCATTTAAGCCTGTTGCCACTATCATGAGAGATCAAGAGACAGTGGATATCCATGGCAACCCTGCTATTGCAAGTGGCAAGGGAAGACATGACCCTTGTGTTGTTTCGAGAGCAGTAATTATTGTGGAAGCTATGGCAGCACTTGTAATCGCGGATCA
>JAIRVH010000105.1 GCA_031253985.1 Sphingobacterium sp.
AATTATTCGCTCAATATACGCTTAATCTCCTATCTTTGCATCTTGTAAATTAAAAAATTAAATCCATTTAACAATGAGCTTTGTAGAAGAATTACGTTGGAGAGGCATGTTGCAAGATATTATGCCAGGCACAGAAGACTTACTGAATAAAGAAAAAGTCGCTGGTTATATCGGCTTTGATCCCACAGGCGACTCTCTACACGTAGGACACTTGACGCAAATCATGACTTTGATCCATTTCCAAAATGCAGGCCACAAACCAGTTGCCCTGGTTGGAGGAGCAACAGGAATGATCGGAGACCCTTCTTTCAAATCTGCAGAGCGTAACCTGTTGGACGAAGCTACCCTACAGCATAATGTAGCTTGTCTGAAAAAACAGTTAGGCAAATTTCTTGAATTTGGAGAAGGTGAAAATGACGCCCAAATGGTTAATAATTACGATTGGTTCAAAGATTTTAAATTTTTGGATTTTATTCGTGATATCGGTAAGATGATTACCGTAAACTATATGATGGCAAAAGATTCTGTAAAAAAACGTCTGGAAGGTGACAATGGCCTTTCGTTTACAGAATTTACCTATCAATTGATTCAAGGGTATGACTTCTACTACCTTTGGAAACACCACAACTGTAAAGTTCAAATGGGTGGCTCCGATCAATGGGGTAACATTGTAACAGGTAGCGAAATGATCCGTCGCCAGGATCAGGGAACAGCCTATGCCATCACGACACAATTAATCAAAAAAGCTGATGGTCAAAAATTTGGAAAGACAGAATCCGGAGCGGTATGGTTGGATCCAAAGAAAACCTCGCCCTATAAGTACTACCAATTTTGGTTAAATACCTCAGATGATGATGCGAAAAACTGGATCAAAATCTTTACGCTAAAGCCTCAGGACGAAATCGAGTCAATCATTGCAGAACATGATGCAGCACCGCACTTACGTTTAGTTCAAAAAGCACTGGCAAAAGATATCACTATTCGTACACACTCCGAGGAAGCATACGAGACCGCCATCAAAACTTCTGAATTTCTTTTTGGTAACGGTTCTTTAGAGTTCTTGAACGACCTAGATCATGATGCTGTTTTAGAAGTGTTTGAAGGCATTCCGCAGTTTCAGATCGCTAAGACTGAACTGGCGGCTGGTATCAATATCCTTGATTTACTCGCTGTTCAAACCCAGGTATTCCCTTCCAAAGGTGAAGCGCGTAAAATGCTTCAGGGCGGCGGCGTTTCGATCAACCGAGAAAAAGCAACTGATATTGAAGAGTCGATTACGGAGAATCACCTTGTAAACAATAAATATATTGTTGCACAACGTGGTAAAAAGAATTATTACTTGATTATCGCAGATTAATGATCAGCAGTATCCTGATTTAATAATCCATATACAAAAAAAAGTCCCTTTTGAAATCAAAAGGGACTTTTTTTATGCAGCCAGCTGCCATTCTTCTACAGCGGCAGCCATTGATTAGTTCAATAATTTTTCAAATGCCTTCCTCGACGCTCCTCTAAAGTGTACCTCGCCGCAATACTGATACCCTAATTTGTCGAATACATGCAGCATCCCACCGTTATCGAAATTAGTATCCACCTTAATACTATAGACACCATGCTCGATCGCAATTTTCTCCACCCCCTGCATAATGCCTGTGCCCACACCTTTCACATGCGGATCCTGAGCGGAAGCCAGTCTATGTATACCTACATATTGACCATCACTTAGCCACTTCCCGTCAATATTATTATAAGCTGGTTCGATATCAAAAATAACAGCTACATAACCTACAATCCTATGCTCCACTTCAACGACATGTCCATACCCTTTATCAATATCCGATTGCACGACATCTTCATTCGGATAGCCATCTTGCCATTGTCTGCTACCTTGTTCTTTCCTGAGGGCGATGGCCTGTTGTATAATTTCCCAAATCCGTCCTTTATCAGCTAATGTTGCCTTTCGTATTTCAAACTTGTTCATCTGTCTCTTATTTTTATTCGTAAAACTACATATTTTATAGCAACTCCAAAAAATAGACAAAAACAGAAGCAATCTCTGCAGATATCCACATTCTTTGATCAAACCTATTTGCAGGGCATAGTATTTGCTAGTCATTAAACCTATCAAGCTTTTTAGCTACATCTAAATTTATTCATTCATAAAAACGACAAACTTAAAATAATAAGCCATCAGCATCTTTAAAATACTATCAAAATAACTAAGTTTGTAAGCAGTATAATTGTGAACTTTTCAATGTCAAATAAAGGAAATACATTTAGGCAGACAGGAAATTCAGTTTCCGGCAAACGTGCCCCACAAAAGGAATCGACAACATTTAAAAAGGAAAAAAGTCAAAAAAATAGTGTACCAAGAGATTATTCTGATGCACAGCAAAAGGCTGTCAAGATATTAGGAATTTTATTGATCTTACTTTCATTGGCATTTGCTACAGCTTTTGTCTCTTACCTGTTTACCTGGGAAGACGACCAAAGCTATATCGCAAAAACCAATGGCGGCTGGTCGACATTATTCAGATCTGTTGAGGAAATTCATGACGAAGCCGTCGATCTTCCTGTTGTTGATAATAAATTGGGAAAATTTGGCGCATTGCTTGCCAACCAATTTATGTATGAATGGTTTGGTGTTGCATCTTTTCTTTTTATTCCCGTTCTATTTATCTTAGGATACCGTTTGCTATTCAAAAAGTCATTGCTTCCATTATACCGTACGGTCGTTTATTCTTTTGTCGCTATCGTTTTTATTTCCGTAACCTTAGGTTTCCTACACGGATTCATGGCCGATACGCCGCATATGCTTGAAGGAAAGTTTGGCTTTTGGACCAATAAATTACTGGAAGCACAAGTGGGTATCGTTGGTGTAGGATGTATATTGGCATTTGCATACTTAACGACACTAATACTACTTTACAACCTTGATTTTAAATTTGTCCTCTTCAGTAACAGAAAATCCAGGTCCCTGTCGGAAGATCTAGCGGATGAGGATGAAGATGAATACGCTCCAAATCATCTCAGAAACAAAATCCATATTGAAGATGATTCCATTCATTCTGTTAGGGAGTCCATGCAACGACCGACGTCAATTAATGAACGATTTCAAGCTGCTCGTGACAAAGATGTACAGGAAGAACTTCAACGCCCCGCCTTTACGCATCACCCCGTACCTGAAGTGCAAATTGATCCGAAAGACAAAGTGGTACTCTCATTCGACGACAGTCCACTGGAGCGAACAGAGAATACACCTTCAATCAGTTTTACAATTGATCAGCCGAATGAAGACTTTGAAGACGCAGACTTACCACTGATCCGCGAATATCAGCCACCGGTCGTGGTAACGCCGCCCCAACAAGAACCCGAGCCACCCATTGAACATGATGTTGTTCCAGGTCTCGTTGTGGAAGATATCAAAGAGGAAAAAGAAATTACCGCCAGTGACCTGGTGGCCCAGTTTGGACAGTATGACCCCAAATTAGACCTTTCTGGCTATCAACATCCGGCATTGGATTTATTAAAAGATTATGGCAGCGGAAAAATAACGATCAATCAACAGGAACTCGAAGCGAATAAAAATAAGATCGTTGATACCCTGAGAAACTACAGCATCGAAATCGAAAGCATCAAAGCCACCATAGGTCCAACAGTTACGCTGTATGAGATTATACCGAAACCTGGTGTCAGGATTTCGAAAATCAAAAATCTGGAAGATGACATTGCTTTAAGTCTTGCTGCCTTGGGTATCCGGATTATAGCACCTATGCCCGGAAAAGGAACAATCGGTATCGAGGTACCAAACTCCAATCCGGAAATGGTATCTATGCGATCGGTACTCGCTACAGAGAAATTTCAGAAAACTGAAATGGATCTTCCTATTGCTTTGGGTAAGACAATCTCCAATGAAGTCTATATTGCCGATTTAGCTAAAATGCCCCACCTTTTGGTCGCAGGTGCTACAGGACAAGGTAAATCAGTTGGTATCAACGCCATTCTGACATCCTTACTGTATAAAAAACACCCGGCGGAACTCAAATTTGTTCTTGTTGACCCTAAGAAGGTGGAACTCTCTCTATTCAAAAAAGTAGAACGTCACTTCCTTGCAAAATTACCTGATGATGGTGATGCTATTATTACCGATACTAAAAAAGTAATCAACACGCTAAATTCCTTGTGTATAGAGATGGATCAGCGCTATGATTTATTAAAAAATGCACAGGTACGTAATTTAAAGGAATATAATGCAAAATTTATCAATCGCAGATTAAACCCTGAGGAGGGTCATCGATTCTTACCATATATCGTTCTTATTGTTGATGAGTTTGCCGATTTGATGATGACAGCAGGAAAAGAGGTCGAAACACCAATTGCACGTTTAGCCCAATTGGCTCGTGCTGTAGGTATACACTTGGTTATCGCGACCCAACGTCCTTCTGTCAATATCATTACAGGTACAATCAAGGCTAACTTCCCTGCACGTCTTGCTTTCAGGGTATTGTCCAAAGTCGATTCGCGGACAATCCTGGATACAGGTGGAGCAGATCAGTTGATCGGTCGTGGTGACATGCTTTTAGCTACTGGAAGTGATTTGATACGTATTCAATGTGCATTTGTGGATACACCAGAAGTTGAACAGATTTCCGATTACATCGGTGCACAACGAGGTTATCCTTCAGCATTTATGCTTCCCGAATACGTTGACGAAAACGGAGATGGCGCTGGTAGCGTAGATTTTGATCCTAAAGACCGTGATCAATTGTTCGAAGACGCTGCCCGCTTGATTGTCATGCATCAACAAGGCTCTACTTCCTTAATCCAGCGTAAATTGAAACTGGGTTATAATAGGGCAGGACGGATCATCGACCAATTGGAAGCTGCAGGAATTGTAGGTCCATTTGAAGGAAGTAAGGCACGCGAAGTGCTTTATCCCGATGAATATTCATTAGAACAATATTTGGAGACGTTAAGAAAGGACAATTAAGATGAAAAAACTAGTATGGTTTATTGTAGGTTTGCTATGCATGACATTCAGTCGGAATAGCTATGCACAAAATGATGCCTCCGCTAAGGCGCTATTGGCAAAAGTGAGTCAAAAGTATAATACATATAAGACGATACAGGCCAATTTCTCGTTAGATATTAAACAGGCTAACGGAAGCTCACATGCGGATGGTGGAACAATATACCTGGACAAAAGTAACAACAAATACCATGTTAGCACAAAAAATCAAGTGTTGATATCAGATTCCAAGACACAATGGAATATTATGAAAGCTGAAAAGGAAGTTGAAGTGTCAGAGACGAGCAATTCAACCAACGAGATCAATCCAACAAATATATTCAGCTTCTATACCACTGGTTTTAAATATGCCATGGCTAATACAGAGAAGGCAAAAGGACTTACATTGAGCGTCGTTGAATTAAGCCCAGTTGATAGCAAGAAAAACTATTCAAAAATAAAACTGCGTATCAATAAAGCAAACAATTTGATTTATGACACCACAATAATTGACAAAAGTGGTAATCGTTACATCTACACGCTAGGTTCGCAGGAAGGCAACAAAGCCCTTTCAGCCAATCTATTCACATTCAACAAGAACGATTATAAAGGATTTGACATCGTCGATTTGCGGTAATTGCCCTTCGATGATGCCTAAGCTTTATATGAAGTATAATTACAATAGAAAAGGCTTTCCTCTAGGAAAGCCTTTTCTATTGTAATTGACTTTTATTTTACAGCATATCGGGTTCTCTATCCAACGTCTCACTTTCTTTGTTTGCATAGCGCGAATAGCCATGTTTTTGTGGATGTTCAATAATTTCCTTCATCGAAACAAGTTTATAGACGTATGAGCCTGTCTCATTATTCAATTTCAATGCAAAATAATCGTCTTTTTTCTGTCTTCTTATCGAACCTCTCAGACTTCCGTCACCAACATTGTATGCTGCAGCAACTAAAGTCCAATTCCCGAATTGACCATACAGGTATTTGAGGTATCTGGCGGCAGCATGCGTAGATTTGACAAGATCTTTCCGGTCATCTACTGAACCATTGACTTTCAATCCATATAAACGTGCCGTTGCCGGCATAAACTGCCAATAACCACCAGCTCCTTTAGATGAAACGACAGCTTTACTAAGCCCGCTTTCCACCAATGGAATGTACTTGAAGTCTTCTGGAATACCATGTGATTTTAGGATCTTGGCGATCATAGGCAAATAGGTCTCTGCCTTCTTATGCATATCGTATGATCCTGTTTTTTTAAACGAGAATCGACTGAAAAATTTACGCAATTTACTTTCCACTAGCGGACGATCCATCGGTAATGAATCCTCGGCAAATGTCAATGAATTCATATAAGATTCAAACGAATTGCTTTTTTCTTTTTTTTCTTCGTCGTCTCCATGATGAGCTGGAACTACGACTAGCTTCGGTTCAACGATCTTATCGCCGCTTGAAGCATTGTTGTGTGGGGTTGAGTATAATTTTGACAGCAATAAAGCAAACAAAATCAGACTACTACATAAAACTTTCTTTCTTATCATTCACTCCCTTAATGCTATCCTATCCACGACCCCTGTCGATCAAAAAATAGCTTGGTTCAAATTCAAGGGTACAAAGGTAAACACTATTTATTTAAAAAACAAATAGTTACATTCTAGACAACTTAAAGCGGCTTTTTCAGCCTAAAAACGCGGTAAATTCAAGAAAAGACAAAAAGATAAGGATTTTTTCGCAAAACCCAAAATTATCCCTAACTTTGTAGTTCACATTTTAGCAAAACACAATGCCATGCAGCAATAAAAGGAACAGTCGTGATGACAACTCCAGAAAGTCACGAGGCAACTCAGATAGCTTCAAATCTCGAGGCGATAAGAACAATAGTTTCGAAAAAAAATCATTTGGGTCCAATGACCGTTCTGAAAGAGGTTCTTTCAGAAAAGATGATAACCGTGAGAACAAATCATTCGGATCTAAGAAATTCTCCGATAAACCATCCTTCCGAGGAGATAACAATTCCTTCCGTTCAAAAGATAATTCAGAAAAATCCTTTGGTAGAGGAGGCCGTTCATTTGACAAAAACGATTCTTCAAGATCTTTTGATAAAAAAGATTCCTTCAATAAATTCGATAGATCAGAACGTTCTTTTGATAAAAAAGATAACTTCAAACGTTCCGACAGAAATGACTCTTCAAGATCTTTTGACAGATCTGACCGTCCTTTTGAAAAAAGAGACAACTTCAAACGTTCCGACAGAAACGACTCTTCAAGATCTTTTGACCGATCTGACCGTCCTTTTGAAAAAAGAGATAACTTCAAACGTTCCGATAGAAACGACTCTTCAAGATCTTTTGATAAATCAGATCGTCCTTTTGAAAAAAGAGATAACTTCAAACGGTCAGACAGAAAGTTTGACGGTGAAAGAGGTAGAAAATTTGACGACAACAAAAACTTTGGTGACAAACAATATATTAAACGTCCCAAGAAAAAAGCAGAGGATGCAGAAGATGACGGCTTAGTTCGTTTGAATCGCTATATCGCCAATGCAGGTATTTGTTCAAGACGTAAAGCTGATGAGCTTATCACTGCTGGTGTCATTTGGGTAAATGGAGAACCTGTTACTGAATTGGGAACAAAGGTAGATCCTGCGACCGATGAAATCCGCTACAACAACGAGCGTTTGAAACGTGAGAAAATGGTGTATGTTTTGTTAAATAAACCAAAAGATTACATCACCACTACTGATGATCCTCAAGAACGTCATACCGTAATGGAGCTTGTTTCTAAAGCAACAAAAGAAAGAATTTACCCTGTAGGTCGTCTTGACAGAAATACAACGGGTCTTCTTTTAATGACGAACGATGGTAGCCTTGCCGAAAAGCTTTCCCATCCGCGTAATAGCATCAGTAAAATCTATAACGTTGAGCTAAATAAAAACCTTACACAAGGTGATTTCAACAAAATTCAATTTGGTATTGAATTGGAAGATGGTGTCATCAAACCAGATGATTTAAGCTATGTTCAAGGTGGTTCTAAACGGGAAGTTGGTATTCAGATCCACTCAGGAAAAAACCGTATCGTACGTCGTATTTTTGAGTCCTTAGGATATGAGGTTGTTAAATTGGACCGTGTTGTCTATGCAAATTTGACGAAAAAAGATCTGCCTCGCGGCCGTTGGAGATATCTAGAGGAGCGTGAAATCGTGCAATTAAAGCACCTGATTTAATCGCTTAAGAAGATAAATAAAAATAAAGGACGGTCATTCAGTTAACCGTCCTTTATTTTTTATATTTGCTCTTTCAAATAAAACAACAAAGAATATGACTGATCCGAAAACACTTTCATCCGTTGCGGAATTCCATAAAACATTCCAACATCCGATCTTAGACGCTCCTACTATTCCCTCTGAACAAAGATGTGCCCTCCGGGTATCGCTGATCGCTGAAGAGCTCAAAGAGCTGGAAGAAGCCATTCAGGATAAAGATCTAGTAGAAATTGCAGATGCACTATGTGATATTCAATATGTACTTGCTGGAGCGGTATTAGAATTTGGCTTAAAAGATAAATTCTCAGCTCTTTTTGATGAAGTTCAACGTTCCAACATGAGCAAAGCTTGTAAAGACGAGGCAGAAGCTATCGCTACGCAGGAGCACTATAAATTAAAAGGTGTAGAATCCTATTACAGAGAAGTTGATGGTAAATTTTTAGTATTCAGAACTACTGACAATAAAACATTGAAATCCATTAATTACTCGCCTGCTGATTTGAAATCAATTGTAGAGGGCTAAATAAAACGGAGAAATTAGTTTGTAATTTCCCTTTGAGAGAAAACAAATAAGGCTTCTTTTCAAGAAGCCTTATTTGTTTTTATAGCGATAGATCAATTACTCTATTACCCTATATATAATACATATATATACTTTCTTTATTCATAAAGACTTCCTTGCATAACCTGACGTGCTTCCAAGCCTTTATCTATATAAGTTTGAATACCTGACTTCGGAAAACCCCAATTTGGTGCTATTAACAATTCTTTATCGGCAATCCCGAAGATACGCTGAATAATCAGATCTGGACGTAACCGTGGAATAAATTTGGCTAAGAATTCGGTATAACCTTCCATCGAGAAAAGTTCGAAAGGCTCCCTTTTGTATTTGACGCCCATAATGGAGCCCTCTACAATATGCAGGTGGTGCAATTTTACAAATTTAATCTGTGGAAACCGGTTGATTTCATCTGCATATTTTAACATCATCTCTTCCGATTCCCATGGGAAGCCAAATATGGTATGTACACAAAGCTCCAATGGCGTATCCTTTAACATTTCCATCGCCTGAACAAATTCGTCGTGCGAACAGCCTCTATTGATCTGCTCCAATGTATCGTTGTAAATAGATTCCATCCCCATCTCCAAATCCACATCGTAACGATCTGTATAAGACTCCAACAATGCAATCTTTTCAAAATCCAAACAATCAGGACGTGTTCCAACAGAAAGACCTAAGGTATTTTCAGGATCGATACTCAAAGCCTCATCATACATCATCTTCAGTAGATGCGTCGGCGCATACGTATTTGTGTTTGGCTGGAAATAAATAATAAACTTTTCCGCACCATAGCTATTACGTGCTCTCGCTATCCCTGATTCCACCTGTTCTCGTATAGAAGGAATTTTACGGGCAGTATCCGGTGTAAAAGAATCCACATTACAGTAAGTGCACCCTCCGTAGCCTTTGCTACCATCACGATTGGGGCAAGTAAAATTACCGTCCACAATCACTTTAAACACTTTCTGACCGTTATACTTTTGCTTTAAATAAGCCCCGTAATGATTATACGGTTTAATTCCGTTGTCCAATAATGTACCCATTGCGCTGCAAAGTTACTTAATAAAAATCATAAATATATTACTACTCAGGAACAAAGCATGATGGCATCACCCATTATTATGTCATTTTCAAAGACATCAGTTGCACGGATAAGTACTAAGTTTAAAGTAATAACTCTGAAAGTACTAAAACGAAAGAAGCCCTTGACTGTTTCCAGCAAGGGCTTCCGTGTAAAAAAAGGCACCGACCTACTCTCCCACCTGTTACGGCAATACCATCGGCTCTGGCGGGCTTGACTGCTCTGTTC
>JAIRVH010000195.1 GCA_031253985.1 Sphingobacterium sp.
ATTGTCCATTTACAATTAAAACTATGAAATTTGTCAAAGTTATGAATAAAAAAAGAGTTTCTAATACTGAAATTGAATAATTTAATCAATAAATCTATCCAATTCTTAACATTTTTAGCGGCATTTAAAAGAGGCTTCCAGCGCACTACAAATTTATTTTCTATTAGAATTATTTATTTCTGCCGAAGATTTATTTAGCCAATATTTCATCCAGTTTGGGTAGTCCATTTGGGAAATGTGTTTTGATCAATTTTTGCCAGTCCAATGCTTTATTGTCTTTCTCGCTTGTCCCCACTCCGGCGACATGTGACCACTGCCCGTACACCGTTGCCGGAGAATAGTCCAATAGGTGTTCTTCGTACCAGGAAGCGCCACGAAGCCAGTTGACCCGATATTCATGCACCAAATAACTGGCTGCTATCAGGCGTGCCTGATAGGGGATATAGCCTGTTTTTTGCAACTGGATCATCACACTGTTGATAAAATCATGTTCCGTATGGCCTGATTTCCATTTTTCAAATAATTCATCATTCCCTTCCAGGGCCAAATGATCCTGTTGTGTGCCGTTTTTGGTGCCCTGTGGTTTAAAAAATATATTTGGATATTTTTTAAGCATAAACCTAAAATAGTCGCGCCAGAGGAGAATGTCGATGATTTTTTCAAATCGTTTATCCTTTTTGCCTTCACCCAGCTTTTTGATATTGTTGTACAATAGAATGGGCGATAAAGCTCCGGATGCTATAAAAGGGCCTAGAATTAGCGGATCTTGTTCGGTTTCAGGATAGGTTGACAATACCGCATGCATAATGCTGAGTGCGGTATCCTCACCTCCGAGAATATAAATATCATTAACAGATTTGATTTCCTCTTCCGAATAGCCTAGATCTTTCAGCGAAGGAATTTTGGTGTCCTCAAGATGCGGCGGGGTAAGGAAATTGGTCGGAAACGGAATAGGTTGCCGAACCAAACTTTCCCGCTCGACTTTTTTCTTGAAAATCGAAAAGCCATTGGGTATATCCTTGATCGGAAAAGGAAGGTCTTCTTTATGGTAAAGGGTATGGCCTATGAAATGGCGCAGATTTATTTTGCTGCTCCAAAGCTCACTTTCTACCTTTTCGGAAATCGATGTTTCTCGAAGTGCAACTTCGCGATGGTGATAGACCTCATTGACTTGATATTTTTGGGCAATACGCGGAATGATATCTTCAGGCTTACCGATATAGGTCAGCAGATCACTACCATGGCTTTTTAATTTTTCTTTTAAGGCAGTGACAGCTTCGATAACAAAGGCCGCCCGCAGGACACCTGTATTTAAGGTGCCAAATTGATTACGGTCAAAATATCGGGGATCAAAACAATATACTGGGATGATAAATGAACTTTTTTCAGAAGCTTGATAAAAAACCTCATTGTCATGAAGTCTTAAATCATTTCTAAACCAGATCATTGTAGCCCTTTTGTCCATAGAGGTGAAGATAAATACTTTTTAGTGCAGCCTATTTTCAGAAGATTTACAAATATAGAAGGATATTGTGTTCTTGAAAGTATTTAAGCGTGAATTGACAAAAAAAGGACAATGGCCGCACCTGTACGGCTGCTTTGATCTATTTTGGTTAGGAAAAAATAAAAATAGTGTTAAACTTATTCAATGTTTCTCTGTTCTAAAATCAGGGAATTATGATATTTGTGGGTTATTACTGTTGCTCTGGATGCAATCGGAGCAGAATATTAAAAGCGGAAGAAAAACATGGAAAAAATAGCTGCATCAGCGATGAAACCATCCTAAGAATTTTGTTCATTTAAAGGGGCGAGATGATAATAAATAGAGACAGAATACGGGGAAGAAATGGTCGTGTTGGATCGTTCGCAATAATACGGGCGAATAATTGAACATGATGGTTCATAGCCATAAAATAGAGAATTCGAATGAAAAAGGTTTTAATCAGCGGGCTAAACACCTACCTGGGACGACGGGCATCCTGTTATTTGCAATCCAGGGATTTTGATGTGACGGGATTGGTGCGCAACTTATCCCTTTTTAATAAAATAGTGAAGGAAAAGGTGACGGCAAAGCTTTTTGAACTAGATCTGTTACGAAAAGGGGAAGCTTTTGAGAAATTTCAAATCACCGATCTCAATTTTGGGATCTATTTTACACAGGTTCCTTCACTTGATAATGATATTCAGCTTCAGCTTGAATTGCTCGGCCTGCGCAACTTTGTGGAAATCTGTAAACGGGCCGGAAATAACCGTGTCATTTATGTTGCCCGGCTAATGGATGAACATTTTCTGGAGCCGGTGCGCAATCTGCTTGAAAATTTACGTGTCCAATATACGATTGTGATTAAAAGCAGCGTAGTGGGGAAGGAAAGTGTTTTAAATCGGATTTTTACGAAACTCGCCAAGCGGCAGACCATATTTTATTGGAACTGGGTGGCTTCTCTAAAGTTTCGACCGCTGCCTTTACTCGATGTGTACCGATGGTTAAGGGAAATGCCATGGGAAAATAATTTTATATCAGAGGTTATTTACCTTGGTGGAAATGAAGAAATGACATTTAGAGGTTTGTTTTATCACTTTTTGACCTGTACTTCCGAAAGCCAAAAAAGGGAGATAGGTGTCAACAAATTCTTTGCTAAACTCTTGCTGACGAGATTGAATGATATCAATAAAGAAGATATTGACGAGTTTAGAAGAGTGCTTTATTATGAAAAGAATGTCGATAATTCAACTTGGCAGAAGGTTCAGCCATTTGAATTCACGCCCTTGAAAGCCTATGTCTGCATGGATACATAGTTTCAGCGGAGGTTTTTTCTTTATGGCCGGTTTAATAAATTATTCTGTTAAATTTGTGGATTAACGTGTTGAAGCAGATTTAATATATGGGATACAATAGTTTAGAAGCGTGTGTTGCCGATCTTGAAAAACATGGTCATTTAATCCGGATCAAAGAAGAAGTGGACCCTTATCTGGAAATGGCCGCAATCCACATGCGGGTGTTTGATGTTGAAGGGCCGGCACTGTATTTTGAAAATATTAAAGGGTCGGAGTTTCCGGCTGTATCCAATTTATTTGGAACGCTGGATCGTTCGAAGTTTATGTTTCGGGATTCGCTAGACCACCTCAAGAAATTGGTCGATGTGAAGATGAATCCTGCAGCAGTACTGAAAAACCCTTTTCAATATATTGGTTCATCCATGACCGCTCTGGGGGCGCTACCCTGGAAAAAGAGGTCCGGGGCACCAATACTTCACGGCAAAACCTCGATCAGTAAACTTCCGCAGATTGTCAACTGGCCAATGGATGGTGGCGCATTCGTCACTATGCCACAGGTTTATACGGAAGATGTGGCCAAACCTGGAATTATGCAGGCCAACTTGGGTATGTATCGTATCCAGTTATCAGGCAATGATTATGTGAAAGATCAGGAGATTGGGTTGCATTATCAGTTGCATCGTGGGATAGGGATCCATCAAACAAAAGCCAATGCGCTGGGTAAACCTTTAAAGGTGAGTATCTTTGTTGGCGGACCGCCGGCTCATCCTTTGTCTGCTGTGATGCCTTTGCCCGAAGGACTCTCCGAAATGATTTTCGCAGGAGCATTGGGGAATAGGAGGTTTCGTTATTTCTATGATGATGAAGGATTCTGTATTTCGGCAGATGCTGACTTTGTGATTACTGGAACTGTCTACCCGAACGAAAATAAACCGGAAGGTCCTTTTGGTGACCACATCGGATATTATAGCTTAACCCATCCGTTCCCATTGATGAAAGTACACAATGTGTACCATAAGAAAAATCCGATTTGGTCATTTACAGTAGTGGGGCGTCCACCGCAGGAAGATACCAGTTTTGGAGCCTTGATTCACGAAATCACGGGAGCAGCTATTCCAAAAGAAATTTCAGGACTTCATGCTGTCAATGCTGTTGATGCGGCTGGTGTGCATCCGCTGCTTTTTGCAATAGGTTCTGAACGTTATACCCCGTATCAACGTGTGGATCGACCGCAGGAAATTTTAACGATAGCGAATCAGATACTCGGTAAAAACCAGCTCAGTCTTGCTAAATATTTATTTATTTCAGCGCATGAAGATAATCCGCAACTGGATATCTACGATATTCCAGCGTTTTTGGGACACATCCTTGAGCGAATAGATCTGACTCGCGATATCCATTTTCAGACAAATACAACAATAGATACCTTGGATTATTCTGGCGATGGACTGAATGCGGGGTCAAAGGTGGTCTTTGCTGCGGCTGGGACAAAGAAGAGGACGCTGGGACGTGAATTACCGGCAAATTTTGACCTGCCGCGGCCTTTTAATCAGGCAAAATTTGTTATGCCAGGTGTTGTGGCAATCGATGGTCAGGCGTTCTCTACCTACGCGCGTGAATCGAAGATTATAGCGGAATGGTGCCAAGCTGCGGCAGGCTGTTCATGGGAAGGTTTTCCATTGATCGTTTTATGTGATGATGCTCATTTCACCGCTGCAACGGTTAATAACTTTGTCTGGACAACGTTTACACGCAGTAATCCTGCATTCGATATTTATGGAATAAATAGTTTTACGGCCTTTAAACATTGGGGTTGTGAGGGGCCGCTTATTATCGATGCCCGGACAAAACCTCACCATGCGCCCGCATTGATTAAAGATGAATCTGTGGAAAGAAGAGTCGATCAGCTTGGCGCAAAAGGAGGTTCGCTGCACGGAATTATTTAGAACGGATTAATAGTCGTCAGTTCAGGTTAGGACCTGGTCGATTTAAATTAGATTTTTAAAAAGAACATCATTATCATCATGAAAACAGAAGAATTGTTGAATAAATCAAAACAGGGTAAATTGCAGTTTCAGGAAGTATTGGAGCATATTGCCGATCAGTACCATTATCGTGCTAGTGCTTTTCAGAATGGAACACTGAAAAATTCAAAGGAAGAAAATCAGGGCAGTGCAAAAGTTTTCTATTTTGCAAAATTGAATAATCTCTCATCAGAAGAAACTTTAGGCCTGTTTGCTGAGCATTATCAAAATGTACTCGACAATCCGGCTGGAGAAGGACATCAGAACATACGTCAATTTATGTCTAATGGTTGGGACGCTGTGTTATTTGAGCAGGAAGTACTCACAAAAAAATAAGAATTCCAGCTGCAAGGTGAAAGCCTGTGGTGGAACAAGAGCGTTTCCCTTCGCAGTGGTTTCAATTGAAATTGCGCAAAATAGGGGAAGTCGCAGAAAATAGAAAGGGCGGTATACTATTGTTACCGCCCTTTTGTGTCAAATATCTTGATGACTGTTCAGCTAGCTTAGGGCTTGCTTTCGCAATCCTGTTCTTTATTTCCGCCAAAATAAACCATCCAGCAAATGCCGAATTGATCCTGAAAAGCACTGTATAATTCGGCAAAAAATGTTTCTCCGAGCGGCATTTCAACAGCCTTTGCGTTGGTACTTAATGCGTCATATAGTGTTTTTGCCTCTGCTGTGCTTTCACACATCAGCATGACGTAGCTGTTGTTTCCCTGAATATATTGTTGGCCAAAAGCAGGAATGACATCAGCTCCCATCAGCATGCTATCGCCATTGATAGAAATTGCTGTATGGCAGATTTTGTTTTTTGCTTCGTCTGGGACAGGTGGCATTTGTGGGTCAGCAGGAATATCTCCGTAGCGCATGTAGCCCGGATTTTTTGTGTTGAAGACTTTTTCATAAAAGTTGAATGCTTCTTCACAGTTTCCGTTGAAATTTAAATAAGCGTGTAATTTTGCCATGATTTCTAATTTTTGAATATAATGATTACTTCTTTTTCTCAAATTGTTATGCTCATCGGGGCGGGGTAAATTGCCCTGAGGATGCTTTTATAAATTTAAGCTGAAGTTTTTTTAAAAATCTTGCCTTAAGGCAAGATTTCAGAAAGTAGTCTTCTATTCATTGAAATGGGCTAATTTCCGTGGACAATTTCTTTGCGGATACGGCTTAAGGAAGTGTCAGTAATGCCCAGATAGGAGGCAATATGTTTTAAAGGTGCCTGTTGTATCAATATTGGTTTTTCTTTGATTAGCCGCAGATAACGCGTAGTTGCGGGTTCTGTAATCATGGCAATCGCTCTATTTTTACTATGGACAAGCTCTTTAGCCATCCAGGAGCGTCCCCACTCCCTAAATTCAGGAATCTGATGAAAGAGTTCCTGAAAATCTTCAAATTCTATTTTCCAAAGACGGGTTTCTATGAGCGCCTGAATATTTTCCACTGTGGGGCTGCGTTGAAAAAAAGAAGCCACTTCAATGACGACATCATTGTCGCTGCAGAAGCCAATTGTTACTTCATTGCCTTCATAATCATGTAAAAAGGAACGTGTCAGTCCATACTCTATCAAGTAGTAAGCATTTGAAACCTGCCCTTTGGTCAATATAAAATCGCCCTTCTTGACTGTTATGGCTTCATGTTTCTCCGTGATGGCATTTAATTCTTGTGGCGTGAGCGCAAGCTCACTATAGAAAGTTCTAATTAGATCCATGTCCTGGTTATTTGATTACGAAGTTAATTTAACGATAAATCTGCAGACCAATTGTTAAACTATTGTGTGATTATTGTAAATAAATAAGTGTTTCATTGCTAATTTTGTTTGTTTTAAAAGTGTTTTTTAATAAAAATACAATAAATATTAAAAATCATTATGAATTTAATTTTTAATTGTTTTACTTTGTGTCAATAACATAATGTAAAAACGAAATATTTAAAATTTTCATAATATGTGTGGAATTATTGGCGCTTTTGAATTA
>JAIRVH010000149.1 GCA_031253985.1 Sphingobacterium sp.
GTATACATGGCCGATTCTGCATCTTGGACATTTTGCTTGCCATGCGGCTTTAAATTCAGATAATTCGTATTTAACCTCTTCCATAGTTATAGTTGTTTTCTGAACTCTTCTGGTGTGAGTCCAGCGGATTTTTTGAAAAATTTAGTAAAATATGAGTTGTCATTGAACTGCAGCTCATCTGCAATTTCACTGATATTTAAATTTCGATTGACCAATAACCTCTTCGCTTCGAGTACAATACGGTTTCGGATAATTTCTCCTGCCGATTGCCCGATGTAAGATTTACAGATCGCATTTAGGTGATTAGGTGTGATAAATAACTGATCTGCGTATACGCTGGGCAATTTGGTCGACTTAAACTGCTGCTCAACAAGCTGCTGAAAGCTATTGAATATCTTGTGATTATACGGAGTGCCATGTTCCTGATAATCTTTTTCGGTTGAAATGGATATATATAATATAAACTGGAGTAGAAGCGTGCGGATATAATCTTCCGATAGCCCCGCGGCCTTAGCCGCTAAAATCTGTTCAAGAATAGTAATCGACTGATTTCGAAATTGCTCGCCAATCACAAAAATCAAGTGTTCAATTTTACCTTGCAAGAAGCTAAAGCGCTCTAGATAATCGGTCCGCAAAAGAAAGGACTGAAAGTAATCAATGGAAAAATTGACAACATAGCCCTCTTCATCGCCTGTGAAATTCCAGGTATGCACCTGGCCCGGAACCATAAAATAGATTTGATAGGGTTCAATCTTATAGTGATTAAAATCAATAATATGTTCTCCGGAACCCTCGGTAAATAGGACGAAATGAAAAAAATTATGTTTGTGCGGAAACACCATATCCTGATGCTTGATGATATATTCTTTTAGATCATCAATATGAATCGTTGTCTTATTGTTGAGATCAATACTACAACTATCGATAACGGGAATGGTGTTTTTCTTACTCATATGACAAAATTACGCTAAATATTCTTTTTCTACTGGTGTTTATTTGGTGTTTTGTGGTGTTTTTCAATGATTTTGATATTTTAATGCCATCTAAGCGATGTTGGAACAATCCTTGTTCCTAGAGTTCTAAAAATTTATTTAATAAAATGGAAAGTAATTTAAATAGTTTAGGGACCAGATTTGGTCGTCTGACAGATATTGTCATAGAATCTATTCCGGGGATAATAGGAGGGGTTATCTTATTGATTCTCGGAAAATATGTGATCAGTTTTGTGGATAGACTGTTGCATAAGCGCTTCGAAAAGAAGAATGTAGATCCATCCATCCGGGCATTTATTTCCAGTATTGTGAAGATAGTCATGTGGGTTATGCTGCTTCTTACTGTCGCGAGTCAGATTGGCATACAGACCACTTCTTTTATTGCCGCTTTATCTGCATTTGGGCTGGCTGTCGGCATGGCGCTTCAGGGCAGCTTAAGCAATTTTGCTGGCGGGGTGCTAATTTTGATGTTTAGGCCATTTGAGGTAGGGGATTATATTTCAAGCGCTAACGGCACTTCGGGAACGGTGGAGCGAATCGATATTTTGTATTCGACACTTATAGGTGATGATGGTGTACGTATTTTTAGCCCCAACGGTCCACTAGCTAATTCTGTGATTAAAAATTACACAAAAATTGTACAGCGTATGTTTGAATATACGATCACGATTTCGTACGATAAAAATGTAAAAGATGCTAAAGATATTATCCTCCGTGTACTTCGTTCAAATGAAAATATTTTGACGAGCCCTGAACCAACGGTATTTGTAAAGGAACTAGGTGATAATTCGATGGTGTTGACCGTTCGTGCCTGGACCAAGAGAGAGCACTATTGGCCGGCGCGGAATTCCATGCAGGAAAAGATAATGCTGGAATTGGAAAGAAACGACATTAGTTTATCATCCAATCCTACACAGATTAGTATTGTCTCGAACTCAAATGATCAGGGGCTATCTAAGGGGCAGATCTAGTCCGTATCAAGAGACTTTATGAGTACAAAGTACCGGTAGGCAATAATAGCCTGCTGGTACTTTTTTAATTTTAAAGGATCCTTTTTGCTATACTTTGGCAGAATAGCTTTATTGATGTTGTTTAAAAATTGGAAGAATCGTCTTTTCATGGATAAACTTCGTTATTGATAATTTGGGGCATTTTCTCCCCTTTGATAGCCGCAAGTATATTGTTTGCGGCCATGAGGGCCATATTGTCTCTGGTTTCTACCGTGGCGGACCCAATGTGTGGCAGCACGCAAACATTTTCCATCGCTAATAGCGGATTTTTCGGATCCATCGGTTCGGGATTTGTCACATCAAGTCCAGCTCCCCATAGTTGACCGGTCTTTAAGGCTTCTGTTAGATCTATTTCATTGACCAATCCGCCTCTAGCGGTATTAATCAATATAGCGGAGTTTTTCATGCGCGCGAATGTATTCTTGTCAAAACGGTTTTTAGTCTCCGGTGTCAGAGCTGCATGTAGTGAAAGGACATCGCTCCGCGTGAGCAGATCGTCGAAATTAACATATCGTGCGCCAAGAATTTGTTCCGCTTCTTCATTACGGCTTCGGTTGTAATAGATAATTTCCATGTTATACGCTGCTTTGGCTTTTCTTGCGAATTCAAAGCCGATCCGCCCCAGTCCATAAATACCCAGTGTTTTGTTGTTGAGCTCGATGCCTAAGTTTGCAGTAGGGTCAAACCCTTTCCATTCGCCCTGCAAAATTCTCTTGTGGTTAAAAAATGCCTTTCTTGATACCGAAAGCATTAAAAGGAATGCGACATCAGCTGTTGCTCCCGAAAGTATGCCTGGCGTATTGCTTACAGGTATCCCATGCTTTGTAGCGGCAGAGATATCCACGTTGTCATAGCCGACACTCATGAGGGATAGGGCTTTAAGATTTGGGCAGTTTTGGAAAAAATTAGCATCAAATTTCTGCATCCCGCCATTAAGGACATAGTCGGCTTGCTGGCTGGCTTTGATAAGTTCCATTTCCGATAGGGGATTTGGGGAATCGTGTATGGTTATATCGTGACCGGCTGATTTTAATAGATCTATCCCTTTTTGCGGAATTCTTTTTGTGATAAATATCTTCATGTAAATAGCTGCTTTTTTAGCTTGTTTGTGATTGATCCTTGTGAATCAATTTGTATTACCTTATAGTCAAAGTTAATTATCAATCATTGCTATTACAACAAAAAAAGCCATATTGTTGTTTCAATATGGCTCATTATTCTATATTTTTTGATCTTTACTTTTTACGGAGCAAATAGTCCAAAATCGCTTTACCCTTGTCATCGGCAGAGATGGCTGAGTTGGACAGGACGATTACCCCACTTTTTTTATCTGGGGATAAGGCTAGATAGGAACTGCTTCCGGCGGTTCCGCCATTGTGCCAATAGACCGTTAGGTCATCAATCAGATTCATGTGCCATGCAAGTCCCAGGTCTGTATCTGGAGGTAGAAAAAAAGTAAATAATCGGGTGTTTGCCATTGCATTTTCCAAGGGAGTCTGCGGCATCTTGAATTGTGCATTCGCAAATTTAAGAAGATCCTCGAGAGTCGATTTTAATCCACCAGCGGGACCAAAAGCGTCAAATGACCAAGGAATTACTTCTTGACCATCTTTGTTGTATACTTTAAAGGTATCTTTTCTTTTAGGATCTAATACTTGAAAAGTATTGTTCATTTCAAGTGGTTTGCAGATAATATCTTTTACAAGTTGCTCGTAGCTTTTCTTGTAGATGCCACATATAATGTCTCCCAATACGGCGTAACCGAGGTTGCTGTACTCATATTCTTCGCCAGGATTTTTTTTGTTTTTAAAGCTTGATAAGTAATTATAGAGGGCCTTTTTGTCGTATGTTTTGTAAGGGTCGTTTTCGTTAAATCCTTTGACTTTGTCCAGATTGTCAGGAAGTCTAGGTAAGCCAGAGGTATGATTGGCCAACATCTGAAACGTTATTTTTGAAAGTGCTTCATTCTTTTTAAGTGTATCGGGAAGAAATAACGATATGGGCTGATCTAATGTGATCGTTCCCTCTTCAACTAGGTTTGACAAAAGTATGGCGGTAAAGACTTTGCTCAGCGAACCGATTTCATAAATAGAGGTTTTTGTGGGTGGTGTCTGGTTACCTTTGGCTGTCTCTCCATAAAAATACGTTTTAGTTTGTCCATTTTTTAGGATGCCAATTGCAAGTGATTGTGTGTTTTGCTGTTTCAAATAAGCATTGGCAACAGAGTCTACAAAAAGGTCATCGTTATCGACAGATTTTTGCGTAACAGGTACTACAATGTTTTTTTCCACTTGAGGCTTTATTGCCAAAGGGGTGATTTTTAGTGTGTTGAATTTTAAGGTTGAATCTGTTGCGAAAAGGACTTCAAAGGATTTACTGTCGAAGTCCATTTGATAAGTAGCAATCCCTTTTTCAAATTCTTTTACAGTGGAGCTTTTGACCCTTCCTAAAGGATAGAGCTCCTGTAGTACTTGTGTAAATCTGGGTAGGCTAAATTGTTGTTTGAAGGAATCACTGGCCAAGTTATAGGCTGAGTCTGTCATCTGGGAATTGATGAAAAATTCCAGCCTATTGTAAACTCCTCTGTTGATCTGTTCCTCAGGATTCGTTTGGGCAAAGGAGTAAGATGTGATGCCCAACAATACTATTGTAATAAAATTTTTCATAACTATTGATGGGCACAAATCTACGGAATGTTTAAATTCCAATCAATTGTTTTAATCGCGCATAGCCTGATTTACTGATATTGAGCTTTTCGCCTGATACCAGTGCCGCAATGTAAGAATCCTTTTCATAAGGTTCTAGTTTGGCTAACTGATCTACTTTGATGATAAAAGAGCGGTGAATACGAACAAACTGATTTGGATCCAGCGATTTCTCAAAAAATGCCATTGTTTTATTCTTTAGATACATGCCATCTTTGGTATGAATTTTAACATAGTCATCGTAAGACTCTAGGTATTTGACTGTATCAATCGGAATAATCTTGATTTGGGTGCCAGTTTTTACAACAATACGGTCGATTTTTGTTTCGTCTTGTGCTGTCAGCACTTCATAGTTGGGCTGTACCTTTTTCTCAGGTGCAGAGTAGCTCGTTCTGAATTTTTCCAGGGCTTTTTTGAAACGTGTCGGCGAAACGGGTTTTAAAAGGTAATCCAGTGCATTCTTTTCGAAAGCTTTTAAAGCATATTCGTCAAAAGCTGTTGTAAAAATGACTGCGGGCGGATCGTCCACAAGTTCAAGCATTTCGAATCCAGTCAATTTGGGCATCTGTACGTCCAGGAAAATTAAATCGGGCTCGTGTGTATGGATGGCCTTTACACCTTCAAAACCATCGCCACATTCAGCCATGATGGATATATCGGCTTCATTTTTTAGGTAACCCGCAATAATGGAGCGTGCTAAGGGTTCATCATCGATAATAACAACTTTAATCATATTGAGGTATTTTTAGGGTGCTGATAAATATATTGTCCTGAATTTGAGTTTCCAGCAGATCATTTCTTCCGTAGAGCAGGTATAAACGACGTTGAATGCTCGAAAGCCCAAACCCAGTGCCTTTTTTCGGTTTAGATTGTTCTTCGGTGTCGAAAGGGTTGGTGATTTGAATGAGTAATTGACCGTCATTCGACTGGCATTTTATTTTTATTTCGACCTGATCTGTTACATTGTAAAGTCCGTGCTTGATGGCGTTCTCTACAAGAGGTTGGATGATCATTGCCGGTAATCTGTTGTTAAAAATTTCTTCTGAAGAAGAAATGGAGGTATGTAATCTATGGCCAAAACGTACTTTCTCGATATCGAGGTAAAGCTGGAGGTGGTCAAGTTCTTCTTCAAGTGTGATGATCTGATTATTTTCTTTTCTTAATGTGCCTCTCAAAAAATCAGAAAGCTGGAATGTCATATTTCGGGCTTCGTCGGGATTGGTACCAATAAGCGCTATAATCGAGTTCAGGCTGTTAAACAGGAAATGGGGCTGTAGCTGTTGTCTTAGATTATAAAGTTCGGCCTCCCGAAGCAGGTTTTCGGATTCCTGTTTCCGTTTGATATTGTTGATATTGTCTTCTTGAATATTCCAGACAATATTGATAATGGCGACAGATGTCAAGATGAGGAAGTTGACAATGCCGCGATAAGGTAATGTTAAATCCAAAAGTGGGGTAAAGGTAGATTGAATAAAGTAACTCATCAAGGATCGGCTTAACGCAATGCTTATTCCGCCCATGATTAAGCCGATGATGAGTACTTTCCAGATTTCCCGGGGTTGCGGGGTATAGAAATTAAGTGCTGATGACATGCCATAACAGCAGAACATCATAACAAGACTATTTATAAAAGAATCTTTAAATGCGAGCTGTTGGTCAAAACCAGAACGAAGCATCAATAGATATTGTAACGCAAGATATCCGATAAATACGGATATGCAGATAATGCCAATTAATCGACTTTTAACACTGAGGAACAGCTTGTTTTTCATCTATTAAGCATTTTTTATGGTTAAATTACCTAATATACAGGTGCCTGTTATATAGATTTTTTTATCTGTATCGGGGTTATAGATCGTTTGAAATCTGCGGTCATCGACAGAACCCAAGATCGAGGCAACATTGCTAAATACCGTCCAATGCGGAGGTATAATAATACGCGCACTGCCGAATAATTGGAATGTGTCGATCACAATCGGCTGTTGAATGTCTGCTTTCGTCAGATCAAGTTCAATGCTCCCAAATACGTTGGTCAAATTGCCACCTCTAAAATGTTTGGAATAGATTACTTTCTTTTGGCCCGCAAAGATGGTGTTCAAATTGAGGTTGTCCTCAAATGAATGGTGAAAGGAATCTTTCTCTTTGTCGCCAAAAGCCTGCTGATTAGGCGAGGCTTGTTGGCTTGAACCGTATTGTTCGTTAAATGGTTTTGATTCCTGGTTGGGCGCGCCACTGTCTATCGTGTCTTCTGCAGGGATATTGACTCGCTTGTCCCAATCATAAGAGCCTTGCGGCGGATTGGGGTACGCTGGGGGAACCATTGGAGGTTTCCTTTTGCTCATGATAAAGTAAATCCCAAGAGAAATAATGATGATAGGGACGGTTACGGAACCAAAATCTGTACGCATCATTCTTGAGATAAGACTCGCTCCACCTATGATTAATAGGATAATTGCCGATTTTTTCTGAAATTGAGAATTCACTCCGATGACCAATCCGATGATAATTAGTATGGTTGGCCAGCTAAATAACCAATTTGGAAACCAGTTTCCTAAATTTAGATTATTCAATAATAAGAATATACCTACGATGATTACAATCGCTCCTACAATATTGCGGCTATTATTGCTGTTTGGTATGATGGGTTCTTTTTCCATAATGTTTTTACTATTTATGACTCAAAGATAGAGGCACAAATTTATTATACATATTTGCTTTAGGTAATACAACTTATATTTTCGGTAAATGTAATGATTTCGTCGGTAAAAAATCTTGTTGTTTATTTTTTATCTCGGCTATAAATAGAAGTGAACTGCCATTTTTACGCGTAATTGTCTTTTTTTTTAATATTATTTGGTGTATTAAAATGAATTATTATATATTTATCAAAGATTAAGATTACTTTAAACTTAAATAACAACCAATGGGAGATTTTGAAAACAAAGAACGTGAAGAAGTTTTTTCAAAAAAGGTGAGAGCAGGTAAGCGTACTTATTTTTTTGATGTAAAAGCAACTCGATCGAACGATTACTACATTACTATCACAGAAAGCAAGAAGCGCTTTGAGGATGGCCAGTTTATTAAGCATAAGATTTTCTTATATAAAGAAGATTTTGAAAAGTTCGCTGAGGGTTTGACAGATGTGGTTAATTACATCAAGTCAAATCAAGAAGTAATCGAGAAACGTTATGAGCCTAACTTTGATGATGCATATGCTGAAGAAGCAGGTGCTCGTTCAAAAGATGATTTTTCGTTCTAGCATAAATGGAACGAAATCTTAATGAAAAAAAGAAATAAAAGCCACATGAGTGGCTTTTTTATTGAAAATTGTTTGGTGTTATAGGCCGGAAAGAATCTTCAGTTCGCTTTCATTGCTGTTTATGGCCTGCGAAGTCGTGAAGGTTTAGTGCTTGCCTCAGTTTCGATATTGCTGAGACGGTAGCTAGTCTGAATTAGCTTTTATATACTTTGCAGAAAATCATTCAGCACCGTATTGAATTTTTCGGGTTCCTCGAGATTTGGCAGATGTCCGGATTCTTCAAACTCCATATAGCGTACATCTGGTATATTGTCGATGAGGATATTTGTCTGTTCTTCGCTCATCAGTTTATCGTGCTTACCTTTTATCACCAATGTTGGAATAATAATTGTTTTTAGCGAATGGGTTGTATCCGTTCGAGATGCGAGACCGAGTTGGGTAGCGCAGATGCTGGCGACCTCATTTCTGCGTATACAGCTTTTGATAAGTTCTACTGCTTCGGGGTTTTCGCGGACGGTCTTATCGTGAAACACATTCGTGATAAAGCCGATGGCAAATGGTCTTCTGCCATATTTTAGTAATGCCTGAATGGAATCAAAGCGTTTCTGTTTGCCTTTGTTATCGTCGGCAAGGGAATTGGTGTCACAAAGAATGAGTCCTTTGAGCTGCTGCCCGATGAGTTCATAGGTGCGTAGTGCAATGTAGCCTCCCATGGAGATTCCACAAAGGATGACATGATTGAGATCAAGTTTACGGATGAATTCAACAAGATCTTTGGCAAAAACATCCACGGAGAAAAATCCATGACCATTGGTGCTTAAGCCATGCCCTCGAACATCGATGGCAATTCCGGTATAATCTTCGTCGAGTTGCAGGAGCTGCTGTTTCCAGGTGTTTTTATTAAAAGGGAATCCATGGATAAAGATGATGGTTTTTGGGGAAGGGTATAATTTGCTGGGGCGAATATAATAGGAGATGCTGATGTCTCCAATACGAATTTTACTGAGTTTTAATTCTCTTTTGCTCATGAATGCTAACATTTGTCCGTGTCTGAAAAAAAAAGTTGATATTTTAAATATAATATTATCAACGAGATAAAAGAAATGTTGTTG
>JAIRVH010000196.1 GCA_031253985.1 Sphingobacterium sp.
GTTGCATCCGCAAATTGATTAATTTGTTTTTGATCAATAACATGCCATTGGGATTCGCCTAATGATTTTCCTTCAAAGGCTTTGTACTCTTCATAATTGTTAATTATTGTCATATGTAATCTCTTTTTCGCGTTTTGTTGGTATCCATCCCCTAATTTACAAGAGGAGATATGAATTAGTGGCTAAATATAGCTATAGTTTTAGGAATCCTATGCATTTCCTTTATTCAAATGATCCTCAAATCAAATATCTACGAGTATGGTAAACCAACACTGATGAAGATAAACTGGATATTTCATGCGGTCTTTAAAGAACAAGTTCTTAACATAGGGCCGGTAAAGCTCCTTGATCGTCAATGCGACGGCACTGTCTGTGTATTTCCATAGGTGTTTTCAACGTAGGATCTGAAATTTTCAAGTATGGACTGCCATCCATTGCGTTGCATATCAATGGGGTTTTCCGATTCTGCATCGAAAATTACGGTGACATCCGTGGCGGACTTTTTTGCATGAAAGCTGACTTCAACATGACGGCCATCAGGCATAACATAAGCTATTTTTTTAAAAGGATCCAAAGCGGTATAGGTACCTTCAAAATCAAAACCCATAGATCCGTCTTTTGCCTCCATGCGGTTTTTAAACTTTCCGCCGATGCGCAAATCATTGACTGAGCTCGTGCAGTGCCAATCATCTGAAGCATGGTTCCATTGCATAATATCCTCTGCCGAGTTGTATGCATTCCAGATCGTTTCTACGCGTACGTTGATATGGGTTTCAATCTTTATCTGTTCCATATAATGTTAATAATGTTCTCTAAGTAATAACAGGAAAATTTGTGTTTTGTTATATCTGTTGTCAGATAAAAACAAGATATAATAAAAAGTGTAAAGCTGAAACTTATTTTAATCTAACCAGACGGTTTTAATAGAGTTTTGTTAACTTTAAGATATTTAAGACTTAAACATCATTTATATGTCCTCCAAATTGCTTGTTATCTTCTTTTTTCTGTTTTCTCCAGGTTTGATTTTTGCGCAGCAGTATAAAACCACAACTGATGTTACTTATTGCAAACCAGACGAGCCAGATTCTTATAAGAAAGAACGCTGTAAATTGGATATCTATATCCCGACGGATCGTAAAAATTTTGCTACGATTGTCTGGTTTCACGGTGGGGGGCTAGAGGGTGGAAACAAATTTATTCCCCTTGAACTTAAAGAGAAAGGTGTGGCGGTCGTGGCGGTCAATTATAGGTTGAGTCCAAAAGTAAAAGCACCCGGTTATATCGAAGATGCTGCTGAAGCCGTCGCTTGGACGTTTGCACACATCGCCAAGTATGGTGGTGATCCCTCAAAAATTTATGTATCAGGGCATTCTGCCGGTGGATATCTGGCTTTAATGGTTGGTTTGGATAAGCATTATCTTCAAAAATTTGGTGTTGATGCAGACCGCATAAAAGGACTGGTTCCGATTAGTGGGCAGACCAATACGCATTATACAATTAAAAAGGAACGTGGACAATCCATGGTGATCCCGCAGATTGATCAGTTTGCACCGCTCTCATTTGCACGGAAAGATGCACCTCCGATTCTTCTGATCACTGGCGACCAACAATTGGAAATGGCTGCACGGTTTGAGGAAAACGCACATTTGGCGGCAATCTTAAAGCAGGTAGGGCATTCAAAAACCTCACTGTACCAATTGCAGGGCTTTGATCACGGCGGTGTATATGCACCTGGCTGCCTACTGATGCTAAATTGGATCAGCGGGCTTGAAAAATAGTTTTGATGCATTCAAAAGACAGAAGGAAATAAAGTGGACCAAAATATTATAAACAAAATAAAAAATATTACAATAGTCCATTCGAAAATTCTGCCGACATTTACCTCCAAAGTATATATACCTTTACTTTGCAAATTTTAATCCGTTATGTGGGCAAAACGTAATATCGTTTTTATAATCTGTATGCTAGGGCTTTTTTTAGCACCAAATAGGCTATATGCCTGCCACGAAACCTCCGAAAAGCCAAAACAGGAAGAAAAATCCTGTTGTCTGGATGAAAGACAAACGACAAAGGATGCTGAAACGGAAGATTGCTGTAAAGATGGAAGAGCTGAGTCGACAAAATCAGATCGCCATGCAGACGACTGTGGTAAACACTGCGGTGAAAAATCATGCCGTACATCTCCGCAATGCAATCCTATCGTTACAGTAGTCAACGTACAACTTGTGTTGCCCTTGTATGCCGCAGCGTCTAGCTCCTATGGCTATTATAAACAACCTTACTGTGCAGATGCTTATTTCTCCATCTGGCAGCCCCCCAAAATAGCTTAATAATAGACTGATAGCCCATGCTATGTCTTTTTGGGTAGGTCTTTCTATCCACTACCGCGTTTATTAAGCTTATGAAAATCCCTGTTGATCCATTAGATTAAAGGCTCGAATACAGTAAATCGCTGTAACTGGGATTTTCGTCAGTATTTTTTATCTACAAACATATTATGATCATGAAATTAATTCCATTATTTGGTTTAGTAACCCTAGCATTACTATCCAACGTAAATACCTATGCACAAATTAAAAATGCAAAAACAGCAACAGCAAAAATTCTTGGAAATACGGCTGCTGCTAAAGCGATAATTGAAAAAGAAGGCAGTGGCAATTCCGCTAAAGTCGACTGGAACCAGACCACCAAACTTGCGGTTATTACTTATGACTCTTCAAAGACAAGTGAGGATGAGGTTCTTAAGCGTGTTGCCTTAGTGGGATTCGATAATGAAAAGTTCCTGGCTCCAAATGATACTTATGCCCAATTGGCAAAAGCTGAACAATATGAAAGAGTGCTAAAGCCAGCATCAAAAAATCGAGCTGAACAACAGGTCGATCATACTAATCATAGTCAGGTCGGACAAACAGCAGATCATGTTTCAGCTACGGAGAAAGCAAAATCAGCAGATGAAAAGAGCTCAGTTGCACGCCTTACGGACTCTTACTTTGCGCTAAAGGATGCTTTGGTGAAGACAGATGCAGTGGCGGCAGCAGCTCAGGCAGAGACATTTCAAGCTGCAATCAAAACTGTCGATATGAATAAACTTAGCCACGATGAACATACCATATGGATGAAGGTTATGAGTAAGCTGGCAACCGACGCGACAGGTATAACTAAAAATAAAGATGTTGCTAAGCAACGTGTGGCATTTGCATCTCTTTCAAATGCTATGTATGAGTTGCTGAAGGTGAGTAAATTGGATGGACCTATTTATTATCAGCATTGCCCGATGTTTAATGAAGGCAAGGGTGCGCATTGGTTAAGTAAGGAGAATGCAGTGAAAAACCCATTCTTTGGTGCGCAAATGATTAGTTGTGGAAGTACAGTAGAAACGTTAAACTAATCGCCCTCCCTATGAATTATTTTCATGTTGTTATAGCAGTCGCTTTGTTTTCATTAGCTGCTTGCAGCGGCTCGGAAAAGAATACCAATGTTAAAGATCAAAAGGGACCGGCAGCTTCTGCGATTGGTTTATCTGCACAGTCAGTTCAATATAGACGGGGCGATCTTGTGCCGACGGAACAGGTTTGTATGGTCAATGATGCTTTTATGGGAAAAAAACAGTTGCTGGTCGTACATGCAGGGCGGGATTATTATGGCTGTTGTGAAATGTGCAAAAAGCGTATACCTCAAGAAGTTGCGGTACGTGTCGCAATTGATCCGTTCTCTAAGAAAGAGATCGATAAGGCCACGGCTTCCATTGCGATTACCGGAGATCAGGGAGAGGTTTCTTATTTTGAGAATGAAGCAAATTATAGAAATTACATTAAAAATCTAAACCTATAAATACACTTAATTATGAAAGAGTTTATGCTAATTGTGGCGATCGCTTTGATATTCGTTGCATGCAACAATTCAACGTCGAAAAATACACATGCAGATCATATGGTCACTGTTGCTGAGGATACCGCAACGATAGCTGTCAACAAAAGCAAAGGCGATACCGCTTTGACTAATGAGGTGGCCGACGTAAGTAATACAGCTGCAAAAATAGAACCGTCGGCAGGGAAAGTTGATCTAGCAACAGCTAGCAATCCTTTTGCAGACTTGTACAGCGCCTATTTTGAACTGAAAGATGCATTGGTTAAGGATAATGGAGCAGCTGCACAGATAGCCGCGAAAGGAATCCAGGCAGCCATTGAAAAAATTAATAGCGAACAATTGGATGCTGCTCAAGGAAAACTTTGGAAGCAATACCACCGAAAACTGACTTTTGATGCAGAGCATATTGCTGGAATTGCTGAGAATGAACATCAGCGCGAGCATTTTGTGACCCTTTCCAAAAATATGTATGTGTTGATGAAATCGGTTAGACCTGGAGTTCCAGTCTATTATCAGCATTGTCCGATGTATCAGGAGGGGAAAGGCGCAAATTGGCTCAGTAAACAAAAGGCAGTTCAAAATCCTTATTTGGGTAAATCAATGCCGAACTGTGGATCTACCGTAGAAATAATACAATAGCGCGATGAAAAGTTTATTCGAAGGACTGCCTAGTTTACATCCGCTATGGGTACATTTTCCAATCGTGCTTTTACTGATGGCTTTGTTTAGCCATGTCGGTTCTTTATTCTTAAAAAATCACCGACGAGCGTTATCTCTGCTGACTTTTGGATTGTTATTGTTGGGATCACTGGGAGCTTTTGCAGCTATTCAAACCTCAACCCATATTTCGGGAGAAGCAGATGAAAATGCCTTTGCGGTTTTTGAGATCCATCAACGTTTTGCCTGGATCAGCTTTTGGCTTGCAAGTGGTACAACAGTCGTGCATTTTCTTGGATTGCGAAAAGATACAAATGCCTGGGTAAACTATTTAATACTGGTTTTGTTGATAAGCTTATCGGTGACATTATTTATCACGGGGCATCACGGCGCTAGACTGGTCTACCAATATGGCGTAGGACCAATGGGAAATGGAATACTAATCAATTAAATGAATGAACATGCATAAAAAGAGTAATATATTAACGGTTGTTTTACTATTGATGGCACAACTGACAGTGTTGGCCCAGAAAGTGGTTCGTCATGACCTTTACGTACGGGATACAATTGTCAATTATGCCGGCAAATCAAAACGGGCAATCGCTGTAAATGGACAGATTCCGATGCCTACACTGACTTTTACAGAAGGAGATACGGCGGAAATTGTGGTTCACAATGAGTTAAAAGAGAGTACTTCGCTACACTGGCATGGTATTTTTCTGCCGAACAAAGAAGACGGCGTGCCACATCTGACGCAAGAACCTATAAAGGCGAATTCGACTTATACCTATCGTTTTCCGATAATTCAACACGGTACACATTGGTATCATTCGCACTCGGGCCTACAGGAACAGATTGGTATGTATGGTAGCCTTATCCTCAACAAGCGTGCTGATGATAAGACTTTCCGAAAAGGAATTGATGATTTACCCACGATTCCCGTCATATTGAGTGAATGGACAAATTATAACCCCGATAACATTCAGCGGATGCTGCACACCGCCAATGATTGGGCTGCGATAAAAAAAGGCGCCACACAATCGTACGCTGAAGCCATCAAAGAAGGGAAGTTTAAGACGAAAGTCACGAATGAATGGAAACGTCAGCTTGCGATGGATGTCAGTGATGTTTATTATGATAAGGTCCTGATGAACGGGGCTCATTCCACGGATTTAAAGTCGGTGAATGGTAAGGCATTGAAAGCAGGAGATAAAGTGCGTTTACGGATTTCCAATGGGGGTGCTTCGTCTTATTTTTGGCTGCGCTACGCAGGTGGTAAAATTACCGTTGTTGCAAATGATGGGAATGATGTGGTACCTGTTGAGGTCGATCGATTAATGATTGCAGTGTCGGAGACTTATGATGTCGTTGTAACAATCCCAAATGAGGGTACAGCTTACGAGTTCATGGCAACAACAGAAGATCGAACACAATCTGCGAGTTATTTTGTCGGAAATGGTATCAAACAGTTGATTTCCCCACTTCCCCGCCTTAAATATTTTGAAGGGATGAAGATGATGAACGACATGATGAAGATGAATGGGGATCTCAATGATATGGGTATGAAGATGAGTCTGAATCAGATGGATATGAATGTGGTGATGTATCCCGAAATTACAGGTGATGGAAAGAGAAAAGAAGATCACAGCAAACATAGCGGTATGGATCATGGACAAATGAACATGGACGAAGATCCTAATCGTTATAATGCTAATGTATTGGGTGATATTGTCACGCTAAACTATGCGATGCTGGAGTCTCCTCAGGCGACTGAACTGCCTAAAGAAGCGCCGATACGAGATCTCAAATTTACCCTTACAGGAAATATGAGTCGTTATGTATGGAGCATGGACAATAAAATTCTCTCTGAAACGGATAAGATACCTGTAAAAAAAGGTGAGGTATTGCGCATTACCATCTATAATAATTCAATGATGCGTCATCCGATACATCTGCACGGTTTTGATTTTCGATTGCTGAATGGTAAAGGGGCAAAAGCACCACTGAAAAATGTGGTTGATATCATGCCAATGGAAACGGATACAATCGAATTCCTGGCGAATGAAGAAGGGGACTGGTTTTTCCATTGCCACATTCTGTATCATATGATGGCCGGGATGAATCGCGTTTTTGCCGTAGACGATTATAAAAATCCTTATCTTCCGGACAAAGCTAAAGCCTACAAAGAATTGCAGATGGAAAGCAATATGACTCATTTCATGGCGCAAAATGACTTTGCTACCAATGGAAATGACGGTCAGGCGATGTTTCAGAATGCCCGTTGGCAACTTGGTTCCGAATGGCGATTGGGTTATAACGATATGCATGGCTATGAGGTAGAAACCCACTTGGGAAGATTTTTTGGGAAAATGCAATGGTTTATGCCTTTCGTTGGTTTTGATTATCGCTATCGCCGTATGGGCGAGGACGAACACGAGAAAAATATTTTTGGGCAAGCCAATAAAAAAGATAGCCGCAAAGCTGTAAGCCTCGGTTTTATGTACACTTTGCCCATGTTGGTCAATTTTCAGGCGGAGGTGTATCACGATGGTATTGTGCGGCTGCAGCTGATGCGTGAAGATATCCCGATCTCGAGAAGGATCCGCGGCGATTTTATGGTCAATTCAGACTTAGAATATATGGCAGGACTTAATTATGTCATCACCAAAAATATGGCTTTTAGAACGCATTACGATAGTGACATGGGCTTTGGTGTGGGGTTGTCGTTGAATTATTAAAAAGTAGATTCAATATTTTAATTTAAAAGGGGCATGCCTGTAGCAATGCTGCTTTTTGGATGATAATATAAAGAAAAACGCCAAAAATCAAAGATTTTTGGCGTTTAATCATAGTGTGAATTTTATGACGACGCTTAAATCATCCATTTAAATATGCTGGCTCCCCAAGAGAAACCGGCGCCAAAGGCGGTTAACATGACTAAATCACCTGTGTTTAATTTTTTAATATTCTGCCAGATACACAATGGGATCGTGGCGGCAATCGTATTTCCTAAATATTCAATATTACTTAAGGCTCTATCTTCTGGTATATTAAGGCTGCGCCCAACGGCATCAATAATGCGCTGATTGGCCTGATGGGGAATTAACCAGTTGATATCTTCAATCTGAAGGCTGTTACGTTGTAAAACGGTGTTACAGGCATCGCTCATGGACTGTACTGCATGTCTGAATACGGTCTTACCATCCTGCTTCAGAAATCTGTTGTCATTAACGGGAAGATTGCTGTCGATCGGATACAAAGAACCTCCAGCCTCGATTTTTAGAAATTCTCTTCCTGAACCATTGCTACAAAGATAGGCGTCCATAATTCCGCCCTCTAAGGAAGGTTCTAGCCATATAACGCCAGCACCATCACCAAAAAGGATGTTGGTTGAACGGTCTTTTAGATCTACATAAGTGCTGATATTATCTGCACCAACGACGAGCACGTTTTTATAACGTCCGGTCTCCACAAGCGCAGAAGCCATGTCCAGGGCGTATAAGAATCCCGAGCATGCAGCATTGACGTCAAAAGCCCACACATTCGTAAGACCTAATTTTTCTAAAATGATATTTGCTGTCGCCGGCATAGGCATATCTGGCGTCGAAGTAGCCACAATTAGGGCATCTACATCATTCAGATTTTTATGATATTGTTTAGCCAAATCGTGTATAGCTTTCACAGCCATGTCTGACGTGGCAAGATTCTCTTCTAAAATTCTCCGCTCCTTAATACCTGTACGTTTGATAATCCACTCATCGGATGTATCGCAAAACTGTTCTAAATCTGTATTCGATCTTTTGTTTGGTGGAATGTATCCGCCAACACCAGTTATTGCTGCATATGGCCTGCTGGGTATTCTCTCCGTCATAAATTAATGTACTCTATTCTCTCTCTTATTATATAGCTATCCCACTAGAAATAGCCCGTGCTTTTTTTGCGCCGTAAAACTACGGTTAATTTATGCGATTAATAAGTGAAAAAGTTGATTTTTGACAAAATAATTACGTTTTGACAACACTTTTAACTGTTTTTTACGTATTGGCTATACTAATCTTTTAATCGGTCTTGATGGAGCGGAATTAAATATTGAATGAGCTTGTTTTTTCAAAATTTTAATCTAATCAGGTGCGTCCAAATTGAAAAATAGTCTAGCAATTTTTGCCTATCGTCCTGGTCAGGAAGAGCGTCGAGCCTGTTCCAAAAGTGCTGCCAAAATAACGATCCCTTCTTCAATCAGTTCCTCCGATAAGGATCCATACCCCAGTCGAATTCCACCAAAAACATTTCCTCGGCTGTAGTTTTCAGGATGCGGTATATGGACCGATTTTTCGGTTAGTTTTTTAAAGAGGAATGCCCAGTCGATTTGATGTTTAAAAGATAGCCAGACCGCTAGCCCACCCTGCGGACAGGTATAATCAACATGATCCTTAAGGTGCTTATCCAATTGACTGACCATAAAATCCCGCTTCTTTTTGTAAAGCTGAGTAGCTTTTCGGATATGCCTGCGGATTGTTCCATCCTGAATCAGTTCCAGTACAGCTTGTTCCATAATATTGTCGCCCTGGATATCGATGATGTAGCGGAGATCGACAACCTGCTGCAGCAGCTGCTCGTTTCGTGTCGCAAGATAACCGATACGGAGGGCGGGAGCGACAACTTTGCTGAGTGTCCCGATGTAAACGGTATTGATCAGCTCCTGCTGGGAAGCAAGCGGATAATAAGGCGTTTGTTCGAAATGAAATTCGTAATCGTAATCATCCTCAATGATAGTGAAGTTATATTGGTTAGATAACGCTATTAATTGTGATCTTCGTTCTTTGCTTAAGGTGACAGTGGTTGGATACTGTCGATGCGGGGTCAGGTAAAGCGCCTTAATAGGACTCTTTTTCACTAAATGAGGCAGCAGTTCTTCAACGATAAGACCATCGGCATCGACGGGGATTGGAATCAGTCTTGCGCCGGCTTTTTCAAAGATCTTCCAGGCCGAATGGTATCCTGGGGACTCCACAAAGATATAATCATCGTGCTGTAACAGGCACTGGGCGACCAGATACATGGCCATTTGGCTCCCTCGACTGACACAGAGATTATCTTTATTAATATGCATTTTACGTTCGATGTTAAGCATATTGGCGATTTCTTCCCGAAAATCAAGATGTCCCCGCGGATCGGCATAACCCATCATTTTCCAGCGCGCACTGCGTTTAAAAATCTGACGATAGGCCCGGCCAAGCTGTTCTACCGGTGCGATCTTGCTGTCTGGATTTCCGTCATCGAAGATAATACGTGTAGGAGGCTGATGATCCGACAATTCGTTTCTCTGTGCGATATAGAGGTTGGAGCCATAGGGTAATTGTTGTGCTACGAATATACCCCTGCGGGCTTGACTAACTAGCCAGCCTTCGCTGAGTAATAACTGTAGGGCATCCACTACCGTATTCCGGTTTAAGTTTAACTGGGCGGCCAGCGATCTGCTGCTGGGCAGCACAGTGCCCTTTGGTAGCCTGCCAGATTGTATACCAGCAGCAATACCATCCGCTATTTGGACGTAAATCGCTTTTGAGGAGGATCTGTCTATATCCAGTGTTAAATTCCAAGGTCTAAGCATGGGACTATCGTATCGGGTAATTGTTCAAAGATACAATTGTTCTTCATGATTAAAATATATTGGACAGTTGCTGTTCGATTGTGGATTCGCTATTTTATTTAAGATGAGCTATTTTGTTTGTTGTCTATATGGTCTGGACCAGCAATAAATAACCGTCTTGGACTAGGAATTAGAGGTAATTTAAATAGATTTTTGAATTTTACTAATGCTAAGCGATCCATGAAACCATTTCCCGTTTTTGAGAAAGTTGATATTGCCATTGAGCATGCTCTTGGCTGCTTTGTTTACGATGACCAGCAGCAGGCCTATCTGGATATGTACGGCGGTCATGCTGTTATTTCTGTCGGGCATAGCCATCCTCATGTTGTTAAACAGGTTTTACAGCAGATGAATAAAATTGGATTTTATTCGAATGCTGTAAAAAACGATTTGCAGGATCGTTTGGCCCATCGCTTGGGCATTGCCTGTGGTTATCCCGATTACGCTGTTTTTTTTAGTAATTCAGGCGCCGAGGCAAATGAAAATGCACTGAAACTTGCTTCTTTCCATACCGGAAGGAAGAAGGTATTGGCAATGTCCAATGCGTTTCACGGAAGAACTTCAGCAGCGGTCGCAGCGACGGACATCCGGTCAATTCGGGCACCATTAAATGACAGTGAACAATTTGTTTTTACACCTTTCAACGAGATCTCCAGTTTAAGAAAACAATTGGAAACAGAGGAATATTGTGCCGTAATTATTGAGCCTATTCAAGGTGTCGGCGGAATTCACCGGGCAAGTCATAGTTTCTTGCAGGAAGTAAGAGCAATCTGCACGAAAACTGGCACCATGCTTATTTTGGATGAAATTCAATGTGGATATGGACGTACGGGACTTTTCTTTGCGCATCAGCATGCAGGAATAGAAGCTGATTTAATTACCGTTGCTAAAGGAATTGCTAATGGGCTGCCTATGGGAGCGACAATTATTTCGCCTAAAATTAAACCGGTCATCGGGCAACTGGGGACGACCTTCGGCGGAAGCCATGCAATCTGCGCGGCAGCGTTGGCTGTACTCGATGTGATCCATCATGAACAGCTGATCGACAATGCGGCAGCTGTAGGGGAATTTTTGTTGGCTGAGTTGAGAAAAATGGACGGTGTAGGCGAGGTGAGAGGTCAGGGTTTGATGATTGGTGTCGAGTTTGAGAACGATATCCAGCAACTTAGAGAGAACCTCCTTTTTTCTGAAAAGATTTTTACAGGATATGCAGGACACTACACCCTCCGTTTATTGCCTCCATTATGTTTCAGCAGAGAACATGCTGTGCTGTTTTTGGAGAGTCTACAGAAGGTCATACAACAAGAGAAATCATCCTTCGCTGTTTCGGTACATTGATTGATTGATTGATTGATTGATTGATTGATTGATTGATTGATTGATTGATTGATTGATTGATTGATTGATTGATTGTCCGCTCAATATTGATTTTTTGCAAAGTTTTAATGAAGAATTCCCCAGATTAGCTTTTGCGCTTTGATAAATGTCGCAAAAGAAGTAATTTCACAACAATAGTGTTTAATCAGTATAGCTTATAAACGATTCATGACAACAGCAAAATCTTTGCCTACAGCGGGTTTAGTGAGTATTAACGGGGATAAATTATTATTAGCATATAGCAACAATAGAAAGGCGTGGTATCTGCCGGGCGGAAAGATTGATGCTGGAGAGGAGGCTTTGCAATCCCTTCGGCGGGAGATTTTGGAGGAGCTAAATATCGTTCTGGATCCGGATAAAATCTCGTATTACTGTCATGTCACGGCCCCGGCATATGGGCTGGTGCCTGAAGTGATTATGGAGCAGGATTGTTTTTTATATCCATTAACAGAACAGATCGAACCCAGTAATGAGATCGGTGCCGTTCGTTATTTTTCACACCAGGAATACCTGGAAGAATCCATCCAGGTAGTTGGCGTTTTGCATGTGTTTGATAAGTTGAAAGCCGACGGATTAATTTAATATATATTGCTGCTTCTATATTCCGTAGCCCTCATTGAGACAGCTGATACCTTTTGTGTCTTTTAAAGGAACAATTTTTTGGCTTTTGGTATCCATTCGCCATGCTTTGACAATTTTGTCAAAATATTCTTTGCTTTCATCGACCCGGCTAATGGCTATAATTTCGCTGTTTGGCTTATCACCCTGTTTGCAGTTGCATAGGCTGAGCTGCTCGTTGGGCTTCAGTCTTTGGATATTGATGGTATCCAAAATCTTATATTTGACTTTGCCTTTGCTGTCATCCGGCAATAATTCTTCCAAGATACAAACACCGTTTTTGGAATTTGTAAAATAGCCGGCAGCAAAGCGATAATCACCTTTTGTATTTTTGTCGGTTTCGATGACCGCACCGGTCGCGTAGGTATAGGACTTTAATTCAGCGATCTCATTGATCTCACGGAATACCTTGCCATATAACGGGTTTTTCTGGTCGTTAACGGTGTTGAAACTGGACCAGCTGCAGATCGATAGAACCGCAATGGGTATAATTAGTGTATATCTCATAGCTCCCAATAATTAAAAACGTTGTTTAAGATAACAAAAAGAATGATTATCTTAAACAACATTTTTAACTTAACGCTATTGTGCCGGTTGAAATTATTGAAAATAATTACCGCTTTACTTTGTTTCCGTTTCTTGCACTTTTTGAGATTCTTTATATACTTTGCTGTCCTCGTCATCCATTTCCATATCGAGGTCTTCTTCTTTGTATTTTCCCATCTTTAGGTGAAAGTTATCGGCTGTACCCGTGATACGCATCGGTATTCCAAATATGCCAAAAGGAGGGAGACCTAGTCGGAAACCCAGGTTCATCCGTCCGTCTAAGGTAACCTGACCTTCAAACCGGGGTCTGAAACCCATCATTTTCATTTTCGTACGTTCGATGGTCATTACATTATTTTTGATATGCGATTTAATAACAACTTTTTTCACTTCGCCATCTTTCAATTTTTCCTTGGAAGTAGATTGACTGATCCCATTAAGTAGTTTGAAGCCTCTGAACTTAATCTGATTTAGTGTCAGGGATCCCTCACCGACGATTGAAGGCATTACGGGTTGCATATTGCCATTCAATAGACCGCCCAATTTGTAATCCAGCGAAACGAGGCCATACGCATTTTTTGCAGAGCTGACCATTTCTCTAAACATGGGTATCTCTTTGTAAGCGCGTTGAATATCAAAGCTGTCGGCTTTTACAGCATAATCAAAGCTTGCCCTACGTGGATTTATAGGACGATAATTTCCGTTCATACCCACTTTTAGTCCCGCTAGTTCAAAGTTGGTCTTGTTCAGGATCATCTTACCATCTTTTACCTGTAAGTCGCCTTTAAAGTCTCTGATATTCATTTTATTGTACAATATCGTGTTGACAAGACCTAATACCTGAATGTCCAAATTTTTAGGTAGAAGAACTACACCACTTTCCGAAGAACTTGCAGTCGTCGATGTGGGCGGAGAAGCAAAAACCATAAAATCATCCACATTGATTTTCCTGCTGCTGAGTGTAAATTGACCTTTTAATGGTGCTAGACTGCTTGTTGCGTAATTAATAATATTGTTGAGATATCCCTTGATGGAAATATCATTTTTAGCATAGCCAACCAAGAATTTATCAAAATTCATTTTCTCTTGATTAAAGCTGAAATTTCCGCTTTTAATTGCAATAGGCTGTGGCAGCATGTCGGACTGAACTTGGATATTTCCAATACTTAGCCGGCCACTATTTTGGAGCCGGGCATAATGACCATTGGTGGCATCGCTCTGTAAGCCTTTTAAACTGAAATCTGTATAGATAAAACCGTCAACGTTGGTGCCATCCAATGCAAAGAGTTTATAAATAGGGCCGAGATTGAGCTTACCCTTGGATTGTATGCTGTATTTGATGTTATTGAAGTTCTTGAGGTCTGCATTTAAGAAAAAAGGTTCGCCTGCAAATGTAAATGATACTGGTAGGATTTTGACATTGAGGTCCTTAAGCGAGCCTTTTTCGCTATTGACAAAAGCTTCGACCTGAATGTTTTCCATCGGTATAGGATAGTCATTTGATTTGATTAACCCATTTTTCATCGTGATGGACGTATTGGTCTCGGGAAAAATATTGCGTTTGAGATCCACGTATCCTTTTGCCATTAAGTTGATGTCAACCAGTCCAGCTAATTCGACTTGTTTAATTGGATAGAAATTCTTGATATCCGCTAAATTAACCAATGCCTTTAGATCTGAATGAACTGCGATTTTATTAAAATCTGTTATCGAAATAAAACCTTTTATATAATTGTTGAGTGCCTGCACCGAAATATCGTGTATTGATATGGATGCACTTTTTAACTGGCCATCAGGATCTTTAGCTTCAAGCTGATAAGCAATTTTTTCAAGTCCCTGTGGCAGGTTGGCCAATTTGAATTTTCCATCTATCAGTGTATTTTTGATATCAAAAGTAGGGATGGATGCAATATATTCCTGCTCGCGTTTTTGAAGTCCTACTTTACGGATAGCTTTGGCATAGGTGCCGTCGATTTTGCCGTCAAGATTCCATTTTCCACCAAAAGAGAAATCTGGAAACTGCAATGAGGCGTGGAGTTTATCCAGGTCAAGGTCACTTTTTATGTTGGCATGGACCGTTACTGGATGTAGTCCTGCAATATTGCCCTGTGCATTGAAATAACCTGATGCAACTTTAAAATCAAACTGTTTGAGGTCAATATGCAGGGAATCGGGATTTAATGCCGGCAGGTCTATCCGTAATTTTGCATTCCAGTCAGTTAACGGATTGGCCGATTGTTTAAAGGCGAGATAGCCATTGTTGACCATAAGCCCCAGGGAAAGATCAGGCATTTTGTTGTTATCGACTATATAATCTCCCTTTAAATTAACGAAAACCTCAGATGTTCCTTTCACCGAAAGATCCTTGATCCAAGAAGCGTAGCTGTTGGGGACTAATGAAAGTAATTCGGCCAAGGTGCTTTCCTGTGATTTTAATTTGAAATCTAGCTGATAGCCATGGGAAATAAAAGACAGTAGCCCACGGAAACGAACCGGTAATTGATTTATTTTAATATCATTTCGTTCGAAGACGAAGGATAAGGTGTTGGTATTAATCCGTGTCAGTAAATTGGCATCAATCGACTTTTTGTCCACATACAATTCATTGTCAAAGAAAAATGAAAAAGACGCAATTTTCGCACGTGTATTTAAATCAAAAATATTTGACATCAGATCTCCTTTACCTTCATATTCCAGATCTTTTGCTTCGATCTGAAGGGGAATGGAGCGATCTTCATAATGAAGATTTGTTTTTTCAAGCTTAATTAATTGAAAAGCCAAGGCGCTGCTTTCTGCGTTATCCTGTTTTTTCGTGGAATCCGATGGGCTGGATTTATAAATGGAATAATTGGCATTTCCCAAAGAATCGACTAGGATGTTGACCTTTCCGCTATTAACGATAAATTTGTCGATCACAATTTTGGATTTGAGCAGACTCATCAGGTCGATGCCAAAACTGACTTGTTTTGCAGCGAGCAGGGTATCGTTTTTAAAAGGTTCGGCCCCTTTTAGCAAAACATCATCCATCGATGCGGTAAGCAAGGGAAACTGATCAAAGAAGGTCAATCTTACTTTGGCATAATTTAACTCGCCCGTAATATGTTCGTTTACGAGTGATTTGACCTTGCTGTTTACTTCATTTTCGAATATATAGGGAATGGATAATATACTGATAACGACCAATGTTATGATGCTTGCAAAAACGGTAGAGATTCGTTTAACAACCTTTATGAATGTTGCTTTTGACACTTTGTAATTTTTTGTGGTTACAAAAGTCAGAAAATTATTATTAATCTTGGTTAAATGAACTATTTATTTTGATTAGCTGTTAGAATATGTCGTTTTTCATTGACAAAAGGCTGAGCTAAAGCCTTTCTTATGAACAGGTTTACGTATGCTTTGAAAATTTTCATGTATTTTTGCGGCGTGAAATTTCGATTTAAAAATGCCGAACGGAAAAATAGTATTATCCTCATTGTCTGTTTGTTGTTGTTGTTGCTGATAGGGGGAGGTTTGCTCGGTGTTATCCATCATAAGGTCGATCGTCTTAATAAACGGATCCTGATGGATTTTGCAGATGAGAATATGTTGCTGGTAAAAAAGCAGCTGGAATTACTGCAGCAGGATATCTACCTTTCAGAAAAAAAAATACTTGATCAGTCTGCTTTTGATCCGAGCGAAAATGGCGATTCGCTGCTGGTTATTGTGCCCGTGGGGCAATCGGATCCGCTAGACGACCGGATGCTGACCTTGCTGCAGACCCGTACGGTACAGCATCGACTGTACCATATCTATATTGATATAGAAAAGTTAAACGCCTATTTCGCGAGGCTCAATTTTGGAAGAAGAGCCTATTTTGAACTTTATGATGATAAGGGGATATGTGTGTATTCGCCGGACAATCGCAAGTGGGGGAAGCGAAAAGATGCTGAAATTACCAAACAAGGGCGAATTGTCAAGTCCGATTATCTTGAATTGGACGTCATGGTCAACGCCTACCCCTGCAATATTTTGTTTGTGGGCGGTGAAATCAGGGTATACGTCTTGCTGTTGAGCATTGAGGAAGAAATTCAGGAGCTGCTGACCTATAGTATTTTGCTTGGCGTAGGTTTGATGCTGGTGGCTATGGTGTTGATCTACTTCAATGCTATGGAAAGACGTAAGATCCAGCAATTGAAAATGCTGTCCTTGAAACAGGAAAATGAGTATACACAGATGCGTCTTGTTCAGTTGCGGCAGCAGATCAATCCACATTTTCTATTCAATACCTTTGGATCACTCCAATATCTGATCGGAAAGGATGATGATCTTGCAAAGTCTTTTATTGGTAAGATGACAAAGGTTTATCGGAAGATGCTTCGTACAGATGAAGAAGAATGGTCGTCATTGGGTGAGGAGCTGGAACTGGCTAAAGCTTATTTCTTTTTGCAGCAGGTAAGGTTTGGTTCGGCGTTAAGTAATATGAAGATTGATATTCCGGCAACATTATTCGCGCAGAAGATCCCGCGCCTGGGGCTGCAGATGCTCGTTGAAAACGCAATTAAGCATACCCGCATTTCGACCGAAAATCCACTTACGATTGAGGTTCTCTTCCTTGCTGAAGGAAACGTCCTGGAGATCCGCAATAACTGGCAGCCCAGACAGGGGGCAGAGCTTGAAGGCGAGGGGTATGGGCTTAATTATTTGGCATCTATCTATAGTTACTATGCGATGTCTGGTTTTCGATATGGGATAGAAGCAGGTTATTTTTCTGTATCCTTACCACTCTCATAAGCTTGAAAATAAAGAATAAAAGGTGCTGGGTTTACGTGTTCATGTTTTTATAGTACGCGTTCATACCTCTAATATGCGCGTTCATCCCTTTGCATACTTTTGTATATAATATTTTTAACAAATTTGGCTCCTAATCTAGGAATTTTAGTTCGTGATTAGCCTAATCCTATCCGATCAAATAGCATGCGTTTTAAGTATAAATGCCTTGGGATTGACGCTTGGAATAGACAAAATTACTTCTAATCATGTTGGAGTAAGTTAAAATTAGCTTACAGATAATACTAGATAATAGGTCGATGATCCGTCATCACTTTTGAAAAACACAGGGAGTGCAACGAGCCCCTTTTATACCTTTGAAAATGAGGGCTCAAAATATTTATTTGATGAAAAACACTTATACTAAGCTAGCCATAGGTCTTTTATTTTCCGCCGGTTTCATGCAATCTTGTTCAATCTTGCAAACTGTAGGCCTGAGAAAAAAAGAAACGGTTACTTCTGCCAAAGATTCTACTGCCAAGAAAGATTCGACAGCCGCTTACGACAAATTGTTGAAAGATGCTCGCGTTGACAGTGGTATGTTTGGGGTGATCCACAAGGAAAATAATTACTATTTTGAAATTCCATTGAAAAAAATGGGGCAGGATATTCTGCTGATACAGAAGTTGTCTTCCGTTCCATTGGCTTTAAATGAGGCTGGGGTAAACAAAGGAATGAATTATGAAAATAAGGTCATCCGGTTTACACTCCGCAAGGAAAAGAAAGAGGTGTGGGTTTCGGAAATTAAGCCTCAGGTCGAAGTTCCTAAAGGTGACGCCATAGCTGCTTCTGTATACGATAATTATCGTCCTTCTTACATTGAATCTTTTAAGATTGAAAGTTATTCAAAAGATTCAAGTGCCGTGGTGATCAAAGTCAATAAAGTATTTGACGGTTCTGAAAAGAGCTTTACGGATGTGTTTACTTCTTTGGGTTTGGGAACATCACCGAAAACCAGTATCTCTACAGTTGAGGATATCAAATCCTATGCGAATAATATTGTGGTGAAATCTGTATTTTCTACCAAAGTAACCGAGGGCAATGAATCTGTACCGGTTTCTTTGGAAATTACAAGTAATCTCTACGAACTGCCTGAAACCCCAATGGTGGCACGTTTTGCAGATCCAAGAGTTGGTTTCTTTACTTCGCCGCGTTGGTATTTCAATGATAAACAGCAAGAGCTGGATAAGAAAAACTTGGTCAATCGCTGGCGTTTAGAACCGCGTGACGAGGATAAAGCGCGGTATCTGAAAGGAGAGCTGGTAGAACCAAAGAAACCGATTGTCTTTTATCTGGATCCTGCTACGCCAAAACAGTGGCGCCAGGCCATTATTGATGGCGTGCATGATTGGCAGGTCGCATTTGAAGCTGCCGGTTTCAAGAATGCAATTCTTGCGAAACAGCAGCCCGATAGTGTCAAATTTGATCCGGACGACGCTAATGTTTCTTCTATTGTGTATGCCGCCTCTGCTCAGGCTAATGCCATGGGACCATCTGTTGTCGATCCACGCTCAGGGGAGATATTAGAAGCTGATGTGATCTGGTGGCACAACGTTATGACTATTTTGAACAGCTGGATGCGCATACAGACCGGTATCGTCGATACATCAGTACGTGCTAATGTTTTTTCCGATGAGAAAATGGCACATGCCATTCGTTTTGTTTCTTCCCATGAAATCGGACACACGCTCGGATTGATGCACAATATGGGCTCTTCGGCAAGTTTCCCTGTTGATTCGTTGCGTAGCAAAAGCTTTACCGCCAAAATGGGGGGGACAGCTCCTTCCATCATGGATTACGCGCGTTTCAACTATGTGGCACAGCCTGAAGATGGCGTAGAACAAATTACTCCCGTGATCGGTGCTTACGACAAGTATGCCATTGGCTGGGCCTACCGCTGGTACGGCAAAACACAACCTTGGGATGAAATCCCTTTGCTGAGAAAGGAAATTGATAGCCATGTACATGATCCTATTTATCATTATGGTGAACAGCAAGATTCTAAAAATATTGTTGATCCGCGGGCACAGTCGGAAGATCTTGGTGATGACGCCATGAAAGCTGGTGAATATGGTATGCTGAACCTGCGTCGCATGATGCCTAATATCATCAATTGGACAACCAATGTCGGCGATGATTATTATCGCGCAGGTAAGCTGTATATGGGTGTGGTCGGACAATGGTATGCCTATGCTGATCAAGTCTTAAATAATATCGGTGGTATTTATCTGGAAAATGCTGTTTTAGGTGATCAAAAAGATGCTTATAGCCCGGTGCCTAAAGAAAAACAAGTGCGCGCTTTGGAGTACCTCAAGAAGAATGTCTTTTACATGCCCGAGTGGTTGTTCGTTCCAGAGCTGATGGCAAAAACATTTCCATTGAAAGATTCTCCGATAGGGCCATTTGAGTATGCGCCTTATAACTTACAACGTGAATTTCAATACGCTATGTTGTATAAACTGGTCAATGATGAACGTTTGCTGCGTATGGTGGAGATGGAAAATCTTTTCGGAAGTAAGAAAGCATGGAGTGCACCGGAGTTTCTAACTTCTGTACGTCAGACAGTCTTTGCTAAAACCATCGGTGGACAATCCTTGGATCTTAAAACACGGATGCTGCAACAAAACTATGTGGATGTTCTGATGGTCTCTACTAACAAATCGATGGAGAAATTAAATGCGAAGAAACTCGCAGGCGTTGAACAACTGGTTGAAGCGACACAACCTGACCTATGTTTACATCCACAACATGCATCTTCTTCACAAACTGGATTGCGGAATGTACATGTCACTGGTATGATACGCACTTCCGATATGCTGACCTATAAACGTGCTGAATTATATGAGATTTACCAGTTGTTGAAACAAAAGCAGCGGACGGGTGACGCGACTACCAAATCGCATTATATGGATCTTTTATTACGTATTGCAAATACCTTAGAATTAAACTAATATATTAACATCTACCAAAATGAATAAGTTTTTAATACCGTTGACCTTCATGTGTGTGCACGTTGCGCATGCGCAGGAATCCAGAGAACTGAAAGGAAAGGTTCTGGATGCGGTCACGTTAAAACCTGTCGTGGGGGCGACGGTTGTCGTTGAAAGTTCGGCAGTAGCAGAAGATATCGGTGTACCTAATCAGGTGCAGCAGTCGGCATTGGGTTCATTGACCGATGCGGCTGGAGAATTTCGCTTAAAAGTACCGAATAATTTAAAATATGTAACGATTAGCTATGTCGGGTACCAGCGTATTCAGGTACCGGTATTTCAGGATCATAAAACAATCTTGCTTCAGCCAAGTGGTGAATCTTTGGATGAGGTGATCGTAACAGGTTATACGGATATCAAAAAACGTAAGAATACGACTGCATACAATAAAATCAATGTCGCTGATATCAAACAAACAGGTGTCGCGTCAATCGACGAAATGTTGGCTGGTCAGGTGGCGGGTTTGCAGTTGAGTAATTTTAGTGGCGGCCCCAATAGTGCACCACAGATCCGTATCCGTGGTACAGTATCACTGAATGGTACACAGGATCCTTTATGGGTCATTGATGGACTGCCTATCGAAGGTACTGAAATGCCCAATCGAATTGACAAGGATAATCTCAATAGCTTGACAAATCTGCCAATTGCGGGAATCAATCCTGACGATATCGCTGATATTACCGTTTTAAAAGATGCTGCAGCGACTTCAATCTATGGCGCACGGGCGGCAAATGGGGTTATTGTGATTACCACAAAAAGAGGGAAATCAGGACCTGCAAAACTGCAGGTGTCAGCAAATACCTTTGTGACCGAACGCCCAGATTACAACAACCTTAATCTGATGAATGCTAACGAGAAGGTTGACTTTGAGTTATTGATGGCAAACCGCACGGATCTAAATTATCGTACGAACAAAGGTGCGATTATGCGGATACTAAACAAAGCAGACGCATTGGATGCTTACCGTTCCGGTGGTTTAGCGGCTTTGTCGCCGGAAGTGCAGCAGTCAATCAATCAATTGCGTTCACCGCAAACAGACTGGGGGAAAGAACTTTATCGTCAGGCGCTGAATCAGCAGTATTCTGCATCTATTTCGGGTGGTAATGATGGACATCGCTATTATTTGTCCAGTGGTTTGTACGATGAAAAAGGAGCGACAAAAGGTGTAGATCTACGCCGCTATACATTGACATTAAATAACGATTTTAATATTAATGATCGATTTAAAGCAGGTATTAATTTAATGGGGACGGTTTCAAACCGACAAAATCCAATTCAGGATCGGGATGCTTTTACGAACCCAAGTTATTATGTGCGTTCAGTTAATCCTTACTTGTCGGTTTATGATCAGTCTGGTAATTATAATTATGATCCAGATATTGAGGGGTTTGAAGGCGATACATATATTCCTTTTAATGCTGTTGAAGAGCGCGAAAATACCAAATATAAATTCACGAATAAAGGGCTGAAGGCAATTAGCTATCTAGAATACACGATCTTGCCACAGTTATCATTACGGACAGAATTTGGGTTACAATTTGACGAAAACGGTTCGGAAAAATTTGCGGATCAGGAAAGTTATAATACGCGTAAATTGCGCGCTGCTACACGTTATTACGATGCCGCTAGTAAGACAAATAAGTATTTCTTACCCTTAGGTGGAACGATCGAAAATACCCATAATAGTATTTTTCAATATAATTGGAAAACATACTTAAAGTACAATAAAACATGGAATGACCGTCACGAACTGGAAGTAATGGGTGGAACCGAATTGAGAAGAACGAAAAATACGATGGTCACTACGAAGGGATTTGGTTATAACCCAGCAACATTGACGACTCAAACAATTATTTTTCCAAATAGCACTTATCAAAATGACTCTAGGTTTGTCCAGTATAAGAAGGCATTTATTGAGAATTCATATGCATCTTTCTATGGTAATGCAACCTATACATTGGATCGTAAATATAATGTGTATGGGAGTATCCGTTATGATGGATCGAATATGTTTGGGGTAGACCCACAATATCGTTTCTTACCGATTTGGTCTATTTCTGGATCATGGAATGTGCTAGAAGAAGATTTTATCAAAGGAAAAACGGCCTTGTCTGATCTTCGTGTACGTGCTTCTTACGGTATCCAGGGGAATGTGGATCGCAATACCTATCCTTTTATCGTCGGTAAATATGGTAATACCACGCTTCTTCCGGGTAACACGGAAGGATCTGTGGTCGTTGACATGCCTGCCAATGATAAACTACGTTGGGAACGTACAAAAACCTATAATGCTGGAATTGATTTGGGCTTATGGAAAAATCGATTAAACATTACTGTCGACTATTACAACAGAAAAAGTACAGACCTAATAGCTTATAGTGCATTGCCTTTGGAAAATGGTTTTCAGAATGTTCAGGTTAATTGGGCGTCAGCACGTAATCAAGGTGTAGAGTTGACCATATCCAGCCGTCAGATTCAGACAGACAAGTTTTCTTGGTCAACGGATTTCAATATTGCACACAACAATAATAAATTATTGAAAGTAATCAACAATCCAACGGCCTACGCCCCGGAAACCCAAGCTGGTCGACCAATTAGCGGTCTTTATGTATTGGAGACTGCAGGTCTGGATCAAGATGGCGTGATGCAGTTTAGAAATCAGGATGGTTCTGTTGCGAGTATGGAAGAGTTTTATGGCCTTTACGATCCTTGGGCAGATTTCTTGCCAGGATACACCTCCCAAACTGACATGTCAGCGGCAACGTATCGCTCTAAGTTTAAATATGCCGGCAGTAAAGATCCTAAATTCATTGGAGGGATGACCAACCGTTTCCGTTATGGTCAATTCGATTTGGCCATCTCAGCGGTATTCAATTTAGAACGCTGGGTGAGCCGTACGCCAACTTACAATCCTGCTAAGGTTGATCGTGGACAAAATTACACCAAGGATCTGTTGATGGCTTTACAGGGTAAAACAGCCTTGCCAGCCTTGGGCAGTATAAGTTCCGAATTGAATGAGCGTTGGATGGCTTATGCTTGGATGGAAAGTAACGATCCAATTAATTCGTTTAAACAGTATGATATCTGGGCGAAAAAAATGAGCTATGTCCGCATCAACAGCATTCGTTTAGGTTACACTTTACCGGCTGCACTAAGTAAAAAGATTGGTACAAGCAATTTACGTGTGAATGTAGAAGGACGTAACCTGTTTGTTTTTGGAACAAATTACGATGGGTATTTTGATCCTGAAACTTATGGTGATTATTATGCGCAGCCAATTAGCAAATCTTTTGCTTTTGGTCTTTCTGCAAGTTTTTAATTCTTTTAATTGATTCATATATGAAAAAGATAATTTATTTTGGAATGATCATGGCCGCTAGTGCATTGGCTTCCTGCAATAAATATTTAGATATACAACCGGTAGGGACCGTTATCCCCAGCTCGGAAAGTGATTTTAGAGGACTGATTACAAGCAGTTATCTAGGGTTTCCAGCACACAAGTCCTATTTGTCCTTGCGTACAGATGAATTATTGTTGGATGAAAGTTCGACCGATGCTGCTAGAACCAAAGATATCTATCTTTGGAACGATCAAAATCCTGATCCGACAACAATAGCTTATCCCTATTTGGCATTTTACAACAGTATTTTTTATACCAATCAGGTCATCAGTACCATTGATGAAAAATTAGGAAGTAATGCCACGGTAGATCAAATTAAAGGTGAAGCTTACCTGATGCGTGCTTATGCTCATTTTGAGTTGTTAAATCTTTACAGTGAGGTCTATTCAGCGAGTAATGCAGGGCTTCGGGGTGTTCCTTTATCGACAAAGATTGACCTGGAACAACGTTTTGTTCCCGCGACCATTGGAGAATCCTATGTACAGATCCTAGCTGACATGGAAAAAGGGACAGCTTTACTGACTGTGGATGATCAGGCAAAAGGTGTTAATTATCGCTTTAGCAAACGCGCTGCTTTTGCCATGGCTTCACGCGTTCATTTATATCGCGGTGAGTGGCAGGAAGCAATTGATGCCGCTAAAAAAGCTTTGGCTATAAATGACAAGCTGGTTGATCTGAATGTTGCTGGAAGTCTACTTCCGAATGATTTTGAATCCGCAGAGATGATTATGGCTTTGGAAAAAGTAGCCGTTCCTGGCGTACGTACAAGTTCCTTTATTGCACCGACATTGTTAGAAAGCTATCCGGTGGGTGATTTAAGAAAAGGTCGTTACTTCCAGAAGAGCAGTGGCAATTATGTATCCCTCAAAGGTGGTGAAAATCGTTTTAACGTAAGTTTTAGAAATGCTGATCTTTATTTGACGATGGCGGAATGCTATGTTCGTGTGGGAAATACAGCCGAAGCGTTGAAATATCTGTCTGCATTAAAGAAAAATAGATTCACAGCAGATGCATATGCCAAAGAAACGAAGGCTGATGCAGGTTTGTCAACAGTACAGTTACTGGATGCGGTTTTACTGGAGCGTAAGCGTGAACTGGCGCTAGAGGGATTACGTTGGTATGATTTAAAACGGACGACACGCCCTGCGATCACGCACAGTAGTTTCGGTAGAACGGTAACCTTGCAGCAGAACGATCCTCGTTATGTGATACGCTATCCACAGGAAGCAATCAATAATAATCCCGATCTGTTAAAATAATCTATTTTTTTTAAATCCTATATATATTAATCCATTTTCTTTTTAGGAAATGGATTTTTTATTACATTCAACCCATGGGATGGAAAATACTGATTGTCGAAGACGAAGACTGGGCTTTTGTAGGCTTAAAGGA
>JAIRVH010000224.1 GCA_031253985.1 Sphingobacterium sp.
AAACGTCTCGTAAAGGTTGAGCAAAAACGGCAAACGCTTACTCTTCAAATCAAAAATATACAATCTCAACTAAATCCTCATTTTATGTTTAATGCCATTAACTCTATACAGAACTTAATCCAAAAGAATGACTTCAAAGGTACCAATCATTACCTGACTAAATTCTCTTCATTAACCAGAGCCACTTTAGAGAATGCAGAAAAAGAAATGAATACCCTCAGCGAAGAACTCCAATTATTAGATGACTACTTACAAATGGAACAATTGAGATTTGGGTTCCAGTATGACATATTGAATAATTTAAAAATTCATAACGATTTGATTGACATTCCAAACTTATTACTTCAGCCAATTGTAGAAAATGCTGTAAAACACGGCATTTCAACGCTAGGTTCTAGGGGAAGAATTGTGGTCACTATCGACCAACAAGGACAAGACCTCGTACTCGGTGTAGCTGACAACGGAGCGAAATTGAATACAGAGACCATCAAGGCCGCAGGTGGATATGGCCTAAGATTAACCAAGGAACGCTTGGCTCTTTTGGAACAGCTTTATCCTGAAAACTCCTTCAAAATACAAATCACAGCAAGTTCCGACATTACAGAAATCTGTATAGTCATTTCCCATTGGATAGCTAACATATAATAAGATGATCGACTATATAATTGTAGATGATGAGATCAACAACATCGAAATATTAAAAAGATACTTAGATAAATTTGAGGGTATTTTACGTTTGGTAGGTACCGCTATACACGCTGAAGAGGCAACTTTTTTGATTAATGATCAAAAACCTGAATTGGTTTTTCTTGATATCCAAATGCCAGATAAAAATGGTTTTGATTTATTACAAGCGCTCGAGAACAGAGATTTCGAAGTTATTTTCGTCACAGCTTATGACAGATTTGGTATTCAGGCAATTAAATTCTCAGCATTAGATTACCTTTTAAAACCACTTAATTTTGCAGAGTTAGAAACTGCGTTAGAGAAAGCCATATCGAAAATTAAATTAAAAAAATACAATTTAAGTCTAGAAAACCTGATTCAAAATCTTACGAACAAACAACGCAGTACTCACAAAATAGCCCTGCCAGCAGGAAGAGAAACGCTATATGTTTCTATTTCGAATATCATCCGCTGTCAGGCAGACAATAATTACACAGAAATATATCTTACTGGCCGTAGACCGATCATTATCAGTAAAACATTGAAAGAATATGATGATATACTGCATGCATACGGTTTTATCCGTACACATCAAAGCCATCTTATTAATTCAGAACATATTTTATCGATTAAAAAGGGACAATCAGCCTATATTTTAATGAAAGATAATTCAATAGTGCCTATCGCAAGACAAAAGAAGGAATCCGTATTTCGAATTTTAAGTACATCAAAAACAAATTATGAAAACTAATCTATTTTATCTCCTCATTTTTATTATCCCTTTAAAGACTTTAGGGCAAACCAAATCAGATGATTTTCCAATAACGGCCCCTAATTATAGTCAGCACTCTCTGAAAAAGTCATATCCCCAAATTAAGGGACATGTAGTCAATTGGTCTGCTAATGAGCTAAAGGATATAATGATAAAATACAGTCTTGTAAACATCGGAAATCCAATGCAATCTTCTTACAACATCAAGCTAGATCAAGATGGATCTTTTCTTATTACATTACCTGATAAACTTCCAAATCGTCAGATCTGGTTTACATTTGGAGATTATGTATATACCTGCCTCTATAGTGATGAATACCTTGAAATCACTTTTGATCTAGATAAATTAAAGAAAAAATCTGTCTATATGACAGGTGATGGAGTAAAATTTGGTGGAAAAGATGGTGATAAAAACCGGATTATGAATGAGTATATCCTTTTCAATAAAAGATATAATGAAAATTTTTCCGACAAAATAAGTTCACTCGCTATTGGAGATAATAATTATATAGCAAAATTAGACAGCATTTTTGCCATTCAACAACAAATCAATAAGAAATTTTATGCGAAATTTAACAACGCTTATCAAACATTGATTGACGGGGAAACACAATCAAGCTATTACGCGAAGAAGCTTAAATATTTATTTCGAAATTCAATACAAGTAGACACAATCAGTGAATTGCTCACTCCAGTATATTCCATATCAAATGATTCGCATGAATACTTCCAGTTTCTGAATTATTACATGCAAGTTGTAGGTTTTAAAAAAACAAAGAAAAAATTTAGTTTCATAAATCTAGCGCTGTATTACGACGAAGTGCTTCCGTCCTTTTATGGAGATCTCCTAAAATTACAATTTGAAGATAGAGATATCAAAGAACAATGTAAGCTCTATGAGAAATTAAAACCTACACTACATACTGATTGGTCCAGAGATTATTTAGATTCACAAGTTAAGACATTAACAAAAACAATCGCTCAAATTGATTCTATTAGTGCTGCATCTGCAATTATTCAACCTGAAAATTCTACTTTGGGAAAATTAATCATAAAGACGAACTCTGGCAGCAGTCTTTATATTGATCAGCATAAGTCTGGGAAGGACCTTCTAAAGACATTAAAGGCGGTCTTTGCAAACAAACTGGTTATCATTGATCTATGGGCGACTTGGTGTATTCCGTGCGTCCAAGCTATGCCCTATAGTAAAAAATTACATGCTGAATCACAAACTGCCGAATTACCAATTGAATTTGTATACCTATGTACTTCTTCGGAATCAAACGAACAAAAATGGCAGAATAAAGTATTGGAATTAGATCAGCCCGGCACACATATTTTTGTTGATTCAAAAGTTTTGACTGAAATAATGAACACCTTTAACAAAGGCGGGTTCCCCTCATATATCCTACTTACACCCAGTGGTCAATATGACTACAAGTCGCTTTCGAGCATGCAGGGATTGACCTTAGATATGCTAAAGCAAAAGCTCTTATAGGTTAACAGTAAGCATTCATTACAAACAAAAAAAACCTGCAAACGTTTAATTTGCAGGCTTTTATATGTTTTGACTTTTAGATCTGTAGCCCGTAGGGGAATCGAACCCCTGTTTCAAGAATGAAAATCTTGCGTCCTAACCCCTAGACGAACGGGCCTTTTTATGCAACTCCAATAACATTGCTGTTTTTGGAGTTGCAAATATAGATCTTAAAATCAGTATTCCAAAAATAATTTTAAATATTTTTTAAATAAGGTCGAAACCGATATCTCTTCTGAAGTATTTACCTTCAAAATATATCCTTCCGGCATCTGCTGTTGCCTGTTGAAGGGCATCGAACAAGGTATCTTGCAATGTCGTCACAGCAATTACGCGTCCTCCTGCGGTCACAATCTTACCATGGACTTCCTTCGTACCCGCCTGGAATACGATGGATTCTTTGACGTTTTCAATATTGGTAATCTCTTTTCCAGATTCATAATCTCCCGGATAACCTCCGGCAACCAACATGACAGTAACAGCAGTCTTGGAAGATACCGTATACGAACGTTGATCCAAATTACCCTGAGCCACGCCTTCCAGTAGATCCAATAAATCCGATTCAATTCGTGGCAATACAGATTCAGTCTCCGGATCCCCCATACGCACATTATACTCGATGACATAAGGCTCGCCTTCTACATTCATCAATCCTATAAAAATAAATCCTTTATAGGGGATTCCATCCTTTTTCAACCCTTCAACCGTTGGTCGGATAATACGCTCTTCTACTTTATTCAAAAATGTCTCATCAGCAAAAGGCACTGGAGATATCGATCCCATACCGCCGGTATTGAGTCCTGTATCGCCTTCTCCGATGCGTTTATAATCTTTGGCAGAAGGAAGAACTTTATATGAATTGCCATCCGTCAAAACAAAAACAGATAATTCAATTCCTTTTAAAAATTCTTCAACAACCACAACCCGGCTCGCTTCTCCAAATTTGGAATCTGCGATCATCGCCTTTAGCTCTGCCTTCGCATCCACTAGTGTCTCGCAGATCAATACCCCTTTACCTGCTGCTAAACCATCGGCTTTAAGCACGATGGGCAATTTTTGGGTTTCAAGGTAAGCCAATCCATCCTCCAATGAGGTCGCATCAAACGATTTCGATGCAGCTGTAGGTACGCCATGGCGATCCATAAATTGCTTTGAAAAATCTTTTGAACCCTCCAATTGAGCGCCCTCCTGCTGTGGTCCTATTACAGGGATATGCTTTAAATCTTCCCGATTTAAGAAGTAATCATGAATACCTTTTACCAAAGGTTCCTCTGGACCTACCAGCACCATTTGCACGTTATTTTCCAAAACGAAGGTGGCAATAGCAGCAAAGTCAGTTACTTTAATATTGACATTCTGACCATATACACCCGTTCCAGCATTTCCTGGTGCAATAAACAATTGATCTAAACGTGGGCTTTTCGACAACTTATAGGCGAAGGCTGATTCACGGCCTCCGGAACCGATTATTAGGATATTCATAACACAAAGATATTTTTTTTATGCTAATTTTAAGGTAAAAGATCGTTTAAAATGAGACTAATATTTTGATTTATAAATTGATTAAAGGAAAAATATTTTCTAATTTTCATAAAACATTAGTCATATGTACGCTAAAATACTGCTGTTAATAAACTGCCTCCTATTCTCCTTTTTGGCGTCAGCCCAAATTGATCAAACGCTACAAAAGCTAGAAACCTACCACGAACAACACATAAAGGAAAAAATCTATCTTCATTTGGATAAAAATGATTATTCAGCCGGAGAAACTGTCTGGTTTAAATTATACTGCACCACAGCCCCCTTTAATTATTTGAGCAATATCAGTAAAATTGCCAATGTAGAATTGATCTCATCCACAAATAAAATCATTAAAAGCATCAAAATTCCGATCACAATCGGACTCGGCATTGGGGATATCAACTTACCGGATACGCTGGAAGAAGGCACCTACCGGATTAGATCTTTTACCAGATGGATGCAAAATGACTCTATATCCAATTTCTATGAGCGTGCGATTCCCGTCACAAATGGTAGATCGGATAATGTAATGACGAAAAGCAGTCTTATTAAAAACGGAACTGAAAATATCTTCCAGATCAATCTCAAAACCATTCAAGGAGCGCCGCTAATCAATAGCAGCATAAGTTATACCTTACAACAGGATAATAACAAAGAAAAATCGGGGCGATTAAAATCAAATGACAATGGTACAGTGTCCCTTGAACTGAAAGATGACTTCAAGGGGGGAGTCCTGTCTTTACAATTTCTTTCCCTCGACAAAAGACGCATCTTAAAGAGTTTTATTATCCCCAATCCAAACAACCAAAATAGCATTCAAATTTTTCCGGAAGGCGGGGAACTGATCAATAACATTTTATGCAAGACAGGCTTCAAGATCCTCACTCCTGCCGGCTTGGGAAAAAAGGCAAAAATAACGATAGTGGAGGAAAACCAAACACCCATTGCTGAATTTGAAACAAATTCTTTCGGAATGGGGAGCATTCCGCTCGTTCTGCAGACCGGGAAAAAATATATCGCCACGGCCTTTTTTGAAGACGGCTCGTCAACAAGCACTTCCTTGCCTGCCGTATCGAACTCAGGGTATGTGCTAACGGTAAATTCAGCTTTAAAGGATAAAATTGCCGCGCAGATTTCCGCTACTGATGATCTGGTCAACGGCAAAGACATCTATTTGGTCGCTCAATATAACGGCCTTGTCCTGCATGCCGCCAAACAGAAGTTAAATGGATCGGATGTCTTATTCAATATCCCCAAAAAAAATCTTCCTTCTGGCGTTTTACAATTGTCCATCTTAACAGAGCAAATGCTACCCATTGCGGAAAGGCTTGTATTTAACTATAATACGGAATCAACTTTACTCCCCGTTTCAATTGCACTCAACAAACCCAGCTTCACAACCCGCGATAAAGTGATAGCAAACCTTACCGTCAGTTATGATGATCGTGATACGTCAAAAGTTGCAGCCCTCTCTGCATCAGTTGTCAATCTAAGCAAAGTTGATACGACGACAGACCGTTATTATTCTTCTATTGTTTCAGAACTACTACTAAAATCTGATCTTCGCGGTTTTATTGAACGCCCCAATTATTACTTTGAGGATTTAACCAATATCAAAGTTAACGATCTGGATAATCTCATGCTGATCCAGGGCTGGCGCAAGCTGGACTGGAAGAACTATGCAAATGCCCCAGCCAGGTCGTTTCTTCCAGAAAAGGGACTTACTGTATCGGGAACCGTAAAGAAAACCGCCCGAAAGGCGGTTGTTCCAAAGGCTAAAGTAACGCTAATACCGACGAGCAACATGTTGCTGAGCGTAGATACACTGACAGATAATGATGGTCGATTTGCATTTGACGAACTTTTTTTTGCAGACAGCGTCAAGTTTATCGTTACAGGCGATGGTCCAAAAGAGAAAAAAAGAGTTGATATTATTATCGACAACCCGTCAGTTCCCCCGGTAAACAAAAGTAAAGACCAACCTTTATTAGCTAACGACATCAACACCCAGCTATTGACACAGCTGAGAAACAGCCAACAATTTCTTGGCGAATTGGAAGCCGCTGGAATTATTCAGAAGAGCATTCGATTGGAAGAGGTACAGGTCAATAGCGTACGGACAACTAAAGCTGACAAAAACTCCAGAAACCTCAATGGACCCGGAAATGCCGATCAAGTCATCTCTGCCGAGGAGCTTTCAACCTGTACAACTTTGGAACAGTGTCTTGCTGGCAGGTTAGTGGGAGTTATGTTTCGGAATGGGGTCCCCTATAGTACAAGGTCCATCGGATTGAACGGAGGTAGTCCTATGCAAATTGTCTTAGATGGAATGTATATTGAAGCCGAACAAATTGATATGATTAATGTTGCGGATATTGCTAGTATTGAAGTTCTCCGTAGTGCGGGAAATACAGCTATCTATGGCATGTATGGCGGCAATGGTGTGATCGTCATTACCAGCAAATCGGGAGATGCGCTTTCATCATCTTACACGCCTACTGGAATCGTCACCATTGTACCGAAAGGCCTACATGTCAACCGGACTTTTTTCAAACCTCAATACGATGCCACAAAGGAAAAACAACTTCGACGGGATCTAAGAACAACAATCGCATGGGAACCTAATCTGATCACATCCAAAGATGGAAAAACAAATTTTGAATTCTTTACCTCGGACGAACCTGGCAACTATAAAGTAATTGTTGAAGGAATAAGCATGGATGGTAGAATTGCCCATCTTGAATATTTAATAGAAGTAAAACCACAATAGCAGCGTAAACAAATCGTTATACTTAAATACAATGTTATGGAGCATATAAACACTAAAATAGAGGATCATATTTTGAGTATTTTCCTCGATAGAGGAAAGTCAAACGCCATCGATACTCAATTATTGAAAGAGCTTGTCAGTATCTTGGAATCTTCGCAGCAAAATGAGACTATTCATGGAGCCATCTTGATCGGCAAGGAGAACTTCTTTAGTGCGGGACTTGATCTCATCACTCTGTTCCAATACGATGAAGAACAAATCAGGGAATTTTGGAATTTATTCTTAGAGGCAACCTCATTGCTCGCGGCTTTCCCAAAACCAATAATTGCAGCCATATCGGGCCACAGCCCCGCAGGCGGCTGTGTATTAGCTCTCTGCTGTGATTATCGAATTATGGCCGAAGGGAATTTTGTTATTGGCCTGAATGAAATTCCCGTTGGACTCATTGTACCCGAAAGTATATTTCAGCTCTATGCTTTCTGGATCGGTAAAAGAAATGCTTATCAGAATTTGCTTGAAGGAAAACTGCTGTCTCCGATAGAAGCAAAAACACAGGGTCTTGTAGATGAAATTGTACCCGCAAATGTACTTTTCAACACCGCAACAAAAAAACTAAAACAGATCACCCAGTTTAATCAAAAAACCTGGCAAACGTCGAAATTGAACTTCCGAAAGGAAATAATCCTTAAATTGCGGGAGAATAGAGAAGAGACAATCCAACGCATCCTGGAACAATGGTGGCTTCCGTCAACACGCTCTATTTTAAAATCAATCATTGAGAATTTGACCTCAAAGAAGTAATATAAAACAAAAGTATCATGAGAAATCTCTTTTTCTTTATTCTTATTTGTCTCACAGTAAGCACTATCTCCTGCAGAAATAACAAAAAAGAAGATAAGGCGGTAAAGATTCTTCAGGATTCCATTCCCGCAGACACTGTAAGCAAACGTGACACCGTTGAAAAGACGGTAAAGAAAGAAGACAGCGAAACGCTGGAAGAGGTACTGGAAAAACTTGCTAAGGCCTATTCGGATCAGGATAGTAAAACAATCAATACTTATATACATCCCAAATTAGGAATCTATATCATCTATCGTCCCGGAGCACTAGACTCTTATGTACATCAAAATAGTTTTAATTTTTCTAAACCTATACCTGAATATCACTCTTATGAAAAGCTTACGTACAAGGGACCGTTAAAATCAGGAAAACTGCCTATTTTTGATTGTGGAACCATGAAATGGGATAAACTTGGATTCTATTATGATAAAAAATCCCGCCCCAATGAACTTTCGCAAACCGCAAAGTTCATGAATGAAATTCTAGATGCCAAAATCAGCAACACAGAGCTTCAGCAGCTAAGAAATTTAGAAGCCAGAAGTTACAGAGCCATCATGACCTCCAATGAAAGTGAAGAACCATTTGTGTTTCATATCACAAAAGAAGGAGAAAAATGGTATATTACAGTCATAGACCGCGCCTATGGCGGTTGTGACGCATAATTTTACATTTTAGCCAAACTTAGATAATGGAAAATTTAGATAAAGACATACAAAAGAAAATCGAAGATTGGTTAACCCCAAGTTATGATGAAGGAACCCGGAAAGCGGTTCAGGATTTAATCGATAATAATGATGTGACAGAACTGACAGACTCTTTTTACAGAGATCTTGAATTTGGAACCGGCGGCTTAAGAGGCATTATGGGTGTTGGCTCCAATCGTATGAATAAATATACGATCGGTAAAGCAACTCAAGGCTTATCGAACTATCTAAAGAAACAGTTTCCGGATCAGGAAATTAAAGTAGCTGTATCTTATGATAGCCGTAATAATTCACAGGCTTTTGGTCAGCTCGTAGCCAAAGTGTTTGCCGCCAACGGAATTAAAGTTCATCTCTTCAATGAACTTCGGCCTACCCCTATGCTATCGTTTGCCATTCGCCATTTCGGTTGCAAAAGTGGCGTTATGCTAACAGCCTCACATAATCCAAAGGAATACAATGGTTATAAAGCTTATTGGAACGATGGCTGCCAGTTGACCGCTCCACATGATAAAAATGTCATCGATGAAGTGAACGCAATCACGTCGGTTAGCAACATTAAATTTGAGGGAAATACACACAATATCCTTCCTGTGGGGAATGAAATCGATCAGATCTACATCGATGCCAACAAAACGTTGAGTATTCACCCGGAAGCTGTATTGGCGCAAAAAGATTTAAAGATCGTTTTTTCTCCGATACATGGTACCGGAATTACGATCGTCCCTAAAATGCTAGCTGCCTGGGGATTTGAAAATGTGTCAGTTGTCGCTGAACAGGCTACCCCAGATGGCAACTTTCCAACAGTAATCTATCCAAATCCCGAAGAGGAAGATGCCATGGCCCTCGCCAAGAAAAAAGGAGAGGAAATCGATGCCGATCTTGTCCTGGCGACAGACCCAGATGCTGATCGTGTGGGGATTGCCGTAAAAAATAATAAGGGACAGTTTCAGCTGCTCAATGGCAATCAGATCGGTAGTTTATTGGTATACTACGTCCTCAGTGCGAAAAGTGACTTAAAACAGCTAGGGGAAAACCCTTATATTGTAAAGACTATCGTAACCAGCAACTTGCAGGCAGACATCGCAGACCACTATGGCGTAAAACACTATGAAACGCTTACCGGGTTCAAATATATTGGTGAATTGATTACCAATTTAGGCGATTCTGCACAATATCTGGTTGGCGGTGAGGAAAGTTATGGTTTCTTGGTCGGTGATCTCGTACGGGACAAAGATGCGCCAAATTCCTGTGCTTTCCTGGCCGAAATGACAGCATACTTCAAATCCAAGGGCAAAACTGTCTACGAAGTCCTATTGGATATCTATAAAGAATTCGGCTGCTATCAGGAAAAACTGATCTCTTTGACAAAAAAAGGAAAGGCAGGGGCCGAAGAAATTCAGGCGATGATGACCGGCTTACGTCTCAATCTACCGACTTCCCTTGGTGGGATAAAAGTCCGAGAAATACGGGATTATCAGCTTTCATATACAACAGATATGAGTACAGGAGAGCGAAAAGTAATCTCCCTGCCTAAATCCGATGTTTTACAATTTATAACAGTCGATGGCGATGTGATTTCCGCTAGACCTTCGGGAACGGAACCCAAGATCAAATTTTACTGTTCAGTAAAAGAAAGCTTGAAGAATACCGCCGATTATCTCGATTTGCAAAATATTCTGGAAGCGAAGGTGGATCGCATGATGAAAGACATTGTAGGCTAATGGAAAAGTGGAAACTCTTATCTTCAGCATATATCTGTAAAGAGCCCTGGGCTACACTGCGCAGAGATACTTGTGAACTTCCAGATGGACGGATCAATGACCATTATTACGTACTCGAATACCCAGACTGGGTAAATATGGTCGGGATTACTGAACATAACGAGCTTTTGGTCATTAAACAATACCGTCATGGGGCGGGCATTATTTCACTGGAAATTCCCGCAGGGACAACAGAGCCCGGAGAAGATCCCAAACATGCTGCTGTGCGTGAAATGCTCGAAGAAACAGGCTATCAATTTGAACAGATTGAAGAGATCGCCTCACTTTATGCCAATCCGGCAACAAGTGGCAATATCACCTATACATATCTCATGACTGGGGGTAAAAAAGTTCAGGAACAGTCATTGGATGAACACGAAGAAATCGATGTCTATCTAATCCCGCTTGAAGAAGCAAAAAGCATGTTGCTGGACAACAAATTTAGCCAGGCCTTACATGCCAGTGCGCTCTTCTATGCTTTCAACAAATTAGGCTTGTTATAAAACAAGCCTAATTTTATTCTGTTTTTTTCATTCATACTTTTAATTTTCACTAGCCTTTTGATTTTTGTACCTTTGCATCATGGCAAGAGAAATTTTTGAAACCAAGCGAAAGGCCTTGAAAATAAATCTAAACCCAGAGATTTATGGGACCTTTGCAGAGATCGGTGCTGGACAGGAAGTCGCACGTAACTTTTTCAACGCAGGAGCTGCATCAGGCACAATTGCTAAAACAATGTCCGCATACGACATGGCTTTCAGTGACGCAATTTATGGCGAAGAAGCAGATGGCCGTTATGTCAGCAGAACACGCCTAAAGAAAATGCTCTCCCATGAATTCGATCTCCTTACCCAACGGCTTCATGGTGACAAATATTGCAACAAAAAATTCTTTGCCTTTGCAGATACTGTAACAACTCTTAATTTCACCAAGACAAATGAACCGCACGGCTGGATAGGACTTCGCTTCCAACATGAAGTCGGAGGCCCTACAAATGATATTATCATCCACATAAGACTGTTAGACAGTGACAACCAATTGCAGCAAAAGGTGTTGGGTATCATTGGTGTAAACTTACTATTTGCGGCTTATTATTATGCGGACAATGTACAAACGATGATCGAATCATTGGTCGATAACCTTTCCGTCGGATCCGTGGAAATTGACCTAATTAAGCTAAACGGTCCTTTGTTTGAAAACGTCAACCAACGCCTGATCAATTTATACCTGATTGCAAAAGGATTTGCTAAAGCGGCATTATTCCAACCTGATGGCAAAGCGGTCCAAATCAAGGATTATCTATACAAAAAGAACATCATTCTGCTACGCACAAAATATCGTCAGAAATCCCTTCCGAACTTTGACCTATTCAATCTTGCCGTTGAACAATTCAAGAAAAATACGGGCGCGACAGATGCGGATACCATTGTATTGATTGAAGTCTTAATGGGAAATGTGCTGGAGGATACCCATGAAATTACCGCTGAGGATCTTCAAGAGTTTGCCTCTAGAGCAGATGAACTCTGTGCCACAGGCAATAATATTATCGTCAGCAACTTTAGACGAAATAATCATTTAGCAGAATTTATAAGCAACTTTAAACCAAAGAATATAGGTATTGCAACAAACGTTTACAATTTAAAGAACATTTTCAATTCGGATAATTATAATAAGGAACTATACACCAATGAGCTACTTTCCTATATCTCTGGAATGTTCAATAAAAATGTAAAGCTTTACGCCTATCCTTATCTACTGAAAAAAGAGAATAAGATTATCACAACCCATAATATGCCTGTTTCTGAAGAAGCCAAACCGCTTTTTGAGTTCTTAATTAAAAACGGCTATATCATAGATATTGAAAATTACGACGAGAAATTTGTAAAAACCGTATAAGCAGATTATCTCCAAAATTTTAATTCATTATATAGCCTAATTTCATTAAATTGGGCTATATTTATTTTTAGGCCTTATGAAGCAAGAAGATGTAATACTGGTGGACAGCAACGATACGATGATCGGTAGCATGGAGAAATATGAAGCTCATGAAAAGGGACTATTGCATCGTGCTTTTAGTGTATTTTTGTTCAATGACCAAGATGAATTACTACTGCAGCAAAGAGCATGGAGTAAATACCACTGCGGAGGACTTTGGACCAATAGCTGCTGCTCCCATCAACGATTGGGAGAAAGTAATGTAGAAGCCGCCAAAAGGCGCTTAATCGAGGAGCTAGGGATTACATCAGCTGATCTCCATGAAGCGTTCTCATTTGTCTATAAAGCCTCATTTGACAACGGACTTACAGAGCATGAGTTCGATTATGTATTAATCGGAAAATTTAATGGAGCTCCAGAAATTAACCCCGAAGAGGTTGCTGCAACAATATACAAGAGTCAACACGAAATTCAGGATGAAATAAAACGGTCGCCTGAGCAATTCACCCCTTGGTTCAAAATGATTTACCAACGCATTTTTGACACATACTTTAGAGATTATAAAGACAAATTATAATAACCGTAACCGGTAAAAAAAGAGCCTGCTTTTCAAAAAGCAGGCTCTTTTTCATGTAATTCAATCTAGCTAGCTATTATAAGAATTTCTTATAGATGGAATATAAAACCTTAAGGTCATTTTCAGCCAGGAATGCCGTATTGACATCCTGTTGAATATAGTGAATCTTAAATGCTTTTATTGCCGCATCTAGATTGCTTACATCATAGCCTATAATACGTAATGCCATTTTTGGATTAAAGTCCGCTGGCGGGGTTTCTAAATAATCATCATACCAAAAACCAAATCCTTGATCAGCTAGTTTCTTCCAAGGGAATCGTGATGGGTCATTTTTTCGGGTCGGCGCCAGATCCATATGGCCAATAAAGTTTGCCTGAGGTATTTTATAGGTGTTTTTTAAATACGTTAGCAGTTGCACTAGGGCATCTATCTGCACATCCGTCCATGGATCAGTGGTGCCATTATTGTCCAATTCAATACCAATAGAAGAGGAATTCAGATCAGTATCATTTCCCCATTTTCCCAAACCGGCATGATGTGCACGATAAAGGTCATTGACCATCTGGACTACTTTTCCATCTCTACCGACCACGTAATGGGAACTTACACCTGCTTTCGCAGAATGAAAGGTGCGAATTGTCTGACCCAGGGAATCCTGCGCTGTATGATGAATAACGACAAAATTGGGTTTACGTATTCCAAAATTAATCGACGCAATCCATTGCTGATCTTTGGCATTCACTTTTTCCAACTGCCCTGTAACAGGCGATTGTTTATACAATTTTGAGAATTCTTTTGCCTGTTTCTTATATACCTTTTCAGTCTTCGCATACTTTCCACCCGCACAGGACGCAAGTAACGCTGTCGTGACTAAAAGGTTTATTGATAATTTTACTACTCTCATAACGAAATGTTTCAACGCAAACTAAGGCAAATTTGCCAACAAAAGCAAATTTAATCGGTTCCGCCTGTCTCCTCAAGCATCATCGAGCGCAGATGTATACTTACAAGCTACATTTATACAAAGAAGCCCAAACATGTGTCTGGGCTTTCATTCTATTTTAAGTAAGGTTTCTGTTTAAATGCGGTAAATTTTCTTTTATACTATTTTAATGCACTGACATTCAATTTACCTAAAAAACCTTTGAGTTCATCCAAACTATATCCATTTCCTCTTACGGTAATCAGATAGCGGTCTTTTTCCAGATAACTGATTTCGGAACTTTTTGACACAGAACCTTCTGCTCCTTTAGTATCGGTTGTTTTTGCTCGTTTTCCTTCGAACTCACCCGTTTTTTCGGTTTCGTTATCTGTGATCTTCTCCGAATCCATCATAAATCCCATTTGCGCTAAACCTACAATGGCAGAAGCCGTTTCTCCGGCACCGTCAAGGACACTGAGTTTGATAATACTTGCAAAAAAAACATAGGATTAAACAGACCTAGACAGAACACTCCATAAAAAAGCCCCTACTATTCATAGGGGCTTTTCAGTTATATTATACCGGAATTATGCTTCGGCGTACTCTTCGATAGAAGGGCATGAACAAATCAAGGTACGGTCACCTTGCGAATCGTTCACACGGCCAACTGAAGGCCAGAATTTACGATCTCTTACGTATTCTAATGGATATGCAGCTGTTTGGCGGCTATATGGTCTATCCCACTCGTCAGCAGTAACTACAGATGCTGTATGTGGGGCATGTTTCAATACATTGTTTGTTTGATCTACGTCTCCTGCCTCCACTGCAGCGATTTCTTCGCGGATAGCCACTAACGCATCACAGAAACGATCCAACTCAGCTTTAGACTCAGATTCAGTCGGTTCAACCATTAATGTTCCAGCAACAGGGAAAGAAACTGTTGGCGCGTGGAAACCATAGTCCATTAAACGTTTTGCAATATCTGCAACCTCGATGCCAAAGTTTTTGAATCCACGGCAATCCAAGATCATTTCGTGTGCACAACGTCCATTTGTACCCGAATAAAGTACTGGATATGCATTTTCCAAACGTGCTTTAATATAGTTTGCATTTAATATCGCTGTTCTTGTCGCATTTGTCAGACCTTCTCCACCCATCATCGAAATGTACGCATGAGAAATAAGCAAGATTGATGCTGAACCAAAAGGAGCAGCTGAAACAGCAGAGATACCTTCTTCACCTGAAGTAGAAACAACTTCGTGATTAGGTAAGAAAGGAACCAAGTGTTTTGCAACACCGATAGGTCCCATACCAGGGCCTCCTCCACCGTGAGGAATACAGAATGTTTTATGTAAATTCAAGTGACATACGTCAGCACCAATATGACCAGGGCTTGTTAATCCGACCTGTGCATTCATATTCGCTCCGTCCATATACACCTGACCACCATTTGCATGGATAATTTCACAGACCTCAATGATAGACTCTTCAAAAACACCGTGTGTAGACGGATAGGTCACCATGAGAGAATTTAAGTTAGCTGCATGTTCTGTCGCTTTTGCTCTTAAATCCGGAATATCGATATTTCCCAATTCATCACATTTTACAACAACAACCTTTAGCCCAGCCATCGAAGCTGAAGCAGGGTTCGTTCCATGTGCAGAAGCAGGAATCAAACAAATGTTACGTCCATGATCACCACGGCTTTCATGATACGCACGGATAACCATCAAACCAGCATACTCACCTTGAGCGCCTGAGTTGGGCTGGAAGCTCATCTTCGCAAAGCCTGTAATTTCAGATAACCAATCGTTCAGTTCACCAATCATTTGCATATATCCTGAAGTCTGATCTGCAGGAGCAAATGGGTGTAAGCCCCCGAATCTCGCCCAAGTAACTGGCACCATCTCAGCTGTAGCATTCAATTTCATTGTACATGAGCCCAATGGAATCATAGAATGACAAAGTGATAGGTCTTTTGCCTCCAAAGATTTGATATAGCGTAACATCTCATGTTCAGAGTGATAGCTATTAAAGTTTGGATGTGTTAGGTAGGCAGAAGTACGTGCTAAATCAACTGGAATTGAAGAACCTAAATTCTCTTCCAATGCTTCAAAATCCACATCGTTCAATGTCTTGCCCTGAATTTTAGCAAATACCTTAACGATTGTCTTAATATCCTCGTATGTCGTTGTTTCGTCGATAGCGATTGAAACTTGCGAACCGTTATAATAGAAATTCAATTCGTTGTTCAACGCCTCAGACTTCAAAGCTCCCGCATGCGCACCTAATTCTACACGTAAAGTGTCAAAATAAGCCGCATTTAACTGCGTATAACCCAATGACTGTAATGCTTGATCTAACAGGTTAGCCAAGGCATTGATACGTGATGCAATATTTTTGATTCCTTCTGGTCCGTGGTAAACGGCATAGAAAGAAGCCATAATAGCTAAAAGAGCCTGCGCAGTACAAATATTTGAAGATGCTTTATCGCGTCGGATATGTTGTTCGCGGGTCTGCAAAGCCATACGTAGCGCATATTTGCCATTTGAATCGGAAGTAACACCAATGATACGGCCTGGGATATTACGTTTAAAGCTATCACGTGTAGCAAAATACGCTGCATGTGGACCACCAAAGCCCATAGGTACGCCAAAACGTTGCGAGTTACCGACAACAACATCAGCACCCCATTCTCCCGGAGGCGTCAATAACGCCAAACTCATCAAATCTGCCGCTGCACACACTGTAATATTCTTACTGTGAGCTGTAGCTGTAAATGATTTATAATCGACGATAGAACCATCAGCCGCCGGATATTGAACAAATGCCGCAAATACATCGTCTGTCAATTCTGATTCAGCAATGGCTGTAATTTTTAATTCGATACCGAAAGACAACGCACGGGTTTTCAAGACGTCGATCGTCTGCTTATAGGCATTTTCTGACACCAAGAACACATTTGCATCCTTATTTTTTCGAGCTGAATAAAGCATAAACATCGCCTCAGCGGCAGCTGTAGCCTCATCCAACAAAGAAGCATTTGCAATTTCTAAACCTGTAAAATCGCAAATTACAGTCTGGAAGTTCAATAATGCTTGTAATCTGCCCTGTGCAATCTCCGCCTGATAAGGAGTATATTGTGTATACCATCCCGGGTTTTCAAATACATTGCGTTGAATTACACCCGGAAGGATTACATCGTAGTAACCTTGACCAATAAAAGATTTAAAAACTTTATTTTTCTCAGCGATCTCTGCAATACGCTTTAAATAGGCAACCTCAGACAATGCTTTAGGAAGATTTAAAGGTTTTGGAGCACGAATTTGAGAAGGGACCGTTTGGTCAATAAGTTGGTCAATTGACAAAACGCCTAATTTAGCCAACATTTCATTCGCTTCAACTGGACTTGGGCCATTGTGGCGACTTTCGAATTTTTCTTGGAAGTGTATATTGCTCATGTGTGCAAAAAGTTAACGCTTATAG
>JAIRVH010000228.1 GCA_031253985.1 Sphingobacterium sp.
TTTAGCAAGTATTTACAACTTATTTTATTGGGAGTTAAAAGGCACTTTATACGGGTTCATCCGAATGAAGTCCGGATGAGGTCCGTATCAGGTCCCTATCAAATACCTATTAAATCAGGTTGAATAATGGGGATATTCACCTAACGTTTTAAACGTGAACTATGGAAAATTAGAATACCATCACTTTTGGCGTAATACAGCTTTCTTAATCCCATTAAAAACAAAGAAATGACATGAAATTGATCCGCAATGAGTAGTTTTGTAATCCATGATTACAAATGAATAATAGATGGTTACCAAAGAACAAATATTAAATGCATTATCCTATGTTGAAGAGCCTGATTTGAAGAAGGATCTTGTAACATTGAATATGATTCAAAATATCGAGATCGAAGAACAAAAAATTTCTTTCGATGTCATTTTAACGACTCCAGCTTGTCCGCTTAAGGATCATATTGAGCATGCTTGTCGGAATGCCATAGCGCATTTCATCGACAAAAATCTCGAAGTCGAGATCAATATGACTTCCAATGTGATCGGAAAACAAGGGGCACAGGTATCAGGCATTAAAAACATCATTTTGGTTTCTTCCGGCAAAGGTGGAGTAGGTAAATCTACGGTTGCAGCCAATTTGGCCCTTGCTCTCCATGCCAAAGGTGCTAAAACAGGACTTTTAGATGCCGACATCTATGGACCTTCCCTTCCGATTATGTTTGGATTGGAAGGTGCTAAACCAGGTTCGGTAGAAATGCCAGACGGTCAGGTTAAAATCGAACCACTTGAAAAATTTGGACTGAAATTACTTTCTATAGGATTTTTTACCGATCCAAACCAGCCTATTCCATGGCGTGGCCCAATGACGACCTCCGCAATCAAACAGCTTTTTAACGATGCACATTGGGGTGAACTGGATTACTTGGTCGTTGATATGCCTCCAGGCACTGGCGACATCCATATTACCGTATCACAAACATTCCCTATTGCAGGAGCTGTGATTGTCACAACGCCGCAGCACGTTGCCCTGGCGGACGCTGTCAAAGGAATTGGAATGTTCTTAATGGATAGCATCAATATTCCATTATTGGGCGTCGTGGAAAATATGGCCTATTTTACACCTGCAGAATTACCAGAGAATAAATATTATATTTTTGGTAAAGATGGTGGAAAACGTCTGGCAGAAGAATATAAAGTTCCTTTCCTGGGTGAAATCCCTTTGTTAAAAGGCATTTCTGATGCTGGCGATAATGGCTTCCCTGTTGCCATAGATATTGAAGATCCTGTAACAAAATCATTTTTAACGATCGCAGAGAAAGTTGCACAACAGCTTTCCATTATCCATAGCCAGGGGAAATAGTTCGTGAATAATGTGCTTTTGCGCTTCATCATAAAAAAGGCTTTCATTTGCATGAAAGCCTTTTTTTGGAATGCAATCTCGTTAGATAGCAAGCTCCAGCAATACTGGACAATGATCGGAATGGACAGCATCCGGCAATATACTGGAAGATACAATCTGTTCCTCCAATGCTTTTGAAACCATATTATAATCAATACGCCAACCCAAGTTCTTCGCACGAGCCCCTGCACGGTAACTCCACCAACTGTAATGGTGCGGATCCGGATTTAAATGACGAAAAGAGTCGATATAACCCGAATTAATAAAATTCTCCATCCATTCGCGCTCTTCCGGAAGAAATCCCGAAGAGTTTGCATTTGATTTTGGATTATGGATATCGATGGCGCGATGACAGATATTATAATCACCGCAAACGATTAAATTCGGTTTTTCGACCAAGAGCTTATCGCTATATAACTGAAAATCCTCTAGGAAACGGTATTTAAAATCCTGTCTCACATCTCCAGTTGTGCCCGAAGGGAAATAGGTGCTCATGACTGAAACCTGATCAAAATCAGCACGTATAATCCGTCCTTCAAAATCATAATCCTCATGACCACAGCCATACTCAACATGCTTTGGTGTCATCTTGGTAAACAAAGCAACGCCGCTATAGCCCTTCTTTTGAGCTGGATACCAATAATGTTCATAACCCATTTCCTCCAATAAGACTATTTCGGGTATTTGATCAGGTGTCGCTTTAATCTCTTGAAGACAGATGACATCTGCATTTACAGTTTTTAACCAGCTCAGCCAATCCTTCTTTAAGGCTGCACGTAAACCATTCACATTATAGGTTACTATTTTCATTATTTTAGATATGAGATTTTGCTTACACAAGCCCGCGGCTTTCAGGTACAGCCATTTTTGACTGTTTTATGTTGACTTTTGACTTCTTTAATAATCCTTTGAAGAGAACAGATCACCGATTTTAGAAAAGAAACCCGTCTGCGGTTTTAGTCCTTTTAGTTCTCGCTCCAAGTTTAATGCTTCCCGTCTTGTCAACACGTGCATGGTCATCTTTTGGTCGACCTCTGGCCGATCATGTTTATCTGTTTTTACAGCAGCTATCTGATCAATGACGTCTATTCCTTTTACTAACTCGCCAAATACGGTATAATTCCAATCCAGATGAGGCGCACCACCGATAGTCGTGTAAGCCTGACGCTGTGCTTCAGAAAATTTCTTACCATTCATTCGTGTTTGTTCCAAACGATTGAGGTCCTCAGGGGTGAATACTTTTCCCTGAACAAGATAAAACTGAGAACCTGAAGAAGCCTTTTCCGGATTATTATCTCGGGCCGCTCCGATAGTACCTTTTTTATGGAATAAACCGTCCTGAATCTCCGCCGGAATCGTGTATCCAGGACCTCCTTCTCCTAATTGGGCACCTCCAACTGCATTTCTTGAATCAGGATCCCCCCCCTGAATCATAAAATTCTGGATGACGCGATGGAACAAGGTTCCGTCGTAGTACTTACTTTTTGCCAATTTCACAAAGTTATCCCGGTGTTTTGGCGTCTCATTGTACAACCGCAGCACACAGGTGCCCTTGTCAGTGACAATCTTTACATATTTAAACTCGGGTTTGGCGGCAAATGCCAATACTTGCAAAAAACAAAATACTGCTATTAAACTAGCTTTTAAAAATTTCATCTGTTAAAAATTATATGTTGCATTTGAATGCACATGTTTCTTTAATTGTTTGATCGCCTAGATAACGTTTAATTCCTCAAAATAATCTATGATCAAAGACTTCATGATCAGTTCTTGTTCTAAGAGAGTATAGTTGGGAATAGGTTTCACCAGTTCCCAATGTGGCCAGCCTTCCTCATCAAGACCTTTAAGGTTATAAAAACCCATCGCACTGAAAAGACGACATGTCGCAATGTGCATCAATTCTTCCTTTTCACGTTTTGAGAATTTCTGGGCACCTTTGCCCAATTCCTGAACACCAATCAGGAATAAACAGACCTTGATGTCTGGCTTTTCCGTATCGAATAGAGAAGCAATTTCTCCCTGTAGGATACTCCACTTCTTGTTTACTTCTGCTGCCTTCATTTTTTTGTTTTAAACAAACTAAGATAAATTTACGTTGCTTTGCAAGCAAATTAACGCATCGATAAATACACCTATACCGCTGGATTCCCTCCTTCGGCAATAACCTCCGTACAACGTTGATCTATCATCTGAAAAACTGGATCGAACAAATTATCATCAAAATACGGATCAGGGACAACATCATCTCCTAAAAACAATTTAACCTTATGCAGGTCTTCCTTATCGATCACTTGAGCGCATACATCCGCATAATTTTGTCTATCCATCACAAAGATAAGATCGTATTCAGAAAAAAATTGCGGTTTGAAATGCCGAGCCCGCTGACCGGAAATATCGACACCGTATTTCTTTGCAATGGCTATAGCTCTACGATCGGGTGCTTCACCAATATGCCAGTCACCTGTACCCGCCGATTCAACGACCCAGTTCAATTGATTATCTGCTGCTTTTTGCTTCAATATTCCATGCGCAAGTGGAGAACGACAGATATTTCCCAAACAAACCATTAAAATCTTCATCTCTATAATTTTTAAAAGCTATCAAACAATACTGCGCTGCGATCCGACCAAACGAAGCAAAGAACGCGATTAGCCGACATAATCAGGCTTCCATGCTTGTCAATAGCAAGATATGTAATAAATCACAAGGCCAGAAAGACCAACATAAAAAGTGCTGGAACTATTTCGGCACTTCACTCCGCAAAATAACTAAACTAAAATGATTAAGGAAACACACACCTTAAAATTGACTTACTTCTTACCAAGTGCAGTAACTTTTCCATAAAAAAAGGTGGCCTAACCTTACGGTTAGAACCACCTAAACTATATTAATCAACCAATTCTTAATTCAACGTTTAATATTCTACCGGGAAGCTCAATTGAACAGCACCGCCTTGAGGAGATACCCCTTTCAATCGTACAATATTACGTTGAGTGGCACCAAGTGCTGCTTCAATATCATCTACTGTATTTACAGCCTTTCCATTAACCTCAGTAATAACTAATCCACGCTCAACACCAAAGTAATCAAAGATACCGCCGCGGTTCACTTGAGTCACCACAACTCCAGAGTTGACACCAAGCTCTTTTTTCTTCTGAGCAGAAGCCGGTATAAAGCTTGCCCCTAATTTATTATAGATCTCAGTTGCACTTTTCGAGGCTTTTCCTCCAGTACTTGCAGATTTTAAGGATTCCTCCCCTTTTAACGTTAACGACACTTGTTTTTCCTTGCCATCACGTTTGTAAGTCACATTTACCTTATCTCCAGGACGTGCACGGCCTATCGTTTCGCTTAAGACAGGTGAACCTGTGATCACTTTTCCATTAATTTTGGTCAAGATATCTCCTTTTTTGACACCTGCAGCCTCTGCAGCACCACCAGCTACAACATCTTGAACATATAAACCGTCAACATCTGCAAAACCTTTTTCCTTGGCCAGTTCAGGTGTAATTTCAGTATAAGTGACACCTATATAACCGCGTTTTACATTACCGTATTCAACAAAATCATCAACAATCTTTTTCACCAAATTGACTGGAATCGCAAAACCATAACCGGCATATGTTCCTGTTGGAGAAGCGATAGCAGAGTTAATACCGATCAATTCTCCGGAAGCATTTGTCAATGCCCCCCCACTATTTCCTTTATTGATAACAGCATCTGTTTGGATAAAGGATTCAATCGCTGAACTTACAGGGATTTGGTCCTGTCCACCACCAAATGGGTTACCTCGTTGTTGTTGACCTTCACTCAAAATACCGATCTGGCGACCTTTTGCACTAATGATACCCGCGGTCACTGTAGATTGAAGTCCAAGTGGATATCCAAAAGCCAATACCCATTCACCGACATTGACATTATCGGAGTTTCCCATTTTGACAACAGGAAGTCCTTTACCCGATACTTTCAACAGTGCTAAATCTGTATTCGGATCCCGGCCAATCAACTTAGCTTCAAACGTACGCTTGTCGGTAAGCACCACCTCTATTTTATCTGCATCTTCGACAACGTGATTGTTGGTCACAATGTAACCATCGTCAGAGATAATTACACCTGACCCGGATGCCTGTACAGGTTGGGACTGCATTTGACGACGTCCTCCACCCTGTGGCATGCCAAAAAACTCTTCAAACATATCGAACGGAGAACCTTGCGATTGCTGCGACCCTTTACGGCTGTATGTTGTCTTAATATGTACGACACCCGGTGACACCGCAGCCGCAGCCTGGGTAAAATCAGGGTTACCTGTCGATGACATTACCCCTGTTGGATTGTTTGCAAAATAAACCTTTTGTTTGTCTTCGAAAGACATACCATCAAACTTCTTATTCTCAATAAGCTTGTAACCTCCTAATGCTACCGCTCCTCCGAAAACAGCTGTTAATAGCGTTAAACCGACCTTATTCATAAACTTATTTCTATTTTAAAATATCTTAATATATGTTGATAACTTTTGCTCTTAAAATTACCGATTTTATTCGGATATGTTCAAATGTAATACCATTTCAAGGCCTTCGGAAAATCCGACACGTTAAAAAATGTTAATTACTAGACAAATGCAATCATTTTAACAAATCTTAACTCTTCCCCATTTTTTTGTAACAAAAAAACGTACTTTTGTTACTACAAATCAACATAATGGCATCAAAAGTAAGATTTTCAAAATATCAGGGAGCAGGCAACGACTTCATTTTAGTAGACAACCGCGACAACTCATTTGACCGCGCAGATGAAATATTGGTAGAAAAGCTCTGTGATCGCCGGTTTGGCATCGGTGCCGATGGTTTAATGCTCTTGCAAACCAAAGAAAATTACGATTTTGAGATGATTTATTACAATGCCGATGGCCGAGAGGGGAGCATGTGTGGCAATGGAGGCCGTTGTATCGTCGCTTTTGCACGCGATTTAGGCATTATCACTGACAAAACTGTCTTTTTGGCAGTAGACGGCATACACCACGCGTCTTTATCGGAAGGTCTTATCAATCTCCAAATGATCGACGTGCAAGATTTTGCCCGTGATGGAGAAGCTTACCTGTTACAAACAGGTTCTCCACATTATGTTGAATTTGTCAAAGATCTTCAGCATAAAAATGTCTTTCAAGATGGTTACGCCATTCGCAATAACGCTACTTATGGAAAAGAAGGCATCAATGTGAATTTCATTGAAGCTGAAGAAGAAGGTTATTTCCTCCGCACATTTGAACGTGGGGTCGAAGATGAAACTTATGCCTGTGGCACCGGAGCAACCGCAGCGGCCATGGCTGTTGCTCTACAGCAAAATTTAGAAGGTGATATCAGTATTCCTATTCGCGTATTAGGAGGTCAGCTTTATATCTCCTTCCATAAAAATGGTCATCATTTCACAGAGGTTTTCTTAAAAGGACCGGCACAGTTTGTCTTCGAAGGAAACTATTAAGTTTGTACCCCATTAACGAACCAAACAAATCGCAGTCAAGATCTTTAATCCAAGCAAATCAAGTCTTGAATTTAGGCCTGATCTATTTGATATTTTACTATAATTGAGCACAATCCCTTCTGACAGGTTACGATTAGATTCTATTCAAACCCGAAGTACCCCATTCTAATCAATTTTTAAATTTCGTCGGGCAAATTGCGATTAATGGTATATTTTATTGTATATTAGATACCTTTATTTATAAGGTCCGCTATTTTTAATGCAACAGTCAAAGTCATTTCCAGTCTATAAAATCGTTTATTCTATATGTGAGCACCCTTATCTTGGCTATCTCATTGAGCCACACATGGTCAAACTCAATCCCAATGGGAGCTACTCACTCCGATATCAACGCATATTTAGCAATACTGTGGATGCCTACGCTGCTGAATTGGATGAAGTAGATTACAAACTCATTCGATTGCTTGATGAAATCGAACAAACACATCTTATCAAAAAATACTACAAAAAAGCGATTAGACCTGTAGATTTTTTTTCCAAAGTTTTCGATAAAAAACTTCATGAGCTTCTTCGTCCCAAGATTGATGAAAAAATGATTCAATTTTTTGAAGCTGTTGGTGATAAACCGCTTTTCATGATGAGCAAAGATGGCTATCCGGCAGATCAGGAAATTAAATTAGCAACATCTGCAGCGTCAATCTTATTTCACTTCCGGCGGAACGAAGAAGAAACACGTTATTTCCCCACCATCAAATACGAAAACCAGCGTCTGGAGTTTATGTTCAAAAATGCTGTTGTCCTGACCAATGCACAGGCATGGTTACTTTTAAACAATACTCTCTATTATTTTGATCAGGCACTTGAAGGGAAAAAGCTTAGCCCTTTCCTAAATAAACGCTATATTTCTGTCGGCAGAACCACTGAAAAAAAATATTTCGAGACCTTTGTATGCGGACTGATTGAACGCTATCATGTCTATGCGGAGGGATTTGAGATTCAGACACACCAGCATCAGGCTATTCCACTCCTTCATCTGATCTATGTCGAAGATGGAGCTTCGCAATTGCAGCTACAATTCAAGTATGGTTCACATACTTTTACAGCAGGAGCTGAAAACAAAGTTACCGTACGTATGGAATATAATAAGGAAGATGATCATTATATCTTCCACCGCGTTAAACGATCCCTCCAATGGGAAGAACAGCAACATGACAACTTAAAAAAATTAGGATTACAGGATGTTGACCCTCAATTAGGTTTATTAACACCTGTTAGCTATGCTGGGAAACGGCTTTCTGTATTTGACTGGATGAACAACTATCAGGAAAAGCTTGATACATTGGGGTTCCAAATTATACAAAACAGTGAAGAAAAGCGCTTTTTCATAGGGCACACTTCCCTGGATATTTCCATTGATGAAGATAATGACTGGTTTGATATCAGTGCAATTGCAAAATTTGGTCCTTATGAAATTCCATTTATTCAGTTGCGTAACCACATTCTTAATAACATTAAAGAATTTACCTTACCGAATGGTGAAATTGCAATGATTCCAGAAGAATGGTTCGCACAATACAATCATCTCTTTCAATTTTCTGCAGATCGGCATGAGCTCAAACTTAATAAAGTACATATCGGCCTACTTTTTGAAATCAGTGAACATACACAATTGGTATTCACACGGAAATTGCAGAACCTGGCTAACTTTGAAGAGATCGCTGATATTCCTGAACCAAAACATTTCAAAGGAAATCTACGCCCCTACCAAAAAGCAGGATACAATTGGTTTAATTTTTTGAAGCAATATAAATTTGGAGGCTGTCTTGCGGATGATATGGGATTGGGTAAAACCATACAGACTTTAGCGCTATTACAACAGCAAAAAGAACAGCTCCAAAACGAACAGGATGTCCGCACATCACTTCTGGTCCTGCCGACATCACTCGTATACAATTGGCAGAAAGAAGCACAACAATTTGCACCACAGCTCAATATTCACCTTCATACGGGTAATAACCGGATTAAAGATGCTTCACTTTTCGCCAAATATGATTTGATCATTACCACCTACGGTATTGCCCGTATTGATGAAGAGACCTTGAGCAGCTTTTATTTTAATTACATCATTCTGGATGAAAGCCAGAATATCAAAAATCCGACATCCAAATCGTTCAAAGCGATCAAAAGCTTAAAAAGTAAAAACAAGTTGGCCTTAAGTGGAACCCCTGTCGAAAATTCCGTTTCGGATCTTTGGGCACAGATGCACTTCACCAACCCAGGACTACTGGGCAGCTACACCTATTTCCAGAAGGAATTTGTGCAGCCCATAGAAAAGAAAAAAGACGAAGAAAAAGCACAGCGTCTTCAAGCGATTGTCAAACCATTTATATTAAGGCGTACAAAGGATCAGGTGGCAACAGAATTACCACCAAAGACAGAGCAGGTGCTCTACTGTGAAATGACGGAAAAACAATCCGAACTTTATGAAAAAGTCAAATCTGAATATCGCAATGCAATTCTTGACGGGCAATTGGACAACAAGCCAAAATCTACCCAAATTGCGCTATTACAGGGACTGACCAAACTCCGGCAATTAGCCAACCACCCTAGAATGGTGGATGACAAGTTCTTGGGCGATTCCGGTAAGTTCGAAGCTGTCATTGAAACCCTTGAAATGGTCATGCGAAGAGGCAACAAAGTACTGATTTTCTCCCAGTTTGTAAAACAGCTTAATATCTTCCGTCAGTATTTTGATCATAAAGGGATAAATTATGCCTATCTGGATGGCGGCACAAAGAATCGGGATGAAGCCGTCAGTCAATTTCGTAAAAACAATGACACCAAGTTGTTCCTCATATCGATAAAAGCAGGTGGGGTGGGACTCAATCTGATTGAAGCAGACTATGTCTTTATTCTGGATCCGTGGTGGAATCCAGCTGTGGAACAACAGGCCGTCGACCGTTCACACCGCATCGGTCAAACGCGCAATGTGTTTATCTATAAATTTATCAGTAAAGATACCGTCGAAGAAAAGATATTAGCTTTACAGAATAAAAAGAAATCAATTGCACAAAGTCTGATTACCACAGAAGAAAGCTTTATCAAATCGCTATCTCAGGAAGACCTGCAGGAACTTTTGGCCTAAAACAAAACCTTACTGTTTATATGCATTAATCTTCGCCATATATATCGAGGGACGAATACCCGTTACACGCGTAAAAATATTGCTAAAAGAAGAAAGCTCATTATATCCTACGCGCATAGCGATTTCAAGGATGGAATATTTATTTTCGGACATCAGCTCCAGGGCTTTCGCAATTCGTATGGCTCTTAAAAATCGTATATAACTAATCCCCATATCTTCTTTAAACAATCGAGACAATGAGCGGCTACTCATTCCAAAGCGCGCCGCAATCTGTTCAATGGTAAAGGCCTGATTGATATTGCTATTTAGATATCGAGCTACACTTCGGAGTTTTTCACTCTTAGGATAGGGATGTTGCATCGGGAAAGCATCTACGGGTGAGCTCGTATCTGGAATAATAGCCATCATCGCACGTAAGAGACAATATTTTGAATATTCAGTCCTTTTGCTGACCCCTCCGCTCCAATCTTGAGCAAATAAAAACATTTCACGCATCAGGTCATTGCTTAGAAAGATATTCGGCGCTGAAAGCACAGACGGCATACCCTGCCTTTCCTTAAAATAAAAACTGTACAACGGGATACGGGAGCTTGTGCTTTCCAGATGATAAATTGTATTTGCCGGAATCCACATATAAAATCTTGCCGGCAAATACCAGTGCTTTGTGGCTGTAAATACATGAATAATACCACCGTCAGCATAAAGCAGGCGCGCCTTTTTATGTTTATACTCACGAGGATCAATACGGTCGACATACATGTGATCTACATAAAAATCATATTGGTCAGCATCGATGGCTGCAAGTTTATCCTCTCCCATAATCTAAAATTACACTTTTTATACAATATGGCGCATATAAACAAATATCCGTCCGACTATACAAAACAAAACATTTCTATCCTACAGTATCTTTGTGCAGCCTTATTCCCAAGCGCCACGACGAAGTTTGTTGGTACTCCGAGCAATCCAGTTTACATAAAATGAAAAACTGCTATTTCAAACGATCACAAGCTTAACTTGGATAGGGTTCCAGAGAATTTTTGAATTGAACAACGAGCAATAAAATAACAATGAATAAAGAAGATAAAAGAGAAAAAACAAAAGGATTTAATAAAGTGCTTGTCATATTTGCCAGTCTATTATTTTTGATCGGTATCGGAGTTTTAATCAGACACCTCATTTTTACCAATCAATATGTAACGACAAATGATGCGCAAATTGATCAATACATGACACCTGTTGCCAGTAGGATTTCTGGTTTTATTAAGGAAGTACGATTTGAAGAAAACCAATATGTACATCGGGGCGATACCCTTTTAATTATAGATGCCAGTGAGTATCAAACCAAGGTGGATATGGCGAATGCCGAACTCCAAAGTAGTCAGAGAAATGCAGAGGTGATTAGTAAAACGGCAAATGCAACTGCCAATAGCATTTCGGTTCAAAAAGCAAGATTAGAAGCTGCAAAAGTAAGTGTATGGCAGACCCAACAGGATTACAATCGGTTCAAAAGTTTATTTGAAGCTGAGGCTTCGACCAAACAACAGTACGATAATGCCAAAGCAGCATATGATATAGCATTGGCACAATTGCATACCATCATGGAAGAATATAATTCAGCTCAGCTGAACACCAGCAAGGAAAAAGCAAACGAATTACCTGCAAAAGCGAACATCAATATTAAAATGGCCGCAAAAACAAATGCACAGCTTTTTCTCTCCTATACCGTAGTAACCGCTCCCTACGATGGCTTTGTCGGCAAGCGAACGATCCAACCGGGACAATTTGTAAAAGAAGGTCAAACGCTGGCCAATGTCATAAGCGAAGAGAAATGGATCAACGCAAATTTTAGGGAAACTCAGCTCGAGGACCTGACAGAAGGCACTATAGTCACTATACAGGTCGATGCCTTTCCTAAACTTCGTTTTAAAGGAAAGATCCATTCTTTTTCTCCAGCATCAGGTTCCAAATTTGCCGTGATACCACAAGACAATGCAACCGGCAATTTCGTGAAGATTGAACAACGGATCCCCATTAAAATTGTATTTGACCCACAACAGGATCTCAAGAAATTACGTGCTGGCATGAATGTAGTCATCCATGCCGCCCATTAATCCTAATTACCCATGAGTACAGACAAATCTTTATACTATAGCTGGGTGCCCGAATGGATAAAACTTCCGCTAATGATATTGGCGATGTTCCCACATCTCATGTTAATGTCGCTCTTCCATTCAAATACGGCATTTACCGCATCGGCGCTGGATATTGAAGCCGAAGATATTCAGTATTTTCTATCCTTGATGTACGGGGCCATTGTCGTTGCTTTACTTATATTTCAGCGACTTTTTTCCTTTTTCAGGGTTAGAACATATATTCTCTTGACCTGCAGCCTCTCCATCCTGATCCTACTAGGCATTTCGCTGACAAGAGACCCATTTCTTATTGGCATTCTGCGCGTGGTCGAAGGTATTTTCTGTGTACTGGAAGGGGCCTGCTTTCTTCCATTGCTCATGATGCAGATTAAGCATACCAAGAGCCGGACTATCGCCTATTTCTTTTTATATACCTTTATGCTTACGGGTTCAACCTTAACGACCTCTTTGCTCAAAGAAAGTATTATGGATTATGGATGGCAAGATATGATCCACGTAGTGCTCTATTGGCACTTGATTGTGATTGCAATAGCTTTGCTGTTACTTAACAATAATCGCTTGGGTAAAAAATTCCCCCTCTATCAATTAGATCTGGCAAGTTGTCTATTTCTACTGCTCTCATTAAGCTGCGGTGCCTACGTTTTAATTTATGGCCGTAAATACTATTGGTTCGAACACACCAATATTACCATCAATTTTGCCCTTGCCCTTGTTTTTGGGGCACTCTTTATGATTAAACAAAGCATGGTCAAAAGACCCCTTTTTCACTTTGAGATCTTGAGATACAAAAATGTTATCATCGGAGTTACCCTATTCTTTCTCTTTTACATTATTCGCAGCTGCCTGAACAATGTGTATACCGTGATGGCCACCGTATGGAAATGGCCCTGGCATTATATTATAGATGTACAGTACATCAATGTCATCGGTACGATGCTTGGTGTTGGCAGTTCAGGTTTCTTACTTCTACGCGATGTATCCCCTAAATATATCTTTGGTTGTGGCTTTTTGATATTGGCGGCTTCCTGTTTCCTATTTATACCCACTTTTTATCCCGATACGACAATCGGCACTATCGGTCTCCCTCTGTTTATCCAGGGAATCGGACAAGGCTGGCTTTTCACACCATTGGTCATTTATATCTTAACAGGTGTCGAGTCCCATCATGTAGGCAATGCAGGACTTATGGGTACAACAGTTCGCTTTTGGAGTACCAATATCGGATTTGCCCTTATGCAAAATGCCAGCTATACACTCAATCAGAAACATTATATTCAACTCGAACAAACGCTCAATACAAGCAATCCGCAGACAATAAACCATTGGAATACGTTAACGGAGAAATATATCGGGCTATATGGCGATCAGCTAGCAAGCATTATTGCAGGTAAAAGTCTTTCTGGAAACCTAAGTCAGCAAGCATCGCTAATCAGTAATATGGAAATATTTACTTATCTAGGCATGTTGGGAATGCTGGTCACTGGACTTATCTTTTTATTCGGCCCAGTCAAAACACTTTTCATGCGCCTTCGGATACCATACTTGTAAATGAGATGGTTACACCTGCTCATAAAATGGACATGATTTGGTAAGCATCAAAAGCGATGAAGGCGAATTGAAGATTCTTTTGGCCAACAACTGAGTGCAACAAGTTTGTTGAAGCCAATAAAAATTTCTCAATAAACCGAGCATCGCAAGTGTGTTGATCCCGTTGAAAAAATAAGAATCAAAACACAGACTCATTCAGAAAAAAGAGGATGTCTAAAAAGTAAAAACAAACTTTCTGAGAAACGGATATATGAAAAGTTCCTATACAGATATACGTTAAAATATCCAGAAAAAAGGGGTTGTTTGCAGCGCGCAAACAACCCCTTGGTATCTCGTACTTAATTTATTTAAGCATCGAATTCTTGAAGTGCTTTTTTCACACGTGCTATGACCTCGTTTTTACCAAGTAATTCAACAATCTGAAATACATCTGGGCCAAATTTCCCCCCGACTAGCATAATGCGGAAAGGCATCATCAGCTCACCCATCTTCATTCCCGACGCCTGAATAGCATCTTTAAAGAAAGGTTCCAAATCAGCAGCGTTCCATGTATCAAATCCTTCGAATGATTGATTTATACCCTCAAAAAACGCAGTTTTTTCAGCAGACCATTTAGGCTTCACGGCGTTTAGATCATACTCTGCAGGCTGCAAGAAGAAGAACGACGCTTGGCTCCAAAAGTCTTCGACAAAGGTTAAACGTTCTTTCACCGCATCCAATACCCTGCTTACATAAGCCTCGTCAGCATCTACTTGATGATGCTCCAAAACTGCTTTGATCTGCGGTAACAACGACTCTGTTGAAGATCGTTTGATCCATTCATGGTTGAACCATTTTGCTTTTTCAAAATCAAATTTTGCACCGGCTTTACTGATACGGTCAACACCAAATTTATGGATCAATTCATCTAAAGAAAAAAGTTCCTGTTCAGTTCCATCATTCCAGCCCAACACCCCAAGCATATTGACAAAAGCCTCTGGCAAGAAGCCCATCTCGCGGAATCCTTTTGTTGTATCGCCAGATTTCGCATCGGTCCAGTTCATTGCATAAACAGGGAAGCCCAGGCGATCGCCATCGCGCTTACTTAACTTACCATTTCCATCCGGTTTAAGGATGAGTGGAAGGTGCGCCCAGCCCGGCATGCTATCTGCCCAGCCCAGATATTCCCACAATAGGATATGGATAGGCGCTGAGGGTAACCATTCTTCACCGCGGAACACATGTGATATTTCCATCGCTTTATCATCAACAACCACGGCAAGGTGATAAGTCGGCATACCATCTGCCTTAAGAAGTACCTTATCATCGACAAGATTTGTTTCAAATGCAACTTTGCCACGGATCATATCCGTGAATGTGACCGTTTCATCGGTAGGTATTTTTATACGGATGGTATGTGGGGTACCCGCATCCAATAATTGTTGAGTTTCAGTCTCAGAAAGACTCAATGAATTGCGCAATTGAAGTCTGTTTTCGTGACTATAGCGGAAATTAGGCTGCAACTTACGTTGTTCATCCAATTCCTCCGCAGTGTCAAATGCATAATAAGCATACCCATTAGCGATCAGCTGCTCAGCATATTTCCGGTAAGAAGGTTTTCGCTCACTTTGACGATAAGGTCCATATTCGCCTCCTTTTAGTGGGCTTTCATCGGGAGTCAGGCCGCACCATGCTAAACATTCGTTGATATATTCCTCAGCACCAGGGACAAAACGAGTTTGATCCGTATCCTCGACACGTAAAATAAAATCTCCCTGATGCTGACGCGCATAGAGAAAATTAAACAAAGCTGTACGTACCCCACCAAGGTGAAGACCACCTGTCGGGCTCGGTGCAAAACGCACTCTTACTTTTCTTTCTGAACTCATGCC
>JAIRVH010000022.1 GCA_031253985.1 Sphingobacterium sp.
TTCGATACTTAAAAACTTCGTTGAGTTGCCAATTCTTTCATTAGCTTAACAAATATCTTATATTTTCTTTCGATGCGGTAGTTTGACTTTTCCACATTTTGGGCAAAAGTTTGTCAGAGGATGCGTTTGCTGATGATTCGTGGTTGTAAGTTGTTGTCTTTCTTTGATTTATAAATGTGGATAACTTTAAATTAGTAATTTTTACCACGATTTTACAAATGATTTAAGTTTAATTTTAGTGTCATAAAAAAGCTACAAAACTTGCTTTTTTATGAAACTTTTATTATCTTATTTTGCCCTAATTTGAAAAATAAATTTATGAAGAAACTATTCTATGGTCTTTTGCTTTTAGCTTCCCTACAGACGCAGGCGCAAGAAAACATTACCTTTCAAAAACCCTCTACAGAAATTTTGGCTTTAGCCGACTACGTACGTCCACCGCAGATAAAAATTTCTGGCGATAAAAATTGGATGCTGTTCACGTTCAGGCCCACGTATAAAAGTCTAGCTGAACTGGGGCAGGAAGAAATGAAACTGGCGGGATTGCGGATCAATCCAAAGACCAACATGGAAAGTTCAACTATCTTTTACGATAAGATAGCCCTAAAGAGAATAGGTCAAAATATTGAATATACTGACTTTGTGGGGATGCCGGAGCAACCTGCACTGTCCAATTTTTTATTCTCTCCAGATAATAAATATTTGGCATTTAGCAATACAAATGATGGGGGTACAGCCTTATTTGTCGTTGATCTCGCTACGCGGAAGGCCAAACAACTGACTCCTTATAATTTGAATGGAACATTGACGGCTCCTTTTCAATGGTTAAGAAATTCTTCGAGTTTACTAATCACAAGCCTGCCAAAGGATAGGGCTGCGCTATTGGATCCGTCCAAAGATTTACCAACCGGGCCCGTTGTTTCAACAAGTGACGGGAAAGTCTCTCAATTAAGAACTTATCAGGACTTGCTGAAAAATCCACAGGATGAGGCTAATTTTGAAACATTGGTACAATCAAATCTGGAGCTTGTAGACCTCGATGGCAAGATTACATCCTTTAAAGATAAAGCGATTTATACGGGGATCAGCTTCTCACCGGATGGAGAATATGTGCTGGTTACGACGATCACAAAACCTTACTCGTATGTGGTTCCGGTATACTCTTTTCCACAAAAAGTCCGTATTTATGACCGCGCAGGTAAGGAAATCGCACTCGTAAACGAGGTGCCGTTAAATGAAGTCATGCCAAAAGGATTTTCGTCGACACGCTCAGGTAAACGGGCCTGGCATTGGCGCAGTGATCAACCTGCGACATTGGCTTATGTGGAAGCCTTGGATGGTGGCGATGCAAATAAGCCTGCAGAATTTCGTGATGCCTTGTATACCCTGTCATATCCTTATACAGGTGCGGGCAAACTTATTTTTAAAACCAAAGACCGGTATGCAGGCGTAACATGGGGGAATGATAAGTATGCTTTAATCAATTCGCAATGGTATGATACAAGAAATACTAAGACTTTTGTGGTAAATCCGTCTACCGGAGAATCCAAACTGTTACATGATCGGAACAGTCAGGATGTATACAATGATCCGGGAGACGTGTATACGGAAAAAAATAGCCTCGGCACGTATTCGATGTATGTGGATAAGGATAAAGCGTTGTTTGTGGGCAAGGGATTTACTAAAAATGGTGAGTTCCCTTTTGTGGATGAGCTCGACCTGCATTCATTGAAGAAAAAACGTATTTACACGGCACCAGCATCGGAACTGCAGGAACGGATCACGCAAATTGTAAACCCTAAAACAGGTGATCTTCTTATTTCGCTTCAATCCGCTTCGGTCTATCCGAATTATTTTATGAAAAATATAAAGTCTGGGAAACAGATCACATTAACCGCTTTGGAAAACCCGTTTAAATCTTTAGAAAAGGTCCATAAGGAGATTTTAAACTACAAGCGCAAGGATGGAGTCGAACTTTCAGGAACATTATATTTGCCTGCCGGTTACGATTTTAATAAGAAGGAAAAGTTGCCTTTGCTGATGTGGGCTTATCCAAGGGAGTATAAGGATAAAAATACAGCAGGACAAAGCACTGCCAACCCGAAAGAGTTTACCTTCCCGAGTTATGGCTCGTTTATATACTGGGTCTCTAAGGGTTATGCAGTACTGGATAATGCCGCTTTTCCAATTGTTGGAGAGGGGAAAAAAGAACCGAATGATACCTTTATTGAGCAGCTGGTGTCGAATGCCGAAGCAGCAATCGATGCAGTAGACCAGCTAGGCTATATCGATCGAAAAAAAGTTGCTGTGGGCGGACATTCATATGGGGCTTTTATGACAGCACATTTATTGTCCAATTCGAAATTGTTTGCGGCAGGAATAGCGCGATCGGGGGCATACAATCGGACATTAACACCATTCGGGTTTCAGAGCGAGCAACGTAATTTCTGGGACGATCCGGCATTGTATATGACTATGTCACCTTTTGTAAGTGCTGACCGTATGAAAACCCCACTGTTGCTGATCCATGGCGGAGCCGATAATAATCCCGGAACATTCACCCTGCAGACGGAACGTTATTTTCAGGCGTTGAAAAACTTGGGAGCTCCTGTACGGATGGTGATTTTACCACGTGAAGCACATGGGTATGTTGCCAAAGAAAATATCTTCCATTTACTCTGGGAACAGGATCAGTTTTTAGAAAAATACCTAAAAAAATAGGGTGAAAATTAATAAGGATATAAAGAGTTTGCAAAAATGAATTGCAGCTAAAAAGTTGGAAAAAGTTAGAAATTAATTGTTCAGGTGATGAGCTCGATATTTTATCGGGATCATTCCTTTTTGATGGGCAGCAGCCCTGATTGGATCTGCATTAACTTGATGCGGGAATTACGAAGTAAGGGTTCACCTCTGGAAAGCTTCTGCTTGGCCGTGCTCAAATGTTATGAAGTATCTATAGATTATACATATTATTTTTTAAGTTTGGGTAATTTACCAAAGGGAAAGATCCGATTATGAGACCTGATATATTTAGAGAGAAATCGCCATTATCTTCCGATGACTGTTTTGTAGTCTTCGATCGGAGAAAATCATCTTTTACTTTTCCTGTACATATTCATCCTGAATATGAGCTCAATTATGTGGAGGGGGCTGAGGGGGCACAACGTATCATTGGCAACTCGGTAGAGTCCATTGGCGAGCGGGACCTCGTGCTCATTGCAAGTCCTGAACTTGAGCATGCATGGAAAGATGGCGATTGCCAATCAAATGACATTCATGAGATTACGATTCAGTTTCATCCTTCCTTAATTGAACAGTATCTGGATAAAAAGCAGTTTGCGAGTATACAGCAATTATTATCGAAAGCCGCCCGCGGTGTGGTCTTCGGAAAGGATACGGTAGACCGGGTGTTGCCTTTGCTAAGAATACTGACCTTGGAAAGAGACGGATTTTATTCTGTTATGAAACTCCTGGTATTATTGTATGAATTGTCCAAAGGTGAAGATATCCGTGTGTTATCGACTGCGACCAACACGGTGCTGAGCAATAGCGAATTGTTGATGGGACGATTGCAGGAATATATCGTTACCCATGTAAATCGGGAATTGAGCCTTCCGATGGTTGCCTCAGTGATGAACATGAGCAAGTCAACATTTTCCCGTTTTCTGAAATCGGCTACAGGGATGAATTTTACGGATTATCTGCTCGATTTTCGGATCAATATGGCGGTGCGATTACTGAAAGAAGAGACGCTAATTGCCGATATCGTCGAACAATGTGGATTTAACAGCGTTTCGTATTTCTACCGTGTATTTAAAAAGAAAAAAGACCTTACTCCAGTCGAGTACAGAAATAGTTTACGTAAACAGCAAATGATTATCTAGTTTTTCTTTTTTCATTTCCTATTTCGTTTTTCCAAAAAGCGAAAAGATCTCCTATGTCTATTTTTTCGGGATACAAAAATATTCGATAAGACCCTATATGATAATTCAATATATGTGAGTCCAAAGTTCAATAAAATGACTCGATGTATTTTTTAATATATTGGTTTTCAGATGTTTATTATTTTATTCCAATACGCCATTGTTTTACCTATTTTGTTGTCATTTCGATTTTGCGCAATCGTTTGTGTTTACTTTTTTTCGATTTTTCCAACGGAAATATGAATGAAAAGTACAATACAATTGAGTTGATCTTGCTATTTATGGCTCCTCTTTTTCTCTAATTTCGTCAGACAAACCAATGTAAGAATACCAATTAAGTATAGACATATTATACAAATCATCTATTTATTGTAAACCTTTAATGCACAAAATATGAGAAAAACAGCTTTACTACTCTTACTTTCCACTTGTGGGAGCTTAGCTTTTGCACAGCAATCCCAAAAGGTGAGGGGCAAAGTCCTCGATGCGGATAATAAGCCAGTGGCAGGAGCTACGGTCAATATCAAGGGCAGCGCCAACGGCACTAAAACGGATGCCGATGGTTCTTTTACACTTGACGTTGCGAAAGGCAAAACCTTAAAAATTACTTACGTGGGCATGAAGGAGCAAGAAATTCTTGTCAATGATGCATCCACCTATAGTATCGTGCTTCAATCGGGCACGGAATTAGACGAGGTCGTTGTGATCGGATATGGTACGGTGAAGAAAAGTGACTTAACGGGAGCAGTAGCCTCTGTAACAGGTAAAGATTTGCAGTCAAACCTAGCTAAAAGTGCTGCGGGTGCTTTACAGGGACGTGTTGCTGGGGTCAGTGTGTCAAATGCTGGCGGATCGCCAGGAGCAGGGATGAACATCAATATACGTGGTATAGGGTCGATGGGCAGTACGAACCCTTTATATGTAATTGACGGTGTATTTGGAGATATCAATACGGTGGATCCAAACGATATCGCCTCATTGGAAGTATTAAAGGATGCATCGGCAGCGGCTATTTACGGTTCCCGTGCAGCTAATGGTGTGGTAATTATTACCACGAAGGGTGGTAAAAGGTCAAGCCCAGCCACGTTGAGTTTAAATGCCTATACTGGGGTGCAAAGTCTTCCTAAAAAAATGAGTTTGATGGATGGACCGCAATGGAAAAAATTTGTAGACGAAAAAGGTTACCTGCCGGCACAAGCTAAAGACTTCAATGCGAATACCGATTGGCAAGATGAAGTCTTTCAAACTGCACCAGTGAATAAGATAAATCTGGACATTGCCGGTGGTGGTGAGCGATCGACCTATAGTGTTTCAGGAGGGTATTTAAATCAAAAGGGTATTTTAAAAACTACAGGCTATGAATCCTTTAATGTGCGGAGCAAAAATACCTTTAATTTTTTTAATGATCATCTCCGTGTAGGAAATACCTTTTTAATCAAATCGGGGGACCGTCAATATGCCAACTTGGTGATTACAGATATTTTGCGTCAGAACCCGCTATTGCCTGTTTATGATGCAAATGTAGTTGGGGGGTATTCCACGTATGCTCCTTGGATGAAAAACCTAGATAATCCAGTTGGTAATTTGAACCTGTATAAAAACCATGTCTACCAGACGGATATTATGCTGAATGGATATGCGGAGGCAGATCTTTTTGTTAAAGGGTTGAAATACCGATTAAATGTCGGGATTAATCGGACTACAGGACGAAATTATAATAAAGCTGACCGCCGTCCTGACGGTACTGCGGTATTGCAATCTTATCTAAATGAGGGGGCTTTCTTCAATAACCAATGGTTGATTGAAAATACCCTACACTACGACAATACCTTCGATAAACATACCATTTCCTTATTGGCTGGTTATTCTTCGCAGGAAAATTCGAATAGAGGATTTGGCGCAAAGAGACTTGATATTCCAACAGGAACCGATGCAATTGATGCTGCATCGCCAGCAGAACAATCGACTTCAGGAAGTTTGCAGGAAGCATCCTTGATATCGCAATTTGGGCGAGCGATGTATAGTTATGATAACCGTTATCTATTTACGGCAACGGTTCGTCGAGACGGGTCTTCTAAGTTTGACAACGGACATCGTTATGGTGTTTTCCCTTCCATAGCTTTAGGCTGGAACGTAATGAATGAGGGCTTCTTTGAAAAGGCGAAAAATACAGTCAATGAATTCAAGATTCGTGCAACTTATGGTCGACTGGGCAATCAGGAGATAGCCAATTATACGACACAAAATGTTACGAGATACGGTATTAACTATATCCAAGGTGGAGCGTGGTGGCAAGGAGCAATCCCTGGAACGAGCTGGGTTTCACCATCTAATCTAACTTGGGAAGAGACCGAGACGAGTAACCTAGGTGTTGACCTGGCTTTTTTACAAAGTAAGCTAAGAATAAGTGCCGATTATTACGTTCGAAATACGAAAGATATCCTTTTATCGATTAACCAACCCCCTTCTGCAGGAAAATCGGGATCACCAGTAATGAATGCGGGTACTATCAGTAACAAGGGTTTCGAGTTTTTAGCGAGCTATCGCGACGCAATTGGTGAGGTAAATTACAATATCGGTGTCAATGCTTCGGCCGTTAAAAATAAAATGAAAGCGATTACGGTGGGAAATAAACAGGAATTTGAGGGCTATAATCCACAGGGTGAGGGGGTAATCAGCTGGGCGAAAGTCGGGTATCCGATTGGAGGATTCTGGCTCATCCAAACCGATGGATTATTCCAGTCAGATGCTGAAGCACAGGCCTATAAATCGGGCGACGGTACGGTGATCCAACCTAACGCCAAAGCAGGCGATATAAAGTTTGTCGACTACAATGGGGATGGAAAGATCGATAACAACGACCGTCAATATATGGGCAGCCCATATCCTTCGTTAGCTTACGGTATTCGTGGCGGGCTAGATTATAAAGGTGTTGATTTTGCTTTCTTCTTTGACGGTATGTATGGCAATAAAATATACAATTATACGCGTGCTAGAATAGAGAGTACGAGTGAGGTGCATAACTATTCTACCAGTCTTTTGAATTCGTGGACAACAAGTAATACCAATACAGATATCCCCCGTTATACACGTGAGGATCCCAATGGTAACGTGCGCCGTGTCAGTGACCGTTGGTTGGAAAGTGGTGCGTTCTTCCGCTTAAAAACAATTGAATTGGGTTATACGCTACCTAATACCTGGTTGAATAAAGCAACCTTGAAAAATACACGTATTTATTTGGCTGCTGACAACCTGTTTACCATAACGAAATATAAAGGTTATAGCCCTGATTTGGGTCCAAGCAATAACGATAATGGGGTCGGTCAGACAGGAGTAATGACTGCTGGTACAGATCATGGTCGATATCCGCTGGCGCGAACTATTATGTTTGGCGTACAGGCTAATTTCTAGTGGATTACAGGAAGTTTACAATTAAATTTAAAATGAAAAGGATGAAGATTTCAATTAAAAAATATACAGCAGCTGCAGCCGTTCTTCTGTTGATGGGAAGCTGCAGCAAAGATTTTCTCAATCGTACCAACCCTAATAAACCCGTTTCGGAGATTTTCTGGTCAAATGAAGCGGAAGTACAGGCGGCAATGGCAACAGTTTATTCACCTATCCGCGGACAAATGGAAGGGTATTATGGTGCCTATACGGGATGGCAGACGATGAATCGTGCCGATGATGTTTGGTTTCTTGCCGGTGAAGAAAGATTTACCTGGGAATATGCAACCTTTCTAAATACTCCGGGAACTGGAGGAAGTGATTTTGGAAGTTTATATAATGGGATTAATCGAGCCAATGTGCTTCTCTATAATATTGGGAAAGTTTCTATGGATGAAGCAAAGAGAAAGGAGCTAATTTCCGAAGCCACTTTTCTACGAGGCGTATATTACTTTTTGTTGGCTTCCAATTATGGTGACGTGCCGTTATTGTTGGTTCCTGCAGATGTTGATCCTGAAAACAAACCGTCAACTCCTGAAGCGGACATATGGAAGCAGGTAATCATAGATTTTAAGGCTGCAAAAGAAAATTTACCTGTTACACGTCCAGCAGCAGAAGCGGGCCGAGTGACTAAAGGAGCAGCGATTGCTTTTTTAGGAAAGTCATTGGTGTATACTAAACAATACGGAGAAGCCGAAACAGAATTGAAGGCACTATTAACGGCTCCTTATAACTATGACCTCGTTGAAAACTTCGAGGATAATTTCAAAGATAATACAAAGTTAAATAAAGAATCTGTTTGGGAATTGGTATACGATGGTAAATATGGTTCGGAAGGCATTTGGGGATCAGAGAATCCTAATAGTCGTCAAGGATTTATCATCCCTAATTTTGCGGGGCCGGCAGGTACAGGTGCTTGGTTTAAGCTGGTACCAGGTATTTCTGTTGTTCGCGATTTTATCTCGGAGGAGCGTCCAGCTGGATCAGATAGCCGTTTTGACAAACGGATGTATACCAGCTTCTATTGGAAATATTCGGATTATGAGAGTGGATTAACGGATGGTGCTTGGTTCGGTAATCTTTCATTCGATAAATTGTGGTCAGAGTCTATGGCGAAGATTTCAGCAAATCCGGGTCTTGTGTATCCAACAATTGATAAAAAAGAAGGACGTTTCTTAATTAAAAAATATACAAACTTTTTTAGAAATGTGTCTGGTGGCAACAGTATGTACGATGCCGCAAATACGAACAATAATTTTCGTCTATTACGTTTTGCTGAGGTGTTGCTATTGCATGCAGAGGCTTGTGCCAAGAATGGTAATACAGCAGGAGCAGCTTCCAGTTTAAAACGCATTCGGGATCGTGCTGGATTAGCCAATAAAACTTGGGCCAATGCGGATGATTTGATGAAGGAAATCGTTCACCAGAACGAACTTGAGTTTTTCTTTGAAGGACACCGTTTCTTCGATTTAAAACGCTGGTATCCTTATGCCCAAATGAAACAGATTTTTGTAGATAATAAAAAGCAAGGTGCCGCAGAGTTTCAACCAAAGCATTATTATCTGCCTTTGCCAGAAGGTGAAATAAATACCAACACCAAGATTCAGCAGCATCCCTTGTGGCGATAGACCATCGTAGTGCTTCCGATAAGGTCGGTAGACATATAAGAATTATTCTCGATTCCACAGTTGAGTGTTAGTTTTTTCCGGTAGGGGGCTAGATGCCCCTGCCGGAATATTTTTTAAAAATTTCTTTTAAATACGATTAAATATGATTTCAATGCAGCGAACATGTAGCATCTCCTTCGTTTCGGTGTTGTCTAGTATATGCTTGGCTCTATTGTTGTTTTCTTGTAAAAAAGATCGGGAAACAGTAAATGAATTATCTTCCAAGCTGCTGTTGACATCCAAAATCGATGCTGGGGAATTATTGCTTGAGGTTGATCAGCATGAACAGGAGTATGTCTTTAATTTTGAGAAGGGAGCTGTAAATGTGCCCGCAAAGGATATTCTAAAGATGACTCTCGATCTGGAACATTGGCGCACAAACCTTTCTTTTAGCGATGCTTCGGAGTTAATAGTGCCGACAAAAGGTAGTTCGCTCGATTTTATTGTTGAAAGTATTAAACCGGATCCTTCGGGTTATAATCCGCTGTCGGCTATGGTCAATGTATGGTTACCGACCTATGGTCGTGTACGGGTAACCGTACGTGGTAAACATGGAAAACTGGGTAATATTACGCATTTATGTTCCGATGATACACCGCGTCAAAACGTACCTATATTAGGCTTGTATGCCGACTACGATAATGTAGTCGATCTTGCATTCACTGATCGGGAAGGCAATGAACGCGGAAGTACAACTATCCATATCACCACACAGCCTGTAACCTTGCAAGATTTTCCCAAATGGAAGATCGTCAAAGGCCAAACAGAGAAAATGGAACCCGGAATCAATTTGGTGAGTTATCCTGGCCAGAGCGAGCTAGATACTTCTTTACCGTATATGATTGATAATGAAGGCGAATTGCGCTGGCTGCTGTTGTTGAAAAAATCACCCGATTTGCAAAAGTTTGCCGGATCGATAGGGCTTAAGCGAACAAAAAAAGGGACTTTTATTTCCGGTGATCAGTCGCAGCAGCGTGTCGTTGAAATGGATCTATTTGGAAACCTGGTCAATCAATGGGATCTCGCCAAATTAGGTTACGGATTCCACCATGAAATTACCGAAGCTGCAAATGGGAATTTCCTGATCAATGTAACCAAAGCGAGTGCCCGTTTAAACAATGGAGAGCCTCGTATTAACGACTTTGTCATCGAATTGAATCCGCAAACAGGCGTGTTAGTCAACGAATGGGATCTCGCAAAACAGCTGGATACGACGCGTTATAGCAAGCCTGACGGTATTACACCACCAGCGTTTTCTCAGAGTCCAAATAATTGGGCACATAATAACTCCATTACAGAAATTGGAGAAGATTTACTGGCTACAGCACGTTATCAGGGGATCTTCAGCTTTAATCATATGGGAATGACGCAATGGATTATATCGCCACATAAAAATTGGGGAGCCAAATATCAGCACTTGTTGTTAAAGCCAATTGCCGAAGATGGTACTATGATTACCGATCAGGCAGTAATCAACGGGGATGCTGCGGTTGCTGGTTTTGATTGGCCTTGGGGGCCACATACTCCTGTAGCCTTGAGCAAGGATCGCATTTTAGTTTTTGACAATGGGTATAATCGGCAATGGAAATCCAATTTTGCCCCAGGGGTGAACAGCTATAGCCGGGTCGTGGAATACAAAGTTGACCCGGGGAATAGAACCGTGCAGCAGGTGTGGTCTTATGGAAAGGATCGCGGAGCGCAAGGCTTTTCACAGGCCATATCCGGCGTACAATATTTGGGGCAAACCGGACACATTTTATTTTGTCCTGGTATGGGCGTTGCCACTTCTATTGGTTCGGGCGGACGTGTTGTGGAGATTGATCCGAAGACAAAGGAAGTGATATTCGATCTTGAGGTCGCTACTGGTAGCGGTACGGCATTCCACCGTGTGACGCGTATGCCGCTTTATCCCGAAAACTTGTAAAGTAACTATTTTTTTGAACTGAACTAAATTTATGGCCGAATCATTTGAACGTCAGCAAGCTTATATTATCGAATCACAACGCTTATTATTGGAGAGAACTAATGTTGAACTGGCTAATCCAGGAAAAATTGTTAAGCGTTATTTATATCCTGTTGTTACCAAAGAACATATCCCCTTGACCTGGCGTTATGATTTTAATCCATTGACAAACCCTCTTTTTCTAGAGCGAATCACTTTCAATTCAACAATGAATGCCGGGGCAATCTATTGGCAAGGCAAGTACCTTTTGTTTGTTCGAGTTGAAGGAGCTGATCGGAAATCATTTTTCGCAATAGCAGAAAGTGAAAATGGGGTGGATAATTTCCGTTTTTGGGATCAGCCATTGGCTCTTCCGGAATTAGATGATGCGGAAACAAATGTATATGATATCCGTCTAACTGCGCATGAAGACGGTTGGGTGTATGGTATTTTTTGCAGTGAAAAACGAGATATTGCGGCTGCTCCCGGCGACCTTTCCAGTGCTGTTGCTTCAGCGGGAATCATTCGGTCTAAGGACCTCGTGCATTGGGAGCGTTTGCCCAATTTACAGGCAGCTAGCCAACAGCGTAATGTTGTGCTGCATCCTGAATTTGTACAGGGGAAATATGCTTTGTATACTAGGCCACAGGATGACTTCATCCTGGCAAAAAGAGGTGGTGGAATTGGATGGTCATTGATTGATGATATTAAAAATGCTGTTGTTGTTGACGAACAGATTATCAACAAACGTTTTTATCATACGATTAAAGAACTGAAAAATGGGGAAGGCCCCGCCCCTTTAAAAACAGCAAAGGGATGGCTACATCTCGCCCATGGCGTGCGTGGAACAGCTGCAGGCTTACGTTATGTGCTGTATATTTATCTTACCAGTCTGGATGATCCGAGTCAATTGATTGCTGAACCGGCTGGTTATCTGATGGCTCCGGAGGGGGAGGAGCGGGTAGGTGATGTCTCCAATGTACTGTTCTCCAACGGGTGGATCATGGACGCGAACGGTATAGTTTATATCTACTATGCATCGAGTGATACGCGTATGCATGTTGCGGTATCTTCGGTTGAACGGCTTTTGGATTACTGCTTAAACACGGCATCCGACGGTTTTCGCTCGGCAGCCTCCGTTGACAATGTCCTACAGCTTATTGGCCGAAATGCTGAATATGCGATGGAATCTCGAGCCTATTCCCAAAACGATGTGAAACGGGCTCAATAATAGTACGAGAAAATGGAACGCCGGTCTTCTATTTTAGATTGCATAGAACGGCTTGTTATTAGTTATTAAATCGATATTTAGGAATACACAAATGAGAAATTTGATCAAGTTTTATTGGATTATTGCTTTGCTTTTTCTATGTTTTACAGCGAAATCGCAGGTGGATCATCCAATGAAGATCATTTCCTATAATATCTGGAACGGATTTGAACATACGAAGGCAAAGGCAGATAAATTTGTCTATTGGATGGAACGGCAGCAATCCGATATTGTTGCTTTAGAAGAATTGGTCGATTTCACACAGGCCGATCTTCAACAGCTGGCCGAATCCTACGGACACCATTACAGCGTCTTACTCAAAGAGAAGGGCTATCCGGTAGGGATCACATCCCGGTATCCGATTACCTTGATCAAAGCCCAGGAGGATGGGTTCTGGCATGGCATGCTGCATGTTAAAATTAAAGATATTGACTTTATTGTCACGCATCTCAGTCCTTTTTCCTGGAAGTATCGGTTGAAGGAAGCGCAGCAGATAGTGGATTATATCAAAAGTAATTCCCTGAATAACTGTATGATCATGGGGGACCTCAATGCTTATTCTCCATTAGATGCAATTTGGCTGGAACGCAAAGACCAGTTGAGGAAGAACTTACTGAATTGGGATCAGGCACATCCGGAATATGGTAATATGCGTGGACAGCGTTTCGATTATAGTGTACTGTCGACTTTTATGACAGCGGGTTTTGATGATTGTATTGGACGTATGGTATTTCCGGAAAATAAGCGGGTCAGTTTTCCGACAGCAACACTTTATGGCTGGAACTGGGGCGACAGTCGATTAACAGCGGTGGCAGAAAGACTTGATTATATCTTGTTGTCGGAATCGCTGTCACCCTTGGTCAAGGAGGTCGAGGTGCATAATGGTCCTGATCTCGAAGGAATATCAGATCATTATCCAGTTTCTGTCGTGATCAGCCAATTGGAGAAATAGAAATATAATTGTAGATTGCGGTTGACCACGAGAAGAATATTCATGGAACTTTCCGTAATAGATATAATTATCATCGTCAGCTATTTGCTGACGATGATTGTCATTGGCCTGATTCTTAAAAAGCGAGCTTCTAAGGATCTCGATTCCTATTTTTTAGGAGGGAAATCCCTTCCTTACTATATGTTGGGTATTTCGGATGCATCGGGGATGTTCGATATTTCGGGTACGATGTGGATGGTTTATCTTGCCTTTGTCTATGGACTCAAGAGTATGTGGATTCCTTGGTTATGGCCGGTCTTTAATCAGATTTTCCTGATGGTTTACCTTTCAATCTGGTTGCGACGTTCTAATGTGCTGACGGGTGCTGAATGGATTCGCACCCGTTTTGGACATGGTAAGGGGGCAGATGGGGCTTATACCGTTGTGATTTTATACGCCATTGTAGCGGTAATGGGTTTCCTATGTTATGGGTTTATCGGAATCGGTAAATTTATGGAGGTGTTTTTCCCCTGGGAACAGCTGTCACGCTTGGTTCCATTGAACATTGACCCTATGCATGTTCCCCAGCTTTATGGCATTTTTTTCACGGCAATCACGACTTTTTATGTGATGCTTGGCGGTATGCATAGCATTGTTTGGGCGGATATGGTGAAGTTTGGAATTATGATCATATCCGGTATTGCTATTGCCGTGATTGCCATGCAGCAGGTAAGCCCTGAATTATTGGCTGCCAACACGCCTGAGGGATGGGATTCTCCCTTCTTCGGCTGGCACCTGGATATGGACTGGAGCAATTTGCTCCCTTCGATTATGGACCGAATAGCCGATGATCAATATAACCTGTTTACGGTATTTGTGATGATGATGCTTTTCAAAGGTATTTTTATGAGTATGGCCGGGCCTGCGGCCAACTATGATATGCAAAAGATTCTGGCCTGTAGGTCACCAAAAGAAGCCGCATTAATGAGCGGATCGGTATCTGTTATCTTGCTGATCCCACGTTATCTGATGATCATGGGCTTTACGGTATTGGCGCTTGTCTTCTTTCGGGATGAGTTTACCGCGATGGGAAGCCATATGGATTTTGAGATCATCTTGCCTAAAGCGATCAGCCGTTTTGGAAAGGTTGGCTTGACAGGTTTACTATTGGCGGGACTTCTTGCTGCTTTTATGTCGTCTTTTGCTTCAACGATAAATGCTGCGCAAGCGTACTTGGTCAATGATGTTCTACTCAAATTTTTTTATCGTTCGGCCTCGCCAAAAAAACAGATTCGTTTGAGTTATATTGTTTCTGTTTGTGTGGTTGTCTGCAGCACGATCATCGGATTATATGTCCAAAACATCAATTCGGTACTGCAATGGATCGTTTCAGCACTCTATGGTGGATATATTGCTGCAAATGTGCTCAAATGGCATTGGTGGCGATTTAACGGGGCTGGATTCTTCTGGGGGATGTTGACCGGTATATTCGGGGCGATTATTTTGCCCCAGTTTTTCCCCCATACTTTGCCGCTTTATTATTTCCCCTTTTTGTTTGTCCTATCGCTGCTGGGCTGTTTGATGGGGACCTGGTTATCCAAAGCTACTGAAGACGATGTCCTTCTCGATTTTTATGTCCGCGTTCGCCCATGGGGATTCTGGGGGCCAATCCATCAAAAAGCATTGGAAAAATATCCTGATCTTAAAAGGAACAATCATTTTAAGCGCGATCTATTTAATGTAGGTGTTGGAATCATATGGCAGTGCTGTTTGACCTTGATACCCATGTACATTGTCATTCAACAAGGGCAGGGTTTATTGACCAGCATACTGATATTGGGTATTACGACACTCATTCTTAAAAAGAACTGGTATGATAAGATGTGCCGCGATGAGGCTGAATACGATGCTTTTATGTTAAAATATGGGCTGAATAAAACGGATCAAAAATTTGTAAGATAGGAAAGGGCGAAGAAAGGAATCATGTAATCGGACGGCCTTTAATCTGAATACACCATCGTTAGACCGTATCATCTTACCGCGCCGATTACATGGACATGTGTTTGAGTCTAGTTGCTCGCTTTAACCGTAAATGGAATCACATATTGTCCCCACTCTAAAGAGACGGTTCCCTGTGGAGTCGCATTGATCTTAAATTGTTCCTGCGACGTGCTTGCGGTAGTATTGCTAACAGAAACACGTAAGGCATCTTCGTTGGCATCATACTTCGTTCCCCACTGATTCCAAACTTTATTGAACATGATCGTCGTTTCATGTTCTCCAGGAATACTGTAAAGGCCATATTTTCCGGCAGCTAATTTCTTGCCTTCAACCAATACATCCTTATTGAATTCAATAGTGGTTGCTTCATTTGCACCTGTGCGCCATACAATGCCGATAGGGGCAATATCAACACCGAGCTGGCGGCCTTTTAGTGAAGGGCGGCTGTAATTGATATCGATTGTGACACCGTCAGTAGTGGTTACCTTTGTGTTGTCTGGAGGACTTGGGCGTTTGCTTTTGTCCGTCTGTGCAAAGGTAAGTTGGCCTATTAAGGTCAGAATTGTTAAAATTAGTACTCTCATTTTTCGCATATTATTGATTAAACAATTAAATATAAGATTTTTAAGTGATGGAATTGTTAGTTTTTTTTTAATAATTGGGGAAGGCTATCGTGTTCTTATAAACAGAAAAAGCCCGTGATTTGTGCACGAGCTTTTTTCTGTTTATACGCTTTTACTTATACAAGGTATTCAAACAGCGTTTGATCTTTGTTGATTTCAATCACATCAAACTTATACTCTTTCATGCGTTCGATCAAGGTCTCGTAATCCTCAGGTTTGTTGAGCTCGATACCGACTAAGGCAGGACCTCTTTCGCGCTCTGTCTTTTTGATAAATTCGAAACGGGTAATATCGTCCTTAGGACCCAGCACTTCAGAAACGAATAGTTTTAGCGCACCTGGGCGTTGTGGGAAACGGACGATAAAATAATGTTTGTAGCCTTCGTAAAGTAAAGACAGTTCTTTGATTTCACTCATGCGGTCGATATCGTTGTTTCCACCCGATATGATACAGACGACTTTTTTACCTTTAATCTCCTCCTTGTGAAATTCAAGGGCTGCTACCGATAAGGCACCTGCAGGTTCAACGACGATTGCATCCTTATTGTAAAGTTCTAAGATGCAGGTACAGATCTTTCCTTCTGGAATCGAGCGTGTGTCATCCAACAATTGTTTGGCAATTTCGAAGGTCGTTGCACCGATTTTTTTAACGGCGGCCCCATCAACAAATTTGTTGATATGCTCCAGCTCGATCGGTGCACCATGTGTCAAGGCCGCTTGCATGGAGGGAGCTCCTTCGGGTTCAACACCATAACATTTGATCGCTTTGTTTTTGCTTTTCAGGTAATAGCTCGCTCCCGCGGCAAGTCCACCACCACCTATTGGGATAAATATAGCATCCATATCGGGAAGATCTTGTAAAGCTTCAACGGCTACAGTACCTTGTCCTTCAACAACTTTGAGATCATCAAATGGTGGGATAAAAGTCATACCATGCTCTTCTGTGTAAGCTAAGGCCGCTTTTTGACAGTCATCAAAGGTATCACCGGTCAAGATGATTTCGACGTTACCGTTGCCCCACATTTCCGTTTGTGAAATCTTTTGACGTGGTGTTGGCCCCGGCATAAATATCACGCCTTTAATATCGAGTTTATTGCAGGAGAAAGCAACGCCCTGGGCGTGGTTGCCAGCACTCGCACATACAACGCCGCGTTGTCGCTCTTCAGCTGTTAAGGAAATAATTTTATTGTAGGCACCACGTAATTTATAGGAACGTACGACTTGTAAATCTTCCCGTTTGAGATAGACTTCGGCACCATATTTTTCGGATAGATGCCGATTATATTGAAGCGGTGTTCTGTTGACCACAGACTTGATGCGGTCAAGCGTAGCTTCTGAATTGATGTTTAAGGTTGATAGATTCATTGTTAGATG
>JAIRVH010000046.1 GCA_031253985.1 Sphingobacterium sp.
CCGTGAGAGCGCAATATGAGTACTAAAGACGACGATTTGTTAAAAGAGCTGGAGCTCGAAGAATATAAATACGGGTTCACGACAGATATCGAAATGGAAATTGCAGCCAAAGGCCTTACAGAGGATACGGTTCGTTTTATTTCGGCAAAAAAGAATGAACCTGAATGGCTATTGGAATGGAGATTAAAAGCTTTCCGTCATTTCTTGACGTTAAGAATGCCTACTTGGCAGAATTTCAAAGCTCCCGAGATTGATTTTCAAGAGATTTCCTACTATGCAGCCCCCAAAGCAAAACCGCAGCTTAATTCGATGGATGAGGTTGACCCTGAGTTGATTTCCACTTTCGAAAAGTTGGGGATTCCTTTGGATGAGCAAAAAATATTGGCTGGAGTGGTTGCAGTAGACGCTGTCTTTGACTCTGTATCCGTAAAAACCACGTTTCGTGAGAAATTAAAAGAGCAGGGGGTCATTTTCTGTTCATTTGGTGAGGCTGTGCAAGAGCATCCTGATTTGGTGAAAAAATATTTGGGTATAGTGGTTCCACAGACAGATAACATTTATGCGGCATTAAATTCTGCAGTTTTCTCGGATGGATCCTTTGTTTACATTCCAAAGGGAGTTAGATGTCCGATGGAATTGTCTACCTATTTCCGTATCAATGCGCAGAATACAGGGCAATTCGAACGTACATTAATCGTTGCAGATGAAGGAGCTTATGTTTCTTATTTGGAGGGATGTACTGCACCTATGCGTGATGAAAACCAGCTGCATGCGGCCGTGGTTGAATTGATTGCTGAACGTGATGCGGAAATCAAATACTCGACTGTACAGAACTGGTATCCTGGTGATAAGGATGGAAAAGGCGGGATTTACAACTTTGTAACTAAACGTGGGATCTGTAAAGGGGACAACAGTAAGATATCCTGGACGCAGGTAGAAACTGGATCCGCAATTACATGGAAATATCCAGGTGTGATTTTAAAGGGTGATAACTCTATTGGTGAGTTTTACTCGGTAGCCATGACTCGTAACTATCAAGTAGCTGATACGGGAACGAAGATGGTTCACTTAGGTAAAAATACAAAGTCTAAAATTGTTTCTAAAGGTATATCTGCGGGTAAAAGTCACAACAGCTATCGCGGTTTAGTGAAAATAGGTCCAAATGCAGATAACTCACGTAACTTTACACAATGTGACTCCTTACTGATTGGGGACAAATGTGGCGCGCATACATTCCCTTACATCGAAAATCGAAATAAGACTGCCAAATTGGAGCATGAGGCGACTACTTCAAAAATCGGTGAGGACCAAGTGTTCTATTTGAACCAACGTGGTATAGATTCAGAAAAAGCAGTTGGTTTGATTGTCAACGGTTATGCCAAAGAAGTATTAAATCAGTTGCCAATGGAGTTCGCGGTAGAGGCTCAAAAATTATTGGCAATTTCATTAGAAGGTTCAGTAGGATAGATAAAAAATCATTGGGAATGTAGTTTATGACGCTACATTACACCATACTCAATACGAATAAAATGTTAAGCATTAAAAATTTACATGCGTCTGTAGAAGACAAACAAATATTAAAAGGGTTAAACCTAGAAGTAAAAGCGGGAGAAGTTCATGCGATTATGGGACCAAATGGTGCTGGTAAAAGTACATTAGGTAATGTATTAGCCGGACGTGAATCATATGAAGTAAGTGAAGGTTCTGCACTATTGGACGGTGTAGATTTATTGGATCTTTCACCTGAGGACCGTGCACGTGAAGGGCTGTTTTTGGCTTTTCAATATCCTGTTGAGATTCCGGGCGTATCGAATATCAATTTCTTGAAAACAGCTGTAAATGATATTCGTGAGTATAAAGGCCTTCCTCCAATGGAAGCGAAGGAATTTTTACAAATGGTGAAAGACAAGCAAAAACTAGTTGAGTTTTCAGCTAATTTGGCTAATCGTTCTTTAAATGAAGGATTCTCGGGTGGTGAGAAAAAGCGTAACGAAATTTTTCAATTGGCGATGTTGAACCCGAAATTATCTATTTTAGATGAGACAGATTCTGGTTTGGATATCGATGCACTTCGTATCGTAGCCAATGGTGTGAATGAATTACGTTCTAAAGACAATGCTTTTATTGTTATTACGCACTACCAACGTTTGTTGGATTATATCGTTCCAGATTTTGTTCACGTATTGTACAATGGTCGTATCGTGAAATCGGGACCTAAAGAATTGGCTTTGGAGCTTGAAGAAAAAGGATACGATTGGTTAAAAGAATATGATACACAAAACGCCTAATCTTTTATCTGAGTAAATAGGATTAGAAGAGAATTTTGGCGATTTGATTAAAAAATAACATGAGTACATTAGTTTCAGAATCATTACTTCAACAAGTGTTGGGAGCTTTCAAAGAGCAAGGCGTTTCAGACGAACCTTCGTTTTTTGTGGAAGCCCGCCAACTTGCATTCGAGCGTTTCGAAGCAGCAGGCTTTCCCACCGTTAAGAATGAAGAATGGAAATATACAAACATCCACAGTATTATCAATAAGCCTTATGCGCTTGATGTCGATGTGGATATCGAAGGCTTAGACTTTAGTGCAGGTGAAATTCCTCAGTTGGATGCCTACCGCATTATCCTGGTGAATGGTCAGTATGTATTAGCGGTAAGTGAATTAGAAAATGTAAAGGGACTGTCGGTTATTCCAATGGATGAAGCTGCTTCAGAGCCTGCATTTGAGGCCCATTTTGCTAAATATGCGGATAAGTCAGACAATATTATGGTCGCATTAAATACGGCTGCTTTTACCAATGGTATTTTTATCCATTTGAAAAAGGGTGTTGTACTTGATAAACCAATACAGATTATTCATGTCGCTACAGGGAAAGAGGATTTCTTTGCACAAACACGTAATTTGATTGTTGTCGAGCCCAATGCAGAACTTGAATTGATCGAAAGCTTTATCACTGCAGAAGGTGCTGCAAATAATGTACACAATAAGGTCTCTGAGATTATCGTCAAAGAGAACGCTAAAGTACAGCATTATTATTTACAGCTCGCAGAATCTGTAAGCCGTTACTTTAATCATACAGAGGTATACCAAGAAAAATATAGCCTTTACAATAATTACAACTGTAATTTTCCTGGCGCTTCGTTTATCCGTAACAATATCAATGTTCGTCTGGATGCAGAGTATGTGGAGAGCCATTTATATGGAATCAACTTGACGGCTGCTGATCAATTGGTCGATAATCATACTATCGTAGACCACCTTAAACCACATTGTGAGTCTTACGAATGGTATAAAAATATTACACAGGACAAGTCCGTAGCGGTTTTCAATGGAAAAATCTTTGTGCGCGAGGATGCTCAAAAAACAAATGCTTTTCAACAGAACAATAATATGTTGATGTCGGACAATTCGGCGGTCTATACCAAACCGCAGTTGGAGATCTTTGCCGATGACGTAAAATGTTCACACGGATGTACCATCGGTCAGTTTGATAATGAAGCCCTGTTTTATTTGAGAGCAAGAGGAATTGGTGAAGAGTCTGCCCGTATCTTGTTGGTACACGCATTTGCATTTGACGTAACGACACGTTTCTCTAATGAGGTTGTTCGCAAATATGTTGAAGAGCTTGTGGAAGAAAGCTTAAGAACAAATTAAATCCAGTGAGGATAATATAGCTTTTAAATATGGCGTTTACCGATGAGGTAAACGCCATATTTTTTATATAAACAATAGGGATCCGCATTTATGGCGATTATCCAGGAGCAATTATCTGCAAAGATGTTGGGACGGGTATTTTCGCTCTATTTTAGCATGGCAATTTTACCAAGTATGATAGGTCTCCTTTTTACCGGATTTATAGCAGATGCTATTGGTGTTGCGACAGCTTTTATTATAGCAGGATTTATTGTGGTACTCGTCGGATTGCTGTCTTTTTTCAATGGGTCCATTATGGCACTGGAAAGAAAGAAAGGATGATCTTGATTTAAAAAGAAAAAGCTTCCAAATTTTGGAAGCTTTTTTTGAGCGAAAGACGAGATTCGAACTCGCGACCCCAACCTTGGCAAGGTTGTGCTCTACCAACTGAGCTACTTTCGCTTGTAACGTTCCGAGCAGTAGCTCTTTCCGTTTTGGTGATGCAAA
>JAIRVH010000146.1 GCA_031253985.1 Sphingobacterium sp.
TCATGCTCAATTGAAAGCATTGTTGGATCAAATAACTCGTTGGATTTGAGTAGTCCGTTGACGGCATGAATCCATTCATCCGGAACGGCCTTAATCATATTTTCCAATACATTACCTTCGCCCGAAAATCCGCGATAACTATCTGGCGACAAAGCGAGAGTCAGTCTCATTTTACCAAAGTCAGCTACAAAGGCCACACTTTCACCTCCTTTTTCCTGATAAACAAGCAACTTATCTGCGTACGTCAGCAGTCCCTCCAGTAAACGCAACCGCTGTATACCACCGATACGTACCGCATCACCTGTACTGATAGGGGAAAACACAAATCGGCTAGCTCTTTTCGTCAAATAGAATTCACCTTTTACATTCCCTTTCGGAATGCCCTGAAATAATTGGATAAGCTGAATTTTATTTAATTCAAACTGCAGCTCCATTCCAGCCAAATATAATTGGACCGAAGTCAGCCCTTTGATCCAACGCGGGGGCAAAGTCACTTTCTTTTCTGTCACTTTGGCCTTATCAGTACTAATGGCAACCTCATTGCTTCCTACCCCCAACACCATCTTTTCGGTTTTCTTGACAGCATTTAACGCATTGAGCATCGGTTCATTGAAATCCACATTGGTTGTACCACTCGTAATAAACTCACCGTCAATAGCATCTTCCAATAAATCCAGGCGTGCATAAACGCCATTGCAGGAAGAGAAACCCTCAAAACGAATCTGATTGGTACCAGCTGAAACAATAGGGTCCCGTAAACTCGGAGGTACAGGACCGAAGCTCGACCGCACTACTTTCGACAGGGTCAACAAACATTTGGATGTCAGTAAAGGATCTGTTAAACTCCCCCAAAAGAAACAGGGTACGTTGGCGACTTCGGCTAATTCCGACTGATGTGCCAATACCAATTGCTGTATGCCCGATTGCTGGGTCAATTGTGAATTTCTTGCATAGCTAATCGCTAAATCTTGCTCTGCCATATTATTATTTTCTTATTTTTTTCAAAATAGGTTGTAAACTCTTATATATTTCCAGTTTCTCAAAAACCTGTTGAAGATCGTCCGTAAAATGATATTGCTCCTTGTTCATCAAATCGTAATAATATTCGACGATTTTCTTAAAATTGGTCGGCATTTTTTCAGCAATGATGTAATGCGCAAAAGCTGCATCCAATAGCTGCAACAACGCATTGTTATGCTTCGAAGATATATCGCGGCATTGTTCCAGCACTTCAACACAACGACCTATTGGGCCATAACCATTGCTCAGCAGCATTCCCAATTGTTCACCTAATACAGTGGTGTCCAATCTATTTTCATTAACTGCAGCCAAAATGACTTCAACAGCCATCGCACGCACCTCTTTCTCTTTATTAAAGAGTGAAGTTGCCAGGTATAAACTGGACTGTTGATCAAAACGGAAAAAGTCGTATAGCATCTCCTGCAGGTAAGCAGCTGAAGATTTTCCGCCAATATCACTCTTACTATTCAGCCCCATCGTTAAAAACATGGAAAGACTTTCCGTATTCTGCGGCATCAAACTATGCATATAGGGGACATCGGCCCTATACAAATAATAAGACAGTAAAGTATTGTTCCCCCGGTTGAAAATATCTTTGTGATACAAAAAGGTCTCGGCTCCCTGTTTGTAAGACGGGAAATGATAGGTCAGCTTATCACCGTTATACACCTGTTCCGATTTTCTAGTCGTGTAGTTATAACCGTTATAATAGGTTGGTTCTATTTTCAATGCCGGACGGAATGGCTGAGCCGCAAAAGGAATATCCGCCAAAGGTTCCTTCACAAATTCTTCAAAATAAGCATCAGGATGGTGTGTACGTGCTACAGTTGCCCATAGGCCTATCCAGTTGACTTGATCGGAATCTTTGGAAGACAGTAAATTCTTAAGCCAGGATTGCTGCTGAACCTTTATTGGAACCAGCCCCAGGGCATAGCTGATCACATCTTTTACCTGCTGTTCCTTTATTTGCTTTATTAAGGTTTCAATTCCTTCTAAATCTTCACGGACAGTACGGCTTAGAGCTATGGACAAATCCAACAAATTGATTTTCACTCCTGCTTCCTGATAAGCCAAGATACGCTCAACGAGAATGGTCGGTGCGATCCAAAATGGTCGATGTGTCGGCAGACTCAAAAGTGGCAGGCGGACACCATCAATCCGATAACGCTGCAATAGTTCCAATTGGCTCCCCATCAGACTGACCCATTTGGAATAATTGTGATATCGGTCCTTATCTTTATAGACCACATTGGGCTTATAGTACATGTTGATAAATGTGCCCGAGAAATGGTTGTACCAAGAAGACTCACGATATCCTCCACTTAACTGCTTAATATAAGGCTCCAACTGTTTTTGATAATCTGCCGGAAAACTGCTTACATGTTGTACCCAGCCATTCATGAGTATCTCTACCTGAACAGGGTCCGAACCTCCGATGACTTCCCCTACCTTGAAAAATAACTCGTTCCAGGTCTGTGGATATTCGTAGGGTTCGTTTAAGCGTCGGACATCAATGGGCTGATACCTATACTGCTCGATTGTTTCGCCGTGAAGTTCAGCAAGTATCTCTTCCTCCGAATAACCTTCCTCCAATAGCAGGTGCTTGATATCAGTACCAACAGCCCCCATCATCTGTGTTTTATAAAGCTGCAACTTAGCAGCAAGCTCTTCAGACGGTTCTTTTTGATATTTTAGAATAAACTTGGCTGCTCTTTCTTGTAACTGCAAATCCGGAATCATAAAGATATCAGCCGCAAGCGAAACAAATCGTTCCTGCCATTCGGATTTTTGTTTCAATAGTTTGTCAAATTGTATCAGAAGCGTTTTAAGACTTGCCTTAACATCACTCCGCATAAAGATCGCTTCTGCCCAATCTAAAAATTCATGTAACTGAAAATCAGCATGCGATAAGAATGGTTTTAGATACTCAACCACAAAATTGATCACAGCACTATGTTCAGCATGCAATAAGGAAAAGAAACGTTGCTGATGTTCGATCACTATATTCTCGGAAAGCTTCATCCGCTCAATAAGCTTTCTGAAATAGCTTTTTAGATTATTATTCCAATTTTTGGTTTGAGCTTCGAGCGCTCCAGTGATGATGAGTTCCGGATCAATTTTTCCGTTTTCCAACAGCGTATCAAACACCTTATCCCATAACAGTTCATTAACCGCGTTCTGATAATTATAATCCCAATACCTGCTGTGAATGCCCGTTTCATATTCAAATACCAAAGGAATATCACGTTGTACTGTCAATTCATCTGTTGTAAGAAGATCAAAAAACCTCTTTGACTCATAATTATTAAAACCAGAAATTGAACTTGCATAAAGCTCCGGTTCAAAATCAACATGTCCCATTTGCTCCAAAAAACGGAGATTGTCATAATTTATCTGTTGCCACTCATTTTTACGAACTAACTGTAATAAATATCCGCCCAGCCAATTGGGCATGGCATAGGCAAGGATCTGTATCACATCCTTGCTCCGGGCCTGGTTCAAAAGTTCATAAAAAATATCCCAGCTACCGGCATCAGACCCCGAAAATGTTGCAAGAGCAAGTAATTTTACTGTACGCTGTTGCTCCTTGGTACCCCGCGTTCCCCAGTTGTACTGTGCCTTACTTTTAAATTCAGAATCCTTAGAAAGGTCGGTATAATCGACCCAATATCGCTTGGCTGCACGTATTTCTTTTTTTAAAATTTCTAGGTTACCACTGGAATATTCCTCCAGAAAAGGGATGATATCTTCTGTCCTTGCCTCTTTGATAAGCAACTTCAGTGCTGCTACCGCTTCTTCTTTTCGCTGGCTAGCAGCCGTTGGTTGCCGAACAGCCGAACTTTTCTCCTTGCTATCAGCGCCTACGGTACCATCTTCAGAATAGCCTTTTTTAGTCTTCTCTGCTATTAATTTTTCTGCATCTTTTAAACAGGCTTCTTCTGAATCAAAGGTCTTACTCTTAGTTTGGCCGGCGGTTCCATTTCGACCATAGGTAACGGTATGGGTAGAGCCCGCTGTTTGTATTTCCCAAAATTTATCCGATGTACCGTCTATGTATTTTAAGTGCTTAAACATTCTATCTAACTGTAATATCAATTAATTCGCTTACTGTTTAAATGTAATGAAAGTAGCACAAAAAACGTAAATTGACATTAAATCACAGTCAGATGAAACGCATATATTATCTATTCGGTTTTTCACTGCTACTTTGACATCGGAAGTCAAACGTTCAACCTTGAAATAACGGTAAGTCTAAAAACCTGTTTAGCAATCTTTCAACATTCGTATAGTTAAAGATTTTCAAAAGAAAATTAAAATCCCTAAAATTGCAGTCTCATTTGAAGGAAATCGGATCCCGCGCGTCAATGCCAGCCGATCTACTCAAACGATCATAACGCAGCAGAAATAGGCCCTAAAAAAGGGAAATAGCGAGTTGAATAACAATAAAATGATGAAAAAGATTATATTTTTTCTATTACTGATACCTTTTTGGGCTGCTGCTCAAGAGCAAAATATCCAGAACTTTGTCGTAAAGGAAAACCTGTCCAAAAATGGAAAATTGGCTGTAGTTGCATTGGATTCGCTGGGAAATACCAATGAGACCATCAATGGCAATTACCTATTTACAATCAATGGTTTCTCTCAGCCACTGCAATTTCATGAGGGTGTTGCTGTCCCAAATCAGAAAATTGAGTCATCAACCTTCGTATTTTTCAGTCATAAAAATCAGCAAACTTCCAAAGGACGTTTATTTTATATCTATAAGAGCGATAGTGGCCTTTCTCCTTTTGCCATTAGCGGATTGATGTTTTTAATTATTCCTGCAGTCGTCTTAGGAATCGCTTACATGTTTAAAAAAGTGATTATGACGGCCATCGCCCTGGCAATTGTTTTCTTTTTATTCAACCATTCGCAGGGTTTGGACTTGAGCAAAATTTTTGAATCTATATTTTCAAGTCTCAAAAATCTCATCGGTTAACAAAGTAACAAATCCGGATAGCGAGAAAATAACAGAATTGAAGCGATTCGCAATACAATACATCAATTGTCATTAGAACGGCATACCGATTCCAAAATTGTATTGAATAAAATTGTATCTGTCGGGTCTGTGGGTTTCATAATACTGTGCCTTAAATTCTTTGGAATCAAAGAAGTGTTTAATAACCCATTGATCAGCACCTGAGAATTGGGGATCTTTTAGTTTAAGCCCGGCATCTAAGCGAATCACAAAATAGTCCGAATCGAAACGGAGTCCAAAACCGGTACCGATGGCGACTTGCCCAAGGAATTTATTGAATTTAAACTCCCCTCCTGGATTCAGTTCTTCATCCTTCTTGAGTCTCCAAACATTCCCCATATCCACGAACGTCGCTCCATTCATCTTTGCGCCCAGAAAATTATTGAGCAATCTGAATCGGTATTCCGCATTCGCTTCCAATTTAATTTCTCCGAGCTGATCCAAATTACGCAGATTTAAACGCAAATCTTCACTGAGACTCTGACGGTTATAAGCCCCAGGACCCAAGGTACGTGCCTGCCAAGCACGTATGCCATTCATCCCCCCGCTATAGAAACTTTTCTCAAAAATCAACAGTTTGGAGTTGTTGCCATATGGGATCGCTATCCCTGGATTAAAACGGAAGACAAACTGCCTATTTCCACCAAGATTTCGGTATAAACGATAATCGAATTCTGTCTTGGCGTACTGAAGAAAGGGCACACCGAATATTTTTTTCTCACCATCAGCATTCTTGGGCAACTTTGCCAAGGAACTAATCAGATCCAACACATTGCCACTAACATCCAATGTCCCTCTGAAATATTGAAAATCTTCCTTACTATTTAATTTCTTTCCATTCAAAACAAAGGTATACTGTGTTCCCAAACCGAAATATTGACGATCGTTGCTACGCACGTACAGCTGATAACCTTCCTGTACGAGCTTGTTCCGGAAATTGGAATCCAGACGCCCATCCCGATATTCTAATACAATAGGCGTAAAACTATGGTACTTATTTTCCGTTTCATACCAGGAATAATTCAGGGATGTAATAAAATAGCGATTCGAATACGTTTTATCTTGATCGAATAGCTGCAAAGTCATGGAGTAGGTCGTTTTGGGCAATCCAAATTTACCTCCTGGATTAATATGAAAGGGCACCATTAAACGGGGAATAACCAAGTTTACTCCCGCTTGAAAATCATTATTGAATATCTTACTGGAAAGCCCGCCTGCCAAACGCGGATCAAACAAGACACCATAACGTAATTTCACTTCAAGCTGCTCAGAGCCTCCAAAGATATTACGTTGCGAAAATGTATTCCCGATATTGAATCCACTCATCCCCGAACTAAAGGTATATTCCCCTTCTATCTGGTTTCCCATGCGGGGTCTTGGGACAAATTCATAGTGTACATCAAGTTTATTGGAATCTTTTTTGACAAACTGCATTTTAACAGAACGAAATCCATTCATTTCATACAATCGGTCATAGGATTTATTTTCCTCCCGCAAGGAATAGTACTGACCTGAACGCAGATACATATAACGTTCCAAAGGCCTCCATCTGAAACTATTTGTTTCATCAACAAACAAAAGTCGCTTTGCCGAATCTACGATGCGACAAGGTTCCTTCTTTGACATTGTCCCATAATTCTTTATGGTCATATAAACACTGTCGATTTGATACTTTTTATGTATCGTAGAATCGGATGGGTTTTCGACATTAATTTTTAAATCGATCAGATTACCGGCAATGGTTGAATCAACCCCCGCACGCATATATTGCCTTAAATAATCGTAGTATCCGTTGTTACGCATCGAAACATAGAGTTTCTCCCGTTCGTCAAGCAATTTCGCCGCATCATATTGAGTATTGGGCTTCACAGCGGTTTTTGGAAGTACCTCCCGTTCAAATATTCCCTTGATATCTTCGTCCTCGAATTTGCGTTCAATATTCCTAACCTCGTAGGGGGCGCCTTCATCCACCTTAAAGTCAATATGTGCTCTCTTTTTAGAAACTGAAATCGCAGGCTCAACCTTAGCTTTAAAATAACCCTTTGAAAATAAAAAACGTCGGATCTGATTGGCAGATAGATCAACCATTGCCGAATCCAACAAATGGGGAGGCTCGCCTACATTCCGAATTTTCTTTGTTTTATACCGTCCATTTTTGGTATTGAAGGTATTATAAATGAATAAATTTACGCGCGAATTGGGTCTTATTTGATTGGAGATATATGTTTCGGAAGACTCTTTCAATGCAGGGGTAACACCAGAAATCTGTACTTTTGTAACCAGAGCCTGGTCATCGTCAAGGTATTTTGAAGACCGGCATGATGCAAAAAATAACGCTAAAAGCGTTATACTTGCAAATCCGATAAAACGAGGGTACTTAATCATCAATAAAAATGTTGTCAAAAGCGCAAATCAGTCTAATAACGTCTCTACAAAATAAAAAGTATAGAAAACAACAGGGCCTGTTTATCGTTGAAGGTATAAAATCCGTGATGGAATTTATTTCATCCAGCTATCAGGTTGAGTCAATTTTCTATACGGGCGACGCCAACACAAAAGTGGGTAAAATCTCGCATAATATAAAATGTCATGAATTGACGGGGGCTGAATTCCAAAAGATTAGTGCGCTGAAGTCACCACAGGGCATCCTCGCATTGGTCAAACTTCCTTTTCAGCAGAAAATTGTACCCGCTAACTTAAAAAACAAATTTAGTCTTGTGCTTGATGATGTTCAGGACCCCGGTAATCTAGGAACTATTATCCGCACAGCAGAATGGTTTGGTATCGAACACATCATCTGCTCTATAGGTACTGTGGATGCCTACAACCCTAAGGTAGTGCAAGCGACCATGGGCTCGCTGGCCAGACTTCAGGTCTATTATACCGATTTAAATGAGTTTATCCCAGCAAGCGGCCTGAAAGTATATGGAGCCCTACTCCATGGTCAATCAATCTATCAAACCAAATGGGCCGATGAGGGCTTGATTGTTATGGGTAACGAAGGCAATGGCATCAGTGATGAAATAGTAGCATTAATCGATCAAGCCGTGACGATCCCACGCATAGGTCAGGCCGAGTCTTTGAATGTAGCCGTTGCGACGACCATCTTCTGCAGTGAAATAGCCCGACAAAAGTTAGTTTAGGGCAAGTTTAATCGCTCCAAAAACTGTACATTTGACCAATTCCTCTAAGGGACGGATATTTCGCCGCGGTCCGTTTGTCCTTATCTGAATATTCACACAAAATAAAATTGCGCCATGCCAGCTGAACAGAAATCCATCTATACACTTCAATTTATTTTACTTTGCTTAAGCTCGCTCTTATTTTCTTCCAGTTTCAATATGATTATTCCGGAACTGCCCAATTATCTGAGCAGTTTAGGAGGCGCGGAATATAAAGGGCTTATCATTGCCCTATTTACTTTGACAGCTGGGATTTCACGTCCTTTTAGCGGTAAGTTGACGGATAGATGGGGGCGTGTGCCGGTCATGGCAATCGGTTCGATCGTCTGTTTCATCTGCGGTTTCCTCTACCCGATTTTAACGTCGGTGGCAGGCTTTTTATTCTTACGGTTGATACATGGTTTTTCTACCGGTTTTAAACCCACTTCAACTTCCGCATATGTCGCGGATTTGGTTCCACAAAAAAGATGGGGCGAGGCTCTTGGTATGCATGGATTGGCTTTTAGTATCGGAACAGCTGTGGGGCCAGCCATTGGTAGTGCCATTTTCGAGGCTTTCGGAATCAATGTCATGTTTTATTGTTCATCTTTCATGGCACTGCTTTCCATCGTTATTGTAATCAACATGAAGGAAACATTGGCAAAAAGAGAAAAATTCAATCTTTCCATGCTCAAAATAAACCGCAAGGATATTATTGAATGGCGTGCCCTTCCGGCTGGAATCGTCACTTTCCTGTCTTATACCGCCTACGGGGTTATTTTAACTTTAATTCCCGACTGGAGTGAATATCTGGGGCTTAAAAACAAAGGACTATTTTTTCTCGCATTTACCATCGCATCGGTACTGATCCGTTTCGTATCGGGTAAAGTTTCCGACCGTTATGGAAGACCTAAAGTCATTGTTGTCGGATTGATCATTATTGCGATCGCTTTGGTTGCCATTGGCTTCGGAAATAGCTTTATTGGCATGATGATCGGAGCAAGCATCTATGGCGTGGGCACAGGTATACTCTCCCCTGCAGTCAATGCCTGGACGATTGACCTTAGTCTACCCGAGCATCGTGGCAAAGCAGTAGCCACCATGTATATCTCACTTGAAGCTGGAATAGGACTTGGCGCATTGCTTGCCGGATTGTATTATAGCGATGTAATCCTCCGGATTCCAGTCATTATGTATGCCAATGCAATGGTGCTGTTGCTTGCGCTTGCTTATATGCTGAGCTGGCAACGAAGGCATAAAGCCTACTAGCCTTTCATTTTTTTGCAAACTTATGTAAGGCAAAACGTCATTTCCTCTAAAAATAAACTTCCCAATGGACAGCGTATAGATCAAATAAACGGCAAAGCAATCTTGAGTACAACGAAGAACAGATAAGATCAATACGTACTTTATATGCTACGCAATTATATTGCATATAAAAGGTAATTTATCTAAGTTTGGTTTATCATGGTAAGCAATTATTTAAAGCTCCAATACAAATTACTAGTTCGTCATATCAAGGCTACAGGATTACCTGTTCCGATCGCATCTATCCTGTTGTTTGGGTTATGCTACCTGATCTATTACGCTTTGTTTCAATACCCTATTTTTGGATGTTATGCGGTAATACTCCTTAATTTTCAACTGCTTTTTCTACTCACTGAAAAAAATAGGAATGATTTTCTCAAAAATACCTTCAGCAGAAAAGATTTCCACAAAATCAGACTCTGGGAAAATGGCTTGGTCGTTATCCCTTCATTTGTCATTCTTCTCCTTCATAGTGATTGGCTATATGCTCTGTTTTTGATTGTATTAGCTGTTGTTTTTGCGTTTTTGACATTTAAGGCTTTTGGCAAGTCCATTCCGACACCATTCGCAAAAAAACCTTTTGAATTTATTATCGGATTCCGTCGGAGTTACCTTCTTTTACTCGTTTTATATGTATTGGCCGGAATCGGTTTTTATGCCGCCAATTCCAATCTTGTTTTATTTTGTGTCGTTTGCATTGCGCTCACCTGCGTTTTCTATTATCAATTACCGGAGCCTATTTTTTACCTCTGGAATGACAATCATACACCAAGTGGTTTTCTTATGCGAAAATTTCGACGGGGAATTTTGCAATGCCTTCTATTTGCATTTCCTCTCCTCTTTATTTACGTCATTAGTTTTCCCTCGGATTTATTTAACGCCTGTATCGTATTGGGAGGAATATTACTTTTACTTCCTTTTGCAATCACATTAAAATATGTCGCTTACCCAAGGGAAATCAATTTCCCTGAAGGTTTTGCTTTGGCACTTTGTTTTAGCTTTTATCCATTGATATTAGCGCTGTTGCCCTTTTATTACATTAAAGCCATTAACAACCTTAAAAATCATTTATGATCGAGCTTACCAATCTCAGTAAGTCCTTTGGACAGCATCAGGTACTCCACGAAGTCACTTACACCTTTGATAGCGGAAAAGTATATGGTATCGTCGGTGAAAATGGCGCCGGAAAGACAACGCTGTTTCGTTGTATTGCTGGACTGGAAAACGCCTTGGGAAGTGTAAAATCTGATTTGGAGCCGCTGAAAAACAATTTAGGTTACCTTACGTCGGATCCTTATTTCCTTTCGAAGCTGACAGGCGAAGAGTATATTTATCTGCTGACAGATGCGCGTGGAAAGAAGATCAAAAATCTTAGTGAAAGAAATATTTTCGAATTGCCGCTGAAGGAATATGCAAGCTCTTATTCCACAGGAATGAAAAAAAAGCTTGCGCTGACAGCAACACTGCTGCAGGACAATAATTATTATATCCTTGACGAACCTTTTAACGGCATAGATCTGCAAAGCAGTATCATTCTCACTGAAATTATTCTTCGTCTAAAAGCAATGGGAAAGATCATTTTGATTTCCTCACACATCTTTTCCACGCTAAAAGATACCTGCGATGAAATCTTGGTGCTCGAAGCAGGCAGGATCAGTAAATCTGTAAAAAGAGAGCAGTTCGGAGATTTTGAGGAGGAAATGAAAGAAAAAATACTACAAAAAGATATCGACAAACTGTGGCTTTAGTATGCCATAACACTTGAGATAAACAATATGGAAAAACACTTGCCAATACTGGAAACTGAACGTTTAATTATCCGCCCAATACAGATGGATGATGCTGCTTATTTTTTCGCGATGGATTCACAGCCGGAGGTTCATACCTTTCTGAATAACGAACCTGTTCAATCCATTGAAGAAATGAAAAAAGCCATCGCCCTTATTCAACAACAATATGAAAAATACGACATAGGTCGTTTAGGGGTCGTTGAGAAATCAAGTAATCAATGGATAGGCTGGACGGGATTTACATATATTGACGAATTGGAGAACGGACGTATCGGATTTTTAGACCTGGGTTATCGTTTCAGAACAGAATCCTGGGGCAAAGGCTACGCCACAGAAGCTGCACTAGCCTGTATGCAATATTATCGAGAAGAGCTAACCCATTTTGAAGTACACGCCATCACACATACGGCAAACCTGGGATCAAGACATGTCTTGGAAAAAGTAGGATTTCAGGTAACTGAAGAGTTTCATTTCGATCGATGGAATATCCCCTGTTACTGGTATGATTTGGCTAACGACTCACCTACAAACTAATTATATTAGTTTTAAAAACTAATTTTTTTAACTTTTCATAGTTTCACTGGGATAAAACAAAATGGTTTTGTATTTTTACACGTTCGAATAAAATACTATTTCGAACATTTCTGTATTGTACAATTTAATCTATTGCTGAGTAAATGAGTGACGAAACGAACTTCC
>JAIRVH010000187.1 GCA_031253985.1 Sphingobacterium sp.
GTCAAGAAATTCCTGATAGCTCTGCATTTTTTATTATTTTTGCAAAGATATACTTTAATGGTGAATACCTAAATAAGGAATGTTATTTATTTCCAATTCACTATCAGGAAGTTGTAAAAATTACAAAATCATTAAATGGCAAATTCTATTCAAAAGCGACTTGTTGAAGTCACTGTACAGGCAGTAAAAGAGCTTTACAATGCAGATATTTTAGAAAATCAAATTGCTTTACAAGCTACCCGAAAGGAGTTTGAAGGACAAATTACGATCGTAACTTTTCCGGTAACGCGCTTTTCGAAATCTTCTCCGGAACAAACTGGAAAAGAAATTGGAGCCTATTTGCAACAACATATTGCTGAGATATCGGATTTCAATGTGATCAAAGGGTTTTTGAATATTGTTCTTTCTGATGCTTACTGGATCACTTTGCTGAACAAGACGATAACCGCGAAGGACTTTGGCGTATTTCCTGCAAATGGAAAAAAACTGATGGTTGAATACTCATCTCCAAATACGAATAAACCATTGCATTTAGGCCACATTCGTAATAATTTATTAGGCTATTCTGTCGCTGAGATTCTGAAAGCCTATGGTTATGAAGTTATCAAAGCAAATTTGGTGAACGACCGTGGTATTCATATCTGCAAGTCCATGTTAGCCTGGCAGAAATTTGGTGCAGGTGAAACACCCGAATCTACGGGCATGAAAGGAGACCATCTTGTTGGAAAATATTATGTGGTTTTTGATAAAGAATACAAGAAAGAAATCGAAGACTTAAAAGCTGAAGGTCAAACCGAAGAGGAAGCAAAGAAAAATGCGCCTTTAATGAAGGAAGCACAAGCAATGCTGCAACAATGGGAAGCCGGTAATGAAGAAGTGATCTCGCTTTGGAAGACAATGAACAGCTGGGTATATGCTGGATTTGAAAAAACCTATAAGCAATTGGGGGTCAATTTTGATAAATATTACTATGAATCCAATACGTATTTATTGGGTAAAGATATTATCCAAGAGGGTTTAGATAGTGGCGTTTTCTTTAAAAAAGACGATAACTCGGTTTGGATTGACCTAACCGAGGAGGGATTAGATCAGAAGCTTGTGCTTCGTGGTGATGGTACTTCTGTTTACATTACGCAAGATTTAGGGACAGCTCAATTGAAGTATGATGAATTCCAAATGAATGAATCTATTTACGTGGTGGGCAACGAACAGGATTACCATTTCAAGGTATTGTTCTTGATCTTGAAGAAATTGGGTAAAACTTGGGCCGACGGTTTGTTCCATTTGTCTTATGGAATGGTCGATCTGCCATCGGGTAAAATGAAATCGCGTGAGGGAACTGTTGTTGATGCAGATGATTTGATGGCTGAAATGCTAAAAACTGCACAGGAACGTACCGAAGAGCTTGGCAAGACCGAAGGATTAGATGAAGAATCAAAAGCAGCTCTTTATGACACGATTGGAATGGGGGCGCTTAAATATTTTCTATTGAAGGTAGATCCGAAAAAACGTCTCTTGTTTGATCCAAATGAGTCCGTCGATTTTCAGGGGCATACAGGACCATTTATCCAATACACACATGCACGTATTAAGTCTGTTTTAAGTAAAGCCGACTTTGATTATAACAGCGCTGTATCTGTGCCTGCGACAATCTCTTCCTATGAACGTGATTTAATTCAGCAGTTAGGTGCTTTTCCAGAGACTATTGAGGCTTCTGCTCAAGAGTTCAGCCCTGCGCAACTGGCTAATTATATTTATGAAGTGGCGAAATTCTACAATAAATTCTATCATGAGGAAACGATATTGAAAGCGGAAGATCAGGACGTGAAAAACTTTAGATTGCACCTTTCTGCTTCTGCAGCAAAGGTTATTGCTAAAGGAATGAACTTATTGGGAATTCGTGTACCGGAAAGAATGTAATGTTATGAAGAAAATTCGCGTAGGGCTTATTGGTTTTGGAATATCAGGGCAGGTTTTTCATGCTCCTGTCATGCGTTCGATTACAGAATTGGATCTTGTCAAAGTGACAGCCCGGAAAGCTGATCAGCAGCTTTTGTTAAAACAACGCTATCCAAAGGCTGAAATCGCTTTGTCTGCAGATGATATTTTTAACGATACAACCATTGATCTTGTTGTGGTTGCAACGTCCAATGAAATGCATTATCCTTTTGCAAAACGTGCATTGGAAGCAGGAAAACATGTTGTTGTTGAAAAACCATTTACCAATAGTGTCGAACAGGCCGATGAACTGATTGCTTTGGCAAAGGAGAAAAATCTGATCTTAGCACCCTATCATAATTTAAGATTCAACTCGGACTATCGGACGTTGGAGAAAATAATCAAAAGCGGGAGATTGGGCCGGATTGTGAATTTGGAATCCCGGTTTGACCGCTTCCGCAATTACCTGCGGCCAAACGCTTGGCGTGAGGAAAATTTGCCCGGCTCTGGTATATTTTATGATTTAGGGCCTCATCTCATCGACCAGGCGCTGCAATTATTTGGAAAGCCAGATGCAGTCTTTGCAGATTTGGCCATCCAACGGGATCATGCCAAGACGATTGACAACTTCGACTGCCTATTGTACTATGATAATTTGCGGGTATCTCTGAAAGGCTCCATGCTTGCAAAAGAACCTACACCACGTTATCGTATCTTCGGGATGAACGGGAATTTTGTGAAATATGGTGTTGATCCGCAGGAAGCCTTATTACGGGATGGTAAATTCCCGGATGAGGATCCAAACTGGGGGCAAGAGGATCCAAGTCTCTACGGTAAGCTTAATATTGTGGAAGAAGGTAAAGACATCGAAGAGGTTATTCCTTCCGAAGTAGGATCTTATCCCGATTTTTATCAGAACGTAGCGGACACTATATTAGGGAAAGCTGATTTGATTGCATCCGCAGAACAGGCTCGAGATGTCATTCAGATCATTGAACTGGGATATCGGAGTCAGTTGGAACGAAAAGTTGTTTCCGTTGAAAATACATTGATTGCTTATTAGAACGCCGCTGTGAGTAGAACATACGATGCTATAATTATTGGGGGCGGAGCCTGTGGACTAATGTGTGCAGCACAGGCTGGACTGTTAGGAAAGAAGACTTTAGTACTGGAACGAAATGATAAAGTCGGTGCAAAGATCTTGATTTCCGGAGGAGGACGATGTAATTATACAAATATCGGTACTGGCCCAGGAAATTTCATTTCTGAAAATCCAGATTTTTTGCATAGTGTGTTCAGACAATGGACGGTAGAAGATACTATTGTGTTTTTTGAAAGCTATGGCATCGTTGGGCAGGAGAAGACCTTGGGTCAGCTTTTTCCGCTAACAAATAAAGCAAAAGATATCGTTGCCGTGTTTTCCAAAATTTTATATGAAACGGGTCAGGATGTTGCTTTAAATACGTTGGTGAAATCTGTTGAGAAAGATGCCCATGGTTTTGTGGTAACAGTAGAAAATGGAGCAGGTGAATCCCAATATCATAGCCCAAAAGTTATTGTTGCTTCGGGGGGGCTTCCGGTTCAAAAGCTTGGCGCATCAGACTTTGGGTTACGAATAGCCAAAAAATTTGGTTTGGAGGTGGTCGGTACAGCTCCCGCATTGGTTCCCCTGACCATAACAGGAAAAGATGCCGATTGGTATAGTTCCCTAGCTGGAAATTCGGTATTCTCAAGAGTGTCTGTTGCCGGAATGTCATTTGAAGAGAATATTCTCTTTACACACTGGGGATTGAGTGGGCCCGCAATACTTCAGATATCAAGTTATTGGCGACCTGGGCTGGAGATAACCATTGATCTGTTGCCCAATTTTAATTTGGACAATCTGATTAAGCAAGAGCGGCAATACGGTGGGAAAAGGCTTGTTTCACAGTTGCTAAACGATTATTTCAGTCGAAAATTGGTCGATGCTCTTGGGAAATTTCTCGTTTTGGATACCAAAATTGCCTCACTTAGTAAAGCTGATGCAAAGTTGATTGTCGATACGATTCATCGTTTCAAAGTAAAGCCTGCTGGGGATAAGGGCTATGATAAAGCGGAGGTTATGCGTGGCGGGGTATCAACCAAGGAACTCCATCCTAAGACCTTAATGTCTAAAAAAGTCGAGGGCCTATATTTTGGAGGAGAGGCTGTTGATATTACCGGATGGCTTGGTGGCTATAATTTTCAGTGGGCCTGGGCAGGTGGTTATGCCATCGCCCAACATATTTAATCCACTGATCCAAATTTATTCCAACTGATTACGCTGGTTATTTATCGCTTGGACAATAGTTGGTATATTAACTTTTTGCTGGGCTTGAGCCCTTGTTTTCAGAATTGTCTGCATACAGCTGTTTGGCGGCTTCTAAACGTCGTATTATTCTTGTTTGTAAATTTCTTGGTGATAATACTTTAATCGATTCACCAAATCCTAAGATTTCTCTTTCCAGTTCAAAATTAAGGACGACATCGATACGAATTAAGATTGAACCATCTTCTTTTTTATCTAAAATCTGTTGGGAAGAGTGGAGCGGTTTAGTTTCTACATAAGGTGCATTTCGTGCGTTGATAAGTAATATCACCCGATGTCCGCGGTCTTTTTGAGTTTTGGTAACACCTATCGTATCGGAAAAATAACGTTCGAAATCGATCCCTGTGTATTCCTTGTATGAATTTTTGCCCATTTCTTCTATAGTGTCAATCCGGTCCAGTGCCAGTGTTATCAATCCTTCGCTTTTTTTATGGTGACCGATGAGAAACCATCTATTACGATATTCCTTTAGCAGGTAAGGAGAAAAAACAAGATCCTGCTTCTGTGTTGCTTTGAATGATTGGTAACTGATGAGTAAAGGTGTTTTTTCGCGGATCGCCTGATGAAGGGGACTTATAAAAGAAAGGCCTTTCAGGAGCTTATTGTTTTCCAGTTGGATGATGGAGGGTGAATTATCTTTTTTGCTGTGTATGCTGTTTTCAAGACGCGCGACAATATCGCTCATTTCATCAAAACTGGAGAATCCATTGATATGCTTGAGGACTTCCACCGCTTCTTTCATTTTCTGCATATCTCCAATGGAAATTGGTGAATTGCTGATGCTGTAGCTAGGGTCTTCATACGTATAGAATTTGCGATGCAGGACAACAATAGGGGCATTATAGCCGAGCTTATTGCTACGCATCAGCTGCAGGTCACTTTGTATTGTCCGCTTACTTATCCCGTTTTTGATCCCTTCAAATTCGTAGAGGGCATCAGAAACCTTTTCCATAAGATCCTCCAGTGTCCATTTGCGATGCCGTAAACGGAGGCAATGATCGATCGTTTTGTAACGTATAAGAGCCAGTTTGTTGAGCGCCATAGTGTTGATTGCTTTGGATAAGCTGAAAATACAAAACTTTAACCGATCTACGCAATCATATTGCGCAGATTTTTAAGGTCTTTGTGTTGCCTGGCCGAAATTGAAAAGAAATTCGGGTTTTTCCGGGTAAAATAGCTACTTTTGCGCAGAAGCAAACTGGTTCTATCGCTGCTCTTTTTTGAGAGGAGAGGAAAGTCCGGGCAACATAGAGCAACACGCTTCCTAACGGGAAGGCTGTTATGGAAATAGCAGACAGAAAGTGCCACAGAAAATATACCGCTTTTCGGAGTAAGGGTGAAAACGTAAGGTAAGAGCTTACGGTCTTGTATGGTGACATACATTACGGTAAACCTCGTGTGTTGAAAGACCAAATAGGTTGCGAAAATCGAAGGCTGCTCGTCTTCTTTCAATTTATTGGAATTCGTAATGGGTAGGTTGATTGAGTTTGTCAGCGATGGCAAATCTAGATAAATGATAGAAATTCCACTTCGGTGGTCTACAGAACCCGGCTTACAAGGTTTGCTTCTTTTTCGCTAATTGCCAAAAAAATCTTATATTGATTCCCATAATTGAAAAAATAGCATAACTCTCGATTTATGAGTACAATTTTAATCATTGATGATGAGCGCGCCATCAGAAGTTCGTTGCGTGATATCTTGGAATATGAAGATTATACGATTTTAGATGTCGACAATGGCCGGGATGGATTAGATATTTTAAAAAA
>JAIRVH010000216.1 GCA_031253985.1 Sphingobacterium sp.
GAGTTGAGAAAAATACTGCCACTAAAGCAACCGCACCCTTTAATAAATTTTTCATGCTTTTCATTTTAATCTAATGAGCCATCTTTATGGCAATCTTTTAGTTTTCTAATTAATTACTATTATTACTATTTTTGTTCACAATGATAATAAACTCCAGCTTAGTTTGCAAGACTAGGATTAGGTTTATATCCTAATTTTGTAATGATATCATTACTTTTATTCAATTTTGGATTGGCATAGAGAAAAGTTGACTCATTACCTTTGTCCATCACAAAATCAATCCCCTGTGCAGAGGCAACGTCTTGAATTGCTTTCGCTACACGATCTTGAATAGGTTTCATCAATTGTGTACGCTTTTTGAAAAGATCACCTTCAAATCCAAACTTTTGTTTCTGATAGTCTTTTACTTCTTTTTCTCTTGTTACGATCTCATCCTCACGACGGCGACGCATATCTTCGTTTAATAATACCTGATCTTTTTGATAAGCCTGATATAGTTTTTCAATCTCAGCATATTTTTGATCCACTTCTTCCTGCCATTGCTTAGACAGATCGTCTAACTGTTTCTGTGCAGTCGTATATTCAGGAATATGCTTTAGGATATATTCTGAATCAGCATATGCAAGTTGTTGGGCAAACGTCGCTGTAGCACTCACGACTACAAAAGCTATAACTAACAATATTTTTTTCATATTTCCTGTAAGTTTTTATAGACTATACTTTTTATTATTTAACACTAATTTACCTTATGACATGAGATAAACCCAAAAGTTTAATCTGGGAAATCCGCTTTAAGTAAATTTACGGCTCAAAAATAAGAAAAAAGAAGCAATCTAGCAGATATTTCTCCGGTTTAACACTATTTAACTTGTTGTCGAAACTAGCTGTGCTCATTCTTCGAATCTTGTCTATGGCTTTCTTTTTATAGTCATAATAAGAGCTTAATATAAGGAAATTTATCAGATATTCGGATGAAATTATGTTAATCCGATAGAATTTAAATGCGGGTTGGCAGCGTGGATAGGAGTTAGAAATAATCCTAAAATAAAAAAGCTATCTGCAATTGCTTGCGATAGCTTTTTATTTTAAAGGGTTGGATTAACCAAGATTAAAATCCGCCCATATTTTGCATGATACTAAATGTGAAATTCTGCTTCCATGTACTGCTCGGTAAACCTGGAATAGGGTCGAAAGCATGACCGTAATCTATACCTAGCATACCAAAGATAGGCAAGAAGATACGAGCACCGACACCTGCCGAACGACGTACTTTAAATGGATTGTATTCGGTGAACTTGTTCCAGGTATTTGCAGCTTCAGCAAAAGCCAATACGTATACAGTCGCCTGATCATTTAACATTACAGGGTGACGCAATTCCATTTGGTATTTGGTATAGATTGGGCTACCAGAATTTCGGGCCACATTTACATTTTGTGTTCCCTCGGGAATGATTACACCATTTGCATATCCGCGTAAAGCGACAATTTCAGATCCTTGTAAGTAGTCAAACCCTTGCATACCATCCCCACCGACTTTGAAACGTTCGAAGGTCGATATTTCAGTTTTGTTGGAGTATTTACCCAAGAAACCAAATTGAGCCTGTGCTTTGAAAACAAGTTTACCTACAATTTTTGCATACCATTGGGAATCAAATTTCCATTTATGATATTCTGTCCAACGGTAGCGTTCCTGAGCGGAACCATTTTTATAGTCAATGTTGTTGAACAATGAATATGGAGGTGTCAATTGCACCGAGAATTTGATGTTTGAGCCCGAAGTAGGATAGATCGGAGCATCGATCGAATTACGGCTAAACTCCTGGGTTAAGTTGATGTTATAGGCGGTACCATTATCAAATAGAAAGTAATTTCCATAATTCTGTAGCTTATAACGTTGGAATGACAGGGAAGTATTTGCCTGGAACCAGTTGTCTGGCCATTGCAGACGTTTACCTAAAGTAGCCGTAATACCTGTCATCCAGATACGATTTAACTCTGAATCCTTCACAATTTGTTCTCCAGTATAGTAGTTGAATCCACCATATGACGAACTCGACGTATAAGCACTTAAACCGAAGTAAATTGGTTTTTTACCACCCAACCAAGGTTCTGAGAAAGAGAAACTATACGATTGATAACGTTTACCTGACGTTTGACCACGGACACTCAACTTCTGCCCATCCCCACGTGGTAACGGTTTCCACGAACTTTTATCAAAGAAATTACTTGTAGAGAAGTTGTTGAATGTTAAACCCAGGGTACCAATGATCTGACCAGCACCATAACCACCTGAAAGCTCGACCTGATCGGAAGGTTTTTCAGTCACGTTATACACAATATCCACCGTACCATCTGCATAATTTAAATTAGTCGGTACAGGGTTTGTTTTCTGTTCATCAAAATTTCCCAATTGGGCAATCTCACGCACACTGCGCATAATCTGTTCTTTCGAGAATTTTTGACCTGGTTTTGTATAAATAGAACGTAATACAACACGGTCGTTGGTAACGTCATTACCTTTGACAATTACGTTATTGATGGTATACTGAGCACCTTCATATACACGTAAATTCAAATCGATGGTATCATTGTAGATACGCGTTTGTTCAGGATCTACCGAAAAGGTCAGATAACCATCGTTCATGTAGATCGAGGAGATGTCATCTGCATTCCGTCCACCACCTAGCAATTTCGCATTTAATTTTTCTTCCGAAAAAACATCACCGCGTTTGACTCCTAAAATTTTATTTAGCAAGGTGTCTGAATATTTGGCATTACCTGTCCATACAATATTACCTACATAGTATTTAGGACCTTCATAGATGTCAAAATTAACCAGCACATTTTTCTCACCATCGCGAATAACGGTATCTTTTAAGATCGTCGCATCACGATAACCTTTGGCGGCCATTTTTTTGACTAGGTTTTCTTTACCTTCTTTATATTTTTCTTCCTTGAACTTTCCAGGACCAAAAATGCGGTACCACATTTTTTGCTTGATAGGTTTAGCCATTTTTCTCAGTTCTTTTTGCGAAAAATGTTCATTTCCTGTGAAAGTCATCTTTTTGACTCTTACTTTATGTTTCTTATCCACATCGGCAATCAATATTTCATTGTTTGCCTGTGCTGAATCTTTTACTGTTTTTAGTGTGATTTCAGGATATAGAAAAGCTTTTTCTTTTAAGAACCGTTGGATTGTAGCGCGCGTGGTATTCATCAAGTTTTCATTGACAATTTTACCCGTGTTGCTATTTAGGCGTTTACGAACTTCTTCGGTTTGGCTTTTGCTTAAACCGTTGATGTCAATACGAGTTAAACGAGGACGTTCTACTACGCGGATGGTCAAAAATATATTTTCACCTTCAATTTTATCTGCCCATAATTCGACATCATCAAAGAGGCCTTGAGCCATCATATCCTTCACTACTTT
>JAIRVH010000019.1 GCA_031253985.1 Sphingobacterium sp.
TTTGCACTCTTGTTAAAATTGATGCGACGATTGGCCAATGGCTGCATATGATTGATGTTCAAACCGCCATTCCAGTTGGATTTACCCGATAGGTTTTCATAAGAACTGATTTGAGCCGAATTGTCTAGTATGGTTGTTTTGTTGACAATAGGATTGTTAACGAATGACAAGTTCCCGTTGATATTAATATTCGTTCCTTTCAATAAACTGAACGCATTATAATTGGCCGAAATATTATTGTTCACCGCGCGTTTTAGGTCGGGATTACCAACTTGTTGAAATAAAGGATTGGTCTGGGGCTGTAGTGGTTGTAGCTGGTCAAACGATGGAATGATATTGGAACTTTGATAGGCTAAACGTATATTTCTACTATTTGAAATACGGTAATTGGCATCAACATTTAAATTGTTGTCCCAAAAATTACGAGCAAGATCGATTGATCTATAACTATCATTTAACTTCTGATTCTTGTAGAATGTGCGGTTGGAAAAATTGATCTCCAGCTTTTCTTTGCGATAGGAAAAGTGCACATTAACACCCTGATTGGTATTGTCGTCGATCTGATTTTGAGAATAAAGGGAATCCAATTTTTCGGTAATATTGTCTATTGATCTTTGGGTGTTTGTATTCTTCGAATGATTGAAACTATAGCCCAACGCGAGGTTGATGTAGTTGTTGATCCGGTTATTGAAGTTGATCGAAGAATTGAAATCATTACCTTTATTATTGCCGTATCGAGTTTGGTTGATAATTGTGCTATCCCCCGTTTTGTAGAAATAAGTTCGTGAATTGACTTTACTTTCTGAATCTGATTCTTTGTGATTGTTGCCGACCATCAGGTTTAAAGAACGTCCCGCTTTTAACCGTTTTCTATAATTTAATCGAAAATTATTGTTCGAGCTTGAAGAGTTCGATTGATTGTTTTCCCTAAAGTCGCTGATCGGATTTCCCGAATCATCGCCTGTTTTACTGTCTGTATACGTCTGACTCGTGTTGCTTGCCCAGTTGGCAATGGATTGGAGTTCCATATTTTGCGTGGAATCCAGCCGCATGCTGAGGTTCGACCTGAGACCATTGCTTCGGCTATGTCTCTCGCTATCGTTTTTACTGTTTTTTTCCTGAATGGATTGGTCAGGTAGCACATTTTTATTGTAAGTCTCTGAGTGGTTCTTGTTGCTGTTGTTGTCATAACCATAGTTGGCGTTTACCTTTAAGGCCTTTTTGAAGAACTGATTTTCATAGTTGGCCCCAAGATTTGTGTTCAGTGGTTCGCCTGTAATTTGGTTGTTCATGCGTAAAGAACCTTCACGACCACTTGAACTCCCCATGTTATTGTGACTGCCCGTGATGCCAATGCGCTCAGTCTTATTGAATTTGGCTGCAAAGAGATTTCCAACATACAATCCTTTGGATCCCGCCAATGCCTCCATGTTCCCAAAGATACCCTTTCTTGCTTTCTCCTTAAGGACTACGTTAACGGTTTGGATCCTTACGCCATCATCGATGCCTGACAGCTCCGCTTCCTCGGATTTTTTCTCATAGAGCTGCACCTTGTCAACGGCATCTGCCCGTACATTTCGAATGGCTATTTTGGGATCATAACCAAAAAATTCTTCCCCATCGATAAACACTTTCTGTACGGATTTTCCTTGGGCCGTGATACTTCCATCACCGGTAACCGTGAAACCGGGAAGACGACGTAGTAAATCTTCTAACTTGGCATTCTTTTCTGTTGCAAAACTCGCTGCATCATATTCGATGGTGTCACCTTTCAGTGTAATTGGAAGACGACGGGTAACAATTACCTCCTGCAAGACATTTTTTTGAGAATTGATTTTAATATCATGTAAGTCGAGATCTTTGTCTGCGATTTGGATCGTATCACTATAGAGTTCAAACTTGGGATAAGTGGCCAAAATAATGTAGCTTCCTGGTTTGATATTTTTTACCTGGAACTTTCCCTCCTCGTTGGCTCGGTTAAAATAACGGAGAACTGAATCGCGATTCAATAAAATAATTGAAGCATTGGTAAGCGGTTTATCATCTGCTTTATCTAGAATCCTCCCTTTGATGTTTATTTGGGAGTAAGCACTGTTGATAACGATAAATAGTAAAAGTATTGATTGAACTAATCTTTTCATGTACGGGTTGTATCTTTCAAATATAATTTACTTAATCGTTAATAAATGTAAAATATCTTTTCTGAATGTAAAATCTTTGGTATATGAGGTAGAGGAGAGGACATTTTTTGTTGCTATAAATGTGCTTTTCGAAAATCATATTTTTTATTGCATTCAATACAGATTGTTGACCTTGGGTTTTTTGAGAAAGTTGGAAGTAAAATTTACCTTTGCACAAAATTGATGTTATGACGTTTGAAAATTATTTGCAACAATTCGAAGATATCTTAAACCATCCTGAGAATCACCCAGCTTATCAAGATGATGAATATTATCAGTATACTAAAATGAACTGGACAAGAATGGGGCGCTGGTTAAAACGCTTTGAACCAACGGCGACTTTTGAAAAGTTTGTGGAGTTAATTACTGAAAAGCAACAATGGATCATTATCACTGAGCCTTGGTGCGGGGATGCGGCACATTCGGTGCCGATGCTCGTCAAGATGGCCTCTAAAAATCCCAATATCACGGTAGATATCCAACTGCGTGACAGTGCTCCCTTTCTGATCGATTCTTATCTAACCAACGGTGGGAAATCTATTCCGATTTTAGTGATACGTAATGAAGCTGGACAAGATCTGGCTGTCTGGGGGCCAAGACCAAAAGCATGTCAGCAACTGTTTTTGAACCTGAAAGAACAGGGCGTAGATTTCTCTGAAATCAAAGAGGAGATCCAAAAATGGTATAATGCTGACAAGGGAACCGAAATCCAACAGGAAATCCAGGCACTGCTGGAAAAATAGAAGAAATATGTACTGCTGCATTTGACGGGATTTGGCTATTCTGATGAATTGTTTCCTATGGGATAAATTGGCAACAATTTGTAATCAATAACCGCTAATTTCGACCACTTTACAAGGGTAAGATATTGGGATCAAATTCGGAGATTACTCGGTACTTGTTCGGAGCTCCTTCGGTTGTAAGCGAAGAAGCTCCGTTGAATCTACGCCGACGCTCCGATGAGAAACCGACTCAATAGCGAATTCATCATCCTTGTTATATCACCCAGTTGTATCCCTTCTCCTGCTCATTCGCCAATTGCTCTTTGGTATTTTGTTTCGCCTGTTTTTAGGCGGGAGTATTCGCTGAAAAAAAATGAAGTAAAACGACCCGCTATTTTTTTCTGAAAGTGTCTGTTTTCAAAGGCCATCAAGAACTTTCATGCCTGTTGTTGATCCAAAGGAATCATGAAAGTTTTTTTTGGCGTACATTCATGAAAGAAATAAACTTAAACGACCGCTGTTTTTTGTTAGCTTTATATAGATTATTGTTCAGTTTATAGTGGTCATTGGGCTTGTCTAGAAGATAATTAAAAAAGAAAAATATGAATATTGAAGATCTGAGAGAATATTGTTTATCTATTGGGCCTGTCATGGAAGAAACACCATTTGGTCCGGATACACTGGTATTTAAGGTTGGCGGTAAGATTTTTTTATTGGTCGGGCTGGATCAGATTGATGAATTAAGGTTTAATGTGAAATGTGATCCGGAGCGTGCGGTTGAGCTGCGTGAAAGGTATGAACATACGGTACTTCCGGGGTATCATATGAATAAAAAACATTGGAATACCGTTATTGCCAATCGGGAGCTTGATGATCGAAAACTGGAAGAATTGATTTTGCATAGTTATCAACTTATTGTTGAAAGCCTGCCCGGTAAGATCAAGCAAGAAATCCGCGAACTCTAGTTTACTTTACGTGTAAAGAATTAGTCGCCTGGCAAGAAAAAGGCGTTAACATGACTCTTTTTGAGGCTAGGAATGGTAGCTTTGCCAAATCAATGTATTGCTCAATAACATTGATCATTAAATTTACACTAAATATTATTTTTATGAAACGGACACGAAATTACTCGTGGGTAATTTGTTTTATGCTTCTTTTCAGCTTGGGAAGTTGCATAAAGGAAGAAGCGCTCAATATGGAAGCAGATATTGTTGGAGTTCATGCAGATGAAGATGTCTTTTTGCTGAATCCGGTCATCTCAAATACGCAAGTTACACTTTATCTTCAACCCAACATTGACGATCTGACCAAGTTGAATATGACTTTTGATCTGACTCCTGGAGCATCCATTGAACTTTTAAAGGATTCTTTGAAAATGCCTGCTGGAACGCAGAATATTGATAAGGCCCTCGTCGAACAATTACTAAAAAATGGGGTGTATTATAAGGTTACGTCCGAGGATCGTCAGTTTACAAAGAACTATCTAATTAAAATTGTCAAAACTGATGGTGGATTTGTGCCAACGGAGTATGGTTTTGAGGATACGGCGATCGATAAAGACAATAAATACACCATTTTTTATAATAAGATTGATGGTCAGGATTTCTACAATTGGGCCTCCGGAAATCCAAGTTTCTCCTTGACACTGAGCTTAGGAGGCGGGGCAAAGGAACCTGAATCATATCCTACCAAAACTACTTCAGATGCACATTCAGGAACGAAAGCGGCTTTATTGGAAACAAAGCTGACTGGTGCTTTTGGAGCAATGTTCAAAAAACCTATTGCAGCGGGAAACCTGTTTATAGGGGCATTTGATACCGGTCCAGTATTGACAGACCCGCTGTCGGCAACGCAATTTGGTCTTCCTTTCAACCAGATACCCTTAGCGCTGGAAGGTTACTATAAATATAGTCCCGGGGCGAATGTGACGGATGAAAACATGAAACCTGTGAATACCAAAGATTCCTGCGATATCTATGCGGTGTTTTATAATCGCAAGCAGCTGATGGATTCCGAACCTGATCCGAAGAAGAAAGTTTCCTATCTGACCGGACACAATATTTTAAAAGATCCAAGCATTGTAGCTATTGCTCGATTGGAAAATGGTGGCGCGACAGCGGCAGATGGTTTTGTCAAGTTTACTTTGCCATTTAAATACACCGCTAAAGTAGATGATGCTGATGTGGCTAACTTGGATTACAGCATCGCTATTGTGATGTCTTCGAGTAAATATGGTGATAATTTTATTGGGGCCGTCGGAAGTAAGTTAACGGTAGATGATCTCAAAATTGTAACGAAGAAATAATGAAAATGATAAAATATACAATCGCACTTACTGCGATGGTTTTGATCGGATCTATTGCAAATGCACAAGAAAATACTGCGGATGAAGGTAAATTAGGTTTCGATGTGATGGTGGGCGGTAAGATTGGCGGATCAGCACCGCTATCGTTGCCCCGTGAAATCAGAAAAATTAAGAGTTATAATCCTAATGTTCCTTTTTTTGTCGGAGCAAGAGCAAATTATCATATTGATCCCAAATGGGGCGTATCGTTGGGGCTAACCTTTGAAGGAAAGGGGATGGATACCAAGGCGAGTGTCAAAGGGTACAAAACGACCTTCAACGCGGTGAATGATTCCAAAGAGGAACTGAGAGGGTATTATACAGGAGATATTACCACTAAGGTGCATAATCTGTATCTGTCTGTTCCTATTCAGGCGACCTATCAGCTTTCAGATCGCTGGAATGTACAAGCAGGTCCGTATATCGCCTTTGCAGTGAAGAAAGAATTCTATGGGGAAGCCTATAATGGGTATCTTAGACATGAACAGCCTACAGGTAATAAAATTGTTGTGGATAATGCAGATTATGACTTCGCAGAAAGTGTCAGGAGCATTGATGTGGGCATGAGCTTGGGAGCACATTATGCGATCGATAAAAAGTTTTTTGCCTTAGCACAGTTTGACTATGGCTTCAATAATATCATGAAAACCGGATTTGAAAGTATCAGTTTTGGCTTACATAATATTTTTATGAATGTAGGCGTCGGATATCGATTGAAATAGTTTAATGAACCTAAAAAGTAGAGGCCGATCCCAAGATCGGCCTCTACTTTTTTATACTGTTATAATCATTTAAACCAAATTAAATGATGGCAGGTGTTACATTTTTAATCCGATTTCTCTTAAGCGTTCATCCAGATACTGACCAGCAGTATAGTCTTCGTAGACTTTTGGATGCTCAGCGTCAATGCAAGAGTCTAGGGAAGCCAGGCTCATGGAAGATTTTGGATGTAAAAAGAATGGAATAGAAAAACGGGAAGTGCCCATTTTTTCACGTGGGGGATTTACAACGCGGTGTGTCGTCGATTTCAGCTTATTATTGGTCAAACGTTGCAACATATCACCTACATTAATAACGATATCCTCACCCTTGGCTTTAATAGGGAACCATTCGCCATCTTTTGTCAATACTTCGAGTCCATCTGCGCTAGCACCGATCAATAAGGTAATGAGGTTGATATCTTCGTGGGCGCCTGCACGTACAGCGTCAGGAGCTAAGGCATCAGGATCATTGATTGGGAAGTAATGGATCGCACGCAGAATAGAATTGCCATTGATGACAAATTTTTCAAAGTAATTTTCTTCCAGATCAAGATAGGTCGCAATCGCTTTCAATAAGTCGCGGCCTGTATCTTCTAACTTTTTATAAACCTCAGCGGTGACACCGTTAAAGCGAGGAATTTCAGCTACTTCAGGATTATCCGGAAAATCAGCTTTGGAATATTCTTCACCAACGATCGTTTGACCACGTTGCCAAAATTCTTTTAAATCCGGTGTCTTCGAATCTTTGGCTTTTTCTCTTCCTTTCGCTGTATAGCCACGTTGACCTGCAAGTTCCGGAAATTCATATTTTTCCTTTGTCTCCGTCGGCAAACCAAAAAATTCAGGAACTACTTGATATAATTCCTCGATCAGTTCTTTTGATAAACCATGATTAGCAATCGTTACAAAGCCCGTTTCGTTAAAAGCCCTGCCAATATCTTGAATAAATTGATTTCGTTGTTCTTGGGTTCCTTGTGTGTAATGTAGCAAGTCCAAGCGAGGTATGTTTACTAAAGCCATACGATATTGATGTTTGTTCGGGACAAAGTTAACGGAATTAATTTTGATTATTAAACAGGACTTGTTAATAAAAGTTTTGTGTTTTGTTTTATTGTGCTGAATGTCAGTGCTTAAAAGTTTTCCACATTTCACGTTACTGGTGGGTGGGGCAGAAAGATAGAGGCAGATCCATACTGACGAATAAATGACAAAATTTATATTTTCGAGCTTGTTATTCTAATTACTAACTAGTATATTTGTTATGCAAGCATAATAAATAGCTTGTGAGTACGCTTATGAACCAAAATCAGACAATCGACTATTTTTTAAAAACAGGTTGGCAGACAATTGCTAATAAATATAATCAAATTGCTTCACAGTACGGTTTTACCCAGGCTGCTGGCTATATTTTGATTAATATTCATAAAGAAGGTACGCCTGTTTCTCAGATTGCAAATTTGACAGGAGTTAAAACAACTAGTTTGTCTCGGGTGTTGAATAATTTGGAATCATTGGGATTTATTTACCGCGAAACTAGTGAAACGGATAAAAGATCTGTAAAAGTGTACTTGACCGAACTAGGTCGGGAGAAAAGAAGAATTGCCAAAGATGTGGTCCGTAATTTCAATCAATATCTAGCGGAAAATTTTTCAGAAAATGAACGTGATCAATTAATTGCTTCTTTAGCAAAACTCAATGAGCTGGCAACGAGCTACAAGGAAGAGGTAATCGTCTAGAAGTTAAACCAAATGTACAGAAGTGCATACTAAATATGTTATGATGAACAGAAATATTAGAAAAGTGGCAGTTCTCGGTTCGGGTGTTATGGGCTCGCGAATTGCTTGTCATTTTGCTAACATTGGTGTTGAAGTTTTACTGTTGGATATTGTTCCGCGTGAACTGTTGCCGGCGGAAGAAGCCAAAGGCCTAACGTTGGAGAGTAAGGTTGTCCGGGATCGTATTGTCAACAGCTCCTTAGAAACCGCTCTAAAAACAAACCCGTCGCCAATTTATAGCAAGTCATTTGTCAGACGTATCAAAACAGGAAATTTTGATGATAATTTAAAAGATATTGCTCAGGCGGATTGGATTATTGAGGTTGTCGTAGAGCGGCTTGATGTTAAGAAATCTGTTTTCGAGCGTGTCGAGCAATTCCGCAAACCTGGAACATTGATTACTTCCAATACTTCCGGTATTCCTATTCATTTGATGACAGCGGGCAGAAGTGATGATTTTAAAGATCATTTTTGTGGTACGCACTTCTTCAACCCCCCGCGTTACCTTCCGTTATTGGAGGTTATTCCAACACCGCATACCAAGGCAGAGGTGGTTGATTTTATTCTTCACTTCGGGGATAAAATGTTAGGTAAATCCGTTGTATTGTGTAAAGATACACCGGCGTTTATTGGAAATCGCATTGGTGTTTATTCTATGCTGGCGGTTACTCATCTGGTGGAGCCACTTGGTTTGACCGTTGAAGAGGTAGACAAATATACAGGCCCTGCAATGGGACACCCCAAATCTGCAACATTTCGTACAGCCGATGTAGTGGGTCTTGATACCTTGGTCAATGTGGCCAATGGCCTGGCGCAAAACGCGCCTGATGATGAAGCTAAAGGCGTATTCCAGCTTCCTGCATTTATCAGTAAGATGGTGGAAAATAAATGGCTGGGAGAAAAGACCAAAAAAGGTTTTTATGAGAAAGTAAAAGCCGCTGATGGCAATTCGGAGATTTTATCTTTAAATCTGAAAACACTTGAATTTGGCTCGCAGCAAAAAGTGAAATCTTCGACGTTGGAAGCGACCAAGCCAATTGAGGATATCCGGAAGCGGATGAAAGTATACGAGCAGGGGATAGATAAAGCGGCGGAGCTTTTCCGTGCCATGCATTACCCATTGTTTGAATACGTATCACGCCGTGTGCCTGAGATTACGGACGACTTCTTCCGGATCGACGATGCCATGCGTGCTGGATTCGGTTGGGAATTAGGGCCATTTGAAGTATGGGATGCCTTGGGTGTTCGTGAAACCTTGTCGAAGATCAAGGCTGAAGAAAAACGTCTTCCGGGGCAAGACGGCGAGGTGGCATCCTGGGTACACGAGATGCTGGAGGCAGGATATGAGTCTTTCTATAAAATTGAAAATGGGGTGCGCCATTATTATGATATCGCTTCCAAGTCATATAAATCCATTCCAGGAACAGAAGATCTGATCGTATTGGATCATATCCGGGAAAGTAAAACAATTTGGAAAAACACAGGAGTGTCCATTATTGATCTGGGTGATGGTATTATCAATTGTGAATTCCATACCAAGATGAATACCATCGGGGGTGATGTTATTCAAGGTTTGAATAAAGCGATTGACCTGGCCGAAAAAGAATACCGTGGATTGGTAGTTTCCAATGATGGAAAAAATTTCTCTGCTGGAGCTAACATCGGGATGATTTTCATGATGGCGGTCGAACAAGATTTTGACGAATTGAATATGGCTGTCCGTGCATTTCAAAATACATCGATGCGGTTGCGGTACTCGTCAATTCCGGTAGTTGTCGCTCCTTTTCAGATGACACTTGGCGGTGGTTGTGAATTTTCTATGCATGCCGATTTTGTGCAGGCTCACGCCGAAACTTATATGGGGCTGGTCGAATTGGGAGTTGGTGTTATTCCAGGTGGTGGCGGCACGAAGGAATTCACGCTTCGGGCTTCGGAGGAATTTAAAGAGGATCAGATTGTTCAAAATACCCTGAAAGATAAATTCCTGACCATTGGGCAGGCCAAAGTTTCGACTTCTGCTTATGAAGCTTATGAGTTAGGCTATCTGCAAAAAGATAAGTTTGGCATTACAATGAACCGCGCCCGCCTTCTGGCAGATGCCAAAGCGAAGGCATTGGAATTGGCCAATGAGGGATATGTACAGCCGGCTCCACGCAATGATATTAAGGTTTTGGGCAATCAGGGATTGGGAATTGTGTATGTGGGAGCGTCGTCCATGCGAGAGGGTAACTATATATCAGATTATGATCGTAAGATCTCAGAAAAATTAGGTTGGGTGATGTGTGGTGGAAACTTATCCTCTCCAACAGAAGTGTCTGAACAATATCTATTGGATCTCGAACGTAAAACATTCCTTGAGCTCTGTGCAGAACGCAAAACGCTCGAAAGGATTCAATTTATGTTGACAAAGGGTAAACCTTTGCGAAACTAGAACTCACTATTCACGAAAAAATTAAAAATAATGGAAGCATACATAGTAGCAGGATTTCGTACAGCAGTGGGCAAAGCACCGCGTGGAGGATTTCGCTTTATGCGGGCGGATGATTTAGCGTCGGATGTTATTACACATCTTGTATCCACTGTGCCGAATTTAAATAAAGAAGATATAGATGATGTCATCGTTGGAAATGCAATGCCAGAAGCTGAACAAGGGCTCAATATGGCGCGTTTTATTTCCTTGATGGGACTAGATACCGACAAAGTGCCCGGAGTAACTGTAAATAGGTACTGTGCGTCGGGACTGGAGACTATCGCAACGGCGGTAGCAAAGATCAAGACCGGTATGGCAGATGTCATTATTGCAGGCGGGGTAGAAGTCATGTCCGGAATGCCGTTTGGTGGCTGGAAAATTGTACCTAATCCTGTGGTGGCAAAAGAGCATCCCGACTGGTACTGGGGCATGGGATTGACGGCGGAGGCGGTGGCCAAAGACTACAATGTCTCGCGCGAAGACCAAGATGCTTTTGCGCTTAAATCGAATCAAAAGGCAGTTGCGGCGATTCAGAATGGCCATCTTAAAGACGGTATTGTGCCGATCACTGTAAAAGAAAATTATTTGAAAGACGGTAAGATCGCAACGCGTGAATATGTAGTCGATACAGACGAAGGACCGCGTGCTGATACATCTTTGGATGCCCTTGCAAAATTGAAGCCCGTTTTTGCAGCAAATGGTTCAGTCACCGCAGGGAACTCTTCGCAGACATCCGATGGTGCTGCCTTTGTATTGGTGATGTCCGAAGCTAAAGTGAAGGAGCTTGGTGTAAAGCCTATAGCAAAACTTGTGAGCTTTGCGGTAGCAGGGGTGCCACCCCGTATTATGGGAATCGGTCCTATCTATGCAATCCCCAAGGCTTTGGAAAGAGCAGGACTTAAAAAAGAAGATATTGATCTTTTTGAATTAAATGAAGCGTTTGCTTCCCAGTCCCTTGCGGTTATTCGGGAGCTTGGGTTGGACGAAGAGAAAGTCAATGTCAATGGTGGCGCTATAGCATTAGGGCATCCGCTCGGTTGTACCGGGGCTAAGTTGACTGTTCAGATCCTACATGAGCTAAAACGAAGAGGGAAAAAATACGGCATGGTTACCATGTGTGTGGGAACGGGTCAAGGGGCAGCTGGTATTTTTGAGTTATTGGACTAAAAGCAACATTTAAGAATAACGATATAATTAAAATATGGGGCGTCGATCTCATAGCGAATAGAAGTATTTAAAAATATTGGAGATCAGAAACTGAACAGCAATAAGTTGATCTCCCTTCAATCTTAAAAAACAATGAGCGAAAATAAAGCAATTAAAGGCGGAGAGTTCGTTATTAGAGAGACTCCCTACACTGCAGTTTTTATTCCAGAGGAATTCGATGAAGAAGCAAAAATGATTCGTCAGACTTGCTTGGATTTTCTGGATACAGAAGTGCTGAATAAGCTTGACCGTATTGATGCGCAAGAAGAAGGGCTTATGCCCAGCTTGATGGATAAAGCTGGCGAACTCGGGATGCTGGGTGTTTCTATCCCTGAAGAATATGGTGGTTTTGGCAAGAATTTTAATACCTCTATGCTTGTTGCCGATGCCGTAGGGGGTGGTTTTTCCTTTGCAGTCGCACTGTCGGCCCACACGGGAATAGGTACCCTGCCTATTCTATACTATGGCAATGATGCCCAAAAGGCAAAGTATATTCCGAAGCTCGCTACTGGTGAATGGAAGGCGTCGTATTGTTTGACAGAGCCCAATGCTGGATCGGATGCAAACTCAGGTCGTACCTCGGCAAAATTAAATGCAGAGGGGACACATTATTTGATCAATGGACAAAAAATGTGGATTACGAATGGTGGATTTGCAGATATCTTTATCGTATTTGCAAAAATCGATGATGATAAAAATCTGACCGCATTTATCGTTGAGAAAGATTTTGGTGGAATTACCATGAACCCCGAAGAACATAAATTGGGCATCAAGGGATCATCTACACGCCAAATTTTCTTTAATGATTGTCCGGTTCCTGTAGAAAATATGCTTTCTGATCGTGAAAATGGATTTAAGATTGCTGTAAATATTCTCAATATAGGTCGTATTAAACTTGGGGCTGCTACAATTGGTTCAGCACGTATGGTAATCAATCATGCCGTGCAGTATGCCAATGAACGTATACAGTTTAATCTGCCGATTTCTAAATTCGGTGCTATCCGATATAAGCTGGCCGAGATGGCAACACGTTTGTTTGCCGTTGAGTCTGCATCCTATCGCGCGGGTCAAAATATCGACGATGCCTATGATGCGCTGATTGCCGGTGGTATGGATGAGGCAAAAGCAAAACTAAAATCTGTTGAGCAGTTTGCAATTGAGTGTGCCATTATCAAAGTGTGGTGTTCAGAAATGTTGGATTATGTCGTCGATGAGGGGGTACAGATTTATGGCGGAATGGGATACTCGGCAGACGCACCGATGGAACGTGCTTACCGTGATTCGCGGATCAACCGAATTTTTGAGGGAACCAATGAAGTCAATAGATTACTTGTCGTGGACATGTTATTAAAACGGGCCATGAAAGGTGAATTGGATCTGATGGGACCTGCACAGGCTGTAGCCGGAGAGCTTTTGGCTATCCCGGATTTCGGTGAAGAAGATGATGCACCTTTTGCTGCTGAAAAGAAAATTGTTGCAAATCTGAAAAAAGCAGGATTATTGATCGCAGGAGCAGCGGTGCAGAAATTAATGATGTCGCTTTCAAAAGAAGAGGAGATCCTCATGAATATCGCCGATATTATCGGCTATGTATATATCACAGAATCGGTGTTGTTGCGTGCGGAGAAATTGGTACATACAGGTTCTGAGAAAGCTGAATACGCAACAGATATGGCGAAAATCTACCTGTATGGAGCAATTGATAAAATCAATGCTGCTGGTAAAGAAGCGCTTTATTCATTTGGTGAAGGTGATGAACTGAATATGATGTTGGTTGGTTTACGGAGATTTACAAAAGCACAGCCATTTAACGTGAAAGATGCACGTCAGCGAATCGCAAAAAGATTGATAGATGAGAATAAATATTGTTTTTGATTGATAATAGATTATTGGTTTTGGTTGATGGCCGGAGAGAGATCTTCGGCCATTTTTGTGTTACAATCCTTAAAAGTCGGCGTAATTATATTACATTTAACCTTTTAAACCCTAACCATTATATGACATCTTCAAGACCGTTTGCATTTACAGAAGACTGGGTAGTCGTCATTTTGGGGATTGCTACCATCTTTCTCGCGCTTTCAGGAATCGTTGCACCAGTACCTCAATTTTCGTGGGGCAGTGCTGCTGAACTCCGTTCTACAATTTTAGAACCGACAAACTTAATCAAGCTTTTTGAGCAGTTTATTTTTGTGTTTGTGACGGCAATAATGGGCGCTTTCCTTTTGAGGAAATCTGTAAAACATTTATTAGTTGTATTTCCTATTGTATTTATTCTGACTGTATTTGCCTTGGTTTTGGCAGGCAATGCAACGGTTAAAGAATATAATCTAGAAGCTGTAATTTTTAGTTTGATCATTGGTCTGGTGATCAGCAACTGCTTTAAACTGCCAGATTGGTTCAAGGAAGCGTTAAGCACAGAGCTTTATGTCAAAATCGGCCTAATTTTGCTCGGGACTACGGTAATCTTTGGAGATATCCTCAAGGCAGGATTGCTCGGGCTTGTACAGGCATTGACAGTCGTGCTGTCTGTTTGGTACTTTGCATTCTGGATCTGTAAAAAATTAAAGATCGATAAAGAGATGTCGCTGATGCTCTCGAGTGCAGTTTCCATTTGCGGTGTATCCGCAGCAATAGCGACGTCGGGAGCGATTAAAGGAGACAGTAAAAAACTGTCCTATGTAATTTCTCTGGTCCTGATTACAGCGATCCCAATGATGATTTTTATGCCTTATATGGCTGAATGGATGGGCTTATCACAGGAAGTTACAGGCGCTTGGCTTGGAGGAAGTATTGATACGACCGGAGCAGTTGTTGCATCAGGCTCCTTGGTCGGCGAAAGGGCTTTGGAGATCAGTACCATTGTGAAGTTTTCACAAAATGTACTGCTCGGGCTGGCTGCCTTTGCCATTAGTATTTATTGGACTTATACCAAGTCTGTTGATGAGGATACCAAGCGCGATAAACCTACCCTGAAAATTATCTGGGAGCGTTTTCCAAAATTTGTGCTGGGTTTTGTATTGGCCTCCTTGTTGTTTTCTTTTGTTGTCTCTCCGGAAAAGATTGATGCTGTCAAAGGCAGCCTGAAAAATTTACAGGGGCTTTGGTTTACGCTGGCATTTACATCAATCGGCCTTGAAACGAACTTTAAAGATCTCTTTGTACAAGATAACAAGAAGCCACTATATGCTTTCCTGATTGCACAGACCTTTAATGTTATCATTACCTTATTGATTGCATTGGTGCTATTTCGCTAGTGAAATAGCCTCGTAACGGTTCCTTCGATAAGCTCTTGTGGGCAGCCTTATCGAAGGAACCGTTGCCTTTTTATGTGAGACAGCATACTGTCTGTCTTCCTTCTTTTCATATCCCTTTCACTTAGTTTAAGCCGGCAAAAGATAGCAGTTTACTTCTGTTCGCATAAGGTTTTCTTTTTGCGGATGTTCTCACTTCAAAGTTGCTAAGTTGTATCTTATGGCTTCTAACGCTTGCATTGTTCTTTCGTTGTTTTTCATCGGATAGCAGGATAAGCTGGCTCTTCCAATTCGTGGTGCAGATCATCGATTCCTATAGAGGGCTGTGATATACTTATAATTTCCGATGGAGTGCTGGGATCTAACGATTGGATTCCGCTGTTTTTTTCATGCCGAGGGAAACTCATTATTATTTATTTTTGATGTAAATCGCTTTAAATGAGTGTTTAATGGGGGTTGTTAAAAAAAATATTATAAAATCTATCAAATTAGTAGTCTTTTGAAAAATATTTATATATTTGTATCGTCATCTGATTTACAGGCTAATAGATATCGGCGTAAAGATGAATTTATACAAGACAAACAAAAAAATAACAAGATAAAAAGAATGAAACAAAATTACTCCTCAAAAACTAGTTTATTGGCTGCATCGGCAGAAGTATCTTTAGTAGCCCTGATAATTTACAGGGAACGAATGTGTTGTTAAAATTTCTCTCTTACACTCTCTTATATTAGAAAAGGGAAGCCGAGGCTTCCCTTTTACAAAGTTTTAACAATGAAGCAAGTATCGATTGGCGTTGGCACTTGTTTAGATTCACCATTAAACTGAATAAATTTATGAAAAAAAATGCTATTTTTCGAATTAGCGTCATTTTTAGCTTGCTTTTAACTGGTTCCTACCATACTTATGCGCAAGTAGAAAATCCAAAACCTATTATAAATGCCTCATTAACAGGGACCGTAATTGACGCTGTAACAAAAGAACCTTTGCAGGGTGTAACGGTTCAGCTGGAGGCCGTGACGCACCAGGTGAAAACTGATAGTAAAGGGGTTTTTCAGTTTGTCACTGGACAAAAATTACCATTTTCATTGATCGTGTCTATTGTCGGTTATCAAACCCGGCATATCGTCGTAGATCATTCTCCCGCTGTAATTGAACTTACACCGCGCTTGGAAGCGTTGGATCAAGTGGTGGTCACAGCACGCCGCCGCAAAGAGCAGTTACAGGATGTGCCTATTCCGATATCTATTATTCGTGGAGCAGCATTGGAAGATGCAGGTGCATTTAATGTTAATCGGTTGAAAGAACTGGTACCAACTGTTCAGCTTTATGCTTCGAACGCACGCAATACAACACTTAACATCCGCGGACTGGGGTCTACTTATGGTCTGACCAATGACGGAATCGATCCGGGAGTCGGATTTTACCTTGATGGTGTATACATTGCCCGTCCTGCGGCAACTTGGTTAGACTTTATTGATATCGACCAAATCGAAGTACTGCGTGGTCCCCAAGGTACACTCTTTGGAAAAAATACAACTGCAGGTGCTTTTAATATCACTTCACGTCTGCCTCAATTTACACCGGAGGCTAATGTAGAAGTGAGTTACGGAAACCAGGGTTTTATTCAGGCGAAAACTTCGATATCCGGACCTCTGGCCAAAAACTTAGCCGCAAGAGCTTCTTTTTCTGGAACACAGCGCGATGGCAATTTGTTCAATGTACATACCAATAGAAAGATTAATGATATCAACAATCTTGGTTTTAGAGGGCAATTGCTTTTTACCCCAACTGAAAATATCAAACTGGTGCTTTCCGGAGACGTATCTTCACAGAAACCGGATGGTTATGGTTGGGCCGTTGCAGGAGTCGTAAAGACACAGCGTGCGGATTATAGACAGTTTGATGCGATTATTAAGGATCTTGGTTACGAGCTCCCGTATAAAAGTGCCTTTGAACGTAAGATCGACCTGGATACACAATCCAAAGCTGATAATAAACTGGGCGGGGTCGCATTGAATGCCGACATCAAGATTGGCGAAGGGACGCTGACCTCAACTTCAGCATGGCGGACATGGACCTGGGTTCCACTCAATGACCGCGACTACTTAGGGCTACCTGTATACACGGTTTCGGCTGGTAACTCCGTCCATAATCAATGGTCACAGGAATTTAGATACTCTGGAAAGATCAGTGAAAAAGTCAGCGGTGTTGTTGGGTTATTTGGTCTGTGGCAGGATCTCAGCACAGATCCCGTGCATACCGAAGAAACAGGATCTGCATTCTGGCGTTTTCAAAAAAGCTCGACGAGTGCTTTGTGGCAGACACCGGGATTATTTGATAATTTTGGAATCAAGACCGTTTATGGAATTAAAAGTACAAGCTTAGCTGCCTACACACAGATCGATTGGGCAGTGACCCCCAAATTACATATCCTGCCAGGTCTTCGCTACAACTATGATAAAAAGGTAGCTAACTATGATAGACAGACCTATGGGGGCTTGCAAACATCCGACCCGGCATTGCTAGCACTTAAAAATGGTGTGTATACCAATCAGACATTTGATGTCAATGCCGATGCAGACAATTTCTCAGGTCAACTTTCTGCAAGATATCGTTTCAATCCGAAGATAAACGCATATGCAACCTATTCCATAAGCTATAAACCCGTAGGTATCAACGTGGGTGGATTGCCTACAGCCAACGGAGCGGTGCTCCTGGATCTCGCTGAGGTCAAACCCGAGGCTGTCCGTCACAAGGAAATCGGCGTAAAAACAAATCCGACACGCAATTCATTGCTCAATCTGACCGTTTACCAAACGGATATAAAAGATTATCAGACCCAGGTGCAGACGCCTGAACCAGGAGTGAACCGCGGTTATCTGGCCAATGCCGAAAAAGTGCGTGTAAAAGGGGTTGAATTGGACGGAAATATCAATATTGGACATTTTCTACGATTGAATGGGGCACTTGCTTACACAGATGCCAAATATGTCAAATTTACCAATGCGCCTGTTCCTCTAGAAGAGGTAGGCGGAGCTCAGGCTTTTAAAGACATCTCTGGTGGTGTCCTTCCTGGTGTTTCCAAGTGGTCTTGGTCGTTGGGTGGCGAAGCGAATAAAAGTGGAAAGCTGATCGGAATCAATGGATCTTACTTTTTGGGCGCCGACCTATTCCATCGTTCTAAATTCTCATCCAGTTCCTCGCCATCTCAATACCTAAACATTGATGCCTATTCGGTTTTGAACGCAAGACTTGGCTTTAGAGGATCAAATGGTATTTCGGTATTTGTGTGGAGCAGAAATCTGACCAATAAAGATTACTACGAGCAGCTGCTGGCCGCGCCTGGAAGCTATGGGCAATACGCCGGAGTGGTTGCCGATCCGCGAACCTATGGCGTTACCCTCCGATACAATTGGAAACAAGGGAATTAGATCCGTAATTCATAATATATTTTTATTGACCGTCTCCATTCCAATATGGGGACGGTTTTTTGTTTATCGATAATTTGTGGCATCTTCTTTTTTTATTTGTGGAAATCCGTATCTTAAAACATCATTAAGGTGAATGATTTGCGCATGAACGAAAAAGAGCTTTTACAACACTATAAAACAAGCGGTGACTTGTCTACACTGGGAAAATTATATTCACCCTATATGTCTTTGCTTTATGGTGTATGCTTCAAATATCTGCAAGATCCCGATCGTAGTCAGGATGCGGTCATGCAGATATTTGAAGAACTTATTCAGAAGCTGCGTCAATATGAAGTCGATAATTTTAAGAGCTGGTTGCACGTTTACAGCAAAAATTATTGCCTGATGCAGTTGCGTAAAGATAAGCGGACAATGCAGGTTGATATTGAAGACAATTTGTTTGAAAGCGAACAAAAGCTCAATGATACCAGTGAAGCCAAATGGGAAGAAAGAGATTTCGAAAAACTGGAAGGCTGTATGCAAACTTTAAACCGCGAGCAACAGGAATGTGTACGTTTGTTTTATCTAGAGCAAAAATGTTATAAAGATATTGCAGATTTGACCGGATATGATTTGAATAAGGTCAAGAGTGCTATTCAGAATGGAAAGCGCAATTTAAAAATCTGCATGGAAAGGAAAGAAAATGGAAAATAATTATCAATTATCACGGATCCATAATTATATCCATGGTTTGATGAGTAAAGAGGAGATGTTTCAACTGGAGCGTGAGGCATTGGACGATCCTTTTTTACAAGATGCTATCGATGGTTACCGATTGCAGAATGGCGTGGATGCCCGGCAATTGAGCCTGTTGCAGCAGCGTCTTAATCGACGAGTCGAAGATACAATCGCAACAAGACATGCCCAGTATTTTACTTGGCAACGTTTGGCGGTCGGTGCCACTGCGGGGGTACTTTTTGTGACTTTATTGGCTCTGCTATATTTTAATCACTTTAACGGTAAGGCTGAGCGTACGACAGATGTAGAGTTGAGTGAGCCTGAAAATAGAATATCTGTTGAACCCTTGCTGGATGGGGGTGACGCATCACCCCGTGAAGGCTGGAAGACTTTTGAACAGTATCTCAATAAACAGCTGATGGCCTCCGTTAGAGGAGGGGAGATTATTGTCAATTTTACGATCGATAAGAATGGCGTACCAGCTAATATCCATGCCGAAGGACAGCCAGAATCTTCACTCTTTGATGAAGCGGTTCGACTGCTGCAGACTGGACCAAAATGGCAGGGAACAAAAGGAAGGCTTAAGATCGTTTTCCCGGTCAAAGATGAAAAAAATCAAGCGCAAGCAAATGTGATTAAACCACCGCATTGTTTTGGTGTAGCGAAAAAATAGATGAGATCCGATAAAAAGTAGCGAGCCATTTCCTATGAAAGAAATGGCTCGCTACCTTTTATATGACCTGAATTACTTAAAATGCATATCTCAAGCCCAGCTGTACTTGATAAGGATTACCATTTAAATTTGATACCCCGACACCTGAACTCATATTATAAATATATTGTTGATTGGCCGCATCAAAACTCTTGATGGCATATAGATTCTGCTTACCGAGGTTGTGCCCTACACCCCAAGTTTTTTTCAAAAGGTTAGCAACATTGAAAATGTCTATCGAAGCTTCAATGCCATGTTTCTTGTAAACTTTTAAATTTTTGGCCAAATGCAGGTCAAATACACCATAGAAACCATTGATACCACCGTTCCGTTCGGCTATCCGGTTGAGGTTTCCATTGATATATTTTTTAATGCTCTGCTCCGCATTGGGATCATCCAAAATTGCTTGAATGCCAGTTTTGATGTAATCGGGCGTGTTTTTGTTATTTGGGTCATACACAAAAGCCAAATCGTTGGAGTTTACAAAATCACCATTGACATTTCCATTAACAGCCAAAGAATAGCGTGTTCCGGCAATTCCGCTAAAACGTAAACCCATAGATACCCCCCATAAAGATGGCATGGTACCATAGAATACAACCTTGTGACGAAATTGATTGTCCGAATAGGCCATCGTGCTCAAGTCGCGTGGATCATCTTTGACCATAAGAGAAAGGGTGGCAGAGTTGGCAACGTTGCCATTATAGGAGGTATTATCCTTTGTATCGTTCCAGGTGTAAGACATCGTGATCTGCCCATCTTTGTAATACCGATAAGTTCCGTCCAGCACAACCGTGTAGGAATTGTTTTTCCCCTCGCTGTTCATTTCCAGTACGCGGCCTATTTGTTTGGTTTTGCGACTATTGGTCCAGTTGGCGGCACCGTTTGCCGTATTGATGCTTGATGCCGGAACATACACCCCACGGTTACCCTCGGCAGTCAACCTAAAATAAGGGTCCTCCACCATATTACGGTCTACATACATATAATTGTTGCGTCCCCAAGTTCCGTAAGCGCTTAAACCGATGCGTAGTGAAGGTGTAAAAAAGTGATTGATGGAAATATTGGCTTTGTATACAGTCGGCACTTTCACATCTTTACTATTGGTATTGATTGTGACCAATTTTTCGATCTTTGGATTGTCCAGCAGTTCGCGTCCTGGAGCAGTATCGGGGTCCTTGCGATAGCTTGCGAAATTTGGCTTAGGAATTAATGTCGGGTCTGTGATATCGACACCAGCTATGCGTGAACCATCAAACAACATATTGTTTAGCATTGAATACGGGTTGAGAGCCGAGCCAAATATACCAGCTCCAAAACGGATGATATTTTTCTTCTCCTCATTGATATCCCAGTTAAATTGTACCCGAGGCTGTATCTGGAAAGTATTGATCCCATTGTCGGTAGAAAGACCTAACTCGTCATAAACCGTCTGGTTGAAGGTGGCCTTCTTGAGGTATTTCGTGTTGTCCAGACGTAGACCGCCGACAACATCAAGTCCTCTTGCGATTTTCGCTTCCATCTGTCCATAGACACCCACAGCCAGGTTGTTGACCAATGTATTTTCCTTGTCAGTCATATAAACATCCCGTGCATAACGATAGGGAGTCAGATTATCGAAATTTTGTAAACCTGTAAAATAGAAACGACCATTCATTTCGCTACCGTAGCGAAAGTCCATGTTCGTATACATGATATCGGCACCGAACGTATATTTGATTTTATCGGTATTATAGTATAGATTGTTGACCAATTGTAACATATTCCCGTTAAACCATTCTGGTGCATAACGCTGACCACCAAGCTGGATCGAATTGGTATATTTATTTGTGCCGTCCACGGATTGAATGGATTCAACGATTGCACGTGGAATACTATGTGATTGATCAAATCCCGCAACATTATGCTGTGCTTCAGAACGCTCATAGAAATGTTGTATTTTCAAATCGTTGGTCAGTTTGGAACTGATAGACGTCCGCAAGGAGGCCATTAGGCTGTTGTTGATGTATCTTCGGTTGGTATAAGATTCAAAAGCATTGATACCTGTATTATCTCCCTCTTGTTGATTGTCCATGTCGTAGACAAAGTTGTTACGAATAGTCAATAAGTTTTTATCATTCAATTGCCAATCAATACGGGCAAAGGCCGCATCTGTCTTTTTCTTTTTGTCGAATGAACCAAACAGGCGATCGGCACTGGCGCCATATTTATCTACAGCAATACGGCTAAACTCATCCAAAGTCGCCTGTGTTACTTTGTAGCGTGCAATATCCTCTGTCGTTTGAATATCAGCAATCTGAAGTGGGCGGGTGTCCATTTGACGGTCCCAGGTTATAAAGAAATGGGCTTTGTCCTTGATGATTGGGCCACCAAGGGAGAAACCGTATTGATAGGTGGAGAATTTCTGTTTTCGCGCTGTCCCATTGAGGTTATACTTGCTCGAAAGCCAGCCAGCACGGGCAAAAGTAAATGCACTTCCGGTTAAGGTATTTGTGCCGGATTTAGTTACTGTTGTAATACTTCCTCCACCGCTACGGCCGAACGTGACATCGTAGTCATTGGTCACCACCTTGAATTCCCGAATAGCTTCCATCGAGATTGAATAAGCTCCACCGCTATTCCCTCCAGCTACTGTGCTGCGTGAATTCATACCGTCTACCGTGAAATTGGTTGAGGAGGCACGTTGTCCAGCTAGATTTGTACCGCTGCTGACAGGTGATAGATCAATTAGAGACGAAAAATTACGCCCATTTACAGGCATTTTTTTTAGATCATTGGCTGTAATCGCTGTGGATGCCCCCAAGGTCTTGATCTTGTTTTTTAGATCAGCGGCAGTCCCCTGTACGATGACTTCATCCAATTTATTTTCAGCTGACGATAAGGTAAAATCCACATTGAGTTCATCACCATAACTCAATTTATAGTCGGTCTTTTTTTGTTCTGCATAACCAACGTGGTTTACCGTAATGCTATATGGCGAGCCTAAGGGCAATTGTTGAAAGGTATAGACACCATTTTGGTTAGTCAGTGTCGTTTGTTTAAATCCCGTCGATTCATTTCTTACCGATACAGAAGTTCCTTTTACGGGCCCATTATTGTCCATGATACGGCCTGTAATAGTCGCTTCGGTACCTTGGGCCCAGCTGTAAGTTGGAATCTGGGAAAATGTGATAATGGTTAATACCATTATCCAAATAATGTTTCTTTGCATGATAATTTCACTTTTTAGTTGATTAGTGTCTGTCACAAGTATGTTGCGAAATTATCCCAGCAAGATTGTTAAATGGTTAAGGTCTCATTATTAAATTTTTAATAAAAATAGGTTTTTGGTGGCCATCGAGCATAATTAATTAACCTATAAACAGCAAGCGGCTCGGAGTTTTCCGGGCCGCTTGCTATTTATTATGAAGTTGGAGAGAGTTACTCTTCCCAGCGAATTTTATCTTCGATAGGTGTACGTATAGGCTCACGCGCTTCGGATTGGTGGTGTCCTAAGTAAAATAGACCAATGCACTTTTGATTTTCCTCGAGATTCAAGAAACCACCCAAATGATTGATTAAACCTGGTGTCGCCCAGTATCCGCCAATGTTTAGCGAGTGTGCAGCCAACCACATGTTTTCAACCGCAGCAGCGGTACAGGCCAATTCTTCCCATTCAGGAACTTCACCTGTATAATTGACAACAATTGCGATAGCAACGTTCGATTGTGTCGCTTTTTTGCCCATTGTTATTTCTGTTGCTTCAGTATATTTCTCTGCGGGTGTTACCGATTTGTAAATACGTGACAACTCAGTGCCCAAACGTTCCAATCCCTCTTTACTGAAGATCACAAAACGCCAAGGCTGTGTTCTTTTATGTGTTGGTGCGGCATTGGCAGCTTCCAAGATGCTCAAGATATCCTCTTTGCTAACTTCCTCTTCGGTAAAAGAAGCTTGAAATACTGACCTTCTGTAATGTATTGCTTTTAATACGTCGTTTTTCATTATAATTTATTTTTCCTTTATGCTTTTTCTTCCCATAAAGATACAACATGTAAAATTGTTTTGACGGCTTTTTCCATATCTTGTATCGATACCCACTCTTGTTTTCCGTGGAAAGCATGGCCCCCGGCAAAAATATTCGGGCAAGGTAGGCCCATAAAAGAAAGACGGGATCCATCTGTTCCGCCGCGGATGCTTCTTCGCTCAGCAACCATACCTGCACGGTTGATCGCTTCCATGCCGATCTCCATAATTTCAGGATGTTGATCCAGGACCTCTTTCATGTTGCGGTATTGTTCTTTTACAGCGAAAGTATAGGTACAGTTGGGATATTGTTCGACGACCGATTTTGCAATAGCCTCCAATTCATCTTCGTGTTTTTTGAGATTGGCTGTAATGTGATCACGCACGATAAACTGAATCTCCGCTTTTTCTACGGAACCACTGATATGAACTGGGTGTACAAATCCGTCTTTTTTATTGGTGCTTTCCGGTGACAATCTATCTTTTGGCAATGCATCAATTACAGCACTGGCAATCTTGATGGCACTCTGCATTTTTCCCTTTGCAAAACCTGGATGCACGGATACTCCATGGATAGTCAATGTTGCTCCATCCGCAGAAAAGGTCTCATCTTCGATCGTACCGGCTCTTTCACCATCCATTGTATAGGCAAAATCTGCGGCTAGACGTTTTAAATCTGCTTTATCGACACCTCTGCCAATTTCTTCGTCTGGTGTAAAAAGAATTTTGATATCGCCATGTTTGATTTCAGGATGTTTCATCAACAAACGGGCAGCATCCATAATTTCAGCTACACCAGCTTTGTCATCTGCACCTAGTAAGGTGGTGCCGCTTGCAGTAATGATATCATTGCCAATTTGATTGGCTAAGTCAGGATGCTCTGTGTATTTGATGATAATGCTATTATCATCAGGAAGTACCAGGTCTTGTCCCTGATAATTAGCGTGTACCAAAGGTTTAACATCTTTTCCCGAAGAATCCGGGGATGTATCCATATGGGAACAAAAGCAGATAACAGGGACTTTCTTAGTGGTGTTAGATGGAATGGTTGCATATATGTAGCCATTTTCGTCCATTGCAGCATCTGCAATTCCCAATGCCAGTAACTCCGTCACAAGTAACTTTCCAAGGTTTTTTTGCTTTTCTGTGGAAGGGCATGTCGGTGAATTTGCATCAGATTGCGTGTCAATCTGTACATAATTTTGAAATCTTTCGGATACCGAAAAATCACTTATGTTATTGATCTCAAATGTGCTCATTTTTTAATAGCCTTAATGTGATAAGGGTGGTCAAACTTAGATAAATTGCTTTTTATTTGCAATTTAATTTGGTTGCATTTACAAACAATTTGTCCTTGCAAAATACGAATAGCTCAATTTACCAACATATAGGCAGGAGCTAATGGGGGGAACCTTAACTATTTTTTCTATTTTTTTTCGTCGGCATAACCAAATACCTTCTGTAAAATATTGGTGTTTCTGCTGCCGCCGATATTATGTCTAATTTTTGATTCCTGGTCTGCTACTTTGATAAATAAACCGTCTATCGCTTTCTGGGTAACGTATGCTGTAAGATTTGTCTCCACTTTATTGCCTAAAGGGAGGTTGTTATAAGCTGTCGTCAATTGGGTCCAGTATTGATCCACATTGTTTGTACCCATGGCAGATTTAATGACAGGGCTAAACTTGTTTGTTAATTCGGTCGATGTATTTGTTTTAAAAAACGTTGTTGCAGCATCCTCTTTGCTGCCTAACAGGATATTTGTCGCATCTGTAATCGTCATCTTCGAAAGAGCATTCACAAATACAGGGGCGGCCTCTTTAACGGCTCCCTCTGCGGCTCTGTTCATACTCTGTATAAATTGATCGCACAATTTCCCCATCCCAACTGCACGAAGTGTTTTTTCTACTTTTTGCGCTTCTGCAGGCATCAAAATTTTTACTGCTGCATCCCCCAAGAAACCATCTTTTTTAGCCAAGGATTCGATACTCAGATTCAAACCATTGCTTAAAGCCTGTTTGATCCCTAATGAGGCGTCTTTGTTGGATAAAGATGTTAAACTGTTGGATTTAGACGAAGATGCGGCTGTGTTTGATGAGGTCGCTGTTTTAGTACTGTCTGTCTGGCTCTGGTTTGCTTTTGTCAATGTCTCGCTGATCTTCTTAAAAATCTGTGCTTCGCTCGCATTGGAATAAAGCAATCCCGAGACAAATAACGTACAATATAATAGTGGAAATTTCATCATGATTTGTTTTGCTGTCAAAATTAAACATATCGACTGTTAATTTATGTGAAAGTTTAAACCAATAGTGGCTAAGTGTCATTATTGTCCGGAATAGTAGCAGATGCGCTACAGCATCCCGCAAAGATGCTATGCATGTAGTCGCTTTTTAAATGTGTTAAAGCATCCTGTGGAGAGTAGGGGGAGCAATACTGGAAGATATTATGTAAGCTGGAAGACTTCGATGATGCGGTACTATCACTTAATTTTTTGAAGAATAACCCAGAGATAGACATAAATTAAAAGCGAAAAAAACAGCAAGATTCTAAGAGAACCTGCTGTTTGTGTTATAAGGTTGTTGTTATTAACAAGATATTATTTCCAGGAGAGTGTTGTTGCTACTGGAAAGTGATCCGAAGGGAATTTATTCATGTAGGTATCGGTCAGAATACCATATTTTTTTACCTGAAAAGGTTTTGTAATGAAAATATGGTCAATACGGCCTGTTGGTCTAATGCTTTTGCCCCAGCCATTGAAAGAAGAATTGGGTTCATATTTAAATGTCGCCAATTCATGTACATCAGTCACTACTTTGCTATTGGCCAAAGTGAAATAAGCATCATCTTTTTCATCCACGTTGAAGTCACCTGTTAAAATTAATGGAAGATCTTTGGCAAATTCTTTTGCTTTTGCCAGAATCAATTTGGCGCTCTCTGTACGTGCAGTACGGCCGATATGGTCAAAATGCGTATTCATAAAGATGAAGCGTTTTTTATTGGCCTTATCTTCAAAAATACCCCAGGTACAGATCCGTGGCAAGGCTGCATCCCAGCCCTTGTTTGGGTGCTCGGTATCGGTTGCTGAGAGCCAAAAAGTACCGCTTTTTATCGCTTTGAACCGATTAGTATTGTAATAAATCGCAGAATGCTCGCCCTCTTGCGCGCCATCATCACGTCCTACACCCACATAGTCGAATCCGGGCAGAAGCTTTTTGAGATCTTGGACCTGATCAAAGAAACCTTCCTGGATACCAAAAATATCAAAGCCGTGGTATTTGATCAGATTGGTAAGCGGAACTTTCCGGTCATTCCACATGTTATCGACATCCACGGTATTTCTTTGACGAATATTATAGCTAGCGGCAATAAATTCCTGTCCATAGGACAAGAAAGATAAACACAGTGCGATAACTAGAAAAAGACTTTTTTTCATCTATTTAAATTATTGTTGATCATTTATTCTTTATTAAAGGCATTCACGCGGCCTTCGGCGGTATAAGTGTTTAGTCCCATCGATAGCGATAGGCTCGGTTCACCCAGTTTGTCTTTATTTCTTTAACACGTTGAGCAGTAATTCAGGTTCGTCAGTGGTAATAAAATCAATTTTCTGATCGATTAGATTTGTCATCTCTTCTTCTGTGTTTACTGTCCATGCGTTTACTTTCATGCCAAGTTGATGCGCATCTTTCAGCCATGTAGCGTTCTTTTTAAAGACCGAAAAGTGGTAATCTACCCCATTGATTCCAGCAGCTTTCACATCAGCAGGGGATTTATCTCCTGTAAGGTATTGGATATTGGCCTTAGGAGCCAGTTCGTGGATCTTTTGACAAGCTTCAAAGCTGAAAGAAATGTAATCAGTGATTTTCTCTGCCTTTAAGCTTTTGACCATTTCAACCGTTTTTGTGGTCGCTTCAAGTGTACGCTCGACGCCGAGTTTATTGATCTTCAATTCAAGGATGAGACGCAGGCCTTTCAATTTTTTCCCAGCGTTAAGATATTCTTCCAACGTAGGAATAGATTCACCGTTAGGATGCTTTTTTTCCAAAAGCTCTTTGTATGTTGCCGTTGCGATATCGATGCCATAGAAATCATTGTCGTGGTTGACCACAAGAATATTGTCTTTAGTCAAATGTACATCAAACTCGGATCCGAAGAGCTTAAGGTCGTGGGCTGCTTTTAAAGAAGCAATAGAATTTTGGGGGAGATGGCTGTTTTTCCATACGCCACGATGTGCAATGGCTTTTGTCTGCGCGAACAATGCCGAAGATGAGATCACCATCGCTAGCGTAAGACAGCTAAAAATATGTTTTTTCATGCTATAATTTATGTTTGAGTGTTTGTTTTCAACGGCATAATAATGTGCACGTTCCACTCGGTGATTTATTCCTGTTCTACTTCTCTTTTTCGACATTGATACTATCTATGACGATGTTACCCATAAAAATTGAACCTGATAACAGGTTCGTTTCTTACAAATGCATTTAAAAGTTGATTTTACATAGGACAAAAAACTTTCATGATTCCTTTGGATCAACAACAGGCATGAAAGTTCTTGATGGCCTTTGAAAACAGACACTTTCATAAAAAAAGTGGTACTTTTTATCTCGATGTACAAGATCTAAAGTACCACTTTTATATTTAGGAATTGTTAAGTGTAATTTATTTTTTACCATTCCATTCGGCTATGAACTCGTCCAGGAAGCCGAGCATATAGTCATGACGATGCGCAGCGATTTTCTTCGCCGCCTCTGTATTCATCTTATTTTTTAACAATAGGAGCTTTTCGTAGAAGTGATTGATTGTAGGGGCTTCTGAATGTTTATATGCTTCCTTGTCCTTATATTCCTGCACAGGAATGCTGGGATTATACATCTCACGACCTTTGTTGCCGCCAAAACTAAATGCGCGGGCAATACCTATTGCGCCGATGGCATCCAGACGATCAGCATCTTGGACGATCTCCATTTCTTTTGAATGGAACGAAACTTCACCCAAACTTGCTTTGAAAGACATGTTGAAGATGATTTTCTTGACATGATCAATGACCTCAGGCGAAATTTCTAGACTTGCCAAGAATTCTCCGGCAACACGAGGGCCTATTGTTTCGTCGCCATCATGGAATTTACTGTCAGCGATGTCATGTAATAATGCCGCCAATTCACAGACCATGACATCAGCTTCTTCATCTTCTAAAATTAACTTCGTATTGTTCCATACGCGTTGAATATGCGACCAATCGTGGCCTGCTTCTGCAAATTTCAATCGATCTTGCACAAATGCTACTGTGCGCTCAATAATGTTATTCATACAATACTTTTGTTTTTTCGCGAGTACCCTCGTATAATTCGTATTCTAATAATCTACAATCTAATTTACCATTATAAAATTCTATACGTCGGGACGCACGCAGCCCGATTTTCTTTGCCAGATCTGGATTTCCTGTAAATATATAGCCTCTATAACCTTTGCACTCCTGTTTCATGAAATC
>JAIRVH010000083.1 GCA_031253985.1 Sphingobacterium sp.
CCTTTCAATTTATCCATAAAAGTCGCTGTCTTATCTTCACTCGCCGGGATAAATTTAAATTGAGGAATTTCCTCTTTAGCTATTAGTTCTCCAACCATAATACTAGCATTTAATGTGTACATATATTGTTTTGCGCTACTCTACTTATAACGCTCCAAAGCCAATCTTATTTTATCTCTTTCTGCCATTGGCTTATTTAAATCTACCTATTCCAGTGATAATAATCAATTAAATAATTGAAAACTATCATTTATTTTACAATAAAAAAACGATTCCTTTTTAGGCACATTGCTCCGCTCCGGGGCTCGTCGGCAAGCCCTGCAAGCATTTATAAGGAGATATCTAAATATAGTGTCATTTCATTTTGAATTTACAGCCCAAATCATTCATATTATCTATTTTTACCAAAAAATCACGATACATGGAAAAATCTGTTTTTGAAAAGGAGTGGGAAATTTATTTTACCCAATGCTATTCCAACGGTCGTATCCGTTTCTCCGACTTATCAAATATCCTGCAGCTTACCGCGGGCGAACATGCCAATACTGTTGGATTCGGTTTTAAAGAGATGGCCAAACATAACCAAACCTGGGTGCTTAGCCGTATGCGAATTGAGATTACGAGATTGCCCAAATGGATGGATGTCGTCAAGGTAAAAACATGGGTTCAGGAATTAGAGGGGGCACGCTCCACCCGGAATTTCGAAATTACGGTCAATGGGCAGCTCTATGTAACGGCAACCAGTTATTGGGCGGTGATCAATACCGTGAAAAGGAGTTCCGAAGCTCTTGCGATTCCCACTGACGATTTCACGACTTATCCGGATCGTCCGGCAACACAGCGGCCATTTTCAAAATTAGACATTTCACAAGTAGTCAAAAATAGAGATGAATATATCGTTAAGCTTTCCGATCTGGATATTGTCAATCACGCAAACAATGTAAAATATCTGGACTGGTGCATGGACCGTTTGCCTATTGAGCTTGTCTTGACCAATCAGATCAGATCGCTGGAAATGAATTACCTGCGGGAATTGCGTTATAATGATACCGTAGAAATCAATGGTGATTCTACAGAGCAGGGTTACTTTATGACCGTTACCAAACAGCAACGCATCCATTTTGCGCTAGCCATCGAAACAAAATAAGAAAGGAGGCTTAAGCCTCCTTTCTTATGTTACACTTTGCATTCATTATTATGCAAAAGCCTTGTCTCCTTTTTTGTAAGGAAGATTACCATCAAATCGTCCCGGGATTTTCACAAAACGTAATGCTTTGGTACAACCCAGTTCTGAATTAAAGAAACCAGTCAATGTCAATTGTTTGAACATCGTGAACCAGTGTGGTGGATCATTTTCAACATAATTGTACAATTGATTTTGTTTTTCTCTATTTTTCTCCAGAATATCTTTTTGATCTTCAGCCTGTTTTTTATTAAACTCATTGGCTTCTTTATCCAAAGCAGCCACTACAGCTGTTCTGTCTTCAGCAGAAAGTTCCAGGAATGGTTTCCCCTTCACCTCTTTTGCCTTATCATCTAAACTTGCTAGACCAGTTAAAAAAGCCTTTTGTTGCTTCTCCGTATAACAATCACGAACCATAACAGGAATAAAACTGCCTACCCCTGCTTCTTTCGCTCCCGGAGTTGCGGTAGCTGGTAAGATTGCCTCAGCCAAGTCTCCTAATAAATCAGTTGTCTTCGCTTCAAACAAGGCTTGTACATCTTTCGTTGCCGAACGGGTACAACCTTCCAAAAATAAATTAGCGCCGATAACGGTACCTCCTAAAATCAAGGCAACTCGTTGTAATGCTTCTCTTCTATTCATACTACTAAATATCTTAATTTTAGAAATTATATTTCATTTCCCAACCTTGTCTGTAATTACGTTTTACATATTGATTGACATTATCAAAGTTTGTAACACGCATGTTATCGTTATCCCACAACAACTTCAGATTACGTCCAGGATATTTACCATCGATACGTAAATCTGCACCTCTAATCGCCAGGTTAGCCATTAATAAGGCTTCTGTCAATGGACCGGCGATTTCAAACGGTGAGCTCACTTCTTTCTTACCGTATCCAGCCTGACAAGCTTCTACCCACTGTGCGTAGTGTCCGCCCTCTTGTCCTGGTACACGGGCATATTTCTGTGCAACTTGTTCTTTTCTTGAAGTCGGCAACAAACGTGCATTTTGACCGTAGGTATCCGCAAGAATTTTTCCTTTTGTACCAACAAGTAAAATACCATTACCACCATCACCAAAAATTTCATTTGGACCTAACTCATCCGGACGGGCAGGTTGAATACCACCATCCATCCAGTGCAAAGTAACAGGACCATTTGTACGCGGCGTTTTAGGGAATGTTAAGGTCGCATGACTCGATGGAGGACAGCTTTCAGGGAAATATCCACGTTTGAACTCATCCACATACACCGATCCGACAGTTGCCTGTACATCTTGTACATAAGTCAAGCCTAAGGTACTGAAAGGTACTTCCAATAAGTGACAGCCCATATCGCCCAATGCACCGGTACCGTAATCCCACCAGCCACGCCAGTTGAAAGGAACCAATTTATCAACATATTCTTTATAAGGAGCAGTACCTAACCAAAGATCCCAATCCAATTCTTTTGGAATCTCGGCCTTACCTGTAGGCCAGGCAATACCTGAAGGCCATACCGGACGGTCTGTCCAGCAATATACGGTATGTACATCACCGATCAAACCAGCTTCGTACCATTCACGGACAAAACGCGGACCATCGTTCGATGCTCCCTGATTTCCCATTTGAGTAACAACTTTATATTTCTTCGCTGCATGCGTCAATGCCCTCGCTTCCCATACATCGTGTGTCAACGGTTTTTGAACATACACGTGTTTACCTAATTGCATAGCTGCAAGTGCTTGAATCGCATGTTGATGATCTGGAGTCGATACAGAAACGGCTTCGATACGTTTGTGCTCCTTATCCAACATTTCACGATAGTCTTTATAATATTTTGCTTTTGGGTAACGTTTCAACGCACCAGCTGCGCGACGGTCATCCACATCACACAAGAAAGCTAAATCTGCTTTGCCTGAATCGTGAAATGCATTGATATCGCTAAAACCCTTACCCCCTACACCAATACCTGCTACTTGTAATTTGTCACTTGGAGCTGTAAAGCCATTTCCGCCCAATACATGGCGAGGGACGATCATAAAAGCCGCAGCAGCAGTGGCCGCAGTTTTTATAAAATCTCTTCTACTCGTCTTATTTGAGTTATTTTCCATTGTTATCAATCTTTAGCTATTAGATGTTACCTTTTTTCAATTCGCTCACTGC
>JAIRVH010000097.1 GCA_031253985.1 Sphingobacterium sp.
TGAATAATTGCTTATTATATTGCATATGATGAACAATTTATCTAAGTTTACGGCTCTAATTTTTTTATAATGGATAATCCATTCAACTTAAACAACCTACTACGGGAAAATATTAAGAAGCTCGTACCTTATTCATCCGCGAGAGATGAATTTAAAGGGGAGGCATCCATATTGATTGATGCCAATGAAAATCCTTTTGGATCCCCACTAAACCATGATTACAACCGATACCCAGACCCTCTCCAACATCAAGTTAAAGCAAAACTTTCTAAAATAAAAGGTGTCCCTTTAGAGAATATCTTTTTGGGAAATGGAAGTGATGAAGCCATTGATATTTTATACCGTGCATTTTGTACCCCTGGTGTTGACAATGTGATATTGGTTCCGCCAACCTATGGGATGTATGAAGTTTCTGCGAATATCAATGATGTTGCTTTCAAAAAGGTAAACCTAACTGCCGATTATCAGCTTGACTTGGACGGTATTGCCAATGCAATAGATGCACATACTAAACTGATCTTTATCTGTTCTCCCAATAATCCAACAGGAAACTCAATCCGTCGTCAGGATATTGAAGCGATCTTAAATAATTTTCAGGGGCTAGTCGTTGTGGATGAAGCTTATATTAATTTTTCTGCTGTCAAATCATTTACGCAAGAATTGGCTGAATACCCCAACCTAGTGGTATTGCAGACACTGTCTAAAGCCTGGGGACTTGCGGCTTTACGTTTGGGAATGGCTTTTGCAAGCAAAGAGATTATAGCTGTTTACAATAAAATAAAACCACCCTATAATATTAATCAAGCCACCCAGGATATCGTATTGGAGGCTTTAGATCAGGTTGACCAAGTCAATGACTGGATCAAAGAGACGGTGGCTGAACGGGAGAAACTGGTACGCGAACTGCTTGAACTGGACTATGTGCAACATATTACACCTTCTGACGCCAATTTTATCTTGGTCAAGATGGAGCAGCCACGTGAAGTTTATGATTACTTGGTTCAATATGGAATTATTGTTAGAGATAGGTCCAAAGTCGAACTCTGTGAAGGTTGCCTTCGGATTACTGTTGGTACACCTGCCGAAAATCAAATATTGTTAGAAAAACTTAATCAAATCAATAAATAATACTATGCCTGATAACTTAAAACGTGTACTGTTTATAGACCGAGATGGAACATTGATTTTGGAGCCTGAAGACGAACAGATCGATTCTTTTGCCAAATTAAAATTCTACCCTGGTGCCTTGCAGTATCTGCCACGTATCGCAAAGGAGCTGGATTTCGAATTGATCTTGGTTTCCAACCAAGATGGTTTAGGAACTTCTTCCCATCCGGAGGAGAATTTCTGGCCTGTCCATCATTTTGTGATAGATACGTTTGCAGGAGAAGGAGTAGTGTTTGCCGAGGAACATATCGATAAAACTTTTCCACACGAGAATGCGGATACCCGCAAACCCGGAGTTGGTATGCTCGGTGCATATTTTGATGCTACAAAATACGATTTGAGCCAATCTTTCGTTATTGGAGATCGTGTAAACGATGTGAAATTGGCGCAGAACCTCGGTGCTAAAGCTATTTGGCTGCGTGCCAACGATCAATTAGGTGCTTTGGAAAACCTTGCGGTCGATTCAACTGTTATAGCTTTAGAGACAACAGATTGGAAGACGGTGTACGAATTCCTTAAATTGGGTACGCGTACTGCCGAACATCATCGGAAAACCAATGAAACGGATATTTTTATTCAATTGAACTTGGATGGTTCGGGTAAATCGGATATCGAAACTGGACTGCCGTTTTTCGATCATATGTTGGATCAATTGGCTCGACATGGAGCACTTGATTTGACCATCAAAGCAAAAGGGGATCTTCATATTGACGAACATCATACTATTGAAGATACTGGGATTGCACTGGGCGAAGTTTTTTTGAAAGCTTTGGGCGACAAACGTGGAATTGAGCGTTATTCCTACACGTTGCCAATGGATGACTGTTTGGCTCAGGTGGCGTTGGATTTTGGTGGCCGCAACTGGATTGTGTGGGATGCCGCATTTAAACGCGAGAAGATCGGAGACATGCCTACAGAAATGTTCTTTCATTTCTTCAAATCATTTTCAGATGCTTCGCGATCAAATTTAAATATTAAAGCTGAGGGTGAGAATGAACATCATAAGATCGAAGCGATCTTCAAAGCTTTTGCTAAATCGATCAAAAAAGCGGTAAGACGCGATGCCGACCATATGCAATTGCCAAGTACAAAAGGAGTATTGTAAGATGATAGGAATTATTAATTATGGTGCGGGGAATATTTTCTCGTTGACAGCGGCACTGGATCGTGTTGGGCTTACCTATGGTATGGTCAATACAGCAGATGAGATCGATCAATATGACCGTATCATCATTCCGGGAGTGGGCCATGCTGGAGCAGCAATGGACAAGCTACAGGAATCTGGGCTGGTACCCTCTATCAAAAAGCTGCAAAAGCCTGTCTTGGGTATCTGTGTTGGTATGCAACTGCTGACAGATTTTTCAGAGGAGGGGAATGCCGAAATGTTAAAACTGTTTCCTTTGAAAACGTTACATTTCGATGCCGGAAAAGCAGGTAAGGTACCACATATGGGGTGGAACAGCGTCTCCGTGCAATCAGATAATCCTTTATTTGCCAATATCGGAGATCAGACTTACTTTTATTTTGTTCACTCGTATTTTATCGAATACGATGCGACTTATACCGCAGCGAAATGTGTTTATGGAGAGCCTTTTTCGGCGGCGATTTCCAGAGACAATTTCTTTGGCGTACAATTTCATCCGGAGAAATCCGGGAAAGCAGGAGAGCAGTTGTTGCTCAATTTTTCAACTATTCAAATTGACTAAAAATATTCGACTATGTATATCATTCCAGCAATAGACGTTTTGGACAAAAAGGTTGTCCGTTTGAGAGAGGGTAACTACAATGACGTCACAACGTATGCGATTAGTTTAGAGGAACAGATCGAAAACTACCGTGCAAATGGTACGGAGTTGGTTCATATCATCGATTTAAACGGTGCAAAAGGGGACTTCAGTAACCAGGCCTATTTATTTGACATCATCCAAAAGACGGATATGAAAATACAATACGGTGGTGGTGTCAGAAGTATAGAAAAGGTAAAAGAATTGGTCGATGCTGGTGTTTATCGTGTTATCGTAGGAACACAGGCGATCACAAATCCTTCATTCCTGGAGGAACTGGCTACATTGAACGAAGGAAAAGTAAAATATGCTGACCACATCGTTATTGCTATTGACGTGCTGGATGAGGTAATCAAATACTCCGGATGGTTGGAAAGCTCACCGATCAAATTGATCGAATATATCGATAAATGCTTGGTTTTAGGATTCTTTCGGTTTTTATGTACTGATATCAGTAAAGATGGTAAATTAGGCGGTGCTGGTGTTGAATTATACCAAAAGTTGCTGAACCATTCTCCGATTATCAAATTAATTGCTTCTGGTGGCATCAGTTCGATGGAAGATATCCAAAAACTTCAGGAATTAGGCGGTGTAGAATCCGTTGTGGTTGGTAAAGCCATCTATGAAAATAGAATTTCGATCGATGAAATCAAAGACTGGAATTTAAAATCGTTAATCAGGTTTTAAAATGCTGGCAAAACGTATAATTCCCTGTTTGGATGTTAAAGATGGACGTACCGTAAAAGGAGTCAACTTTGTGGATCTAAGGGATGCGGGTGATCCCGTCGAATTGGCTTATGAGTATTCCCAACAAGGGGCAGATGAACTCGTTTTCTTGGATATCACAGCGACACATGAGGGACGTAAAACGACAATTGATTTAGTCAAAGCCGTGGCACGTCAAGTAAATATACCCTTTACAATAGGCGGTGGTATCAATGAAATCAAAGATGCTGACATCCTATTGAATGCCGGTGCGGATAAAATTTCCATCAACTCAGCTGCGGTACGTAATCCTGCTCTTATTAATGAGATGGCCGCCGCTTTTGGAGCACAATTTGTTGTCGTTGCTGTAGATACCAGATCCATCGAAGGGCAGAATTTTGTCCATCTGAGCGGCGGACGTATTAAGACGGAATTAAATACTACGAATTGGGTTCTTGAAGCGCAGGAGCGTGGAGCGGGAGAGATTTTACTTACATCAATGGATCATGACGGAACAAAAAATGGATTTGACAATGTTTTTTTAAGAGCAATAAACGATCAAATTCATATTCCACTAATTGCTTCCGGCGGCGCCGGTAATCAACAGCATTTTGTAGATGTCTTTCAACAAGCTAATGTGGATGCCGCGTTGGCAGCTTCTGTTTTCCATTATGGAGAAATATTGATTCCCGACCTTAAAGCAACCTTGCGACAAAATGGTATTGTCGTACGATAGGTTCAAAGATTACGAATTAAAAATTAAGGTTCAACGAGTGATACGGTAAGGGATAATATAATTCTTGTTGAGTCAGATTTAAAAGTTGACCGAGCTTGCGAGCTCATTGAAGAAAATTAAAAATTGAAATAAAAATCATGTTAGATTTTGCAAAAAGTGACGGCCTTGTTCCAGTGATCGTACAGGACGCCCAAACCTTAGAAGTGTTGATGTTGGGCTATATGAACGAGGAAGCTTGGCAGAAGACACAGGCGGAGAAACGCGTAACGTTTTTCTCCCGGAGCAAAAATCGCCTTTGGACAAAAGGAGAGGAGAGTGGAAACTTTTTAAATGTAAAAAGTATTCATGTGGATTGTGATAAGGACACTGTTTTGATCAAAGCAGAACCGATGGGACCTACTTGCCACACAGGGAGCCGGAGCTGTTTCAATACAGACTTCAATCAAAACTTTTTATTGGAATTAGAGCGTATTGTCAACCATCGCTATGAACATCCCTCGGACGAATCGTACGTCAATCGTCTACGTTCCCGTGGTATCAATAAGATTGCGCAAAAGGTAGGTGAGGAAGCTGTCGAAACTGTCATTGCGGCTTTGACTGAAACGGATAACGATTTTATCAATGAAACTTCAGACTTATTGTTTCACCTGATCGTATTGTTGCGAGAAAAGGGCTTTTCGTTAGAGACAATCGCAAAAAAACTCGAAAGCAGACATCAATAGTCATTCTTGCTAGCTAAGCGCGCTGGTTAAGCGGATGCCATCAGATCCGATGATGAGATGGCGTACTAGAAATCCAAAACTGGAGCAAGGCTTTAAGCTAAGATGACAAAAAAATCTCCGAAGTGCAGTATATTTGTAAATATACTGCACTTCTCGTTTTTACCGAACAGTAAGACAAATGACTTTATCGATCATAACATACCCAATCTGTATAAAGCGGAAGTATTAGCGAAATGACTATGGATATTACATTAAAATCGACTTTGCCAGGACATCAGAACCCTGTTTTCTGCGTAGAAAAGGGATATTATGCGGATACATTTTTTACTGCTGGTAACGATAAAGGTGTTGTGGAATGGGATATTGAGCATAATGCATTTAAACGTATACTCTGTGCAGTCAGTTCATCCGTCTATGCCTTACGTTTGATAATAGGGACACCGATTCTTGCCATCGCATTGCGCGAAGGAAAACTGCTTTTTGTTGATGTGGAAGAGCAAAAGCTCATTGCAAGCCTACAGCTAGGGACCAAAGCTATTTTTGCCCTGGCTCACATGTCCTGGAAAAATGAACTTTTGGCGGTAGGAGAAGCGGGGACTCTGCATGTAATTGATCTGTCAACCTACCAAAGTATTTATGAGAAACGCATCTCCACAACAACCATCCGGGCAATTGCAATTGATGAAGGACTTGGACGCATAGCTTTGGGCGATAAAGATGGGCAAGTTTATCTGTTGGATAGTACTGACTTTCATGTTATCACTGACTTAAAATTGCATAACATGCCTACAACTTCGCTGGCATTTATTCATAACAAGTTGTTAAGCGGTGGACGGGATGCGCAATTGGTGATTTCGAATCCAAACCAATTGCATGATAATTTCTCTTTTGTACCCCATCTTTTTACCGTATACGGGATATACCCGCATCCGGAAGCTCCGATTTTTGCTACGGTAAGCCGCGATAAATCGTTGAAATTCTGGTCTAGCGATGACTTTGCCTTGTTGAAAAATATAAGTCGTGAGAAAATGCAGGATGGCCATCATTTATCTGTGAATGCTGGAGCGTGGTCGCAAAATGGGCAATATTTCTTTAGCGTCAGTGATGATAAATTAGTGAAGATATGGGAAATTAAAAAAATAGATAAGCTTGTAGCGAATTCATAAATATACCGTTAACTATAGTAATTATAAATTTAATTGACCATATAGTTATTTTTTATGAAAAGAATCTGGCTTATATTGTTGGGTTGTATTGCGCTTTCGAGCTGTGATAAAATCGAAAGTAAAGGAATGTATCTAGCTAGCGTTCCCATATTTGAAACCATGGAAGGTATCCGGGCTAAAGCTAATCCCGTAAGCAGTCCTGCCCCAATTGTAAAAACAGGAAAGATCTATATTTATCAAGATTACTTGTTTATCAATGAGCCTGGGAAAGGTATTCATATTTTTAACAATGGCGATCCTTCAAAACCCCAGGCAATGGCGTTCTTGAGTATTCCTGGCAATGTAGATCTTGCTGTTCTAGACGGAAAGCTGTATGCTGATAGTTATACCGATCTGTTGACATTCGACCTTCAAAATCCTGCATCGCCCCAATTACTGACACGAAATAAGGATGTATTTAAGATGTTGCTTCAAATGGATAACTTCAATAACAGACCAGATCGTATCATTACGGGATACCGGGATAGTCTGGTAAGCTATAGCCAGAAAGATAGATATTCACCTTATGATCGAAAAGAGCTTGATTATAACCAAGTCAATGCTGGATCTGGACAAGGGGCATCCATGGCGCGATTTACCATTGCCAATAAACATCTATACGCCGTAGACCAAACGACATTACACCTTTTTAATGTGCAGAATGCAAGTAAGCCGGCTTATGTAAAGGACATCAAAATAGGTCCCGGTATCGAAACAATTTTTCCGTTCAAAAATAGTCTGTTTATCGGTTCCAATACAGGAATGGTAATTTATGATATCACGACGGCTTCGGCTCCGGTGGAGCTGTCACGGTATGCCCATATTCGTGCCTGCGATCCTGTTGTTGTTAATGAGAAGTATGCCTTTGTCACCTTACGGGCAGGAGTGGTATGTGGTGGGCAACAGAATTTATTGGAAGTGATCGATATCCAGGACCTGACGAAACCTATGCTGAAAAATACCTTCACTTTGGAGAACCCTTACGGGCTGGCGCTATCAGACCAAACTTTATATGTCTGTGACGGGAAATCTGGATTGAAATCATTCGATGCCAGTGATGTCAGCCAAATAGGTAACAAGCTTCTGGAAACTCACAAAGAATTGATGAGCATGGATGTTATTGCAGGACCAAAATCCCTCATTGTCGTGGGACAGGATGGCGTCCATCAATATGATTATAGTAATAAGGCTAAATTGAAAGCTCTAAGTGTTATTTCTGTTACTAAATCCAACTAAAATCAACTGCTTACTATTTCCTGATATGAAGAGATTATTTATTGCCATGCTGGCTCTTTTGGCTGCTTTCTATGCTGGTGCCCAAACAAAAGGATATACAAATCACAATGAATTTTCGGTCATTACTTACGGTCCGGCATTCCTAGAGTCTGGATTTGGGCTGCATACCTACCATGGGCTGCAGTTTCATGAAAATATGAGTCTGGGCCTCAACACGGGTTTGGATCGGTATCCTGTGAATGGTGAAGGATCAAAATGGTTTTTGCCGCTTTCAGCTAAAGTTAATTATGTGGAATTCCCAGACAGAAAACGTAGTTTTTTTGCAGGATTGGATCTAGGTTATGGTTTTGCTTTTTTGAATAAAAATATATCCGAGAAGAATTTGAAATATGAGTATCAAGGTGGTGTGTTGGTAAACCCACAGTTGGGGTGGCGCTTTAAATTTAAGAATTCAGCGAAATACTGGTCTTTGGCAGCAGGTTACCGCTATCAACAATATAGCAGAAAAGATAGCTATATATCTCCTTCAGCAAGCCTACAGGACACAGATCCATGGTATGGAAAAACACAGATTGACAAAAAATATGATCTGCACCGTTTTACCTTGCAGATAGGAGTTGGTTTTTAAATACTAATGGGACTATATTTTAGCTGTATCAACTGGTATTTTCTGCTTTAACTATTAAAAAATAGCGCAAGTGTAAAATTCGATTTTTTTGAAATCCCAGCCTACACTTGCGCTATTTTGTACTTTAGTCGTAAAAATCGTTTACTTACTGTCTAAAAGTTGTAGGATCTGCGTCAGGTATTTCTCATCGACTTCATCAAAACTATTTAGTTCACTGCTGTCAACGTCCAGTACGCCGATAATCTGCCCTTGCTTAAAAACCGGCAGCACAATTTCAGATCGCGAGAGCGAACTGCAGGCAATATGCCCTGGAAATTGTTCCACATCGGGAACGATTAATGTTTTTTGCTGTGCCCAGGCCCCCCCACATACACCACGGCCTTTTTTGATACGTGTGCAAGCTACAGGACCCTGAAAAGGGCCTAGTACAAGCTCGTCTCCATCCACAAGATAGAAACCAACCCAAAAAAAATTGAATTGTTCTTTTAATGCAGCCGCGATGTTAGCCAGATTGGCAATTTGATTCGGCTCGCCTTGCAATAGTCCCCCAATCTGAGGAAGTAAATTTTGATATTGTTCTTCTTTGCTACCTTTAGCTATTTGTAAATCCTCTGCCATAAAAATCTATGTAAAAAAAATAATCATGCATTTGCTATCAGGATTACAATTGCCAAGCATGTTTTGCCTGTCCGGAAAGCTTCACGGCATATTGAGTTCCAATCTGCATGAAATGAAAAAGCGCTAATACGCTGTTCAAAGTTAACAGAATATTAGCGCTTTCTTATCAGGCAAATGTTATTATTTCTTTGTGTTGATAATATTCACCCGAATGTAGTTGCTTCTTTTGCCGGAAGGCGTTACAACAACGGCTTTGAAAATACGTTCCTTGCCATTAGGAACCGTAATTTTTACTGGACCTGTATACTCTAGATCCAACTCTGAAGGATCATAATTGTCCAGCGTGTAGTAAATTTTAGCACCTTCAACAGAAGGTTTCAAGCCTCTGATCGTATATTCTGAAGCATATATGATGCTGTCTGTTATGCCATATACTTCTGGGACACGATAGAATGTATTGGTTTGGTCAAGTTTAGCGAGCTGATTTGCTGCACGTTGTTCTGAGAAATTTTTCCAGTTCTTTTTCTCTGGTTGTGTCCAAGCGATTTCAGAAAGTGCCAATACACGCGGTAACACTGTAAATTCGACTTTATTGGATGATCCAATATACTCTGTCCAAATATTTGCTTGTACACCTAAAACGTGTTTCTTGTTGTTTTCAGCAATTTTGCTAGGCATTGGGTCTGACGCATATACCTTGCTCAATGTAGAAAGTCCGCCGATACTTAAAGGCTCTCTGTTTTGATCAGGACCTTGTTTGTGATCGAAGTATAGACCATAGCTGTTTGCCGTAATGATCACATCGTGACCTTGATTGGCAGCATCAATTGCACCTTGATCGCCTCTCCAGCTCATAACAGTCGCATTAGGCGCTAAACCGCCCTCTAAGATCTCATCCCATCCAATGATACGTTTACCTTTGCTATTGATGTATTTTTCCATACGTTGGATAAAATAGCTCTGTAACTCATGTTCATCTTTGAGGTTGTTGTCCTTGATTCTTTTTTGACAAAATGGACAGGTTTTCCATTTTGTTTTTGGACATTCGTCACCACCAATGTGGATATATTCGCTAGGGAATAGGGGAATGACTTCATCAATTACATCTTCCAACAACTTGAATGTTTCTTCTTTTCCGGCACAGAAAACATCGTCAAACACCCCCCAAGTCTGAGCTGCTGTGTAAGGTCCTGGCTTATCACCACAGCCCAATTCTGGATAAGCCGAAAGTGCTGCTAATGCATGTCCTGGCATCTCGATTTCGGGTATAACCGTTACATATTTAGCTTTTGCATAGGCAACCACTTCTTTGATTTGATCCTGGGTATAGAAACCACCATAAGGTGTATTGTCATAATCGCCATCTGTCTTGTAGTTACCCAGCAGGGTCTGCTTGCGGTAACCGCCAATTTGAGTCAATTTTGGATGTGATTTGATTTCTATACGCCAGCCTTGGTCGTCTGTCAAATGCCAATGAAACGTATTTAATTTGTAAGATGCCAGAATATCAATGTATTTTTTAACAAATTCTACCGGAAAGAAGTGACGGCCAACATCGAGATGTAATCCACGATAGGCAAAACGAGGTTCATCCTGGATTGAAGCTTGTTGAATTTCTATGCTGGCCTTTTTATCTACAGGTAGCAGTTGGATCAACGATTGCATACCATAAAATAGACCGGCAGCTTTTCCGCTAATAGTTGCGCGGTCCGAACTTATGTTAAGTTCATACGCTTCAGCATGAGTGGATTTTGCGTTTTTGGAAGAGAAATAGATACTATTGCCGCTCACTGATTTCACTACTGATAAATTGAGATTGTAGTTGCTTTTTAGGAAATCCTGAAACAGCGTTGCAACTTTTTTGTCCTCTTCGCTATCAAAGGCGATTTTGGTGTTAGCGTTGATTTTAAACGTACCATTTTTAATTTGAACCTGTTGCGGTAATGGCACAATGTTCAAGGTAGCATCTTTCTTTTCTTGCGCAAATACTGCTGCTCCTACACTTAGAGCCAGCGCAAGTGAAAATAGTTTCTTCATGCGTGAGATTATAACTGAAATAAGAAGCCCTAAAAATAGGTGAATAAATACGTTTTAGCAAAGAGAAAATGTAACAAATAGGGTATGAAAACACCATTAACCGTGTTTCTGGGTACTTAGAAGCAGCTTGGATAACAGCCTATTTGGGCTAGATCAATCGTTTGTTTAGTCTGTTAAAGAGGATATTTTACTTCGGGGAATAGTATCCAAATTTAGGTGAAAAAATTTATGCCTTTTAACTCTATCTATCCGTGTTCTACTGAGCAGCTGTTCAGGAGTGGACGACTGTTTTTTAACGCAAGGAAAGAGCGTGCATTATTTCCTATTGTCGCCAATACAAACACAACGGAATCTGCTTTTTCCGGAAAAAGTCTCATAGACGCCATTTATAAAGATGGCTACAATTGGTTAATTAGGCTGTAGTTTACATAAGGTAGGTGTTAAAACTGGAACATTCTAATACCAAGTTCGGACTAATCACAATTTTTAAACAATTTTGAGACAGTGATGAGTCAATGTTTATGCAGTCCACACTGACTCATCACTGAACAAGCACTGAACGATCACTGAACAATTACTGAACAAGCACTGTCAAAAGGCCGAATTTGATCCCTATTTGATCTCCGTTTGCTGTATCTAAAAACTAAAGCGAAAAGAAGAAAAGAGCTACGCCTTTGTAAAGAATAAATTGCTGTTGTGATGCTTCCTTTTTAGTCCTCGATTTATTGCAAAACTGAGGTTCGGGAAATGACAAAGGAACCCGAAGGTTCCTTTATATCTTTTACGCTACAGCATTAGCGGTACGTATCCGTTATCTAATGATTAATATCGGATATGTTCAGCAAACGTGTATGCATTAAAGTCGTTTCAATGCCAGTTTGATCATATCCTCTACGGAAAGACTGCTTTCGGTCTTTAAAATGGTATTTAACACCTTCTCTGCCGCGACTTTGTTGAATCCGAGCATCACTAGTGCTGACAATGCTTCGTCCGGAACTGATTGGGATTGGATAGGTGACGCCAAGGCTTCGAAGCCCTGTTTTTTTAATTTATCCTGAAGTTCCAGGATAAGACGTTGTGCTGTTTTAGGGCCGATTCCTTTAATCTTTTGAATTAGGGCAACCTGGCCATTGACGATGGCAGACTGGATCTCATCGGGTGTATTTGATGATAGGATCATCCGGCCTGTATTAGGGCCAATACCAGAAACAGAGATCAGATTTTCGAACAGTTTTTTCTCGCCTTCTGTCGCAAAGCCGTAAAGCGTGTGTGAATCTTCCCGAACTTGCAGTGAAATAAATAATTTACAATTTTCCTGATCCTTGATTTGGGAAAAGGTATAAAGAGAGATGTGGACATAATAGCCAATCCCACTCACATCGATAACAACATGAGTGGGGGCTTTATATGCTAATTTTCCATTGAAATATTCGTACATAGTACACGAATATAGGAAGATTTTAAGCTATTCTATAAATTTTTAAGATGTGCTTGTACGTCTACTACAGCAATGGTAACCATATTGACGATTTCACGCACCGAGCTATCCAATTGCAACACGTGAATTGGTTTGTTCATACCCAAAAGGATTGGACCTACCGCTTCCGCTTCACCAACTTCTTGCAATAGTTTATAAGCGATATTTCCTGATTCCAAATTAGGGAATACAAGTGTATTCGCAGATTTTCCATTTAGGCAGCTGAAAGGAAAATTCGCTGTCAGCATTTCGCTATTGAGTGCGAAGTTAGCCTGTAAATCACCATCAGCGATAATTTCCGGATGTTGATCGTGTAGGATCTGCGCTGCTGCTCTCACTTTTGTTGGCGTTTTTCCTTCACTTGAACCAAAGTTAGAGTAAGATAGTAATGCAATACGTGGCTGAATGTTCATACGTCTCACAGCTTTATCCAGTAGCAAGGTAATGTCTGCTAATTCTTGTGCTGTAGGGTCTTCATTTACGGTTGTATCACCCATGAAGATTGGTCCTTTTTTAGTTAACATCATATACATACCTGCGACACGGCTGCCTGGTTTAGCACCGATTACGTGCAATGCCGGACGGATTGTATTTGCATAATTTTTGGTCATACCAGAAATTAGGGTATCTGCTTCGCCAAATTCAACTAAAGAGGCACCAAAATAGTTGCGATCGTACATCAACTTACGGGCATCATATTTCGATATACCACGACGTTGTCTTTTGATGTAAAGATGCTCGATAAATTTCTTGGAACGCTCCGTTTCGTTGTCTACTTCAGCAACAGGATCGATGATTTCAAGGCCATCCAATTCAAAAGCATACTCTTTGATTAGACGTTCGATCTTATCTTTTCGACCTAAGAGAATTGGAATAGCAATGCCTTCTTCCTTAACAATCTGCGCCGCACGTAATGTTTTGTAATTGTCTGCTTCGGCAAAAACAACACGTTTGGGATCTCTTTTAGCAGCCATGGTTAAATTGCGCATAATCGCATCATCTTTACCAAGGCGTTTGCGTAGCGAATCGCTATATTGATCCCAGTCTTCGATCACGCTCTGTGCCACACCCGATGCGATAGCCGCTTTTGCAACAGCCATAGAAACTTCAGTGATCAACCGCGGATCGGTAGGTTTTGGAATAATATATTCTTCCGAGAATTTTAAGTTGTTGGTGTTATAGGCTTGATTTACTTCTTCCGGAACAGGTTGTTTCGCCAAGTCTGCAATTGCACGTACTGCCGCAATTTTCATTTCTTCGTTGATTGCTGTTGCACGTACATCCAAAGCACCGCGGAAGATGTATGGGAAACCCAATACATTGTTTACCTGATTAGGATAATCTGAACGACCTGTACCCATGATAATATCGTTACGTGTAGCCATTGCCAAATCGTAAGCAATCTCCGGATTTGGATTTGCCATTGCCAATACAATTGGGTTTGGAGCCATCGATAATAACATCTCTGCCGACATGACGTCTGCTGCCGATAGACCGATAAATACATCCGAATCTTTTACAGCATCTGCCAGGGTGCGGATATCGCGATCTGTTGCATATTGTGCTTTCATACTGTCCAGATTTTCTCTGTCAGTACGGATGACACCTTTGCTATCCAGCATCACAATATTTTCTTTGCGGGCACCTACTGAAATATACATTGCAGTACATGACATTGCAGCTGCGCCAGCGCCATTCACGACGATTTTCACTTTAGAAATATCTTTTCCGATAATTTCACAGGCATTGATCAATGCAGCACCCGAAATGATTGCCGTACCATGTTGGTCATCGTGCATCACTGGGATGTTCATTTCTTCTTTTAGTCGACGTTCGATTTCAAAACATTCCGGTGCTTTGATATCTTCCAGGTTGATCCCGCCAAAAGTAGGTTCCAATGCTTTGACGATGTTGACAAACTCATCGACATTTTTGGTATCCACTTCAATGTCAAATACATCGATGTCGGCAAAAATTTTGAATAATAAACCTTTACCTTCCATGACTGGTTTACCAGCTTGGGCGCCGATATCGCCTAATCCCAATACTGCTGTACCATTACTGATAACAGCAACAAGGTTTCCTTTTGCGGTATATTTATAAGCATCTTCTTTGTTCTCAGCAATAGCCAAACATGGCTCCGCTACACCCGGAGAATATGCTAATGATAAGTCTCTTTGCGAATTTGTTGGTTTGGTCGGAACAACAGCTATTTTACCAGGTCTACCCATTGCGTGGTAGTTTAACGCTGCCTGTTTACGATTAGTGTTACTCATTACGATTTTATTAATTTAAGGCTACAAATCTATCATTCTTTTTGATAATTGGAAATATTTGCCAATATCTTATTATAATTAGACAATAATATGTTACTTCAGCACATCCAATAGTTTAAACATTTGCTGGCGCATACTGGACGCAGACCCAGAATAGTTATTGACCAGCAAAGTATAGGTAAATGACTGTCCTGTTTTATTGGTGTGTACACCTGTATAACCAAGTACGCCACCAATTGTTCCACTTTTCATCTTCATATTGTTATAGGTGGGAAGACTTTCGTAGAAGGCGGGGTACCAGTTTTGTTTTTGTGCATATTGCATAATCTTATTCATGGCTGATGTGGTTACCCTATTTTGAGGAGATAGACCAGAACCATCCATGCTATTAAGTTCACTGGATTTTATGCCTAATTTGGCATTCCAATATTTCTGGATATAATAGGCGCCATCGTCGGTGCCTATTTTACCCGCTGTTGTATAAGCAATCGCTTTCAAAAGGGCTTCTCCATAGAGGTTGATGCTCTTTTGGTTAAACCAGTAGACAATTTTGTCTAACGTCGGGGAAAGGTGAATATCCAGGGTTTGTTTTTTTGAAACATCGACTGAATCCATCTTTGTCCCTGTGGCAGGCAGCTCGCTGGCAGCAATACCGTTGTTATTTAAGACTTCGTTTAATTGAAAAGCGAGATCATAGGCCGGATCGGGCGAGGAGAGCTCAATTGTTTTCTTGAGATCCTGCCCATACGAACCGCGGACAAATATCTTGGTTGAATAGGGGGCAGCATAGGCGTATACATTGTCGCCGCTTCCTGCTTTACCCGTAGTTGTTTCATTGATAATTTCCAGGTAGGGAACACGAGCGGTATAGCTCAGGATGTCCGCTTTGGCGCCAACCTTATTGCTTGGACTGAAATTTAGGCCAAAAGCGTTCTCACACCAATTGAGTGACGAAATTCCCGCACCGTAATAGTTTCCCATATCGGTCCAGATCCACCCGCCCGGAAGCTGGTTTCCATTATAAAGCCTGTCATCGGCAATGATGGCCCCATTAATACTTTTGATACCGGCGTTTTGGATTGCTGCAAGCCATTTGTTCAGTATCGTTGTTGCTTGAGTCTCCGGATAGCGGGCGCTGCCAAGGGTGGGATCTCCCGTGCCTGTCACAATAATATTTCCGTTTAACACACCGTCCTCGTCAATCTCACCAGTATAATACAAGGTGGTTTTGAACTGATAATTTTTGCCTAGGAAATCTAGCGCTGTTGCCGACGTAATTACCTTCATGGTGGAGGCGGTCGCCAGTCCGATATTTTCATTTGCTGCGAATACCGTTTGGCCTGTTTTTCCATCGAAAACGATCAATGAGCTCAAACCATTCCTGAGGCTTTCCTGATTTTGAAACTGTGTAAAGGCATCCTGGATTTTACTTCGGAGATCCTGTGCAAATAGTGGAGTGGTAACGGTCGTTAACGCGTAAGTGGAAAAAGCTATAGTACTTAGCACAAATTGGTTCATATATCTTATTTTTTATTGTCCTATGGTATATCCTTATATCCTGATTTATTTTCGACCAAACACGGTTATCTACATTCGTGCTGGCAATCATAGATATTTCATCGGATTTATCATGATGACTTGGACGCTGCCTATGTTAAGGGGAAAGCGTTCGCTGTATTCGTTTGTTTTATTTGGCTTAAAGTTAGGCATTCGCCCCTAAAAAATCCTAACTTGCGTAAAATTGTATAAACGACATGAAGCATATCGAAAAATTAGCTGCCATTCGTGATGCGATGAAGGTTCAGGGAATCGATGGATATATCATCCCATCATCAGATCCTCATATTAGTGAATATCTACCAGAACGTTATAAATGCATCGCCTGGGCATCGGGTTTTACAGGATCAGCAGGTACTTTGGCAATCACGCAGGATTTTGCGGGCCTTTGGACCGATTCTCGCTATTTTGTCCAAGCTGCAGAACAATTGGCTGGAACAGGTTTTGAATTGGTGAAATTGAAAGCACAGGGAGCTGCGGAGTACGCTGATTGGTTGGGCGAACAGTTGAGTGCTGGTGCTAAAGTTGCTTTTGACGGCAATCTTGCTTCCTTATTGGTGGCGCAGTCTGTTCAGCATACTTTGGAACCATTGGAGATCAAAGTGGATGGTCATGTTGATCTGTTGTCATCATTATGGGAGGGGAGGCCAGAGCTGCCTAAGGCACAGGCTTACCTGTTGGGTGAAAATATTACGGGACAGTCAACGGTCTCTAAAATTGAAGCCGTCCGTGCGGAGATGAAAAAGAATAGGGCCGAGGCGCATCTGATTTCATCCCTGGATGACTTAGCGTGGTTATTAAATATTCGTGGTCAGGATGTTCCATGTAATCCTGTTGTTTTGGGTTTTGTGCTGATCACTATCGATAAGGCAACACTGTATATCGAACCTTCAAAGCTGACAGCACAGGCAACTGAGGAACTGAAAGGCTACGGAGTGGATGTTGCGGCTTATGAAGAGATCTTTGAAACAATTCCGGCATTGGAGGTGGCATCTATTCTTATCGATCCGAAACGTACCTGTTTCGCTGTTTTCGACAGCGTACCTAAACAGGTTAAAATTGTTGAGAAAATAAATCCTTCGACAAGTTTAAAAGCAATTAAGAATAAGGTCGAAGTTGAAAATAATCGCCATACTTTTGTCAAAGACGGTGTTGCATTGACTCGCTTCTTCAAATGGCTAGAAGAGAATGTTTCCTCTGGGGAGCTTTCGGAATTATCTATCGCCGCTAAATTACGCGGATTTCGCGAAAGTCAGGAGGGCTTTGTTGATGTATCGTTCACGACTATTGCGGGGTATTTGGATCACGGAGCCCTACCGCATTATTCGGCGAATGAAAAATCGAATTATACGTTACAACCTAAAGGTTTACTATTAGTAGACTCTGGGGGGCAATATAACACGGGTACAACAGATATTACAAGGGTGGTCACACTCGGAGCTCTTACACAAGAGGAAAAAGAAGATTATACACTGGTACTCAAGGGAACAATAGAAGGCTCACAGGCGATTTTCCCTACTGGAACGCGCGGTTATCAGATCGATGCAATTACGCGTCGCCCATTGTGGGAAACACTGCGCAATTATGGACATGGTACTGGACATGGTGTAGGCTTCTTCCTGAACGTACACGAAGGTCCGCAAGTGTTCAATGCAGCAGCGATTGATGTGGCCATTGAACCGGGCATGATCACTTCGATAGAGCCTGGATTGTATCGTGTAGGCAAGCATGGTATCCGTATTGAGAATTTAGTATTGACCCGTAAAGCGGGTTCTTCTGAATTTGGAGATTTCTTAGATTTTGAGACATTGACTATATGTTACATCGCAACCGATTTGATCGAAAAATCCCTGCTGGATAAGAAACATATCGCATGGCTGAATAATTATAATCAGTGGGTCTTTGATCAATTGTCAACACATCTTACCGCTGAGGAAAAGAATTGGTTGGCCGAAAAATGCCAAGCTATCTAATAAAGAAAGAATAACGACAGTGCTTGTTTATCCTACAAGCTGTTAAATTAAATTACCCCCCAAAAATGTTTAAATTGAAAACTTTTGGGGGTATTTTTATGAATCATAATGTTCTAATAGGGCTCTTTTAGAATACTATAGACGGATTCTTTTCCAAAGGGTTTCAGAATAAAGCCACTTATAAATGGGTAATTTGCAAGTTGCTCCTGGTCGCTTTTGCTTGTCGAGGAACTGATAATATATATCTTTGTTTTTTGGATAAAATCCGTTCTATCCTCCAAGGTATCCATTAATTCCCAGCCAGTCATAAATGGCATATTGATATCGACAAAAAGTATGGGTGGTATCGAAGATTGGGTAATGTCGTTGTTATCCAGAAAATCCAATGCATCCAGCGCATTTTTAAAAGAATGGAATTCAATTCCATATTGGGAAAATCCCTGAAGCATGTAGCCAAATATTGTACGCAAGATAGCGTTGTCATCGATAAGAATTATCTTTCTTTTGTTTTCCTGGTTCATGGTCGTTTAGAATGATTTTTATTGCTATTCCAACACTGATTCTGGGGAATTTTTTGTTGAAAACTTAATCGAAAAAATGCTCCCTTCATCTAATTCACTTTGTACATCGATCTTTCCGCCCAAAGATTCAACTTGATATCGGGTCAGAAATAAGCCGAGACCCCGACTCTCAAATCCACGGTGAAACACTTTTTTGAACATGAAAAGTTCCGATTTATATTTGGGGAGATTAATACCCAGGCCATTGTCCTTGATGGTCAACAATATGCCATCGTTTTCAGCAAAAGTTCGAATTTCAATCTGAGGAGCTCTATTGGAGGGCGTAAATCGCAGTGCGTTACTCATCAGGTTGCTCAGAATACTTTCGAGGTAAATTTTAGGATAATAGATATCCTTTACGTTGAAGTCTATGGAAATTATTGCGTTTTTCTGTTGTATTTCAGCGATAAATTGCTGCTGTACTTTTTTAAAAACAGTTGGAAAGTTACAGTTTTCGTAGACTAATGAATTGTTGGACCGGAGTTCGAGTATGTCGCCCAGATCATGCAGTGTTTGCGTGAGATCGTTGCCACTGATACGTAAAAGGTCTAAGAAATCAGTTTTTATCTTTTCATCGTTGGTAGCCTTGATTTCGTCAATAAGCATTTGGATATTACTTAGCGGGCCTTTTAGATCATGAGCGAGGATGTTGGCAAATTCTTCCAGTTGCCGTATCTTGGTTTCAAGATCAATTTTGACTAAATCCGATTCAATTTTTTGTCTTTTTAGGATTTCGATATTCTTCTTTGATTCGGAAATATCCTGAACCTGAACGATCAGAAATTGGGCGGTATTCGCATTATCAAAAACCGCCGCAACTGTTACAGAACACCATACAAAATGACCTAATTTGTGTAGATAGCGTTTTTGCAGCGTGAATGCATCGATTTCACCTCTGATAAGTTTTTCCCGAAGTTCAACGTCCTTGTGTATATCGTCTGGGTGTGTTCTTTCAGTAAACTTGGTTGTCGACATTTCTTCATGAGAATAACCAAGAATTTTGGTTAACATGTTGTTGGATTCTATACAGTAACCTTCGAGACTGGTCAAAGAGATTCCCAGACCCGATAAATGAAATGCTTGGTTAAACTTGTGTTCATTGAATTTACTCTTTTCATTGGACTCCACTTGTTTCGTAATGTCGGAAATAACCAGGGCAACCCTGTTCTGGGCCCGATGTATCGGTTTAATCTGTAGGCGATACCATTTGTCTTTGTGATCTTTTAAATTGGATTGAAAATCCATTTTAAGTTCGCGATCCAATTTTAATGAATTTTGTATGAATTGAAGAGCGGGTACCGCAAGATCGGGCGGGAAAAGTTCCGTGACACTTTTATTTAAAAATTCTTCCGGCGTGTAGAACAATAGATCCGGATTGTTGGTCCAATAATTTTTAAACACCCCTGTATCGGTTACTTCAAATACGATATCATTCAATGATGCAACTAGCAACTGTAGCTGATGCTGTTTATCTTCCAGGACACGATTTTTATTGACCAATTTCGATACATCGATAAACGAAATCAAAAGCCCCTTGTTGTTGCCTTCGGCAATAAAACAAATGGTAAATTGATACCATCTAAATTGTTCGTCTTCTTTTCGTCCTAGGATAATTTCATTTTGGTTTTGTTTTTTTGAAAGCGCGATGAAAAAAGGAGTTTCTGTAGGGGGCAGTATGGAAAGATCATCTACTGCGTAAAACGGAATTAACTCATGGATCTTACTGGTATCTTTCGCGTTTTCGAGCGCTAAAAGCTCCTTCGCACAGTTGTTAAACTGTAGAATAGTACCATTTTCTGTAGTCGTGATTAATCCTTCCAACCTCGTGTTAAGGGCTTGGTCCGAAGGCACTGATAAAGAGTCCCGTTGCAGATGCATTATCCAACAATGTTTAGGATTAATTTTCTCATTTATAAGCATAAGCGGCATGTAAGCCCCTGTTTGCAAAATTGGTAACTTTTACCCCAAAATAATAAATAAATATTAAAATATGTAACTTTTTATATAAATTGCTAGTAGGCAGATTGTTATGTGTGCATAGCAATCTGCCTGCTAATTTTTGTGGTTTTTCGTGAGGAAGACCCGGTGTTTAATCTTTAATTTTTTCAAGCCATATCCAATTAAACCACAGTGGCTGTACTTGTTTACTTTTAAAGGTTATGATATATTTCCCAGCCTTATTGAATGTAAATTTGCCGATGCGGTTTTCGACAAATTCTTCGGTATAGTTGTTTTCATTGGGCTCTACCACCATTTTGTTTGTCGGGGCGAAACTTCCTTCCAAGCGTTGATTGGCTGCACTGATTTCAAAAATGCTATTTTCTTTATTGGGATTATGAGCTGAAAAATCCAGTGAATAGACGCCAGCTTCGGGTATGGTTACCTCCCAATCGATTTTAGTATCGCCTGTAAGTACCGCATGTGTGGGGTTCTTACCATTATAGCGTACAATTTTGAGTCCCTGGTTGAGACTATTGGTCGATTTCAAGGAGAAGCCCCCGAAGGTAGATTCTGGGATGGTGTTTTTGTCCAGTTCCAGGGGACCGTTAAAAGTCAATTTAACCTCCGAAACGTAATGATCCGGTTGTGCAGCTGGTAGCTGGATGTGTATCAAACTGAGATTTTGGTCAAATTTTACCGGGGTAGATGTATTTCCGTTTCTCAGGGAAACTTGTTCTGGCGCCGATTTGATTCCAGTAATCCGAAGTGTGTGATCCAAAGGCCAATTAAAGACGTGTGCATAGACTACCGTTTTTTGACCTTCTTTTTTGGTTGTCAGATATCCCCAGTCGAAATGGTTGTTTTTTAAATCAAGTCCTGTACTGCCATAAATGCCTTCACCGTATGTGTTTAACCAATTCCCGACCTCGTGCAGACGGCTGACACTCTCATAAGGAACAGCTCCGTTGGCGCGCGGACCGATATTTAAGGTAAATCCACCGTTGAGGCTTACATTGGAGATTAAGGATTGGAAAATTTGACTGGTTGATTTCCACTCGTTTTCTTGTCCATTATAACCCCATGAATGGGCAATCGTCCCCGGGGTTTCCCAGGGGTGGCTAATGTAGCTACTAGCAAATTGGTTGTCACCAAGTGTTTCAAAATCCACATTCTGTGCATCAGTAGGAAGGCCCAAACGCGAATTGATCAAACAATTGGGCTGTAGTTCACGAATTAATTTGACAACTTGAAGTAATTGTTCCTTTTTAATGATGGATTTTTGATAGGGGATCCACATATCAAACCATACCAGTGCAATATCACCATAGTTGGTCATCAGCTCGCGAAGCTGAGGGATGACCTTCTCCTGCCAATATTGATTGTACTGGGCATCGGTCACATGTCCCGAAAGCTCCTGTTGATGATTCCAACCATAGGGATGCTCCCAATCAATCCAATGTGAATAATAGAAACCCAGTTTCATTCCATGCTTTTTACAAGCTGCTGCAATGTCTTTGATGACATCCCGATTAGAACCGCTCAATTTTGGAAGGCTATAATTTCCAACTTTCGTATCCCAAAGAGCAACACCGTCATGATGTTTGGCAGTGATGATGATATATTTCATGCCAGCCTCCTTAGCAAGAAGAACCCATTGTTCGGGATCTATTTTACTCCAATCGAAGCGTTTGGCCAAAGTGCCATACTCTTCTTTGGAGACACGGTTGCGATATCTTAGCCATTCGGCATAATTATTCATATAACGTAAAGGTTCCCCCTTCCACATGCCCTCAGCTGCACTGTATAACCCCCAATGGATGAACATGCCAAAACGGGCATCTTTAAACCAGGACGCTTTTTCAGAAGTTTGTGCAAATAATTTGGCCGAAATACTGAATAGTAATAATGACAAAATCAGTAGTCGCTTGATTGATGGTATCATAAAGGTTGTTCTGTTTTTTGACCTACAAGATAGGCAAAAAATCGAACATCGATCCTTAAATTGGATTTTGAAGTGGAAGTGAAGTATGGAATGTAGTCTGTAGAAAAGTGAAAACCCTTCGTATTTAAACTAAGGGTTTTCGTTTTGTATGAATACGTTAAGGCGATTGATTATTTCAAGTTGTAGGCCTGGATAATCTTTTTAAAAACTGCGGTATTGTTGTAAATACCAATAAAATTCTGTGCACCTGGACCATAAGCGAAAACAGGTACCATAATATTGGTATGGTCGTCGCTGCTGAAATTGCCTCTTACAGTTCCTTTTTTATAATTGGCATCCAATAAGGATAGTCCACCTGTCTCGTGATCTGCAGTGACTATGACCAGTGTTTCGCCGTCTTGGTCCGCAAATCTGAGCGCTTCACCTACAAGCCTGTCAAAGTCATGCTGTTCGGTAACAACATAGGGGAGATCATTGGCATGGGCTCCATAATCAATTTGTGCGCCCTCGGCCATGATAAAAAAGCCATTTTTATTTTTGGACAAAAGCTGAATTGTTTTTGAGAGGGAAGTTTTTAACATCTCTCCCCGTCCATCGAGTATTCTTCTTGTCGCAGAATCAGCTAGCAGTACCAGCTGTTTGCCCGATGTTGCTTTTTCAAAATCATCTAAATTTTGCTGAAGCTGATAACCTTTTTCAGTCAGTTGCTTCATCAATGTATTATCCCTATTGTTGAGGAAACTTTCACGACGGGACCCTACGAGAATATCTACATGACTATTTTTGAAGTCTGCTGCGATTTCCTGTGACATGGTCCGTTCGATCTGGTGTGCATAAAAAGCAGCAGGAGTGGCATCTGTAATATCTCCAGCACTGATGATGCCGCTTTTGATCCCATACTGAGCCAGAGTATCGGGAATGGAACTCAACGATTTGCCATTGGCATCCACACCGATGTATCGGTTATTGGTTTTGTGTCCCGTAGCCAGGGCCGTCCCGCCGGCAGCTGAGTCGGTGAAATCAGAATTGGATGCTTCGGTGCGTGAGAGCCCAACATGTTTTATATTGATGATATTGGACTGACCGAAATTGGCACTTAGACCCGCTTGGATTTGAGCCAGGCCCATACCATCACCAACGAGTAAAATAACATTCTTGACCTTGCTCGTTGCCCCATCATTTTTATAGGTCGGTTGATAAGGGATATAGGCCTTTGGATTTGCGTATTCGACTTTGGCATTGTTCAGATAGAAATTCTTGAGTGCCGTTGGGTGGTCTGTATTGATCCAGTCAACCCCCATGTGGCCTAGCTCCTTCCAGCTGTTAGGACTATCTTTTGTCGCCCAAAAGCGAAAAGGTTTTCCCAATTTGTGTACCTTTTCTATCACCGATTTCATCTTTTCGAGATCGGGCGGCGTAGGAGTTCCCTTACCATTCCAGGCAGCATATTTTGTAATATCCTGACTGATCATCCCAATATGTTTGAGCTGTGCAGGTGTATAATTTTTTTCTGGTCTGCCATCAAAATAGATCATTGGCGGATAATTGTCGAATTGCTCTGCCGGAGGAATTTCTCCGCTGACGACAATCTTTATGGCTGCCGGATTTTTCTGCTGATCAAATACCGATTCATTGCCTTTCAGATCCTCCAGCAATTTGGATAATACCTGCTCGTAATTCTCCTTAATATCGATGACGAGTTGTAGCGTTTGTTCGGGTTTAGCATAAGGCCTATTGCCATTTTCCTTGAACAAAGCAACTAAGGGATCGATGTATAATTTTTTTAATGTTTTCCCTGGCTTTATTTCACTGCTTTCATGGGCAACGTAAAGTTCCCCGTCGCGATAGAAGACGTCTGCTTCTATTGATCCCATTCCTGCATAGTACGCCTCCAAAAGCGGGATTTGCTGTTTGTAATCATTGTGGCTATGTCCTGCATTGGCAGTCAGTTTCTGCTGTGCAGAAACTGACTGAATGCTTAGACCGGCAAATAGTAGCCATATTAATTTATTGTTTTTTACCATCCTGCGTTTTGTTTAATGACACCCGAACTGTTGTCTATTTCACGTTGGGGTACCGCCCATACATCATGTACTTGCGGATTGAAATTTCGGGCAGGCCAGATCACCGTGCCATCGAAGTCGTGTAGAGGTTTAGCGTAAGCGGCTTGTGCGTCACCCCATCTGACAAGGTCGCGGTGACGGTCTGCCCATTCACCCGCAAGCTCATTGCGGCGTTCGCGTTTGAGATCCGTAAGCCCCATTCCGCTTTTTGCCAACAAGCCCGCTCTTTTCCGGATTTTATTTAATTCGGTATCGCCTGCACCAGCACCATTTAAATTAATAGCAGCCTCAGCTTTAATCAATAACACTTCGGCATAACGCATCAATGGCACATTTAGATCTGTTGTTCCATTGTCACCATTTGGATTAACATGTGTTGGAATCGGGTCTTTATAAGAAAACGGCTCCATGTATTTCTTGAATTGATAATTGGAGGTAGCGCCACCGTCTTTTGTGAAAGTACGTTCAGTACCAAAAAACTGGAATTTGTCTCCCGGTTTCAAGATGGTTGCTTCACGACGCAAATCCCCTGTTTCGAAAGAATCGTAAAGTTCTTTTGTTGGTAAATAATACCCCCAGCCGTTGTAAATTCCCCAGGCTTTATTGGTCAACATCACACCCGGAAGTTTGCTTCCCCAGCCGGTGCCACCACCATTCGGCGTACATACAACCGACCAGATATACTCTTTGGACCAGTTGTTAGCTGCCTTAAATACATCCACAAAATTAGTCAGTAAATCATGTTTACCGGAACTGATGACCATGTCAGCATATTTGGCCGCATTGGTATAATCTTTTTTGTACAGATATACTTTTGATAAATAAGCCCAGGCAGCCGTTTTGTGCGCTTTGCCATAATCCGAAGAATTCATGTCTGAAAAATACGGAAGGTTATCTGCTGCTTTTAGAAACAGAGAAATAATGTAGTCATAATTTTCGTTGACATTATTCGCGCGGGGCACAGGCTTGGTAGCATCAGTTTCGGGTGTAACAATGGGTACACCGGCTTTATCGTTGCCATAGTTTGCCGCTAGTTGAAAATACACGAGGCCGGCATTGAAATAAGCGTCACCAATGATCTGTTTTTTTCGATTTTCATCCATGGAGATATTGGGAACATGGATAATGATGTCATTGGCTCTTTTAATGATGGCGTAGCGCATACTCCATTGAGATTCGGTGTAGCCTCCACCGATATAACTTCGATTAAAATTTTTAATATTATCCGCTTCTGGTTTATTCCGGCCAGTGACCATATCATCACTCGCATTAATAAACCAAAACATCCCGCGGCCGTAGTAATCCTCCTCATTGTATTTTTCGTACATCCCAGCCTCTGCTTTGATGGCATCTTGTTCTGTTTTCCAGAAATTCTGAGCAGATGGAGAACCCTCTGGCGTAATATCCAGTTGTTTATCGCACGATGCGAAAAGAGCTACAGCTGCTATTGCTAGGTATTTTATATTCGTTTTCATCGTTTTGTTTTTTAAAATGACTGATAGACCCCAAATAAAACTATTGCCTGGCGGACAACATAGGTATTTTCGGTTTTATCATTTGTTTATTTTCTCGTTTTAATGATCGACAAGAGCTTAACTACGTGAACATTTTATGAAATTTCCTTCGTTTAGATTTCTTGACATTATGCTATTAAGATTAAAAATTGACATTAAGGCCGAAGATAAAGCTTCTTGCCTGCGGGTATCGTCCAACATCAAGTCCATTGTTATCCATACCAATTTCTGGATCAAAACCGGTGTATTTTGTAAACGTAAATAGGTTGTTGGTAGTCGCATAGACTCTCACGTTTCCAAGTTTATATCTGTCGGTCAAAGATTTTGGCAATGTGTAGCCCAACGTGACGTTGCGGATACGAAGGAAAGAACCATTTTCTATATAGAAATCTGATGCATTAAAGTTTCCGTTTGCGTCCGAACTTGAGATAATCGGTACTTTTCCATTCGGGTTTTCTGGAGACCAAGCATCTAAAATTCCTACCAATTTGTTGTATGAAGGACCGCTCGCGCTGTACGTTGTTCTCTTGACAGCATTAAATAGTTTGTTTCCCTGTACACCTTGTGCAAAAATATTGAAGTCGAAATTTTTGTAATTCGCATTAAAGCTCAAACCATAAGAAAAATCTGGATAAGCACTTCCTGCATAGTAGCGATCTTCTGGACCGATAGAACCATTCCCGTCGATGTCTACAAATTTGAAATCCCCAGCTTTTGCATTGGGCTGAATTTTTTGTCCATTGGCATTTTTGTAATTATCAGCTTCTGCCTGACTCTGGAAGATACCATCGGTCTTTAATACGTAGTAGCTGTAAAGAGGTTGGCCAACGGTAATCGTCAACGGAGCAAGCTCATTTCTAAAATTAGTACCTACTGCGATATTATTTAATCCGGGTGCCAGCTCTTGAACGTTGTTAGTCAATTTGGTTAAGGTCGCGTTAATGGAGTACGAAAACTCTTTGTTTTTCGCGCTACTGTAAGTAAGCCCTAGTTCAATACCTTTGTCTTTAACCAATCCACCATTAATCGTTTGTGTGCTCAAGCCCGCTGTTCCGGGAAGTGGTTTGGTTAAGATCATTTTATTTGTTTCCTTGACAAAATAATCTGCTACCAAACTTAATCCATTCAAAATTCCAAGATCTAAACCTATATTGGTCTGTTTACTTTCGGCCCATCGCATATCCATATTTGGTAACACATTCTGAGCATATCCATTTTGTAATTTTGGATTTTCACCGAAATAGGCATCGGCGCGAATAAGAAGCGGGTTAACATCCAGTGGGTTAAGGTTGGCTAGACCACCCAATTTACCGTAGCTAGCTCTTATTTTAAGCTCGTTTAACCACTCTACAGATTTCAGAAAATCTTCTTTGTGCAACGCCCATCCGGCAGATGTTGAATAGTAGTATCGTGTTCTATTTTCTTTCAGCGGAATGATGGATGAACCGTCTCTTCGACCAATTAAAGAGAGCAGATATTTTTCATTGTAATTATAGTTGACCCGTAGGAAAAGAGACGAAAGTGCTGTGGCTCCGTAACCACTTTCCGAGGGTTGTATCGTATTGGCGTTATTTAGGTATCGGTATTGTTTGGATTCGTCGTCAAAGCCGGTACCCGAAGCATTCAAATAACTATTTTTAGTTTTTTGAAAACTATAACCACCAGTCAAATCAAGTTGATGAACGTCAAATTTGACTTTATAATTTAGGACTTGTTCAGCAAGGATATCATTTGCGTCACTCGTTCTTTCCACCAGACTATTGCTCAAAACGGGTTTACCTATTTCAGGACGTTTTGGTGTAAAACTTTTATATCTGGTGTTCGACTTTGTAATACTCAGATTTGATCGGAATGTTAAGCCTTTGGCTAATTGGATGTTGGCATACGGATTCACGACCAATACATTGACGGGATTATTAATGTCTATACGCATTAATTCTGCAACAGGGTTAATGATATCGCCGTAATCTCCAGGGAAAGGTCCTGGCAAACCAGCAAAGCTTCCGTCGGCATTGTAAGGTGTGCCATTGGTTGGATAGTAGATGGCAGACAATAGGGCTCCTGTATAGTCGCTGCTGGTATTGGCACCGTTTCCGTTAGTGCTGCTATAGGATAAATTTTCACCTACTTTTAACCATGGTGTGATTTGATGTTCTGAGTTTACCCTGAAGTTGTACCGTTGAGTTTTTGTATTGAGTACGATACCTTCTGCTTTACGGTAATTGAAACTTAGGTAAAAATTAGACTTTTCATTTCCACCATTGATAGCACCGTTGTAATCTTGTAATGTAGCATTTCTAAATACTTCATCCATCCAATTGGTTTTTGTGACAAGTCCATCTGGATATTTTGCTGGATCGAAAGCCGGCAAAATGGTTGTTCCACCATTTTTTGCTGCTGTTGCTGCTACTTCAGCACGTTGTTCGGCATTTAACGGTTGTAATTTTCGCCATGCACTTTGTTGGCCGATTTTGGCATCGACACTGATTTGCATCTGTCCTTTCTTACCTTTCTTGGTTGTGATTAGCACCACTCCACCCGAAGCTCTGGCACCATAGATTGCTGCCGATGCGTCTTTGAGGACCGAAATAGATTCAATATCGTTCGGATTGAGCTGCGGTGTGCCTAAGAAAATAGATCCATCAATAACATACAACACACTTTCACCATTTATACCACCAGCACCCCTAATATTAATACGGGGAGGCGAAGTTGGATCACCACCTTCGTTTGTCACAATGACACCGGGAGATTTTCCTGCCAGTACTTCACCTACAGTGTTTACCGATCGTGAAGATAATTTATCAAGGGATACTATACCTACAGCACCTGTGAGTGTCTCTTTTTTCTGGGTTCCGTAACCAACAACGACAACTTCCGATAAGGTCGAACGTTCTTCGCTTAGTGTTACATTAATGACATCATTTTCACCGACTGTGACTTCTTTGGTATGGAATCCGACCATAGAAAAAGAAAGTGTCGTTTGGGAAGCCGCTTCAATACGGAACGCCCCTTTTGCATCTGTTGTGGTTCCAGTCTGCGTACCTACTACTTTTACAGATACACCTGCTATGGCAGCTCCCAGTGTATCTCTTACAAAACCTGTTACAATCCGATCTGCTTTGATGTTTCCTTGCGTGTTCAGGATCACATAGTCCTCTTTTTCTACCGCACTGATTCCAAGTTTATTCAGAAGGGATCGAACCGGCTCGGTTTTGAAATTACCGCTTAAGACCGTATTCCGTTCTTGCAACAGATCAGGGTTGTAAACAAAATGAAGACCCGAAAGACTTTCGATTTTGTGGAGGATCACATCGAGTTTCTCGCCCTTGCTTATTTTGATGTTTACGCTGCTTTTGTCCAAACGTTGGGCCATGCTTGGGGAGGCCATCAATGAACTGCAGAATACTGAAGTAATCGAAAATGCGATGCAGGGATACTTCATGATCCGATAAAAAGAGAATTCTCTCTTGAATGCAGGTGTTTTCATTTTTTTGTA
>JAIRVH010000193.1 GCA_031253985.1 Sphingobacterium sp.
TTTTAGAGACAAAGTCAAAACAAGTTTGGTGAACAGCTTTACCTAAACCACCGAACATTGTTCTTAAGATGATTGGCTGTGGTGTAGGAATAGAAGCATTTGCATCCCCCATTTTTGAAGCGATAATCATCCCGCCTTTAATAATCATTTCTGGTTTTGCGCCAAATAAAGCGGGGCGCCAGATCACCATATCAGCAATTTTACCAGGCTCAATTGAACCAACGTATTTAGAAATACCGTGCGCGATAGCTGGATTGATGGTATATTTCGCTACATAGCGGCGTGCACGGAAATTATCGTTGTCCTTACCTTCATCTTCAGGCAATGGACCTACTTGTTTCTTCATCTTGTCTGCAGTCTGCCATGTACGTGTGATGACTTCACCTACACGTCCCATTGCTTGAGAATCCGAGCTCATGATACTGAATACACCGCGATCTTGTAATACATCCTCAGCAGCAATCGTTTCTGGGCGAATACGAGAATCCGCAAAAGCAACATCTTCAGGGATTTCTTTGCTCAAGTGGTGACAGACCATCAGCATATCCAAGTGCTCGTCAATTGTATTTTTTGTAAAGGGGCGAGTTGGATTTGTTGAAGCAGGCAGCACATTTGGGTACATCGCAGATTTGATAATATCCGGAGCGTGACCACCACCAGCACCTTCCGTGTGGAATGTATGGATCACACGTCCATTAATCGCCTGGATTGTATCTTCTAGGAAGCCAGCTTCGTTCAGGGTATCGGTATGTATAGCAACCTGCACATCATATTGATCAGCTACCGACAATGCACGGTCGATAGTCGCAGGTGTTGCACCCCAATCTTCGTGAATCTTAACACCTAATGCTCCTGCTTCAATTTGTTCAACAATAGGTTGTTCAGTACCCACATTTCCTTTACCGAAGAAACCGAAGTTCATTGGAAGATCTTCAACAGCTTGTAACATGCGGCGCAAATTCCATTTTCCTGGAGTTACTGTCGTTGCATTTGTTCCATCAGCTGGACCGGTACCACCACCGATCATTGTTGTAACACCACTATACAAGGCCGTTTCAACTTGTGTTGGGCTGATATAGTGAATATGGGTATCAATACCACCCGGAGTTAAAATATACCCCGATCCACCATGTACCTCAGTAGAAGCACCGATAATCATGTTTGGTGTGATATTATCCATGGTATCCGGATTACCAGCGCGGCCTACACCGACAATCTTACCGTCCTTAATACCGATATCACCTTTCACGATCCCCCAGTGGTCTATCACAATAGCGTCTGTGATTACCATGTCCAATGTACCTTCGTCCCGTGTGTGGACCGAAGATTGGCACATCCCGTCACGAACCGTTTTACCGCCACCAAATTTAGCTTCGTCGCCATAGTAGGCGTAGTCTTTTTCAACTTCAATAATGATATCTGTATCTCCTAAACGGATTTTATCTCCACTTGTAGGGCCAAAAATGGCGCTATAATTTAATTTGCTAACTTTTAAACTCATGATACTTTGTTTTTAAAGCCTTGTTCTTTTATTTTTTTCATTGCATTTGCTTTCGCAACTTCGGTTTCGGTATCTCCATTTGCCAAATCATTGTGTCCATAGATTTTTCTCGCTCCTGCATAAGGAACCAATTCTACTTCTTTTGATTCGCCCGGTTCAAAACGCACAGCAGTACTGGCGATAATATTCAATCGCTTGCCAAAAGCTTTCTCACGATCAAATTCCATCATTTTGTTCACCTCAAAGAAGTGAAAATGTGAACCTACCTGAATTGGTCTATCACCTGTATTTGTCACAGTGATAGTTGTAATTTCTCTACCTTCATTGCAGATCACATAGCCATCTGCAATAAAAAATTCTCCTGGGATCATAGATTATATTTTTAACAATTAGCGAATCGGGTTATGAACAGTAACCAGTTTTGTACCATCTGGAAATGTAGCTTCAATCTGAACATCATGGATCATTTCAGGGACACCATCCATCACATCTTCACGTGTCAACAACGTCGCACCATACTGCATTAAATCAGCAACAGTACGTCCGTCACGAGCAGCTTCCAAAAGTTCACTACTGATCAATGCAATAGACTCCGGATAGTTTAATTTAAGTCCTCTAGCTTTACGTTTTTTCGCTAGTTCGCCGGCAAGATGAAGCAATAGCTTCTCTGTCTCTCTAGGTAATAAATGCATATAAATATTATTTAAATTGTTGTTATTTGAACTAAAACAAGTCACGGTGAGTACAGGTCACGACAAGGCCATACGACTTAAAAAAAATCGTTCAAAATCGTGATAAATAGGACAGATTACACCCCTATGCAACGCAAGGTCTGTCTTTTCTCAACCGTTGTAAGAAATGGAAATTTTTACCCCAGAAACGGGATCTTTAAACTTTGGAAAAGAATATATTTTGGCGGAAGGATCAAGCGATCCATATAAGGCCTTCTGTTATTCTGAATTTTGAGACGTACAGGATAACAGAATACAAAAAGACAAATTGAAAGCACTCCCCAAGAGAGCAGCTTGCTCCATTCATCTTTGAGGTCCATCTGTTCGGTGATATCATAGACATCATGATCTTTCACCGCAGCAACCAAATTTTCTCGTTCAGACTGCCGCGAATCCTTTTCCACCTGAGTAGGAAAGGTAGAAGACAACCTTAAACTAATAACCGGATTTAGTGCACTCGAATGCGTAGGCATAGCCATTCCCTTCATGAGCAAGGTGCTCAAAAGGAAAACTAAAAAGACTAAAACAAACCTCATTTTTGTGTTCACAATTCTATTATTTGTTGTTCAAATTTACAACCAAAGCGGGCTATCTGACTAGCACAAATCTTGAATTAAATAGTCCAAATTTGTTGAAAAAGCCCGCTTTGGAGTTTTTAGATCACTATTTCAAAATTAAAAAGAGTAACCAACTGATACCATGATATTTCGTGGAGCACCAGCAAATGCCCTAGTGTAGTCAAAACCACCTAAAAAGTAATATTTATCGAATACATTGTTCAGATTCATGGCGATCTTCATTGCTCCTACGTGATAATATGCTGCAGCATTTACGGTTGTATAAGAAGGCCATTGTCCCCAGAGTGCATTTCCATCGCTATCCTTTCCGATACTGTTATCCATCCGTTTACGGTCTACATAATACACACCGGCCCCAAAACCCAAGCCTTTTAGTGAGCTGGTTGAAAACACATATTTCAACCAGGCACTAGCCATATTTTTGGGCGCTCCCGGCAGGGACTGTCCGACTTCTGAAGGAATAGATGATGATTTTACCTCCGTATCATTATAGGTATAGTTTGCCATAATCTGGAATTCCCGCGTCAGCTGCCCACGGACATCTAGCTCAACGCCCTGTGATAATGCTTTACCGGATTGTCTATATTCAGGCAGTCCTGAATCATTGATTGTTCCAGTTGCAATGAGCATATTCCGCCGTTCAATTCGGAACAAAGAAAGATCTACCTGCAATTGTTCTTTAAAGAAGCCTGTTTTCGCCCCTGTCTCTACCTGAAAACTCCGTTCTGCATCAAAGGGTTTATCGGCTCCGTAGTCTTTATAATTCTGAATAAAATTGGCTCCCACAGGCACAAACCCTTGCGAATAACTGGCAAAATAATTGATCTGCTTATTAATTCCATAAGTTACACCAAAACGAGGTAGTAACGCATTCTGGGTCGCATGAAAACGATTTTGTCCATCAAGAGTTTCAGAAGAATAGTGTTCATGACGTAGACCTACAATAAGTTTCAGTCGGTCGTCAATACTGATTTGATCCTGTATATATTTACCCGTTGTTTTATAGGGACTCAAAAAAGGATAGGCTACACCAGTACGCCAGACATAATTTGTCAGGTCATGAGTCGTATAAGTGGGATTGTTCAAATCAAAAGTCAAAGGAACAACCTTGCCATCTACAGTTTGCTGCCTAGCCTCGCGCAATTGATTTTCTTTGTCGCCCCGATACTGTGCAAAATCAACTCCTGCAACCAAATGATGATCGACTCTATCGCCCAAAAGATCCCACTTCACATAGCCAACAACATTATCTGTATAGTCGCGTCCGTGACGATCAAAAAAACGCATATTCATAATTGTATTATGCGGTGCGTCAGAGAAAGTGTTCATGGTGCGGTGCTCATTGACATCCTCCTGATAGATCGATTTCATATAACTCAGATTCAAACTAACATGTTCCGCCAGACGTTGAGACAAGCGGCCACTTAACGAAAAAGTTTTTGAGTTATAAAAATCTGATGGTTGGCTTAAGGTAAACGATCTCGGTAAAGCGTAAAAATTATTCTCTTTAATCCCCATCCCCCGATCAAGATAACCATTGAACTGATTATATACCATATCAATATCAACTATTGTTCCTTCTGCCGGCTTGAACGTAAATGAAGGAGCAACCATGATTCTTTTCTGCCGATTCACATCGCGAAAAGTCTTAGTATCTTCATACCCTCCATTAAAACGATATAATATCCGTTTAGCACTATCCAAAGGTCCACCAAGATCTACCGTGGTTCGCATCGTTTCAAAACTACCGCCCGCAAAACTCACATAGCCCTTAAAATCTTCTAAAGGTTTCTTCGTCGTCATGTTAATCGTACCACCAGGCACAATATCACCAAACAAAGAAGCCCCCGGCCCTTTCAATACTTCGATGTTCTCAAGGTTGATTGTCAAGGGCGAATTATAATAACTATTGCCATAACCATAGCCCGAACGCAAACCATTGACAAGCCGGACACCCGTTTCATAACCGCTTTTAAAACCACGAATGACCACATCATCATAGGAAGATGCCTCTGTCACCCCTGCCAAATCCTGTACGAGTGCCGCAGTTGTAAAAGCCTGTTTATCCTCGATAAATTCCTTGCTCAAAACAGCGACCGATTGTGGCAGATCTTTCAGCTTTCCAGCAAATTTGCCGCCCAATTCCATATTATTTGTCAGGTATGAATTGTTGCGTCTGCCCGTCACCAACACCTCATCCAAGGTATTATCGCCGGCTACCATACCTATTCTGACTCCTTTTTTTGCGTTCCAGTTGACAGCGTTCAAATCTAGCAATACAGACTTATACCCAATTGCATCTGCTCTTAACTGTACGGGAAAGCTGCTGATCCCAGCAAAACTAAACTCACCTTGATTATTTGAACTTGTCTGCTGTTGTCCATTTGCTAAGGTCAGTGTTACACCAGAGATGGGTTCACCATGCTCATCCTGTATTTTTCCAAAGATGACTACACCTTGTTGTGCATAAACGGCTTCCGATACAGAAGCACTCGCCAGTAAAGCGAAAGCTAGCGCCTTCATCATGTTGTTCATTCGAATAATTTATATTTTTTGTGGCTTATCCCTTTCAATAGTTAAGCGATTTGATCGACGAATAATTCCATATGTATTGTCGGGAAATTCGATTCGTCACGAAAATCCTTCAGCTGAAATCCTAGCTTAGTCCAAAATTCATACGCACCTGTTAGAAAGGGATGTGTATGCAGATAGAGTCGCTCAATCCCCTTTTCCTTTGCTAATTGCGTCAATTGTAGAAACAGCGCTGTCCCCAATCCCGACCTGCGATAAGCTGGCTCTACAAAAAGCCGGGCCACCTCTACCGTTTTCCGATGATCTATATTCAGATAGGGAAAGCGATAATCGTAGGCAAGCATACCAATCACACCAATCAATTTACCCTCATGATCTTTGGCCTGCAAAAATGCGCCAGCCTCCGACCTCAGATAAATTGCGGAGAAAGCAAGCAGATCTTTAGGCATTTTATTCGCGTCTAGCATCGGAAATAGCTGTTTCCGAAACTCAATGACATATGGTAATATAACATCAACATCCTCCTCGCCCACACGAGATATGGTGATGTTATTTAGATGAGCGTGAACGGAAAGACAGTGTTTGCTCGCCACTTGTTCATTAACCAATATATTGACACGATTCTTGATGCTATTCATAATGTTATATTTATTATCTTAGTAATAGTGTAGTATACCAAGCACCCCATTTGAAAATCACTGATTTTTCCATAATCAAACTTTCTAAAGAGGTCGGCGACTCCGTTAGCGGGCACTTATCTCTATCTCGTTGGTCGTCCCATTAATTATCCCGCAGCCTGAACCAAAAGCGGGACCTGCATTTAGCAGCGGAACAAACATCCATTTGTCCTGATTTTCCAAACTGATCAAAGGAAGTTGGTAAGTCTGTTCCAATAATTTTCTCACTTGCTCCCTTTCCATACCATCCAGATCCACCAGCGTATGATCTTTCATCAGATAAAACTGGTCGCCAAAAAGGTAGGCCATATTGGGGTCGTGCATTACGCATAATACCGTCGTTCCTTCCTTCACCAGTTCTTTGGCCGTCTGCAAAACAGCAATCTGATAGTTTAGATCCAGATGATTGGTAGGTTCATCAAGCAACAATAAATCTGGTTTTTGCACCAATACACGACAAAGCAATACCAGTTGTCTTTCGCCTCCAGATAAAGAAGTATAAGGCTTGTCCTTTAAATGGGCGAGATTAAATTTATTCAAGATCAATTCTACAGCCTCAAAATCTTTCTTTCCGGGAGAAAAACGGGAGAATGAAGCACGACCGGTCAAAATAACATCAACAACTTTAAAGGGGAACGTCGTCTGATGAAACTGGTTCAAAAAGCCTAATTTCAAAGCATTGCTTTGGCCAACTTTCCATTCTCTTCGCTCCGTTTTTCCGATATATACAGCTCCTTGGTATTTTTTCTCCAATCCTGCTATAATGTTGAATAAGGTCGATTTACCACTTCCATTTCGACCGAGAATAACAGAAAGCTTTCCCTCCGGAAATGACATATTTACATCTGTTAGGATGTTGTCTTTACCATAAGCGAAGGAAAGATTGTTGATATGAATCGAATTATTCATGAATTCCAGTTGATTTCGTTACGGCGCATCAGGTAGATAAACAAGGGAGCACCTATAATCATGGTAAATACACCTATCGGAATTTCAAATGGCATGACTGCTCTAGAAAAGTCATCGATAAGCAAAAGAAATGTACCGCCAATACTGATATTTGCCCACACAATAATATTGTTATTGGGTCCAAAGATCATACGGCTGATATGTGGTACAATTAATCCAAATAAACTAATTACACCTACAGCTGCCACCGCAGACGCTGTAATCATTGTTGCTACAGCAATGAAGACCAATTTCAATATTTTCGGGTTAACGCCAACAGCAATGGCTTCTTGATCACCAAGAGCGAGAAGATTCAGCTTCCAGCGCAAAAGGATCAGGATACCCAATCCTATTGTGATCGGCAGGAAAGCATGCTGTACTTTCGACCATGATGCTGTATGCAGATTCCCCATTGTCCATTGTACAATAGCTTGTAATTTATAGGGATCACTAATGTATTGTAAAAGGGTTAACATTGCTGTAAATACACCGGAAATAACCATTCCAGCCAACACCATCCCAATAATCGAGGTTTTCAAGCCGGCATTTGAAACAAAATAGGTCAAACCTACAGCACATACACCGAACAGAAATGCCGATAGATTGACTGACAATAAAGGGAACAACATGGCCAATGCGGCCCCAAAAGCAGATCCCGAAGAAATACCCAATGTAAAAGGATCAACGATTGGATTCCTAAAAATGGCCTGTAAAATTCCGCCGGAAGACGCTAAAGCAGCTCCGACCATAAAAGTTAACAAAATCCGTGGCAAACGTACCTGCCATAATATGGTATCCATATTCCCAATAAGTGTAGCGGCATTCGTCCCCTTATAAATTCCCAATTCGATACCTATACGCTGAAAGAGTTCAACCAAACCGATATGCTGACTTGTGCCTACCAATAAGGAGAATAACAAAACGAACAGCGGCAAAACAACCAGCAGAAGCAGCTTTTTTAAGCGATGTATCATTGAAGTAGTCCTGCTTTACCGTAAAGTTTTTCAAAAGCTACCGTCATATCCTGATCAAGTTGCTGTTTAGTATAATCCGAAAAACACCAATGCCGTACCTGCTTTGCAAACAGCATAAATTTTACCGTATGCGGATCAAATGGAAATGATGGCGACATCACAAACACCTGTTTATTTTTCACTGCCGGCAAGGCTGCAAGTTCCTTTAGATTGTATACATCTGTCAATTTTGAATTCCAAAGAATAATGAGATCTGGGTTCCATTTATAGATTGTTTCTGCACCGACATTTGGAGCTTCCATTTGCAGCGGACAGGCATTAGCTGCCCCTGAAAGACGGATTGCCATATCAATCAAACTACCACGACCCGATGTGGAAAGCACCCGTCCTTTAGACCAGGCGTAATATACTGTCTTCTGTTTCTGATCCTGAGGAACAGTCATTTTTTTGATCTCCGTTGAAACGAATTCAACAATCTCTTCGGCGCGGTCTTTCCTGCCAAGCAATGTTCCCATTCCGATAAGCTCACTAAAAATACTTTTTTCATCCTGGGATGAAAAAGTAAACACCGGAATTCCCAGGCTTTCTAATTGGGAAATATTATCCTGATCCGTATTGAATGTCAGTACAAGATCAGGGTTCAGCGCCACAATGCTCTCCACATTATTGGCCTGTCCACCAAAAGTTGGCGTTGCGATTGTCTTTTTTGCTATTCGAGGGTCTAATTTCGATAAAAAGCTGTAGGTGTCTTCCATCTGATAGACCTGCTCGGGAATCCCTACAAGACTATTTCCAGCACCCACCATATAAACTTCATCAACTAGCGAAGGAAACAGTACAACGACACGCTTTGCCACATGCGCCAACACAACTTCCTTCCCTCTACTATCGACTGCTTTCACTTGACTGTTGAGCGTGCCGGATTGCCGATTTTGGCAGGCACTCAATATACCACAGCATATCAAAAGCAATACAATTATAACACGATTCACTTTCATTTAATTATCATTTATGACTTGCTCACTCAGGCCAGTATGCTCGTCTATTTCCTTTACATCAGGGCTCTTCTTCGTTTTTGCCTGTTGACGAATTAAATCTCCAGACAGCAACAACGCCTCTTCCAACTGGATCGAAGTTCCATATTTTGCTAACACCTGTTCATATAGCCTCCCATCATAAGGCAAACGAAGGGATCCTTCCGATGCAATGTTGAATATTGGCAGATGTCTGTTTCCAATGAAATAACCGAAATCTGCAAGCTGCACCAAATCTGTTGGATTGAATCTTATTGTCAACGAGGGCTTGACAACCAAGATCGCTTGCAAAGTTTCCTGATGAAATAAAGCGTCGCCATGGTGCCATTCAGCTCCTTGCTCCAATTGCATAAGAATAGATTTTCCACCTGTAGTATGGCGTGTTAAACGTCTCTTATGGACTTCGTACCATTCAAGTTGCACTTGATCGACCTCAGTAGAGGCAAATGCATAGTTTGCTATGATTTTATCTATTGGAAGCGGCAGTTCATTCATTTTTGTAAATCTCTTTTATTCTCGCGTCATTCACAGACATAAGACTTTTCTCTACGCTGTTTATATCGCTCAAACATGGATATTCCTAAATCGAAGGACAGCATAACAATGAATATGGATCAATGTTATACTGACAATCACATTTATCGTCTATTATTTAGCTTCAAGCGCTTTATACTGTTCTTTTTTCAGCTGAACTTTTTCTTTCAGCCACTCACACCATGCATCCAGTCCGTCCCCGTTCAAGGTACTGATTGTAATCACTTCCAGATTTGGATTCACTTCACGCGCATCTTTCGTCACCGCATCTACCGAAAAAGGTACATAGGGTAGTAAATCAGCTTTGGAAACCAACATCAATTCGCTTGTTAAAAACATACGTGGGTATTTTTTCGGTTTGTCATCACCTTCTGTTGTTGCCAGTAAGGTCACACGGTAATCTTCACCCAAGTCAAATGCTGATGGACAAAGTAGGTTTCCGACATTTTCAATAAACAAAAGATCTATACCATCGATATTAATATGATCAAGGGCCTGCAAAATCATTTGGGCTTCAATATGACACATCCCGCCAGTCACAATCTGCAATGCATTGATGCCGACATCACGCATGCGTACAGCGTCTCGTTCTGTCTCCGGATCGCCAACTAAAACTGCAATATTTAAGTCTTTTGACAAACGTTTGCCAGTCTCTTGCATCAAGGTTGTTTTACCCGACCCCGGAGATGAACACACGTTGATTACACAAACGTCTTTCAGTCTATCGCGAATGGCTTTTGCGACGAAATCATTTGCTTTTAATAAATGTAAAGTTGTATTTTCACATTGAACCGAACCCACACGGTTACCTAAGCTTTTAGGGTTTGAAGTATTGTCTGACATGATAAACGATTTTTAGTCTTGTTTAAAAATTACTTTTGAAATATAGAGTTCATTCCCCTGAACGATTGTACTGGAGGCTTGCCCGCAATCACAGACAAATCGATGAAAATGAACGGGAAAATTTTTCTGGCAGTGTTCACAGTATGCAATGATGTCGTTGACCACTACTTCCATTTCCATATCCTGATATTGGATATTTTCGGCAATAAAAGCATCAAATGCATTTTGAATCAACACAGGCTGGACATTCGATAGCAGTCCTGCAGTAACCTGAATTTTTTGAATATTATCTACTCTAGCCTCATAGTGAGAGGTCAAAGTATCAAAAATATCCTTTACTATACTTAGCTCGTGCATGGGTATATTTTAAGAGATAAATAAATAGGAAAGAAATCATAGATTTCTATAAGTTTCTGATAGGTAAGAAAAGCTTACGACTAGAATGGGATTTTGATTTGCTCAAACAACAAAAAGCGAGCTATAGGGATAGGCTCTAAATCCAAGGTGTGCTGGTAGCGATAATCGTTCTGCAACATAGATGGCAGTAATTCATGCCAAAGCAGGTCAACGGTGATCAACCAACTATCGGCTAACCATTCCTGACTGATCTCCACATCCATTTCGGCAAATGAATCAACCGAAGGAAATATTGGAGTAAAATTGCAATTGTCTTGTTTTTGAAAATTTACCGGGGCACTAAAAAGGCTTGGTTTCGTATTTTTTGTGGCTAAAAACTGCGATTTAAAACTATCACTTTTCAGTACAAGGCTTTTTGCATTTAAATTATTAAATGATATCAACAGCGCTGTAAATAGAAAAATAAAATGCTTCCACATAGCTTTAACCTAACAAAGTATCAAAGATTCCTTTGAAACCAATACAAAGTTACTACCGATCAAAGAAGAAAAAGTAGCACAAATCTTGAATTTTATTTCACAAAATAGGAAACACCCAAAGAAAATTCCATAATTCTTTATATATTAAATTAAAATTTGGTTAAGGTGAGATTAAAATG
>JAIRVH010000197.1 GCA_031253985.1 Sphingobacterium sp.
TTTAAACCTGGTGTGATCGGACTATTTACGGTATTCTTTGCACTTTTCTTTGTTGTCATAGTCATTAAATTTAATTTCTTGAATCTCTTATCTTCCTGTCAACATTCCGTTATGGCTATGTTATTATTGTAATATAAGATTTTTAATTCTTTTCTAAAAAAAAATCCCGTTCAGCGAACGGGATTTTTTTAAGCGACTTTAAGCTTTTTTAAATCGGACTTTTCGAATTTTTTCTTCGCATAGTCCAAGGTGATTTCCAATGCTTTCTGTCCCGTTTGCTCTTTTGTTGACGGAATCTCAAACATGGCATCCAGCATAATGGCTTCGCAGATGCTGCGGAGGCCGCGGGCTCCAAGTTTAAATTCGTCAGCTTTATCAACAATAAACGTATATACGTCAGGATCAAATTTTAGCTCGATACCTTCGTATTCAAACAACTTCTTATATTGTTTTACCAATGCATTTTTTGGTTCAGTCAAAATGCTCAGTAAGGTTTCCTTATCCAGTGGATTTAAGTAAGTCAATACAGGAAGACGGCCGATCAGCTCTGGAATCAACCCAAAGTTCTTTAAATCTTGCGGTGTAATGTACTTGTACAGATTGTTCAAGTCGATTTCCTCGTCGTCTTCATTCATTTTATAGCCTACTGTGTGGGTACGCAAACGGTTTGCAATTTTCTTCTGAATACCGTCGAATGCTCCACCACAGATAAACAGGATGTTGCTTGTATTGACTGCGATCATTTTCTGATCCGGGTGCTTACGTCCGCCTTGCGGTGGAACGTTAACAACCGTACCTTCGAGGATCTTCAATAAAGCCTGCTGCACACCTTCACCTGATACATCTCTTGTGATGGAAGGGTTATCGCTTTTACGTGCGATTTTATCAATCTCATCGATGTAGATAATACCACGCTCAGCGGAAGCTACATCGTAATCCGCAGCCTGCAGTAAACGCGTCAAGATGCTTTCCACGTCTTCTCCTACATAACCTGCTTCTGTCAATACAGTAGCATCTACGATACAGAAGGGTACATTTAATATCTTGGCAACAGTTTTTGCTAATAAGGTTTTACCTGTACCTGTTTCACCGACGATAATCAAATTGGATTTTTCGATTTCAATTTCGTCTTTATCCACTTTCTGATTTAAACGCTTGTAGTGATTATAAACGGCTACAGAAATTACTTTTTTTGCGTCATCCTGACCGATGACATATTGATCCAAGTGGGTTTTAATTTCCAAAGGACGGATCAGCTTCAGCGCTGTCTGTAAGGTTTTACTTTTTCGTTGTTTTAATTCTTCTGCTAAGATTTCGCCTGCCTGCTGGATACATCTGTCGCAGATGTGCGCTCCGTTGCCTGCAATAAGCATCTGGGCTTCATTTTTGCTTATCCCACAAAAAGAACAATGAATGTCTCTATCGTTATTCTTTGCCATTGTTATTTAATAATCTCCTTCTTAGGAAGTAAAATCTCGTCAATCATACCGAATTCTTTGGCTTCATTGGCGCGCATCCAGTAATCGCGATCGGAAGATTTTTCTACCCATTCGTAAGTTTGTCCAGAGTGGTCTGAAATAATGGTGTATAATTCTTCTTTCAATTTCATCATTTCACGTAAGTTGATTTCCATATCGGCTGCAACTCCTTGAGCGCCTCCAGAAGGTTGGTGAATCATGACGCGTGAGTGACGTAGGGCTGCACGTTTGCCTTTTGCACCGGCAACCAATAAAACAGCTCCCATAGATGCTGCAATACCTGTACAGATGGTTGCTACATCAGGAGTGATGTATTGCATGGTGTCATAAATACCTAGACCTGCATACACGCTTCCACCCGGTGAATTGATGTAGATCTGGATATCACGTTGCGCATCGGTAGACTGTAAGAACAAGAGCTGTGCCTGAATAATGTTGGCTACCTGATCATCAATACCGCTGCCTAAAAATATGATACGGTCCATCATCAAACGCGAAAATACATCCATCTGAGCAACGTTCAATTGACGTTCTTCAACGATATAGGGCGTAAGGTTTGTCGGAATGCTAGTCTCTGTACGGGCAATGAAGCTATCAACATGTTGACTTCCAATACGGTGATGCTTTACTGCATATTTTCTGAATTCGTTTTTATCTATATTCATCTTTTTGTTTTTTCTATTCTGTAGGACTAATATAAAACTATATTTTAAAAATCAAATAAATTGAAAAGATGTTTTACATCTACTTTACATTTTTTAACAATAGCCACCAGCAATAAGGCAGGGCACCGTCCTTAACCAATTTCGTTATAGCCGGGGAGATCTTCTAAAAATTCATAAGATTCCGTACTAAAGTCAATTTTACAATAATAATGACTTATCCCATTGCTCACCAACAAGTAAGGGATGCGGTGAACGCTGTTGTAATTCGCAATCTGCTCAAATACTTGCTGCGTGATTTTTATATGTGGTGCCTTAAACTCGGCTAAAACAACCTTATGTCCGCTGCTGTTGTAAATTAATAAATCACTCCGTTTCTGAAGAGTATTTAGTTTCAATCCACCTTCAATATGCATCAGTGATTTGGGATAATTTTTCGTGAGTGACAAATAGTTGATCCAATGCTGCCTAACCCATTCTTCCGGTGTTAATACCAAGTCCTTTTTTCTGAGCTCATCAAAGATATAAATCGCATTGTTCTTTTTGGATATTTTAGCTTTAAATGGCGGTAAGTTCAGTGGAGTCGGTGAAAACATATACAAATATACTAAAATTTTAGCAAACAAAACGAATCATCCGAGGATGCAACCTGGAGTTTTTTTTTCTGTGAATGCCTGTATTTATTAACTAGAAAAAGCTTCAGGCCGCTTTCAGAGCAATGCTTATCCGCAGCTTCATAACAATTTTATGGACAGGTGCTCATCGTTGGAAACCAATAGCTTTGCATAAAAGTAACTTCTGGAACAAGTTTAAAAACGTAAATTTGCAGTAGCTAACACAATTGGTTTGCCGTTAAAATCGTATTTTCGCTTGCTATTACACAAGCTTGCCCGAGTAGCTCAGATTGGTTTAACAATTCGCCAGCAAGCGTACAATGGCAGCGGGACGATGGCAGCCTGAAAGCCTCAACAAAAGCAATAGGCAAACTGATAAACGAAGAAGGAATAAAATAAATACGTATGAATATAAATCCGATCCTATCCGACATTAAGAACAGATCTTTTAAACAAGTGTATTTATTGCAAGGGGAGGAAAGTTATTTTATTGATACCATTGCCGACGCATTGGAAGCAACTGTATTGGATGATGCGCAGAAAGGGTTTGATCAATCTATTTTTTACGGAAAAGATATTGATATGTCTACGATCGTCAATGCAGCAAAGCGATATCCCATGCTTAGCGATCATCAGCTCATTATCATAAAGGAAGCGCAGGAACTAAAATGGAAATCGGATACAGAGGAACTGCTGACCAAATACCTGGAGCATCTCACACCAACGACCATACTTGTTTTTTGTTTTAAACATGGGAAATTTGACAAACGCAAAAAAGTTTATAAAGTTTTTGAAAAAACAGGGATTGTCGTAGATGCGGCCAAGTTATATGACGATAAAGTAGCGCCTTGGATTGGAACCTATGTGAAAAACACCGGGTGGCGCATTCATCCGCAAGCGGCGGTAATGATTGCCGACTATCTGGGCAATGACTTGTCCAAAGTATCCAATGAGCTTGACAAGCTGATGCTGAATGTTCCCAAAAGTCAAGAGATCAGTATGGAAGATGTTGAACGAAATATTGGAATCTCCAAAGATTACAATGTTTTTGAATTAAACACAGCATTAGCTAAACGTAACGCCCTAAAAGCTTATCAAATTGTCGATTATTTTGTCGCCAATCCTAAAAATAATCCTTTGGTGATGGTCATAGGACAGATAGCGACCTATTTTACCAAAATTCTGAAATACCATTATCTGATCGACAAGTCGGTAGCGGCAAAAGAGCTTGGGGTTCATCCTTTCTTTTTGAAGGAGTACGAAATTGCCGCAAGGAACTATAACAGACGGAAAACTTTTGATGTGCTCAATGTGCTGAAGGAGACGGATTTAAAATCCAAGGGAGTTCATGTGCCGAGCAATTTTAACAATGAGGAGATCTTAAAAGAAATGGTCTATCGAATACTAAATTAATTTCCATAAAAATATAAAAACACCAGAAATGGTGTTTTTTTTTACATAAAATTCATAATTAAACATTTGTTTAAATTAAACGTTTGTTTAACTTTGTCGCGCATTTAGCGGGAACGTATCTTTTCCTTGCTATAAATATGTGATAGTATCGATAAAAGATTGGGGTTTTAAATGGAATTTAACGAGAAACAGATTGATATCCTTCTTGCAGCTGAACGTCTTTTTGCAACGAAAGGTTTTGATGGAACTTCTGTTCGCGATATCGCCAATGAGGCAAACGTAAACGTCGCGATGATCAATTATTATTTTGGTTCTAAAGACAAGCTACTGGATACTTTCTTTGAATGGCGTGTTCCTGATTTTATGATCAATGTGGATGAATTGGCGCTTATTGATAATGCGCTGGACAAAATTGACGCCATGGTGGACCGATCGATCAAATCAATGAATTCACATCGTAAACTGTATCATATTATCACGATTGAAAGCTCCTTAAAGCAGCGTATGCTCATTTCTGAAGCATTCAGAAAGCTCAAGCTGCATAATCTGGAGGTGATCTCATCCGTGATCAATGAGGGAGTAAAACAAGGGGTGTTTAAAGACGGGTATGATCCGATTTTAATCCATTCGATGATGATGGGAACTTTTATGAATTTCCAGATGAACCATTGTTTTTTACAGGATCAGCTGCATATTGATAACGATGAGGAATATGCAAATTATATAGAAACAACTTTAACAGAATTTATACAGAAAACAATTAAAGCTTTATTGACATATGAAAAATAAGTTGGCCAATTTGAGTGCTTTATTGCTTTTGAGTCCCATGGGTTTGTTGGCACAGGACAACAAGCACATGACTTTGGAAGAAATAATTCACTTGGCTGCAAATCAAAGCGTGGAAGCGAAGTCTGCCGATACCAAGATAATGGGGAGACAGCTCGAAGTTGAAAGTGCCAAATCGAAACAGCTTCCTGATGCAAAATTGAGTGGGCAATACATGGCTATGACCACACCAAATGTGAATTTAAAGTTGGCTTTAGGTAGTGGGGGCTCTGCCCCGGATATCGCTGCAAACCAATTGTGGTTGGGACAGGCTTCAGTGAGCATGCCAATCTATACAGGTGGAAGAATTAAAGGAGGTATTGATATTGCAAAGGACGTGTTAAAAGCCGAGGAATACAATGCCGTAGCAAGCAAAGAACAGTTGGCTATACGTGCAGTAAATCTGTATTTAAGTCTTTATAAGGCACAGCAAACCAATTTGTTGATAGCTGAGAATATCAAACAGTCGGAGCAACGTGTTTCGGATTTTAAGGCGATGCTGGACAATGGTTTGATCGCACGGAATGATTTATTAAAAGCGGAACTCCAGCTATCAAACTATCAGGTTTCGCTTCAGGAAGCACAGAAAAATATCAAGGTGCTGAATTACCAATTGGCCAATTTCTTGAAAATTGACGAGGATACGCAATTGGATCAGATCAATTTGGGGGAAGTAGCAGGGGTGGATTTAGGTCTGAAGGGATCGTATGAAACCGCTAAGACTGTGCGCTCGGACGTGAAGTCTCTGGAGTCACAACGGTTGGTTGCAGAAGACCAGTTGAAGGTAACAAAAGCATCCACATTGCCACAGGTTTCTGCAACGGCAGGTTATAATGCCTTTGGCTTGCAAAAAGTGGTTACTGTAACCAATGCGGCGATGGTAGGTGTAGGCATATCTTATGATATCGGTTCACTTTATAAAAACAAAAGAGAGGTCAATGTGGTGAAGAATCACATTAAGGAAATCGATGAGCATTTGGAGTTATTGAACGATCAGGTGAAGGTTCAGGTTCAACAGGCCAATGAAAACTATATGCTGGCACAAAAGCAGGATGTGGTCTACCATCAGGCAGTAGATCAGGCGGTTGAAAATTATCGGATTACAAAAGATAAGTACGATAATGGAATTGCCGATACAGACGACTTGTTAACTGCCGATGTACAGCAGCTTCAAAGTAAAATTAATCTTGCGATCAGCAAAGCAAATACCATTGAAAAATATTACGACCTGCTGTTAGCAAATGGGTCTTTAAACATTAAATAGCAATTAATCTAGACATGGAAAATACAGTAGAAAACGCACCTGAAAAGAAAGGTACAAATAAAAAATTTACAATTGTTTTGGCGGCATTGGTCATTTTCGGAGGAGCCTACGGTGCTTATAAATATATGCATGGTCAGGCGCATGAAACAACAGACGATGCGCAGGTAGAGAAAAACATGAGTCCGATCATCCCTCGCGTTGGTGGATTTATCTCGAAAGTCTACGTAAAAGATAATGATTTGGTTAAAAAAGGGGATACGTTGTTCACTATTGAGAGCCAAGATTATCAGGTCCGTGTGGATGAAGCATTAGCGGCATTGGCTGCTGCACAAAGTAGCTTTGATGTTTCAAAGGCTGATGTATCTGCATCTTCGGCAAACGTGGCGATCTCTGATGCAACGATCCAATCCAATTTAGGAAGCATTGACGCGGCTCGTATCCGTGCCAAACAAGCAAATAATGACTATATCCGCTACCAAAATTTATACAACAACCAGTCGATCACCAAACAACAGTATGAGCAAGCTTTGACGGCTAAACTGGAGGCGGATAAGCAGGTTGAAATTTTGCAGCAACAACGTAATGCCAGTGCATCGCAGCGTAATGCAATCGTCAGTAAGACGACAGTAGCTTCTAAGCAGACTTCTGTTGCTGAAGCCAATATAAAAAGAGCGAATGCGCAGCTTGAAGCGGCTAAATTGAATCTTTCTTATACTGCTGTTCTTGCTTCTGTGGATGGTCAGGTATCCAATATTAAAGTGCAACCGGGGCAGATGGTCAATCCAGGTCAGTCTTTGTTCTACATTGTCGACAATATTGAAACTTGGGTGGTTGCTAACTTTAAGGAGACGCAATTGGAAAAAATGAAACCGGGACAGAAGGTGGGTATTAAAGTGGATGCTTATCCGGCTATCGAATTTGAAGGTGAGGTCAATTCTTTCTCGCCAGCTACAGGTTCACGTTTCTCTTTACTGCCTCCGGATAATGCGACAGGTAACTTTGTTAAGACTGTACAGCGTTTACCAGTAAAAATCAAATTGACAAAAGACAATAAAGCAGAAAATGTGGCTTTGCTCAGACCGGGCATGAATGCTGACGTAGATGTGCATGTTCAATAACTATGGAAAATTTAAATCAACAGGATAGTCTGGTTGAATATGGTTTTCGGCGCGTTGTTATCACGATTACCGCAGTGCTTTGTGCACTGTTGGAAATTGTGGACACAACGATTGTCAATGTGGCCCTAAACGATATGAAAGGTTCATTGGGCGCTACATTGACGGATGTAGCCTGGGTTATTACGGCTTATGCAATTGCCAATGTAATTGTCATTCCGATGACCAGCTGGCTTTCGCAGCAGTTTGGGCGTAGAAACTACTTTGCTGCGTCGATTATCATATTCACAGTATCTTCATTTTTGTGTGGAAATGCAACCAATATGTGGGAACTTGTTGCATTCCGCTTTATACAAGGGATGGGTGGGGGAGCCTTGTTGGTGACAGCCCAGACCATCATTACGGAAAGCTATCCCAAAGAAAAACGTAGTATGGCCCAGGCTATTTACGGTATGGGGGTCATTGTCGGTCCTACCTTAGGACCGCCGCTGGGAGGATATATTATCGATAACTTCTCATGGCCTTATATCTTTTATATCAATGTGCCACTTGGAATTATCGCGACCTTGTTGACATTATCTTTCGTACGTAGTCCTAAGTACAGCCAGAAACAGTCTGCAAAAGAGGTGGACTGGTTCGGTATGATATTTCTGATTATGTTTATCGGTTCGCTCCAGTTCGTATTGGAGCATGGTCAACAGGATGACTGGTTTGATGATTCACTGATCTTGGGATTATCTATCTTATCGGCTTTTGGTTTATTATTCTTTATTTGGCGGGAACTGGTATATGACAAACCTATTGTCAACTTGCGTGTATTGAAAGATAAGAATTTGCAGGTCGGGGTGGTGATGAGCTTTATTCTTGGTTTTGGATTGTTTGGATCGACTTTTATTATTCCTATCTACACACAGTCGATATTGGGATGGACAGCAACGGATGCCGGTTTGTTATTGTTGCCAAGCTCAATTATGACAGGTATCATGATGCCTTTTATCGGTAAGATGATCCAAAATGGCGTACCTCAGAAATATATGGTTGCGGTAGGGCTGAGTATCTTTTTTGGCTTCTGTTTTTGGATGTATAGCCTGATGACGAATGATACCGGTTCGGAGCACATGTTCTGGCCTTTGATTCTTCGTGGAGTTGGTCTTGGCTTATTGTTTGTCCCTGTCATGACGCTGTCCTTATCGACATTACATGGGAAGTCAATCGGTGAGGGTGCTGCCTTTACGGGGATGATGCGCCAATTGGGCGGTTCGTTCGGGATTGCTTTGATTACAACATTTATTGCCCGTGATACGCAAAAACACCGCGTTGACTTGGTGGCCAACTTAGATCCGAGCAAGTTTGATGTACAACAGCGCGTACAGCAATTGCAGATGAGTTTTCAGGCCAAAGGTTTTTCACCAAACGAAGCTTTGGCAAAGGCTCATCAGATATTGGACATGAGTGTAATGAAACAAGCGACAGTTCTGTCTTATATGGATGTGTTCTTATATCTGGGCGTTGTATTTTTGCTTTGTGTTCCTTTTGTATTGATGATCAAACAAGGAAAGACGCAGATAGATATGTCTAGTGTACACTAGAACACGATAGACTAATTTTATACCCTAAAGGTAAATTGTTCAAAAAGGATAGTTAATCCTTTAATCAAAAGCCCTCAAAAAGCGTTTAGCTTTTTGAGGGCTTTTATTTTACTGACGTCCACACGATTTAGTTGATTCAGCACGAATCGTGTTTTGCTTCATAGCGGTCGGTGGTCGCAAAGTCAGGAAGTTTTTACTTTTGAATAGTAGGTGCGTTTGACGCTGCTTGCTGTTTGTACGTCGAAACCATCTAAGTTTTGCAAACCGAAAATAATAATTGAAAAACCTGATTTAAAATTGATTGTTTAATAATAAAGAACTTGGAGGAATCAATCTTTTGAAAGGAGCAAAGATGGTTCTTTTGGAACTGTGATGAAGGTAGATTTTTTGTTTTTAAAATAGTGACTGCATGTATACGGAAAAGCTTAATCTTTTGGCATTTATCATTCCCTTGTTTTTAGTTTTGATGCTGTTGGAATACTGGTATAGTTTAAAAAAACAGAAGCGTTTTTATTCTTTTGATGAATCCATTTCAAATCTCAATGTCGGTATTGTTGAGCGCATGTGTGATATGTTTTCTGTGAGCTTGTTTTATTTTTTTTTCGTTTGGGTGTATCAAAATTTTGCTATATTTCACATTGAATCGAATCTTTGGACCTGGATTATACTTTTTCTATTTACCGATTTTCTCTGGTATTGGTATCATCGTTACAGTCATGAAATCAACCTATTGTGGGCTGCACATGTTGTCCATCATCAGAGTGAAGACTATAACTTCACGGTAGCAGCTCGTATTACCATATTTCAGGCGGTATTTCGTTCGCTGTTTTGGGCTTTTATTCCCCTTTTGGGTTTTCCACCTTTTATGATGACAGCAATCTTATTGGTGCATGGCGTATATCCATTCTTCTCTCATACACAAACTGTCGGTAATTTGGGTGTTCTTGAGCGGATATTTGTAACGCCTTCACATCATCGCGTACATCATAGCAGCAATGAAATCTATTTGGATAAGAATTACGGGGACATTCTGATTATCTGGGATAGACTGTTTGGAACATTTATCCCCGAGCAGAAAGAGGAGCCTTGTGTCTATGGGCTTACTAAACCTATCCATCGCTATACTTTTCTATGGCAGCATTTTCATTATTTATTTGAAATTGGCCTATCATTTAAGCGCGCTCAGGGATTTAAAAATAAAATGCGAACTATATTTGGTCGACCCGACGATATACAGCCTGAAATCAGGACAGAATTGGAACAGAAGATTTTTGCAGGGATCAAACCACAAGTTCATGGGCAGGGGTTAAGCCGCTATATCTTTTTTCAGTCCATGCTGACAATGATCCTTCTTTTTTTCTTTTTGCTATATGGTAATTATCAGCAACTTCTCCAGCTCATTGTGGGTGGGGTATTTATTCTCTGCAGTGTCATTTGTATCGGTGGCCTTCTGGAACATGAAGGTTGGGTTTTTCCACTTGAGATGTTGCGGTTATTTTTGTTGCTGCTGTATATCAGCCTAACGTTTTACTCCCCTTTAAGCCTTGTTTTATTGGGATCTGTCGTTTTAATGCAATTGATTTTTTATCAAAGTTTAGCCGCGCGCTACAAGAAAGTGCTCCATCTTGAACGAAGCTGAATTTATCGGAACGAATGCTTACCTGTCCTGATTGTAATCGAATTTATGAGGTATTTAAACCTTTATAGATCTATTGGCATAGGTCGACAAAGGATTGACAGTAGGATCTGGCCATACTATCCCAACTATATTGCTTTAGGGTATTCTGTTTAAATTGCAGGGCTAACTTTTTATAATGGACTGGATCTGCTAATATAGCTTGAAGTTGTTCGACCCAGGCATTCTGGTTTTTGCTTGCCAGGAGCAGACCGTTGCTATTATGTGTCACTGCACTTGTAATTCCTTCCAATTCTGACGCGACAACGATTGTACCTGCTGTGGAGGCTTCCAAACAGACGAGTCCAAAACCTTCCATATCGCCAGCCACTTCGATATTGGGCATCAAGAAGGCTTGAGCGTTGGTCAATAGGCTTTTTAGCTGTTCAGATGGAACTTTTCCAAGATGTTGAATTTTTTGGGGATGTGCTTTCAGTAGTTTTCGAATCGCTTGCTGATCCGTGGGGTAACCCAGAAATAAAGTCATTAAATGATACAGCTTTGCGGGCATCAGATGTAATAGACGTTCTTTCCATGTAGGCTCGTGGTCGAATGGGCCAACCATCAGTAATTTAAAATCACCCTGGATCGCCGGTATGACATCTTTCATAAGCCAGGAGAATCCCTTCCGTTTGACTGCTCGTCCTAATGTGATAAAATAAGGATTGCTCATGCTGTTTGTTTCAGTGACTTGAGTGGGTACCTGTATCGGATCGACACCGTTAGGTATAATGATAATTTTGGAGGGATCAATACCACGTAACTGAGCAGCCTCTGCGGTGGCTTGACTAACGGCAATAATCCGGTCAAATGCGTTAAACCTTGGTATGACTTTTTTTTGATAATAACTGAAGGGAAATACGATATCCAGGCCATGAATGGTAACCACACGCTTTAAATGGTGGTACCCTTTGTGGAAGGAGGCCATCGAGGCTATTAACCCGTCATTAAAGTGAATAAGCTTGATCCCCGGGTTTTCTTTCACCTTTGCCAGGATGCGACGATTTAGCTGAAGGAAGAAAGTTAAAATGGATTCTTTATGATCGTAGACTAAGGTGTGCGTTTTTAAATAAAGAGCTGCTGTGTTGATCAGTTCAAAACTCTGTTTCTCCATGCCTCCAACACTTGGCGGGTATTTGTGGCTGACAAATAATATTTCTATTTCAGATAGGGACATGAACTGCTTTCTTTTTGATGCACAGATAAAATATAAATCCTAAACCTGCCCAGAAGAGCTGCCGGCTGCGGCGCAATAACGAAGCACTGAGCCAAATTGTTCCTCCTGTAATGCCGATCATATGGAGCAGGAGCTTGTTGGCGATTTCTTCGACACCAAGTTGGCCGGGAATGAAAGCACCCATGCTTTTCAGTACAATGACACTCATATCCAGTATTAATCCATGAATCGGTTGAGCAGGGGTACCCAGAAATTTTAGAATATAATAGAATTCAAGACTTCCGACAATCCAATGGAGGGCAAAAAGTAAATAGGAACACCAAAAGATCTTATTTTGATGTTGGTAAAAGTCTTTTACATTCCAAAGTAGCGCCTGCATATAGGCTTGTGCTTTTCCCAAAAAACTTGTTGTCGAAGCTGTATTTTGCGAAGGACTTTTTGCGGCTATTAGCCAGTAGAGCATCAGGAGAAGCAAGACCAGCAAAAGCGTACAGATAAAATAGATTGTAGAACCTGTATAACGTATAACTTCACTTTTTAAAGGAGAGAACATCAACCAGAGCATAGCGATCAAGAAAAGAGTCAATTGCGACAGGACCGCAGTAATACGGGATATCGCTACAGAATTCAATCCTTCTTTTAACGGAATGTTATAACGGGTGATCAATTCTGCCTTTAGCATGTCGCCGCCGATAATGCTAGTGGGATTGAATAGCCCAACAGTTTCACCGATTTGACGGATAGCAAAGAGTTCAATCAGATTCACTTTCTTTTTATCGGAACCCAAACATATCCACCAGGCTAGGGTACCTAGAAAATATGCTGCACAAGTTGTCAACAAAATAACGATAAAGCGATAACCAACGGCGGAGAGTTCTTTTTTTAACGCATTGAAGTCGCTTTTAGCTAAAAAGATCGCAATGGATACCAAGATCAAAACTAAAAATGTGCCTTTGAATAGCTTACTTGGGGATGTTAGTTTGCCCATGCCAAATCTGTTTCCTGTGTTTTATCTATCAGTCGGTCAATATCATCAAAATAGGACTGTGATAGCCTGTTCCAGTCCAGCTGCCTAACATAAGAAAGACCTGCGGCAACAAGATTCTTTTTTAAGCTTGTGTCAGAAAGGATTTTTTTGAGGTAATAAACATATCCGGCCGCATTTTCGGGCTGACACTTAAACCCATTTTTCCCATGCTGAATCAGTGAAGCGGAACCTCCACCATCAGCGATAACACACGGAAGTCCAGATGCTAATGCTTCTACAACGACATTGCCATAAGTTTCTGAAACCGATGGAAAGACAAACGCATCTGCCGAAGCATATAGGATCGCAAGCTCTTCGTGGTTTTTCTTGCCCAAAAATATGGCTTTTGGCATCTCCTGCATTGCCGTTATTTTGGCAGTTCCCTCGCCCACAACAATGAAATTATAGTCGAGATTTTGTGCTTGTATCTGTTGATAGATTTCAATGAGTGTTTTAATATTTTTTTCCCAAACAATACGGCTGACAAAAAGTATAGTAGGTTTGTCATTTTCTGTGATAGACTGTATGTGAGAAATATTCTTTTTATAGGGGTTAAATAAGGTCGTGTCGATTCCTCTCTGCCACAGTTTTAATCCTTCCTGTTGTAAACCGATCTCCTGCAGTTCACTTAGAATGGATTTGGTCGGCACATACACAATATCACATTTGTTATAGAAATTATTCATAGCCTTTTTCATCCATTGTTCGGTTGGTTTAACCAGTGGTAAGATATTTTTGAAATAATAAGCGATGTATGAAATGAAATGTGTATGATAGATCGTTAGAACAGGTATTCCTTTTCGTTTGGCATAATTCAAGGCAAAGAAACCCAAAAGGGATGGGGTAGCAATGTGGATCATGTCCGGAGCAAATTCATCCAGGGCGAGTTCAAGTTTCTTTTTGATAAGCTGTGGAATAGCAAGGCAATAATCATCATTGACGGGTATTTTAAATGTCGGGACCTTGTAAGAATGAAAATTTCGAAATTTTGTGGGGCCGCCGCCATAGATAAAAAAATAATTAAATTTTTGCTGATCGATGCGGTTTATCAGCTGAAACATTGTACGCGATGCACCGTCAAAATCCTCAACGAGTATCTCTGTAAAGAATGCTACCTTTCTCATGTTATTCTTATTAGGGGTTGTATAAAAATATCTGAAAGCTGTAACTCCTATGCTATGCCCGTATTATCCTTTTGTCATTATAGTGTTTACAAATTATGAGTTTTTAATAATTTGTGCATGATTATTAAAAATAGAATTAATTGAACATGATCATTGAGCTAATGTTGGAGCGGTAGCTTTGGATTGAACAAAATATTCAGTCCATGTTAATAGATCTATTGTTCGAAAAAAAAATTAGACCTAAGGGTTTTCGAAAAATTCTCCTCTTATTTGTTTGTGCATCTGCAGGCGTTATGTTGGGGTTTAAGCTCAAGCCTAAACAGCAGCCTAAACTTGGCAACTTAAGCTATGCAGCTTTGCCTGATGCGAACTATGGGCAGCTTAATTTATTGACATATAATATCGCTGGTCTCCCTGAGCTGATTTCCAGTGCGGTAACAGAGCGGTCTTCCAGTATTACTTCGATCGGCGAGCGAATCAATGGATTTGATATTGTCAATGTACAGGAAGACTTTAATTACAACAAATTTCTTTATCGTAACAATAAGCATAGCTACAGAACTGCAAATATGGGAGGAGTACCTTTTGGTGATGGTCTGAGCACACTTTCAAAATATCCCATTGTTGAGTTTGAGCGAATAAGCTGGACGAATTGCAACGGTACAGATTGCCTGACTCCTAAAGGCTTTTCATATGCTCGTATCCAATTAGCTAAGGAGGTTTTTATTGATGTTTATAATGTACATGCAACAGCTCAGGATGATCGGAATGCAACTATTGCGCGGCAGAAGAATATCAATCAGCTGAAAACCTATATCAAAAAATATTCGGCGGATAAGCCACTTTTAATCATGGGTGATTTTAATTCCCATTATGCTTATGAACTGGATAACATTGGTTCTTTTCAGGAGGACTTGGGTCTGGTAGATGCCTGGGTAAGTTTGCGAAATAAGGGTGAAATTCCTGGACATCAAACAAACTTTGAAGCGAAAACCGCATTGGAGCTGACGGAGGATTGCGAGGGCATTGACAAAATTTACTACCGCAATAATCATCATCTACTATTTGAAGCAAAGGATTACCAGGTCCAGAAAAAACTCTTTCAAAACGAGCAGGGACAAGATCTATCAGATCATTGCGCGGTCTCCCTACAGTTGGGCTGGCGTATTGTCAAATCTTCGGTTCAGTAAGATAAAACTTTCTCAATTCTTTCATATCAATCGCGATTAGCACTGAACCCCTCAGTGCTTTTTTCTTGGATATGTACATCCCTTAAACGCCAGGTCTATTTATTGTTCCTCGTTTGACAAAGGGATCAGAGTTCCAGTCAATTGTTATAATAGAGGAAGTAGAATGATGAAGAAATACGAGAATATAAAAAAGCCCCATAAAAAAGATTATGGAGCCTTTATAAAATTGGGATAAATTATCTTATTTGTACATTTCTTCGCGTTGTGCTTTGACCACATCGCTATTAATGTATTCATCGTAAGTCATCAATTTGTCGATGATACCTTTAGGTGTTAATTCAATAATTCTATTCGCAACAGTTTCTGTCAGTTCGTGGTCACGTGAAGTGAACAGCATCGATCCTTTAAAATCTGACATGCCATTATTTAAAGCTGTAATCGATTCAAGATCCAAGTGGTTGGTCGGTTCGTCGAAGATGAGGAAGTTGGCACCTTGAAGCATCATGCGAGAAAACATGCAGCGCATTTTTTCACCTCCAGAGAGCACAGATACTTTTTTCATAACTTCTTCGCCAGAGAAAAGCATTTTTCCTAAAAATCCGCGCAAGAATTGTTCATCGGCTTCAGGATTTGTTGTATAGTCTCTTAACCAATCGACTAGATTTTCGTTTTTACCTTCAAAAAACGCAGCATTCTCAATTGGCATATCAGCAGGAGTGATGGTCACCCCCCATTTAAACTCACCTCCAAAGTCAGCATCTCTACCGGTAATAATATCGTAGAATGCAGTAGTGACTAATGAGTTTGGACCTAGTACAGCAATTTTATCACCTTTATTAATCATAAACGTGATATCCTTGAAGAAAACTTCGCCATTGACCGTTTTGCTCAATCCTTCTACTTGTAAAGTCTGATCCCCAGGTTCACGGTTCATGGTATTGAACATGATGGCAGGGTATTTACGGTTGGAAGGTTTGATTTCGTCAATATTGATTTTATCCAAAGCTTTCTTACGTGAAGTCGCTTGTTTTGATTTGGAAGCATTGGCAGAGAAACGACGGATAAATTCCTGGAGTTCTTTCACTTTATCTTCCATTTTCTTGTTTTGATCAGAACGTTGCTTTAACGCTAATTGAGAAGATTCGTACCAGAACGAGTAGTTACCCGTATAGATTGTCATCTTACCAAAATCAATATCCAC
>JAIRVH010000200.1 GCA_031253985.1 Sphingobacterium sp.
AATATTTTTTTTGAAATATTTTGAAATAACAAAATTTGTTTTTTTCTTTGTCTAGGTTCTCAATATTTAATCCACTTCGGGTTTAAAAGAAATCATTAAGTTCTTCATCTCACTTAATCTTGGAAACTTGTTTAAGTGTGTAATCAGAATTCAGAATAAAGCTCAAAAAGAAAATCCAAAAATCATACACAACACATTAATGGATATTAACGAATTAAACGCTAAACTCGTATCAGAATTGCGCGAGATTGCTAAGTTGATCGGTATCGCAGATGCTGATAAATTGCGTAAACAAGAATTAATCGAAAGAATTAGCAATACTGGTGCAGAAGAGGAGGCCGCTCCAGCGCCAGCTGAAAAAGCAGCTAAAGTAGAGGAAGATAGTCAGGAACATGCTGAACGTACACGTAAACGTGTAAGGACTGTAAAAACTGCGGAGCCTGTCACGGTAAGAAAGCGCGAAGCTTCTGAACATGATGAAAATCCTGCTACTCCAGAGCATGCGTCAGCAGTAGATAAAGGTTCCCAACCTGAAAAAGCACCTCAAACTCCTAAAGCAGAAACCACTTCGTCAAGTACAGATTTCGATAATGTCATCGTTAATGAGGGGGTATTGGAAATTATGCCTGATGGTTATGGCTTCTTACGTTCTTCAGATTATAACTATTTGACATCTCCTGATGATATTTATGTATCACAATCTCAAATCAAATTATTTGGTTTAAAAACAGGAGATACAGTACGAGGTTGTATTCGTCCACCAAAAGAGGGTGAAAAATATTTTCCTTTGGTAAGGGTTGAAGCGATCAATGGGCAAAATCCTGCTGAGGTACGTGACCGTGTTCCGTTTGATTATTTAACACCATTATTTCCTGATGAGCGTTTAAATTTGGATATGGGAGTTGGAAATTATTCTACGCGTATCATGGATTTGTTCACGCCTATAGGTAAAGGTCAACGTGGATTGATCGTTGCTCAGCCGAAAACAGGTAAAACAAACTTGTTGAAAGAGGTTGCAAATGCGATTGCAAAAAATCACCCGGAAGTTTATTTGATTATCTTATTAATCGATGAACGTCCTGAGGAGGTTACTGATATGGCAAGAAGTGTGCGTGCAGAAGTTGTTTCTTCTACTTTCGATGAGCCTGCTGACCGCCATGTGAAAATTGCGAATATCGTGCTTGAGAAAGCAAAACGTATGGTTGAATGTGGACATGATGTCGTTATCTTATTAGATTCTATCACCAGATTAGCGCGTGCATATAACACCGTTGCTCCTGCGTCAGGTAAAATTTTATCCGGTGGTGTGGATGCGAATGCATTGCATAAACCAAAACGTTTCTTTGGTGCTGCCCGGAATATTGAAAATGGTGGTTCATTGACAATTTTAGCGACAGCATTGACAGATACCGGTTCTAAAATGGATGAAGTTATCTTTGAAGAATTCAAAGGTACAGGTAATATGGAATTACAATTGGATCGTAAGCTGGCGAACAAACGGATTTTCCCTGCTATCGATATTACAGCTTCGAGTACACGTCGTGATGATCTATTGACTGATAAAGAAACATTACAACGTATTTGGGTGCTTCGTAACCACTTGTCTGATATGAATTCTACAGAGGCCATGGAATTTTTGCAAGGCCAACTGCGTGGAACTAAATCAAATGAGGAATTTTTGATCAGTATGAATGGTTAATTCCATCAAATTTTGATATTTTAGCCATCATTTCTAATCGGATGATGGCTTTTTTAATATAAAATATCCCGTAAATGAAAAAACATATCCCAAATCTGCTAACTTGTCTAAACTTATTTAGTGGTTGTATTGCTGTATTAATGGCATTGAAAGGCAATATACAAGCGGTTACTATCTGTGTGTTTGCGTCGGGGGTATTTGATTTTTTCGATGGAATGGTCGCGAGGCTCCTTCATGTTAAATCTCCGATAGGAAAAGAGCTCGATTCATTGGCAGATATGGTTAGTTTTGGTTTTCTACCCGGGACGATCATGTTTACCCTATTGACCAAGGTATTTCCTGATGGTTCTCTACTGCCTTATTTAGGGTATGTCATTACCATCTTTTCTGCATTGCGTCTGGCGAAGTTCAATCTGGATGAGCGGCAAACGTCTGATTTCATTGGTCTAAATACACCAATGAATACATTCTATGTACTTTCATTACCTTATATTGCTGAGAAGTATCCGCAGATAATCTTAAATCCGATCGTTTTGATTTGCAGTGTTCTTTTGACAAGTTATCTATTGGTGAGTGAAATTAGGTTGTTTTCGATGAAATTCAGTTCCATGGACTGGAAGACGAATAAGTTTCGCTTTATATTTCTGCTATTGACGCTGATCTTGTTTGTTGCTGGTCAATTTATGGCTTTACCGATCATACTTATTTTATATTTCCTATTATCGGCATTGCATTTCAATAAAAAAAACGATCTGGTTTAGATCGTTTTTTCATATTGTTCCAACTCAAATAGGAGTTCCTTCATTTCAATATCAATGATATCAAAGGTGGCCCGGAGTCCGTCAAGAGCATCCTTGTTTTTTGCATTAGCCTCCAATTCCTCAAATTTATCTTTTAGGTGAAATGCACCAATATAATCCATCGTCGGTTTGATGTGATGTGCTGCATCTCCGATCTTTTGAAGATTTCCTTCAGCTAGGGCCTGACGGAGCTTGTCGAGGTCGACCGGAGTTTGAATAAGATACATTGATACAAATTGTTTGATTAATTCTGGATTGTCAAACATGTTTTGGTTGATCAGTTCAATGTCGATATGGTTCATCGTTGCTAATTTTCTTTACAGGTAAGTCGTCTTTGCATTTATCCAATAAATATACGTTATTTTTTTTGTAAAGGGGATGGATATAGTCTGGTGCTATTTCGACTAAAGGTGCGAGTACAAATCTTCGTTCTGCAATATAAGGATGTGGGATACGAAGTGTGGGCAGATCGATTATATCTTGGTTGAAGTAAATGAGGTCGATGTCGATTACCCTTTCGCCCCATTTTTTGATGCGTATACGTCCCAATTCCTGTTCAATGGATTGGGTGATTTCTAGACAGTCAAGCGCCTGTAGATCGGTGGTTATGAGAAGGGCCTGATTCAGGAATGCAGGCTGGTCTTCCACTCCCCAGGCGGCAGTTTCATAGATGGAAGAAGTTTCAATAATTGCTCCGATCCGTGATTCAAGCTGTTTTCTCGCTAGATCAAGCTGTTGAAAACGGTCTCCAAGATTGGTGCCCAAGAGTATATAAATCTTATTCATACCGCTAAATTAAGGTTTTGTGTCTCGTGGCTGGATGAATTTTAATTTTAATTGTCTATTGGAATGTAAATTTTTGTCGGTTAACCCGCCATAATTTCCTAAAAAAAATATTTTGCAGATGAAATAAAAGACTGGGTGAATAAAAAATATTGCCTTACCTTTAGTGAGAAATAGGTCTTTCTCTTGGAAGATGTATTATTGATCGGATTTAATTACAAAATATGAAATCATTTTTTAAGTACGTATTGGCTACAATTACAGGGATTGTGATCTCTTTTGTAGTTCTTTTTATTGTTTTGATGGGGATTATAGGGGCGATTATCAGTTCAGCCTCTTCTGACCAAGAGATTGTTGTTAAGAGTAATTCAGTTTTATATCTGTCCTTTGACTATGATATTACGGAGCGAAGCGAGGCCAATCCGCTGGGTAGTCTTAATCTTCCCGGTTATTCGACCAAAACTATTGGATTGGATGATATTTTGGCGAGGATCAAATATGCGGCTACCGATGGAAATATTAAAGGAATCTATTTGGATGCGAGTCATATTGGAGTTGGTTTTGCTAGCTTAAAGGAGGTGAGAGATGAGCTTCTGGCTTTTAAGAAAACCGGCAAATTTGTTGTTGCTTACAATGCAGGATATGATCAGAAAGCTTATTATGTAGCGAGTATCGCTGATAAAGTATATGTCAATCCACAGGGGACAATTGATTTTAAGGGGTTGGCGAGTTCAACCATGTTTTATAAAGATCTATTGGATAAAGTGGGGGTAGAGATGCAGATTGTGAAGGTAGGTACTTTTAAAAGTGCTGTTGAACCATTCTTTTTAAATAAGATGAGTGATCCCAACCGTTTGCAGGTGACCTCGTACCTGGGAAGTATATACAGTACTTTCATCAATGAGATTGCGGCGAGCAGAAATATTGCTGCTGATTCATTGCGAGCTATAGCGAATGATTACCGGGTTCGGGATGCGGATGATGCGGTGAAATATAAACTTGCTGATGCCAAGCTGTATAAAGACGAACTGTTGTCAGATTTGAGAAAACGGTTGAAAATTTCGGAGAAGGATGAAATATCCTTTGTTTCTTTGTTAGATTATAATAAAAAGATCAAGGACGATGCGAGTGGATCTGAAATTGCGGTCCTTTACGCTGCAGGTGAAATTGTAGATGGCGAGGGGACAGGACCGGGGCAGATCGGCGGCGATAAATTTTCGCGTGAACTACGGAAACTACGGGAAGACGATGCCGTTAAAGCTGTTGTTTTGCGCGTCAATTCACCGGGGGGATCAGCGTTGGCTTCAGATATTATCTGGCGTGAAGTTATTTTAACTAAAAAAGTGAAGCCTGTTATCGTTTCTATGGGCGATTTAGCGGCCTCTGGTGGGTATTATATCTCGGCAGCAGCAGATTCGATATTTGCTGAGCCTACCACGATTACGGGTTCTATCGGAGTATTTGGTGTAATTCCTAATTTTCAAAATCTAATGAACAACAAAATTGGGGTTCACTATGATGGTGTCAAAACCGGTAAATTTGCCGATTTGATGACTTCTTTTGATCGTCCATTGACAGCAGAGGAAAGGGATATCATCCAGCGGGAAGTTGACAAAGTGTATGGTACATTTACTAAAGTTGTTGCGGACGGCCGTAAATTATCCATCGCTGATGTTGATAGTATTGGGCAGGGAAGAGTTTGGACAGGTGCGCAAGGGGTGAGCAATAAATTGGTTGACCGTCTTGGAAACTTGGATGTTGCTATTCAAGCTGCCGCTAAAAAGGCGAATTTAACCAACTTTAAAGTATCTCAATACCCTGAAAAAGAGGATCCGTTCACTTCAATCCTGAATAATTCAAAGGAAAAAGTACAGATCTGGGTAGCAAAAGAGCAGATGGGTGAATACTATCGCTATTTTGATGTGATGAAAAAGGCGACTGCTCAGACGGGGGTACAGGCTAGGCTCCCTTATTCCGTTGAGATTCATTAATGGTCGATCTCTCCAAGGATTTTTATCGTTACTTCATGGTATAGCTTGGGGTGTGACGATACCGGCAATTCTTACCTGATGGAAAGAGATAGGATGATCAGAGGTAAGAATTGCCATCAATAAAATAATTATTCTCATGAAAGCGAATGCTTTTTTTTATATTTAGCTGTTCGTTTGACAAAACGACCTAATCCAAAATCAATAAAGTTACATAATGAAAACAGTAGACGATTTAAATTTTGCAGGTAAAAAAGCCTTGGTACGTGTGGATTTCAACGTGCCTTTGGATGAAAATTTCAATATTACGGATGATAATCGTATCCAGGGAGCGGCTCCAACGATAAAGAAGATTTTGAATGATGGTGGAAGCGTTATATTGATGTCCCATTTAGGAAGGCCAAAAGATGGTCCTACTGATAAGTATTCATTAAAACATATTGTTGCGCATCTTTCTCAGGTTTTAGGTACAGATGTTCAGTTTGCGAACGATTGTATCGGTGCGGAGGCAGTAGAAAAGGCAGCAGCATTACAAGCTGGTCAGGTTTTATTGCTTGAAAACCTACGTTTTTATAAAGAAGAAGAAAAGGGAGATGTTGGCTTTGCTGAGAAGTTGTCCAAATTAGGTGATGTCTATGTGAATGATGCTTTTGGTACAGCACACAGGGCGCATGCATCGACAGCAATTGTAGCACAATTTTTTCCAGGCGCCAAATATAGCGGTTATTTGATGGCTGCTGAGGTTGGAAATGCGGAGAAAGTATTAAATAATCCGGTTAGACCTTTTACGGCAATCATGGGAGGCGCAAAAGTTTCCGATAAAATTCAGTTAATAGAAGCCTTATTGGATAAAGTTGATAACCTTTTAATCGGTGGGGGTATGGCTTATACATTCATTAAAGCTCGTGGTGGTGAAATCGGCCAGTCATTGGTTGAAATGGATAAACTGGATTTAGCAAATGAGCTTGTTAAAAAAGCAAAAGAAAAAGGTGTAAACCTGGTTATTCCTACGGATGCTCAGATTGCAGATGCATTTTCAAATGATGCAAATGTATATGATGGTCCTAATGATCAAATTCCTGCGGATCTACAAGGTTTGGATATTGGTCAGGAGTCTGCAGCTAACTTTGCTTCGATCATTAAGAATTCAAAAACAATTCTTTGGAATGGCCCGATGGGTGTTTTTGAATTTGATACTTTCGCGAAAGGTACTAAAGCCGTAGCTGATGCTGTTGTGGAAGCAACTAAGAATGGTGCATTCTCCTTAATTGGGGGTGGTGATTCTGCTGCTGCAGTAAGTAAATTTGGAATGACTGAAGACGTAAGTTACGTCAGTACAGGTGGCGGTGCACTTTTGGAATATATGGAAGGAAAAGTTCTTCCAGGTGTAAAGGCACTTGAAGATTAATACGAAACGATTTTTTTGAAGAGGGGCTGTCCAAAAATGTTGGATAGCCCCTTTTTCTTGATATTTTAACATATATCTATACAGGAACTTTTTAGATATCCGATTGCAAGGAGCTTGTTTTTACTTTTTAAACACCCTCTTTTTTATTTAAAAAATTGGGTATCGCAGTTTGAACTATTGATGTAATGTCAGATTAAATCAATTATCTGTTAAATATTTGTGTAGTACTGGTGAGTTTTTATTGTATTTACTAAATTTATCATGACATGGTTATATATGCAGATATTGATGGATGCTAATAAAGGTAAAGAAAAAAGTAGTTCTGGTTTTTTTTCGGTACTGACGTATAATGTAGCGGGCTTGCCTGGGATTATATCCTCAGCGATTACAGGTAGAAGCCGGAGTATTGCCGAAATTGGAAAGAAGATCAATCCCTTTGATATTGTTAACGTACAGGAGGATTTCAATTATAATAGAAGTTTATATTGGGGAGGGAATTTACATCCGTATCGAACAAAAACCAAGGGGCGAGTTCCCTTTGGTGATGGTCTCAATACCCTGTCTCATTTTCCGATGACCGATGTTGTCCGGGTTCCCTGGAAGAAGCGTACAGGAGCTGATTTTCTGACGCCCAAAGGCTTTACTCTGGTTCAGGTAGAGATTGTTCCAGAGGTCTGGCTGGATGTGTATAATGTGCATGCAAATGCGCAAAATAGCAGGAAAGCTTCCAGTGCACGCCGGGATAATCTCAACCAGCTGCGCGATTATATTGGAGAGCATTCGACGGACAGGCCACTTATTGTCATGGGGGATTTTAATGCGCACTATAGTTTTTGTGATGATAATCTCCATGATTTTATGGATTCCACAAGCTTGGTGGATAGTTGGGTTGAGCTGGAAAACGGCGGGCTGGTGCCTGAAGTAAGGCACGAGTTTAAGCCGCCGCATATGTTAGCTATCGGTAATCAGAGCGAATCCATTGATAAAATTCTTTATAGGAGCAGCAGCCACCTTCGTCTTGCTGCCCGGGATTATAATATAGAAAATAATCTATTCACCAACCTCAAGGGATTGCCACTGTCCGATCATTATGCTTTGGCCCTAAATTTTAATTGGGCGATCCACCCTTAAGTGTGTTTCCTTTCATTTTCCTTAATAGGTGTAGTTTAAACTGAATGTCGGAACTACACGTTGTGTTGTGGTATTGTCGTTGATATAGGTGCCTTTAAAGACGAATTCGAAGTCTGGCAACGGGTATCGAAAAGCATTGAAATCAAGCGAGAGGTATGCTCCAAAACTTTTTGGTGAAACTTCCCGATGCTTATGGATATTTTGATAATCAGCAAATATTCCTCCTTTTACACGTTTAATATACGCTAAGGATCCTAATCCCAGATCGGGATAAGCTATTGGAAAACGGTAGTTGACCAATAGGGTGTTTTTTACTTTTTCATATCTGTAATAGCTGAATCCACTTACTAAGGGGATATCGTTGATGTATTGATAGATTCCAGACCCTGTTTGAGCACTCAATCTAATCTGAAAGCCGTGATTGCTCATGAACCCGGGCAGATAAAAGACTGTTCGTGCTGATAAAATTTCACCTTTTGCATTATTTTCGAAGGGGGTATGTCTGTAAGTTATACTGAAATTCTGGCCCCATCGAGGATAGAGGTCCATACTCGCCATCCGGGCATTGCGATTGAGGTAAAGCTGATAGGTTAATGGAAAGGCGGTTTCATAATTAAAGTTTTTGACATCAGTTCGGCTAAGATCATAGCGTCTTAGGTAGGCGGTAGCCAGATTGAAACCCGTGGAATAGACATAGTCTCTTCTATAGAAGGAGAGAGGGATAGAGATCTGTGAGGATATATAATGCTCTCTCCAGTCGAAACGAATGCTGCTATCCGGTTTGTTGGGGATGCTCGCTGAAGCGATCTGCCCCCTGTTTTCGTAACGCAAAGAGAATTTTGGAAAGTATTTATTGTAGGTAAGTTCGGCGGAGTACACTCCTTTTCGAATATCAGTATCGTATTCGTATCCCAGTGCAATCTGTGTGGTGTTTAAGATGTTGTTGGATAACCAAAAGACGCCGGGTTTAAAATTATCGAAGCTCTCAAAATTACTGCTGCTTAAGGAAAGACTATGAAAATTGAAGGTTCGTCCCAGACCATTATAGGGGACGATTTGGTTGTACTGACTGGTATCCACTAGGACTGACGCGATATTTTTGATGCTGTCTTTGGTCAATGCCATGCCATAATAATGGGAGAAATAATCTGTTTCCGGTGCTATATCATAGGTCGTATCTATGGCTGTTTGACCAATTTTGTAACCGTTATATTGATAATTATTAAAAAATAACTGCCTGCTGTCTCTGTCGTAAAATGGGTTGAATGCACCAAACTGCGCCTTTGTTAAAAGCTGTTTTTTGCCAGATAAAAGATCTATTGTGTAGATGTTATCGATACCATTGAAGTTTGCTTTTGTAATAACTTTCATACCTGAAAGGTATTGTGGTCGTTCGTACTGCTGATTACCCCATGCCGTCAGGTTGGTGATTTTGTCATTTTCGAGGTCTATTTCACACAGTGCGGTTCCGGATTGCGATAATCGTATGCCGATTATTTTATTTCCTTCGGGGCTGAAAGACGGATGTTGAAGCTGTTCGGCATTGCCTATTTTGATCCTTTTGATAATACTGTTGTTTTTAAGGCTTATAAGCGTTAGGTAGCTGTCGTTGGATAAATCTACCTCGACACAAGCGATTGTTTCGTTCACGGGGCTAAAAACAGGTGAATAATATCTGGTTTGTTTTGTAAGCTGCTTAATTTTTCCAGTTTTGAGGTCCATGATATTAATGATGCTATAGGTTCGCTTGTTAAAACGAGGGTCTTTTCGCAGTTCATCCCATAGGATATAATTGCTGTTTACATCGAAATGGGGCGTTAGTTGGATACCGGTTTTGATCAGTATATTTTCTTTTTTTGTACTGGTGTCAAAGGTGTATATTGCATTGGTTTTTTGTGGATTTTGCTTGATAAAATAGATCAGACCATTTTTGTGTTTCGGTAACAGATTACTATTGTAAAAGCTGCTGTTTATAGCATTGATCTCTGCATATTTTTTGTATTGATAATTGCGTGTTTTTTCTTTCCAGATGGCATCCAGATTTGCGATTGTTTTATTGTATAAATAAGCACTGTTTCCGCCTATTTTTTTCTTGAGGACTCGATTAATATTGTACGGATATAGCGGTTTTTTATTCAGTTCCGAAAAGAGGTCGGCCTCATAATTTGGAGGTAATTCTGATTTTAAAGTGGAGGTCATCAGGTAACCGATCGTATAGTAGCTTGGAACAATATCTTTGTAGGAACCTAGTAAATATTTATTGAAACTATAATTGCGATCTGATTGAAAGTTCGCTTTGACCGGCATTTCAAATGCCGGTAATCTTCCTCTACCCCCATTAGAATATATCGTTTCGGTCAGTGTTGCATCACCTTCAAAATACCAGGATGGAACGGTCAGTCCATAATAAGCAAGTGCTAATTGTTCGAAAAAAGGTGCGCGCAGTTTTCCTGTCAATTTGTCAAACTGGCTTACATGCCTAGACTCGTGAAGGATCAGATTGGGTAGCCAGGTTTGGTTGTCTGACTCTGCACCGGCTGTACTGTACAGTTCGGATTTGCGTGGAGATAACTGTACAAAGCCGTTGGTCTGAAGATTTGTATTGTGAATAATGAACGGAATTTTTCGCGGTGTTATTTTATAATTTCTAGAAGTCGTACGTAGCGAGGCGCTGACCTGCTGGGCTAGGGTAGGGGCTTTACTTTTCATTTCCTCGGGGAAAATAAGCTGAAAATTCTTCGTTTCAATTTTATACCATTTTTGACTTAAGGGGGCTTGGCTGTCTTCAAAAAATTGAGCGAAACTTTTTTGTGAATATATTATTAATGTTATTGATGATAATACACTGATAATTATATCTTTATGTTTCATTATTTATTATTTATTATTATTTTGCTATTTTTTTTAGTTTTATAACGCGTCTTTATGTGAACTTTATGTTTTTATATTAGTTCTTTTATTGTTGAATAATAGTTTGTTATATTTTTTATGTATTCTGTTTTTATTTGGTTTTTTCTGTTTAAAAAGACTTGTAAAGTATGTTTTTTTGTTGAATCATCCACTACTGAGCAAGGTTAAAGCATATGACGAATATACTTAAATAATTGGCGATTCTAAGACTGTGCTGGGAAAATTTGTCTGCTTTTTTTAATAGAAAAATCTGAAGACTATGGGCTGTTGCTTTTGGATACCTAATGGAGAGGTAGACGTTGTCTGGTTTGTTTTATTTGATAAAAAAATGGATCGGTAATTAGACTATTAATTTTATCGTCTTTTTGTTTTTAAACCTGTTGAAGTTGTTGGTGAGAATGGTTTTCTTTTTAATTTTTAATAATGACAAAATGTCTTGTTCTTATTCCTGGAGATGGGAGGAAAGTGCGCTGTTTGCTCCATTTGTTCATTCAGATAACCACATTTTATTATTTATTTTTTTATGCAGAATTTACTTTAAAAAAGCGATTTTTGTAACATATAAATTTTGTGTAGATGTAGGATTTTTTAAATTGATTAGGAGATATGGAAGAACTGGAAATGCAGGTGAGTCAAATAGAACAATTGATAGCAAGTGGAGATTTTGTCGGGCTGGAAGAGTTTTTGAATGAATTAAATATTTCAGAAGTGGAGGAGCTGATTGATGAGCTTCCCGAACATGGTTCACTTTTTATTGAGTCGTTAAATTTGAATCGCGCAGTTAACGTTTTTCGTATCCTGGATTTCCCTACTCAAAACAGGATTTTTAAGAAGCTTTCTAAAGCAAAAATCAGTGCCTTAATTAACGAATTGCCGCCCGATGATCGTACCTCATTTTTTTCCGAAATGAAGGATGATATCAAGCATTTAATTTTATTGTTGCCGCCAAAAGATCGTGTTGAAGCTTTAGCGCTATTGGGCTATCCGGAAGACAGTGTGGGGCGTCTGATGACCCCTGATTATATTACCGTGAAAGAGCATTGGAGTATAGAACGGATATTGGGACATATTAGGCGTTATGGAAGAGATTCGGAGACGATAGATGTACTGTATGTAATTGATGGTAACGGGAAGCTAATCGATGACATTCGGATTAAAGATGTGCTGATGGCAGAGCCGGATACAGTAGTAGGCGAATTGATCGATCATCGCCTGATCTCCCTGAATGCTTACGATCCGCAAGAGGAAGCGATCAACATTTTTCGGATGAATAATAGAGTAGCCTTGCCTGTTGTTGATGAGCAGGGAGTCATGTTAGGGATTGTGACTGTTGATGATATTCTTTGGGTAGCCAATGAGGAATATACGGAAGATATGCAACGTATCGGTGGGACGGAAGCTCTGGATGAGCCGTACCTGGATGTGTCGATTAAAAACTTGGTGAAGAAGAGAGCGGGTTGGCTTATTGTCCTGTTTCTGGGGCAACTTCTGACAGCGACAGTTATTGAGCATTTTGAGGAACAAATGGCGAGTGCGATTATGTTGTTTGCACTGATGCCAGTAATTATTTCCAGTGGTGGGAACAGTGGGTCGCAAGCATCCACATTGATTATTCAGGCCATGGCCTTGGGGGAAGTGACCTTGGGCGACTGGTGGCGAGTCATGCGAAGGGAGATCTTGTCGGGCTTATTGTTGGGGCTTATTTTGGGTGGGCTTGGCTTTCTACGGATTATGGCCTGGCAATCTTTTGCACATAGTTATGGAGAGTATTGGGTGTTGGTCGCATTGGTTATTTCCTTATCGCTGGTAGGGGTTGTGTTGTGGGGCTCATTGATGGGATCCATGTTGCCTTTTGTGATGAAACGGCTCGGTGCTGATCCTGCGAGTTCTTCTGCTCCCTTTGTATCGACTTTAGTCGATGTAACAGGATTATTAATTTATTTTAGTGTGGCGACGCTTATTTTGAAAGGTGTGTTGCTTTAACCGTATTTAATTAGGGATATTGTTGGTTGATCAACTCATATTCATGGAAGGCAAAAGAAGGATAATGCTGGTTTAGGAGCTTAAAAGGCGTTTTTGTAGCGGCTGATGAAAAATTATTCTAATTGGAATTTAGGAAGTTGTAAAAAATGTGCTCAAAAAATTTGTAGTATTCTAATAATCTTCCGATACTTGCATCACGGAAACGCAATAGGGTCTCCGGAAAAATTGAAAAACACTCCTGAATAGCTCAGCAGGTTAGAGCATCTGACTGTTAATCAGAGGGTCGCTGGTTCGAGCCCAGCTTCAGGAGCAAGTTAATAACTTACATAACCGGAGTTTTTAAAATATTCAATTTTTCATTCCTGAATAGCTCAGCCGGTTAGAGCATCTGACTGTTAATCAGAGGGTCGCTGGTTCGAGCCCAGCTTCAGGAGCGATAAGCAAATAATTTTATTTGCATAACAAATTAAAATGTACTATTTTTGTACACTCTATGAGAAAGGAATTTCTCGAAAAATAAATTCCTGAATAGCTCAGCAGGTTAGAGCATCTGACTGTTAATCAGAGGGTCGCTGGTTCGAGCCCAGCTTCAGGAGCAATATTGAAACCGGCTTTACGCCGGTTTTTTTGTTTACCATGCTTATTAAAAAACTATGAGTTTAGTAATTATTGGTACGGTGGCGTTCGATACGATAGAGACACCGTTCGGTAAAACTGACAAAATTGTAGGTGGTGCCGGTACATTTGCTAGTCTGGCGGCATCGTATCTATGTGATCAAATTAAGTTGGTCAGTGTTGTTGGGGAGGATTTTGGAAATGACAATCTTGATCTTATTAAGAACCGTGGTGTAGATGTGACGGGTGTTCAGGTGATTTCTGGTGGGCAAACCTTTTCTTGGTCGGGCAGGTATCACAATGACATGAACAGTCGTGATACATTGGCGACAGACTTAAATGTATTAGCTGATTTTGATCCAATCATTCCAGAAAGCTACCAGGATTGTGAATATCTTCTCTTGGGGAATCTTACACCTCAAATACAGTTGACAACATTGGCGCGATTAAATCACAAGCCTAAGTTGGTTGTTCTCGATACCATGAACTATTGGATGAACGTTGCCATGGATGACCTAAGGAAAGTTCTTCTGAAGGTTGATGTTTTAGCCATAAATGATTCTGAGGCAAGGCAACTGTCGGGTGAATATTCTCTTGTCAAAGCAGCAAAAACCATTTTGGCAATGGGCCCGAAATATTTAATTATCAAAAAAGGGGAGCACGGTGCACTTCTTTTCGGAGAGAACCAGATTTTTTCTGCTCCGGCGCTACCTTTAGCAGATGTGTTTGATCCAACAGGTGCCGGTGATTCCTTTGCCGGAGGTTTTATCGGTTATCTGGCCAAAGTAAAGAGTGTAAACTTTACAAATATGAAGAATGCGTTGATTTTCGGTTCAGCATTGGCTTCATTCTGTGTAGAAAAATTTGGAACGGATCGTTTGGTCGATCTTACCGAAGAGGACATACAAAAGCGATTGAACGCTTTCGTTGCCCTGTCTCAGTTTAATTTATAATCATTGATCTTTCAGTTTTCCGATAATCTGAAATTTTGAAAATACGGATTCTGAATGAGGGGCTTCTTGGAGCTCCTCAGTTAGATCTTGTCCTGCCCAATGTTCGTAATGCATGCCATTTTTCCAGAGTCTACTTGCTCCAACATCATAAATGTATCCGTGGTAAGCAACCCAGATCTGCGGTTTGTCCTGACCATTACGTAAGGCTAGCTGACTTTTGCTGTATACCGGTAATTCTTCTGCCATTAGTATTTGTAAGAAGGCGAAGATAGAAAAACTAAGCCACTTTATAAGCTGATAGCGATCTTTTCATCAATTTTCTAGCAACATGTATTCGTGTCTTAACTGTTCCGATAGGGATATTTAAATGCTCAGATATCTCGTGATATTTAAACCCTTCAAAGTACAGTGAGAATGGAATGTAATATTCTTCGGAAAGACTGGATAAAGCTTCATGGATGTCTTCCAAGACAAATTTGCTTTCGCCCTGATTAGCGGACGCAGATAATAGGAGGTTAGCGTTAGAAATATCCTCGTCTTTGGTGATAAAAGAGTTGGTTTTTACGATACGTCTATAGTTATTAATAAACGTATTTTTCATGATGGTGTAGAGCCATCCTTTCAAATTGGTTCCTTCTTTGAAATTTTTAAAATAGGTCACAGCTTTCAGGATGGTGTCCTGTACGAGATCGTTGGCATCTTCGTAATCACTGGTAAAATTTCTGGCGTAGAGTTTTAATGAGTCCGATTGCTCAATAACCATGGTGTCAAATTCATTCTTTGTCATAGCTTAATGAATTAT
>JAIRVH010000220.1 GCA_031253985.1 Sphingobacterium sp.
CAGGTTGTTTTAACCATTTTGTGATTGTTGCCTCGGATACACTTTCTCCCATTTTTGGGAGCAAGAGTTTATATAAAGCCATATTTTTTAGCAATCTCGTTATAGAAAAACGAAGTTAATTAAATTGTGGTTTACTTTCAACAATTTAAAATATTATTCCTTAAATAACGTTTTTTTAGAAATATTATTTTACTTTATTGTATATCTTGTTCTTTTTCTTTTACCAGCAACTTCCATAGAAGTAATAAGGCATTCATACGGGTACGCTCGATGTTAATCAGCCTGTCGTTGTCAAATTTAAACTTTTTGGTAATCACTTCTTTTTTTCCCGCTACCGCTACCCAAATCGTTCCAACCGGTTTTTCAGCCGTTCCACCTCCTGGACCTGCTATGCCCGTAGTTGCAATGGCATAGTCTGAAGAAAATATCTTCTTTGAACCCGCAGCCATTTCGATAGCCGTCTGTTCGCTCACTGCACCAAATTGGATCAATGTTTTTTCATTGACCTGCAGCAATTGTTGTTTTAACGTGTTGGAGTAGGGGACGGTACCGCCAAGAAATACAGCGCTGCTTCCTGGTACTGCGGTTATTGATGCGGCAACACTACCTCCTGTACAACTTTCTGCAGTCGTCAATGTAGCGGCTCTGCGGCTAAGCTCTTTAATCAGGAAGGGCTCGATACTCGTATCGTAATCTGCAATGACGTATTGCCGTAAGTGGTGAAGAAGTCTTGTTTTAAAAAGGGCAACTTGGAGCATAATGTCGGATTTGTTTCTGCTCTTTCCGGAGAGTCTCAAGCGAATAAATGCCAAGGTTGGCAAATAAGCCAATTTTATGTTAGGAGGGAGTTCTGCTTCGATATCTTTTATCTCTTCTGCTAGATAGGATTCTCCGATACCGCCAACCAAGATTGTTTCGTGACAGATAAAAAGGTCCGGGTCTTGTTTGGCTAATAAGGGTAGCACATGTTTTTCCATGAGGAATTTCATCTCAAAGGGCACTCCGGGCATAAAGATAAACTTTTTTTGGCCTTGGTTGACCAGCATGCCGGGGGCGGTACCATAGTCGTTAAATAAGACTTCACAATTTGTCAGGACATCGGCCTGCTGCAGATTGATGTCGAGCATCTTCAGGTTGCGCGATTCAAAAATGTTGGTCACATGACGGAGTATGTTTTCATCGCGGATCAATGTGGTTCCAAAATATTTTGCTGCCGTTTTTTTTGTCACATCATCTTTCGTTGGGCCTAGGCCTCCTGTGATTAAAATAAGATCTGCCCGTGCTGAGGCCTCTTTGAGCGTTGTTGAAATCGCCTCTTCGGTATCGGGGATCGATGTCATCTGAACGATATCGATTTCGAATCGGAGAAGCTGCTTGGCAATCCAGCCCGAATTGGTATCAATAATCTGACCGATGAGGATCTCATCGCCTATGGTAATAATCTCTGCTTTCATCTAAAAAATAATTATGTTAGCCTCTCGCTCTTGTTTAAATTTCTACGCTGTATATCCAAAAAATGAAATGCTAGTTTTGGACGTTTCAGGATATAAACTTACATAAAATTGTGGCTCAACGAAATGTTTAACATGCTTTAGATAGAAGATTTGCTGTTCTTGAAAAGGAAAATATTTGTTGGATGAGATACAGACTTATTGGTTTGGCAATCACCAACGGCTACAAAAGCAAAAAAGGTCCTTTTAGGCCTTTTTCGAATAGATGTTTTTAGAAAAAAAAGCGGTTATTTTAAAAATAACCGCTTCCTGAACTTGCTCTTTTTGTAAGCTTAAGATCTTGTAGAATCGATGCCTTGGCACGAATGGTAACATTATAGCTTCGATATTGACCGAAGGGCAACCAGCCGAATGACATATCCCAACAATGTAGATCTCTATAAATATTGAAGGAGGTCATGACCACTTGCTTCTGTTTGAAATCATATCCCGATTGAAAGGTTACTTTCCATTTTGGTGTTACACTAAAGTCACCATGTAAGTTTAAGGTGCTTGTGATTTGGCTTTCCATCCGTCGCGTACTGGAGTTAAAAGATTTTGCCATATTGAAACTGAACGAAGCAGCAAGGTTCCAGGGGATATTAAAATCGACAAAAGCGTTTGGATCCGAGCTGATTCGCGCTAAGGCCTGTGCCTGCTCTGGAGTCAATCCCGCTCCTGACATTTCTTTTCTTAAAGAATCTATGTTGTTATTACGCGATTTCGCAGCTTTAGGGTTTAAACTATAGTCAAAGGACAGACCAAAGTTTGTCAGGCGGGCCAAGCTACCATCCTTTATGGCATAGCGATTGATACGTACCCCATTGTCATTGACCGAATAAGGATCAAATGTACCGTTGAAGTTGACATTCATCTTTTGGTCGAAGAAAGCGGTACGGCCAGAGAAAGTAATTGGGGATAACTTCAATGAATCGGCAACAAAGTTGTAATTTCCACTGAAGGTTAAGCCTTGAAGGATAGGGATTTTCTTAAAACCACCATCTGTGGTGTCAGATTTACTTTTGACTTTCGCTTCGATATTATTGTCGATGGAAAAACCTATACCTGCAGATTTTCCTGCAGAAGGAGAACCATAAACACCCTGACTAAAGATCGAGTATACATTTCGGTTTCCATATTGATCGTTATAGTGCTGATAGAAACCATATTTTGGATCCGAAAAGTCAGGTCTATAGTTCAGGTTGATAGATGGTGTAACCACATGTCTGATCGCCTGAATTTTACCGATTTTAGGATACATACCGTAAATTTTAGTCGAAAGTCCTGTGGATACCGAGTAATCGTAAGCGCGGTTGAAACCTTGGACGGTATCGATACGTTGTTTGTACCCTGCGGCTGTGTTGTCGATGCTTTGTCTGGTGCTCTGTAGATACCAACGCTCCGTGTAGTTAACACTGGTATTGAACTGAAAATATTTAAAGGCGTTCAGTGATAAGCTGATTGGAATATTATGCTGGAAACCATTTTGGAATTTTTTAAATCCCCCTGGTTTAAATAATAGTGTATCAATGGTACTTACCGAGTTCTGTGCTTGGAAACTATAACCGACATTGATGCGTTGATACCATTTTTGTTCACCGATACGGTCTTTGCTGTCAAATGGATTGAAAGAGGATACGTTTAAGCTGACATTTGGTAAACTCATCTGTATAGTTCTATCAGCCATATTTTGATTGTGCGTTAAGCTGGCGGTGAGGTTGACTTTACCATCCGCAAATACTTTTCCATAACTGATGGAGGAAGCCATTCTGTTTTGTGCCAAGTTTTGGTAGGTCGTCTGGTTACTACTTGTACCTGTATTTCTATAGAATGATGATGTACCAAAGTTAACACTGGCGGAGAATGATGTTCCCGGATTAGCTTCCTGACGCTGTGTATGGTTCCAGGTGACATTAAAATCCTTGTTAGAACCATAGTCTCGGGTACCTTCAGTACCTGTTTTTGTATTGGCATACCGGATATTAAAACCACCGTTAAATTTATAATTGACGGTATAGCGTGTATTGATGGAAGCTTCCCATGAACCTTTAGAATATAGTGAACCTCGGATCTCGCTGTCCCAATAATCATTAAAGGCTAAATACCAGCCTATATCCCGCATCGAGAAACCACGTGTATAGTCTTCTCCGAAAGAAGGGAAAAGAAACCCGGATGCTCTTTTATCTGGTTTTGGAAAGAAAGCAAACGGAAAAGCTACTGGCATAGGTACGCCCATCACGACAAGATAGGCCGGACCTGAAATAATCTGGTTTTTCGTGACAATCCCCTTGGTAATATGGATACCGAAGTGGGTATGTGGATAAGGGAGATTACAAGTACTGTAAAGCCCTTTGTAAATCGACATTTCGTCGTAGATATTCTTTCGTACGATATTGGCTTGAATGTATCCGCCATCAACTTCAGTCATAATACCATAGGTATTTCCCTCCTGCTTCTCGTAATCATAATAGAGGGAATCGACCGTTTTAGGCGACTCACCATTTCCCATGATGACGATAGGACGCCCTACATATTTACCCGTTTTGTCATAGATCCCGGAAGCAAAAATCTTTTTCTTGTTTCGGTCAAGACGGATATAATCGGCAGAAAGTTCAAAATCCTGGTATTTTACTTTTGCTCCGCGATAAAGGTGACTGATATTTTTTGCAACTTCAGATTTCTGCGAGTCGACAGCAATGATACTCACTTCTGCCTGCAAGCCACTTCCTTTTTTCTTGGTAGTGTCGGTAACAGATTTGATTGTATCCGTAGTTTTGGTTTTACTGGTATCTTGCGATTTATTGGTCGCCGAAATAGGAGCCTTACCTTGAAGTCCGTTCTGTTTTAATGGAATATTACTTTGAGCAACGCTAGAATTGCCCATTGCAAGAATGATAAATAGTGTTAAAATGTTGATTAACGACTTCAAAATTAAAGACAAATGTTATTTTTGTGAAATAATGTTAAACTTCGAGAGACAAAATTAGTCAAAAAAGCAAT
>JAIRVH010000020.1 GCA_031253985.1 Sphingobacterium sp.
TAGCAGGAACTTCTACACTATCGTTTAATAGCGCACCTAAGCCTCTTCCCAGTCCTGTTTTACGCTGATGTGCTGCCATATTATGCGGTTACTGTTTTATTCATTTCATTAAGATGCCCATTTTTCTGTAGGATCTCACGCGCTAAATTCAAATAATTGATAGCCCCTTTACAGGAAGCATCATGCATGATAACAGAAATTCCAAAGCTTGGAGCTTCGCTCAAACGGGTATTTCGCTGAATAATCGTATCAAAAACTAAATCCGTGAAATGCGTTTTCACTTCCTCAACAACCTGATTTGATAGTCTCAAACGGACATCATACATGGTTAACAAAATCCCTTCGATCTCCAAACTAGTATTTAAACGGTTCTGAACGATTTTAATTGTATTCAATAACTTACCAAGTCCTTCAAGTGCAAAGTATTCACACTGTACCGGAATGATGACTGAGTCCGAAGCAGACAGGGCATTGATTGTAATTAAGCCTAAGGAAGGAGAACAATCAATGATAATAAAATCATAATCCTGTTTCACCTGATCCAAGATTTTTTTCATCTTATACTCCCTTTCATGCATATTGATCATCTCAATTTCTGCCCCCACCAAGTCGATATGGGCAGGTAAAAGATCTAAATTTGGTGTCTCTGTTGGCTGGATAGCCTCACGGGGATCCAGATCATTCACCAAACACTCATATACACTTGCGCTGATTGTACGAGGGTCAAAGCCAATCCCAGAAGTAGAGTTTGCTTGAGGATCCGCATCGACCAACAATGTTTTATATTCTAAAACCGCCAAACTAGCCGCCAAATTAATTGACGTTGTGGTTTTTCCGACCCCACCCTTTTGATTTGCGATTGCGATTACTTTTCCCATCTTGAATGAAAACCTTTCTTAAATTAAAATGTGATTTAATCCTACATTTCACTTTTTTGAGGATCAATTTGCCAAAATCTTTATCCGCAATTCAAATTAACAGAACAAGTTCAGCATATTTCGTACTTTTGATTGATCGAAAGCACATATCCTCAGGATGCTAAGATACAAAAAATCAAGATATGTATCCACTTTGAAACTGCGCTTTTTATAAGTATCAACAACACAATGATTTTAATAATATCCGGAACAAACCGTCCCCATAGTAAGACGTTAAAAATAGCAAAATGCTACCAGCAATTACTTGATCGTAAGTCAATTGAAAGCGACATCTTTTCTTTGGAAGATCTACCAGCAAACATTTTACAAACAGATCTTTACGGAAAAAGAAGTCCCGCATTTGAACCTATTCAAGAGAAGGTCAGTAAAGCTGAACTATTTATTTTCATCGCACCTGAATATAATGGAAGCATACCTGGAGCACTTAAACTCTTTATCGATTGTTGCACATTCCCGATTAGTTTTTACCACAAGAAAGTTGCATTGGTCGGACTATCTTCAGGACGCTATGGCAACCTCCGCGGTATCGACCACCTGACTGGCATATGCCACTATTTAAGAATGCACGTTCTTCCACTCAAAATCTTTCTGCCCAATGTACAGAACGAATTAAATGCCGAAGGCCAACTGTTTAAAGAAGATACTCTGCAATTTGTCAACGAGCAGATCGAAGAGATTATTCGATTTTAAACCTAGGCTATGGTAATCACGATAGTTAGTTGATTAGAATTTAATCAAGTTTGTAAAGGGCGAACAGCGTATTAAAGAATAACGGCTTTCCGGAACCCTTATACATAAGAAGCCTCCAGTGTTTACTGGAGGCTTCGCTAAAATTACTAAATGAAAACCTAATGCTTCAAGACTAATAACCAAAGATCTCTTTTAGGTCCAGTTTTTTCACCTCACCCAATTTTGCCAGATCCTCTGGTTTAATACTTTCTTCTTTTGCCACAATACAATAAACATATGGCTTTTGACTCATTTCTTTCTTGTGAAAAGTATTTAGATCGCCATAGGTTAATTTTGGTGCCTGCTCGTAGATAACTTTACGAATATCAGTCGCATTTCCTAAACGTTGTGCCGCCAAATAGCTCCCCAAAATAGAAGCATTCAATACGCGCTCACTTGCAATCGATTTTTCCAGACTTACTTTTGCAATATCCAGGCCTTTTGCACTTTCTGGCAACACATCCAACAACTCATTCATCCCTTTGACTGCATCGTTAAATTTATCGGCCTGTGTTCCGACGTACGCTCCTACCGTATAATGATTTTCTTTTTTGTAGGGCTGTCCATAATACGCATACGTTGAATAAGCCAATGCTTTCGATTCACGGATAGTTTGAAAAACAATGCTTCCCATACCGCCGCCAAAGTAATTGTTAAACAGAGAAACTGTCGGTGTCAGCGCGTTGCTGTATACACCTGAACTTCTATACCAAAATACCTCAGCTTGCTTCATATCGAAATTAGCAAAAAGAACTTGGTTCTTACTGGTTGGCAGCTCGGCAAATACTACTCCTTTTTTCGCGTCGACATACGCTCCGGCACCTTCTTTTAAAGGCTTCGCTTTTGCCACAAATTCCGCAGCAGTCAATGGGCCGAAATAAAGCATTGTATGTTTCATATTAGCCAAATCATGCAATGCCTTTACCAGATCCTCAGCTTTTAACGCATCGAGTTCCGCATCTGTAAACACATTGTTAAACGGATTTTTTGGACCATATTTCGCGTAAGACTTTAAACCCTCCATGATAGCCCCTTTGTTTTCTTTCGCATTTGCTCGTGCTTTTTTGAGACGGGCAATATACATTTTGAAAGCTTCCTGATCCACAACACAATTACGCAACAAGTCTTGTATCAAGTTCTGTGTAGCGATAAAGTTTGAATTCAAACCTGAAATCGACACCATCGTTTCTTCATTTCCTGCAGACACCGAAAAATCAGAAGCTAATTGATAAAAATCCTTACTAAATTGCTCGCTGGACTTGTCTTTTGTGCCTAAAAATTCAAGATAACCCGCAGCTAAAGAAAGTAATTTATTACTCCATTTTCCAACATCAAAACGATATGACAGCGAGAATAGCTCATTATCTGAATTCTTTACAGCAAGCACAGGTAGACCATTCGCAGTAGCTTTCTGAATATCTTTATTATAATCGACCCATACTGGCTGAATCTTATCCTCTGGCATTGTTTCCACTCTCTTCAAGAAATCAGACTGGTCATCACGATTGACCGTTACAGGCGTAATTTCAGGCTTAACAACTTTAACAACATTGTTATCAACTCCCTTCCGTTTATACACTACAACATAGTTATTGTCATTCAGGTATTTGTTAGCAAAATCTACCACATCTTGCTTAGTGATCTTGTTCAACTCATCCGAATAACCCACCACAGACGCCCAATCCTGACCGGAAGTAAAGGCATCCATCAATGATTCAGCACGGTCACCATAACTTTCATTTTGCTTGATTTCGTCTTTCTTGGCATTATTGACAATGGCCGTGATCAAATCGTCCGAAAACTCACCCTTTCTCAGTTTTGCAAGCTCCTGAAGCAACAACTGCTGCACTTCTTCCAGACTCTGTCCCTGACCGGGGTTACCTTGCAACAAGAGCAAAGAATAATCTTTCAGTACATAAGGGAAAGCCCCTGCCCCCAGCAATTTTTGATTTTTTACCAAATCCAGATCAATCAAACCCGCCGATCCATTGGTCAAAATTTGACTCATCAAATTGAGCATACGGGCATCCTTCGTTGCTGCTCCGGGAAAACGGAATCCCATCAGCATAAATTCAGCATCCGGCCCCTTTACCTCGCGGACAACAGGTGTCAAAATTGGTTTCTCCGCATCAAAAGTATAAGCCGGAACCTCTTTCGCCTGCATAAAAGCAAAACTCTTATCCACTTTTTTAACGACTTCGGTCGGATCAAAATCACCCGACATAATAACCCCCATATTATTAGGAACGTAATATGTGTGGAAATACTCACGAATCGCTTTTAACGAAGGATTTTTGAGATGTTCTACCGTACCAATAGTCGTCTGTTTTCCGTAATTGTTATTGGGAAAAGCTGCTGAAAACATCGATTCCACAGCCTTACGATTATCTTTATCTAAGCTGATATTTTTCTCTTCATAAACAGCTTCAAGCTCCGTGTGAAATAGGCGCAATACCGGATATCTAAACCGCTCAGCCTGTACAGCAAGATACTTATCCATCACATTGCTCGGAATTTGTTCCTGATATACTGTCTGCTCAAACGAAGTGAAAGCATTTGTACCTTCAGCCCCCATGGATGCCATCAATTTATCGTATTCATTGGCAATAGCATATTTGGCTGCTTCTCCAGACACCCTGTCAATCTCCTTGTAGATTGCTTTCCGTTCTGTTTCATCGGTTGTACCATTGTATTTTTCATAAAGCGCATCAATCTGGTCCAACAAAGGCTTTTCCTTTGCCCAGTCTTTAGATCCAAATTTATCGGTTCCTTTGAATAGCATATGCTCCAGGTAATGGGCCAAACCGGTGTGATCTTTCGGATCGGTCTTACTCCCCGCTTTAGTTGCAATGTACGTTTGGATACGCGGTTCTTTTTTGGTAGGGCTCAAAATCACAGTTAAGCCATTCTTTAGCTTATAAAAACGTGAATGAGTAGGGTCATTGGTTACGTACTTGTAGGTGTATCCACCTTCAGATGCTTCTTTCCAATCAAATTTGGTGTTCTGGGCAAACAAAGCACCCCCTGCTGTTGTTAGTGCAAACGTAACAGCAGTAATTTTAAATAGGTTTTTAATCATATTTCCTTTTTCTTTTCACCTCAAACATAGATAAATTGCTTTTTATATGCAATACAATAAAGACATAAACAACAATTATTTACCCATTTGACATCGCGATGCTTAAGTGCTGCCAACACGCTTGCTACCGACTGACAGCATGTAGCTGAAAAATGGCATTTTTTCAATTCGATTTTCCTACTGTTTAAATAATATTGTTACAATGATTTATCATTGTTACTTTTGCAAAAAATTTAAAAAAACGCTAACGTTTTATTTCATGAGATCAAGAATACTTGCTTTTGTGACTCTGGCACTACTCTCCTTTCGTACCATTGCACAGGTCACACCACGAATAGAAATTCCGAAAGACACTTTACAAAGCCGTACCCCTGCCAAGACGAGACTTATATTTCAGCTTGAACATGAAAGCGGAGGCGAACTCAAATTCAATGAACGCTCCAAAGAAACCCTCGCAGATTCATATTATAGTGGGCTTAATTTTCGTGTTGGTTTCCAAACGCAGTTTCAGGACTCAGTAAAGAGCATTTATCATGAGCTATACAACTACCCCATATATGGTATCGGAATCTACAGCAGCACTTTTGGCCAGGAACACCTCGGACGGCCTTTTGCCGCCTATGGCTTTGTAGCCATTCCCATCAGGCCGAAAGTAAATTCGAGATGGAATTTCAACTATCGGATTGCACTTGGTCTTTCCGGCAGATTCAATCCCTATAACGAGGAAGACAATCCTTTCAACTTACTGATAGGCAGCAAAAACAATGTTTTTATTGATTTTGGACTTCAGGCCAACTATCGGTTAAACAAGCATTTCCAGGTCGGTGCAGGCGCAGCTTTTCACCATTTCAGCAATGGTGCTTTAGCATTACCCAACACAGGGATAAACCTTGTTCCTTTGAGTCTATCTGTTTCTTACACACCAACAAATAGGCCTTTTGATTATAGAAAAAGTAGTATTCCTAAAATGGAGAAAACAGAGGAGCTTCATTTCAATTACGCCTTTGGTTTCAAACAGATTGATCGGGAACATGATAGCCAATACTTCAAATCCACTTTGGGCGCATACTATAGCAGACATTTGGGCTACAAATGGCGACTTGGCGCGGGGTTTGATGCATTTTATTCAGCCAGCGGAAATGATGAGAAGGTTGCAGGCGATAAAGCAGGCAAATTTTCCGCCTTATTTTCCTACGGTCCGGCATTCTACATTGATCACGTCTTAAACTCCAGGTTGTATATCAACGGAAATGTGGGCGTTTACCTCCACCGCAACGAATTTAACGGCGAGAGCATGCCTGTGTACCTAAGAGCAGGTGTACGTTATAAAGTTTACAAAGATTTCTTCGCCGGCGTCTCTATTAAAGCCCACGGTGGTAAAGCCGATTTTATTGAGTGGACGACAGGCTATGGTATTAAATTAGGCAAGAAACGGAAATAAGAAAAAAAATAAACACTAGACATTCCCTGGCCGGATTGAACAGCTGATCGGGGAGTTCTAATGTTACGGCAGCTTCAATACATAAAAAAAGCGTTCATGATGAACGCTTTTTTTATTGTGGGGATTACTGGGTTCGAACCAGTGACCCCTACCTTGTCGAGGTAGTGCTCTAAACCAGCTGAGCTAAACCCCCT
>JAIRVH010000029.1 GCA_031253985.1 Sphingobacterium sp.
GTAGCTTTGCACTAAATTTATTTTTAGCATTAAACGCCGTTTGCAGCGGTATCAATGAATATCATGACACAATATCAAACTTTGCTGTACTATTGTTACAGCCCTATCGAGGATGCCGAAAAATTTGCATCAGATCATTTAGAATTTTGTAAATCACTGGGTTTAGTAGGCCGTATCATTGTAGCCGATGAGGGCCTAAATGGTACTGTTTCGGGCCCTGTAGAGGCTTGTAAAAGCTATATGGACGCGATCTATGCCGATGGTCGTTTCAATAAAACAGAGTTCAAAATTGACGATGTGGACGAACCATCCTTCATTAAAATGCACTGCCGCTACAAAGCCGAAATCGTTCACTCGGGCTTGAGAGATCCAAAAGAAATTGACCCCAACCGTCAAACCGGTGTGCACCTTGAACCGAAGGATTTCTTGGCCATGAAGGATCGAGAGGATGTGGTTGTATTGGATGTACGCTCAAATTATGAGCACAATGTTGGCCATTTTAAGAATGCTGTCACCCTAGATATTGACAATTTCCGTGAGTTCCCAGAGAAAATCAAAGAGCTTGAACAATATAAAGGCAAAAAAATATTGACGTATTGCACAGGAGGTATCAAATGTGAGAAAGCATCTGCCCTTTTGTTAAAAGAAGGCTTCGAGGATGTTTATCAGCTACATGGTGGAATTATTAAATACGGGAAAGAAGCTGGGGGCGAAGATTTCGAAGGCCAATGCTACGTCTTCGATAACCGTGTTACAGTTGATGTAAACTCGGTAAACCCATCCGTGGTATCAACCTGTTTCAATTGCGGCAAGCAAACGACCAAAATGATTAATTGCGCTAATCCAACTTGTAACGAACATTTCACCCAATGCGATGAGTGCGGCTGGGAAATGGATGGATGCTGTTCGACAGCATGCAAAGAAAATCCCAATAAACGTGAATATGACGGAACGGGATATTATGTTAAAGTTCCTCAACCTGTCAATATTGACAAAATCAGCAAAAGAAAACATAAAAATTTTCCACCAAAGGTATCGGTCGAGGATTAATACGAATTGGACAAAAAACATGAGGTCGGAAGTGTATAACTTCCGACCTCATATTTTTTAGGATCTGTATCATTTCCGCCTAATCTCATACTCGCCTTTCCAAGACAGAGGATAGTTTAGCATAGCTTACTTCCCAAACATACCGGCGATTGAATCAAGAATATTTCCCTTCGCCTGTCCATCGTTATTTTTATCAAAAAAACTGCCTGCCAGCCCACCCAACATGTCCGTAATGCTACTCCCTGCTGCTGGCTGCTCCGTTGTTTGCGTTTGTTCTTCTTGACCACCGCCCAAAAAAGAGCCTAAAATACCCCCCAACATACCACCGCCTGCATTTTGTTGTGTTCCGCCTCCTAGTACAGAGCCGATTAGATCACCAATACCACCGCCGCTTGAAGCCTGCTTTTGTTGGCCCAAATAACCCATTACGATAGGGGCAAGTGTTGCCAGTACCCCTGTTACCTGAGAAGAGCTTAAACCTGCTTTATCCGCAATATTCTGAGTTACTACTTCGGTATTTTGACCAAACATATGGTTGACAATCTTATTCCCGTCTTCAGAACCGGCTTGATCAGCTCCTCCCTGTCCGAAAAGATCGCCAATTTTATCGAGTATACCGCTATTACTATGCTGATCAATAGCATTATCAATATTTTCCGCTTGTCCTTTGTTCTTCGCATTGTAATTTAATGCTGCAATCATCAAAGGAACTGCTGCCGCTACAATCCATTTTGCTTTAGATTCACTGACACCAGTAATTTTTGAAATAGTCTCTATCGCTTTAGAGCCTACTCCACCTGTAACTAAATCTGTTAAGTTCATAAGTCTTCATTTATAGTTATATAATGAAGATAACTATTTTTTTGAGGAGTTTAGAAATATATCCCAATAAAATAGTCTGTGTAGTTAAGACTCCACAGACTATTTATAGGATCAATTTATAAAAATATTGTATTACTCAATTAACTTCGTTGAAAATTCATTTTCAATCTCTTTTAATTGAGACTCTTTTGTTAAAGAAACATTATTCTGAACACGGGATTTTGTCCATCTTCCAAGTGTCATATTAAATTCGCCATTAAACTGGATAAAAGTATCCGCTGATGGAGAAACATATACAAATGCTTTAGTATTATCTCCATTTCTATAGAATGGCTGATTAGTAAGATTAACAGGATTAACAATATCGTAAAAATCAGTATTGGCAATACGGTAACCAGCGGTAGCACTGGCTAAAGACCCCCCTGTACTCACAAACACCACATCCTCCGGAATAGTTGTATTTATAACTTGAAGAGTAGAGAAAATAGCCACTCCAAAAGCATTTCCACTATTGGCAAGTAAGTTACCAGTTTTCGTTCCAAAATCATACCCACCCTTGTTCGCATAATCATAATTTGCGACCCAGTGTGCAGCCGATATATCCGCCGATTTCTCACCAGTAATCAGCTTATTTGTTCCACCCACATAGAAAAACTGACCTTTTTTCACGGAACCCGCAGTCAGATTAATTTTATATGTTCGTAAACCACCTGTAGCCCAACCGTTGGTAGGTACGCCTGTCGGAGTTGAGGCATTTGCATTATTCGTGGTTACAACACTAAATGGTGTTTTGGAGAAATCAATGTCTTCTGTTGCCAAAAACTGCATGTATTCATAGTTTGCATCTGTTGATCCGCTAGGATCATTCAACAGCCCTGTCACGATAGCTTTCGGCGTCTTATACTCTGATTTGATTTGAACGAGGTCAGATTTCGATCGTAGACATTGATAAGGTAGAAGGCTATCACCTGAAACTTCATTAAATTGGATGCCCCAATAATTTGCCATTTTATATTGCGGTAAATCTGCCAATGCTGATTTGGGATTCGTTCTGACTGTAATAAAACCGAAACCATCATTTATTTTCTGATCACCGGATAAGGTCTGCCCTTCACTTGGAGTATAGCTAAATCCTCCTTTCACAATAACAATTGCTGTGTTTTCATATTGCGTTGGGTCCTTTAAAATTTGAGCAGCAGTAACACGAAGCGCCGAATAGCTATTATTCACCGAGATTTTCTGAATCTTCTCATTAGCGATATCGGTGATCTGCAAAATTCCATTTAAACGTTGAAGTTTACCTCCAACCAGATCGACAACGATAGAATCACCGATTGTATATTCTTTTGCTTTCTCTCCCAATTGAATTGAAATTCCTCGTAAAAGATCCAATCGTCTACGGTCTTGAAGCACCAACAAACCCTCAGGGAGATTACCGGCACTGTGGTCTGATATAACAATCCCAGTGATTTTTGAAGAGCCACCTAATGTTTCGAGACTTAAGTTGACTGGTTCTCCTTTAAAAATTGTCCGCACATCATAGATCCCAATGTAAGAGCTAATTTCACCACCAGGATAATTTGGACTGTCTTTTTTACAAGAATTGAAGAAAAATACCCCAACGATTCCTGCGATTAAAAAAATTATATGTTTTTTCATGTCTTCTTAATTATGGTTTCTGCCACCAAACTTTGGTGTTAATTTCGTCGGGCCCTTGTTGCTGGACAGCTAACTTATAATTAGTTGGGTTAGCCGATTGGACGATTACAGGATAATACATCCGTGCTGGCATCTCGCCATTGTTTTTTAATCCTTTACCTTTTGGCAAAATCGGATAGCCTGTTCTACGATACTCATACCACTGCTGCATATCAACCATAAATAATGCTTGATATTTCTGAAAATGAATTTGCTCCATTTTTTCAGCAAAGGATACATTATCTTTCCATTCTTTATCGGATTTCGCTAAATGCTCTTTTGCGGTGACCGGCCAGGTTGGTATCCATAGTTTTATATTATTTTCAACTCCACTATAAAAATAGTCCTCTACGTTTCCTTCAATCCACCCCTTTAAAACTGCTTCTGCCTTGATAAATTGCAATTCGGCAAAAGGCATAATCATGCCCGTTATTGGCTCGGTCTGCAAGCTATTAACACCATTATTTTGATCAAATGAATAGAAATAGGACATTTTAGAATAATCCTCCGATCCTGCAGCATATCCACTAGGTACCCCAACGTAATTTCCTGAAACCGGGGCAATCCCCATTCGATTAATTCCTGATGTTCCATAAGTTGGAATATCAATCCGTGGATCATTGGTATCTCGCATATAATCTAGAAAGAACGAACACAGTGCTACAGCTCTAAAATCCTGCGCACGAATTGATTTAAATGGGGAAATATAAGCTCCATCATTCGTCCAACGCAATATTGCGGAATCATCGTTGTTTGCCATAATTGGGTACTCGTCTTTTTCTGTTGATAAAATAGCCTTAATCTTCTTCAATACATGCTCTTGATTAACACTTTTCTTATCAGCAACACGCAACAGTAACCTCAAGTACAACGAATTATTAAATTTCCGCCATTTAGTTAAATCTCCTTTATAAATTGGATCATTCGTTACGTCAATGGTTTCACTAGAAGTTTTTAATTTAAGCAATGTATTCGCAGAATCTAAACGATTTAACATATCCATATAAATATCCTCTTGCTTGTCAAATTTAGGCTCCAATATCAACGATTCTCCAGCAAGATTAGACTGTGAGTAGGGAATATCTCCATACATATCCGTTAAAATAGAATAGAGCCACACTTGTCCAATAATAGCGATTGCCTGATAGGACCTATTAAATGTCACCGGTTCCATGGCCTTTTTATACATTTCCTTAAAATTGGTAATTTCGGAATAATGTGCTCCCCATAAATAATCTGCCCAGCTCCTTCTAAAATCATAACGAAAAACTTTTCCATCACCATCACCAATTGAGACAGTAACTTGCATTAATTCATTATTAAAAGAGCGATTTCTACTCATATTTGCAGAAACCGAGTTAATAAATGCATTTGCCATAAACTGATACGGGTATGCATTTTCAGTTTCATTTGGATTTGTATTGATCTCAATAAAATTCTTTGTACAAGATTGCATCAATCCCGCCACAAGAATTACAATTATTATTATTTTTAAATTTTTCATGATTATCAGATTTTAGAAGCCAACAATTAAATTAAATCCATAAGTTCTTGTGGAAGGAAATTGGGCAATTTCAAAACCTTTGACGATATCTCCATTATCCAGGGTTCCAAATTCAGGGTCAAATGCGGGCCATTTGGACCAAATAAATAAGTTACGGCCGTATAAGCCTACTGTCACTCGTTGTAAGCCATATTTCGAAATCATTTTTTTGCTGAAAGAATAATCTAGCCTCGCTTCCCTAAATTTGATAAAGTCAGTTGGATAAGTACTTCCCTCCGCATTATCTTGGCCGAAATGGGAGCGATAATACTCGTCAACATTAGTCGCAATAACATCATTTTTCCGATATGTCCCATCACCATTATCAATAACACCATTACCGATTATCCCACTATAACGACCAGGCAACGTATTCTTTGTTTTACCCTGTTCTGCTAATTTATAGTGTGTAAGCGAATGCCCCACACCTCCCCATTGGGTGTCAAAAAGAACATTTAAATTGAAGCCTTTATAGCCAAAAGTATTACCGAAACTAATTTTACCTTTTGGAAGCGTGTTACCTAAATAAATAATATTACTCGTCAATTTAGCGTATCCTGTAGATGGATCGTAAATGACCTGACCATCGGGAGCCCTTTCATAGCCTATTCCGTAAAGATCGCCCATGCTTCCTCCTTGTTTTGCTACGATCTGTCCTGAACCAACAGATCGATACTGTAATACCAACGAGGAATCCGGTAAATCAACGATTTTGTTTTGATTTGCAGTATACGTAATTAAACTTGACCATCTAAAACCATCTTTATGATTGATCTGGTTTGTATTTACTGACACTTCAACACCTTGGTTCCGAACCGCCCCCATATTCGTCTTAAATGTTCTATAACCGGATGACGGATCTAATGCACGATTTAATTGTTGATTAAAGGTTTTTGAACTATATAATGCTAAATCAAAGCTTATTTTGCTCTTAAAAAACTTCAGCTCAGTTCCAAGCTCATACGACCTCGTTTTTAATGGTTGTAAATTTGGATTCTTCAATAGACTCGACGCTGTAACAGACCCAGGTAATAATCCATTACCTCGCTCGTATAATTGTTGCAACATATAAGGATCTTGGCCTCCATTTCCAACTTCAGCAACTGACGCTCTAAATTTTGCATAATTAATTGCTTTAGGAAATTTCACAACTTCGGAAAGAATAAAACTACCATTTAGTGCTGGATAGATCAATCCCAATTTTTTTTGTGGGTTAACAGGCGTTGCCATTGTACTATTCCAATCCATCCGTCCAGTCGCATCTAAATAGAGAAAGTTCTTATATGATGCAGTGACCATACCATATGCACTGTTAGTCACAAACTTATAGAACTTCTGATCTGAAATTACCCCATACTTGCTATTGGCCAAATTATATACACCGGGATAAGTCAATCCATCAGCTGTATATGCTTCCCTTTTATAGTCATTGTGGAGCGTGCTTCCTCCAACTGTAGCAGAAAATTTAACATTTTTATTTAAATCCTTCTCATACTTTAATAGAAAATCCAACACAGTTTCTTTTGAAAATAAGGACTGTGAACGATAACTACCTTCAGGCAATTTTGTCCCAGAATCATATGGTCTTTCCTGAGCACGATCTTCAACAAAGAAATCTAAAGATGAGCGAACCATTAAACTTAATTCCTTGTTAAATTGATAATTGGCTGAAGCATTACCTGTAAATGTATTACGATCATTCCTGTTAATAAACTCATAAGATATTGCAAATGGATTTTCCGGATATGAACTAAATGGATATTGGATGGCTTTGTCTTCTAATCCAAGCTTCCAATAATTCCTCAACCAGTTATAGTCAGCATTGGGTTGCCAAAAAATAAACCAATACATAAGTGATTGATTACCATATCCAGCTCCAGGCAAATTATCCGACCACCGCCTATTGTAATTAATCTTTGCATTTATGGTTAATTTGTCTGAAATTTTTGAAGTTGCCGATAACGCGAATGCAGTTTTATCGAAACCTGTATTAGGAGTGATCCATTTATTTCGAACATCCGTGTAAGAAAAACGTGCAGATGTTTTTTCTGAGCCACCGTCTATTGTCAATGAGTTTGTAAATGTTCTTCCCGTTTGGAAGAACTCTTTACTATTTGAATAGGGTTGCCATAATGTACGTTCGGCACCTTGTGTTTGCGTGAGCGGATCATACTGAAAAAAATACTGCCCATCAAATTTTGGACCATAAGCGGAGCTAGTACCACTCGTACTACTTCCATCAGCTGAACTTCCAAAAGAATAATAGTTTGCTCCACCCGTTCCCTGTCCATATTCATATTGAAAATCCGGCCAGCGATTGACAGATTCTAGTGCGGTATTACTATTAAATGTAACACCTAGTCCTTTCCCTTTCTTTCCAGATTTTGTAGTGATAATAATAGCCCCATTTGCTCCTCTCTGACCGTAAAGTGCAGCTGCACCAGGCCCTTTCAGAACAGTGATATTTTCAATATCTTCTGGGTTTATATCATCCATACCTGATCCATAGTCGGCAGGCATATTATCAGAACCAGTTCCATAAACAGAACCTGAGGATCCGCCCACACGTCTACCACTTCCTCCATTTATCACAATTCCATCTACGACGATTAATGCACCCACATCCCCATTTAGATTAGCCTCTCCACGCAAAATAATCTTCGTTGAACCCACTGGCCCCGCGTTTGATCGCATTAAATTAACACCAGCAACCTTACCTGACAATGCGTCCATCCAATTGTTAGAAAGAGCCCCTGTCAAATCATCACCTTTTAACACGGTCGCAGAATATCCCAAGGCCCTCTCTTCACGCTTAATCCCCAATGCCGTAACAACGACCTCTTCAAGTGCCTCAGATGTTGGATTTAACCCGATATGGACGTTGGCTTGAGCGGCCTCGTAAGTCTTTGTTTGCGCCTCATAACCAATCATCTGAAAGCGGATTTTCCCGCCGATTTCGATATCTACTTCAAAATTCCCGTTCCGATCCGTAGAACCCTTCGTCACTCCGCCTGAAAGTATCGATACTGAAGCCAGTGGCTCCTTGGTTTTATTATCTACAACTTTTCCTTTGATTTTAATCTTCCCTTGATTAAAATCATGAAAAACGCCGTGGCCCTGTTCTAACGGAACCGCTGCCCCAGCTACATCCATATTGCAGGCAATCAATAATGCTGCAAATAGCACTTTCGAGGAGGAGTGCCTCAGATTAATTTGGATAGGGTTAATACTAAACATAGTTATTGGTGTAAATTGTTAATTTTCAATTTGGCACAAAAATATATCCCTAACAAAAAGTTTGCTTTAACTTAATGTTTTCTTTTTGTTAACAATTATTTCGAATAGTATTTCTTTTCATCACACTATTACGGTTTCAAATTTTAATAAAATGCTTCGAAGTCCACTTTGGCGGGAATTTCACGCATTAGGCTCGTTTCAAAACGATCTTTCTTTGGTTATTTTATATTTTCAAATCGAAAATAATTAATAATATTTAAAAAACGAAATAAATCGAAATTATTTAAAACTACATATCAAAATAAAAAAACGAGAGTGAACGTATCTTAAAAGATACATAATACCAATGGAAAGACTCTTGAACTTATGATTCAAAGGATGTTTTTAAGGAAATTTCTTAACTCACCAATTACCTATGTGGTATTCATATGGGTACTGTATCCATAATACAACAATACTGGAAGCATAGGGCAACTTGCTAGCATAACTAACACAAGAATAGTTAATAATAGGCTCCGCTGCCAATTAAGCTTAAAATTGAGCGATCCAAGCTTTTGGATCACCCCTACTTAAAAAAACAAACGTGCCCAAACGAAAGTTTGGGCACGTTATTAAGACAAAAATTCTGACGCTTAGACCTTTTCGAAGCTCCACTTCACATAGTTAATATTCTTGTCATCAGCCAAATACTTTCGTTCGTAGTATGTTTTAATCGACAAAACGTTATCCACCATGTCTGAATGATAAAGATCGGTTGTCTCTTTATATTTCTTTAGATTCTGCATATCGATCTGCTCCAGCGTATAAGCATAGAAACCATCATTATCCGTTTTCAGATTCATCATCCCCTCAGGCTTCATGATAATTTTATAACGGTCCAAAAACTTCGGTCCAGTCAATCGTTTCTTTTCTCGGCTATCCTGTGGTTGCGGATCCGGAAAAGTAATCCAGATTTCATCGATTTCATTTTCCGCAAAATGTTCAAGAATAGTCTCAATTTGTATACGCAGAAAGGCAACATTAGCAATTCCATCCTCCAAAGCTGTTTTGGCTCCACGCCAAATACGATTACCCTTAAAATCGATACCGATGAAATTTTTCTCCGGAAACAACCTCGCTAGATTAACAGTATACTCACCTTTACCACAAGCAAGCTCCAAAACAACCGGATTATTATTACCAAATTGTTTCTCAGCCCATTTTCCTTTATATTCTTTGCCTGCGTCGAGTTGGATTACATTTTCAAAAGTAGCAACTTCGGCAAATTTACGTAGTTTGTCCTTTCCCATTTTTATTAAATATCCCGCAAAAATAACCTTATATTCCCGCTAAAAAAAATAAATATTGATAGCAGACCGGAATATCATACATTGCGTCATAATCAGGAGTACCAAGAGCACAAACACAAACGAACTTAATTCTTTTGATAAGGGTAAATTATATTGCATATAAAAAGCAATTTATCTAAGTTTGCAGGAATCAATAGTTTATCGTGGAAAAAGACGCTAAAATTTATATCGCAGGCCATCGCGGGATGGTTGGATCAGCAATACATCGCAAATTATCAGAGCTTGGTTATCACAATATTGTGATACGTACCTCTGCTGAATTAGATTTGCGCAATCAACAAGCTGTGGCTGATTTTTTCGATCAGGAAAAACCTGAATATGTTTTTTTAGCAGCAGCTAAAGTTGGGGGAATTATGGCCAACAATACTTACCGTGCTGATTTTATCTACGAAAATATGGCTATTCAAAATAACGTCATCAAGTCTTCTTTTGATCATGACGTTAAAAAATTAATGTTCCTAGGTTCCAGTTGTATTTACCCAAAGATGGCTCCGCAGCCATTGAATGAAAACATGCTATTAACTGGCACACTTGAGCCAACAAACGAACCTTATGCGATTGCCAAAATTGCAGGAATAAAAATGGCAGAAGCTTTTCGTGATCAATATGGTTGCAACTATATTTCTGTTATGCCAACGAATCTTTACGGAATAAACGACAACTACCATCCACAGAATTCACATGTCTTACCAGCATTGATCAGGAGATTTCATGAAGCAAAAGTCAATCAGCTTCCTGAAGTTGTTATCTGGGGAACAGGAACTCCCTTAAGGGAATTTCTTTTTTCCGACGATCTAGCAGATGCCTGTGTCTTTTTAATGAATAATTATGATGAGAAGCAATTTGTCAATATTGGCATCGGCGAAGATCTAAGTATAAAAGAACTTGCCGAATTGATTAAAGACGTCATTGGTTATAAAGGAGCAATCTCATTCGACAGCTCCAAACCAGACGGAACACCGCGAAAACTCATGGATGTATCAAAATTACATGCATTGGGCTGGAAACATAAAGTTAATCTCCGCGAAGGTATTCAATTAGCTTACGAGGATTTTTTGAAAAAAGAAGCAAGTACTGCTGACTGAACTTAATAGTGCAAGACTAATAGGTTTCGCTATAGGAAGGAATTCCATACTCATTTACCTCGTCCTTTATAATAGCACCTTCAATCTGTGCACCTTTATTTTTCTTCTTTTTGGGCCGAATAAAGCTTGTCAGCTTACTGATTAGGCCGCTAATTTTATCCTGATTGATTTGACCGACAGCGCGCTCTGACAACAGTAGCATTAATGCCTTCTTAAGAACTCCGGTATTTTTTAAGAACAGTCTATTCATAATAAAAGGCACACCAATACGTAAGGTCTTCGTCAACCAATCAGAATCTGGATTGTTACTTTTGGAGAATAGCTGCTGAATAACATTTACCCCCGGAATATTGTCTTTTAATGAATTAAAAAAGCGAATTGGAGCCTCAATTTTATTATTTAACAACGTAAATTGGGTCTTTAGGTATACTTCCTGTTCATTCTTAAGCGCCTTTAAACGGGATATTTCAGCTTTCAGCTCCTGGAGATTACGTATTTTAGTCTGTTTATTATTCATTTGTCGCCCTTTCTCTATCAAGTTTTTCCTTATGCAATTCTTCTTCTTCCTCCTCGATCTCATCATTCCATTTAGCCAAAAAACGACGAATAGAAAGATCCATAAATTTGGACTCCAGCATAGGTTCAAATACCCTTATTAAGATAATAATCACTAAAAAAATACCTGCTGTTGCCAAGAAGCCCAATGAGTAGCTTCCCAATAACTCGCCGAGCCAAAAGCCCAGAGCCAAACATAAAAAAAACAGGACAAATAAAGTAAATATCAACTTTGTCGCATCAACGACAAGACTTGCTATCAATCGAGACGAGCGTTCGATTGTCTTTAATTTGACAAGTTTGAACTGAGAGTCAATGTACTCTTTGGTTTTTTGAAAAGTACCGCTAAGTGAAAATTTTTCTTCTTCCATGCATCTTAAAATTATTCAGGCTATTTCAACGTTTAGCTTAAAAACAAAACTATATTGCAGCTCAATGCCCACTTATCTCCACACTCAAAATTATGAGGAGAGAGCAATTATCGTAAAAAAGCTATACCTAGAAATAGCCTGATGATATGTATTCTACACCAATTATTCAGATGAATAATCTGCGAACTATGCATGTTCGATGATATCATCATCTAGCATTTCTTCAGTCTGATTTAATTTTCCTTTCAATGTAGAAACAATCTTCTCTTTAAAATCATTCAATTGATCGAATTGTTCTTCCGCTCTCTCACGAATAGCATCACTCAAATCGCTTAACGAATCATTGATTTTATCTCTCGTATCCGACCCCTTGTCTGGAGCAAATAAAACTCCCAAAGCTGCACCTGCAGCAAGACCCGCTAACAACGCCAAAGCTACTTTACTTGTGTCATTCAT
>JAIRVH010000074.1 GCA_031253985.1 Sphingobacterium sp.
TCTTTATGTTATTAATTTAATTTCTTTTCTAATTCTGTTATGCGTGCCGCAAAGTAAGCATTTTTTTCTGGATATTTCAAAACTAATTTTTTGTAAACCTCTATTGCTTTTGGATATAAGCCCTGTTCCACATAGATCTTTGCGAGCGTTTCGGTAACAAGCGAATGCTGATCCTCCGAGCTTTTTCTGGCCTTGTTCTCCAAATCTAATTTTTCTGCTTGGAGGGGTTGAATCATAGGCTCTTCGCGAATAAACTTTTCAATTACCTCGTCAGTTTTACGCGGTATTTGAAAAGCAATGGTCGTTTTAACTTCATCACTTAACTTTGCTTCAGGTGATTGCAAATGAAAGATATTCTCCCGAATCTGTTGATCTAATAGCTGGGTATCCAATTTCTCATGAATTTTAGCGATATCGTCATTAGACGGCATCATTGGACCTAATGGAGATTTTACATAGGGCTGATAAGTGTCAGCATATTCCAATCTAGTTTTATGTAACCACCATAAGAAACTATAGGGCATCGTATCATCATCGTAAACAGAAACACGCTCTTGCCCATCACTCTCCTCGGCAACAGATTCCGCTAAAGCCGCTGTTACAATTGGAATCTCCTCGGCCTCTGAATCTGCAATAACTTCTTGCTGCTGATCATTGGCCCTAAAGTAATCTTTGGCGACCCCGGCTTGAATCAAACGATCCAATTCATCAACCTCCACGATCTCCTCTTGTATTTCGACCACCCCTTCATCATTGTTAAGCCTCTCTTCCATAATAACTTCATCTTGCGGCGTTATTGGCGTAGGCGCTACCACGGATTTACTATGAACAAATTCATACAGCCAACTTGGAGAGGATGCATAGAGCAAAGTAGAAGACAGATTCTGCACTGAACCATGTTTTCCAAAAACCTTACGTTCATAGACAAACCGTAAGCTCTGGGCATAAGGATATTTTTCAATCAATGCTAAAATAATATCTTCCTCTACAGTGTCTGGATGATTGATTGCTTGAAAAAAAAGCTCGTTATTGGTTAATGATATATTAAGATTCATCTTGAAAATAGAATTACCAATTAGCAAACGCTTTGTTATATATATCTTCAGTTAGCATCTGAATAATTTCCTTACCCAAAGTTTCTTCTTGTGCACTCTGAAGGTTTCCGGCAAACTCTTTAAATCGTGTAAAAGGCTGCTCAAAATCATCCTTCGGATTGATTTTATTATGATAGGTAACTTTAATCGTAATAGTCAGCCTATTCATTGCAGCTCGATCGGTTCCTGCTTCAACAGCCGCAGGACTTATTGAATACTCTGTAATAAATCCCTCAAAGGTAGCATCTCCATCTTGATTCACTTGGCTCAATCGAGATTGATTACGAATACGCTCTTTGAGAGCCTCCGTAAAATTCTGACTTAATGTCGGATAAACCAAGGGAGCTATATTTTCGAAATATTGAATATTGACAGTTTTCATTCCTTCGGGAATGGAACCTCCGGTAAATCCATATTTTACCCCACAACTATTCATTACGAATAGAAAGATTGCTGTGAGAAAAGTATATAAAATTTTTTTTGACAACATCTGTAAACCTTAATCTAAATTTAAGTCTTTAATTTTTCTATACAAAGTTCTTTCAGAAATTCCCAGCTCTTGGGCGGCTGCTTTACGCTTGCCGCGATGCTTTTTCAAGGCCTTTTTTATCAAATCGGACTCTTTATCAACAAGAGATAAAGATTCCTCGACTTCTTGGGCGTCCTGCAGGTATTCATCCTGTGAAACGGGATTTTTCAATACATTTGCAGTGTTTGCCGGAGAATGTATAGTTAAAGTTGGTGTTGCATTATAATTTTCCGGTTCTGATTTCAATTGTGGTTCAATTTCCTGATACAATTGATTGATGTATGGCGAGTTTTGATCAAACGTACTGGAATCGACACCTTTTTGTATCAATTCAACCACCAGTTTTTTCAGATCAACCATATCCTTTTTCATATCAAATAGGACTTTGTACAACAAATCTCTCTCTGAAAAATCTTCTTTTCCACCATTATTTGAAGGAACTACCGCAGGCAAACTTGTACGTGATTCATTAGGCAGATAATTTTGAAGTATATGCGCATCAACAACACGTTCTTTCTCCAAAACTGCAATTTGTTCCGCAACATTTTTTAGTTGACGTACGTTTCCGGGCCAGCTATAGTTCCGTAACATATTCTGTGCATCTTCAGTCAATTGAACCCCCGGCGTACGGTATTTTTCAGAAAAGTCCACAATAAACTTACGAAATAATAAGTTGATATCCTCCGGCCGCTCACGCAATGAAGGTACACGCAACGGTACGGTATTCAAGCGATAATAAAGATCTTCGCGAAATTTACCTTTTTGTACAGCTTCAAACACATTCACATTTGTCGCAGCAACAACACGGACATTTGTTTTCTGTACTTTAGATGATCCCACCCGAATATACTCACCTGATTCCAATACCCGCAATAATCTCGCTTGCGTACCCAATGGCAACTCGCCTACTTCATCTAAAAAGATTGTTCCGCCGTCAACAACTTCAAAATATCCCTTTCTAGCCTCATGAGCACCAGTAAAAGAACCTTTCTCATGACCAAATAATTCGGAATCAATGGTCCCTTCTGGTATAGCTCCGCAGTTGACCGCAATAAAAGGACCGTGCTTACGTGAGCTCAATTGATGGATAATATGCGAAAAAACCTCCTTACCACTCCCACTCTCACCTTGTATTAATACGGAAATATCAGTTGGAGCCACTTGTCGCGCAATATCGATGGCACGATTCAACAATGGCGAATTACCGATAATTCCGAATCTATTCTTTATATCTTGGTTATCCATAAATTTCCTGTTGGAAATAAAACAATCTCAGTTTTCTTAATCAACAATCTTTCCCAATAACGTAGCGGAGGTACATGATTCAATAAGCACGTTCACATAGTCGCCTTGCTTAAATCGAGGGTCGATTGCAAATACCACTAAAGCATTTTGATCATTACGGCCACAAAAATCGAATTCCGACCTTTTTGAAAATCCTTCAATAAGCACTTTACAAACTTTTCCAACAAAATGCTGATAACGGTATAAACTATGATCACGCTGTTTATTAATAACTTCTGTCAGACGACGTTTTTTTACATCTTCTGGAATATCATCCGCATATCTTTTCGCTGCCAAAGTACCTGGTCTTTCCGAGTAAGCAAACATATAGGCGAAATCATATTTGACATAATCCATCATAGACAATGTTTCTTGATGTTCCGCTTCTGTTTCTGTACAGAAGCCCGTAATAACATCTGTAGAAATAGCACAATCAGGTATAATACGACGGATTGCGTCTACGCGTTCCATATACCACTCACGGTCATATGTACGGTTCATCAGTTCTAATACCCTGGAATTTCCAGATTGAACCGGCAAGTGAATATAATTACAGATGTTTTCGTGTGAAGCGATCGCATATAAAACTTCATCGGTAATATCTTTTGGATGGGAAGTAGAGAAGCGAACACGTAAAAGGGGACTAATCTCGGCAACCATCGTAAGAAGAGATGCAAAAGTCACAGTCTCACTTGGCTCTTCACCTTCGGTGACAGACGCACTATATTTATAAGAGTCCACATTTTGTCCCAACAAGGTAACCTCCTTATATCCTGCATTGAAAAGATCTTGGGCTTCCTTCACAATAGATTGTGGATCACGGCTACGTTCACGGCCACGTGTAAAAGGAACAACACAAAATGAACACATATTATCACAACCACGCATAATGGAAATGAAGGCCGTTACACCATTTGAATTCAAACGGACAGGATTAATATCGGCATAAGTTTCCTCTCTCGATAATAAAACGTTGACAGCTTTAGCACCATCATCGACCTTATCAATTAAATTTGGCAGATCGCGATAAGCATCTGGCCCCACCACAACATCCACCAACTTTTCTTCTTCTAAGAATTTCGATTTTAGACGCTCGGCCATACATCCTAGTACTCCAACGATCATTCCAGGATTTTTTGCTTTAGCAGCTTCAAATTCTTTTAGACGATTGCGCACACGCTGTTCTGCATTTTCACGGATTGAACAGGTATTAATAAAAACAACATCAGCATCCTGATAATTCTTAGTGGTTTCAAATCCCTTATCCAACAAAATAGAAGCAACAATCTCACTATCCGAAAAATTCATTTGGCAACCGTAGCTTTCAATATACAGCTTGCGTCCATTACTTAAAGTCGGATCCTGTTCTAATAATAATGCCTCACCCTGACGAGATTCGTCGTGTTCCTTAGTGGTATGTGTTAAATCTAGCATAGCTCGATATTCAATAGAATATAATTTTTTTTATTTTCAATGAAATAACCAACGCAATTACCAAACTTTTCATGATCTGATCCAATGCCCTTGGTTGTTTTCAAAGACTACAAAGTTAGAAATTTAAATCCATATAATGACAGTTTGTCAGATAGAAATATAGTTTATGCTTTGTCAAATTTCCAAAAAAAAAAAGCGTCGATTAAATCAACGCTTTCTTATGACTCGAAATCAAAATAAATCTATCTCAAGAAATAATTCCCGAAAACTATTTATTGACCTGCTTGTTGTTTTGCTTCTTTCTTCATTTGATCACCAGCTACAATTACGATTTCAACACGACGATTTTGTGCACGCCCAGCTTCTGTATCGTTGCTTGCAATTGGTTCGGAGAAGTTTCTACCTTCGGTTCTGATACGTGAAGAAGCTAATCCTTTTGACACCGCAAACGCACGTACTGAATTTGCACGATCTAAAGATACCTTTTCATTTGCAGCCAATGTACCAACATTATCTGTATGTCCGATTACCAAGATTTCAGTGCCCTGTTCTTTGTTCAAAGTTGTTACTAAATTTGCAATATTATCCTTCGCCGACGCTTTCAGATCCGATTTATTGAAATCAAATAAAATACCTGAATCAAACTTAACCACAATACCTTCGGCAGATTGTGTAACCTCTGCACCTTCAACGGTTTTAGAAATCTCAGCAGCCTGCTTATCCATTTTTTTACCGATCAATACACCTGCAGCACCACCGATAGCGGCTCCTGCCAACGTACCGATAGCCGTGTTACCAGCTTTACCGCCGATTAATGCTCCTAAAGCACCACCGGCAACACCACCGATTACACCTCCTTTAGTCGTATTATTTGTATTTTGGATTGTAGAACAACTTCCAAATAACATAGCTGAGGTTGCAACAGTCAAACCTAATACAGCTAATTTTCTATTCATTTTCATATGTATGCTATCTAAGACTTTTAAATATTCAAACTAAATACCGTTCTACTAAAATCAAACAAAGTGCCAAAAGATATTTTTATCAACTTTTTTGTTACAAAACAGCGAAAAAGCGCTATAAAACTTCCTAAAATGACGTTGATAAACTACAAAATATTTCATCAATTTCGTCCACTCCTTTAAACAGCTAACACTAGCCGAAGCAAAATGTTTTTACTTTTCTTGCGTCTTGACTTCAATATCGGGTAAAAGAGATCCTTTCGGCCTTCCTTTGGCATTAAAATCGTCCATAGACTGTTGCACATAATGCATCAGATCATACTGTCCCCAATGCTCCGCTAGATCAAATGATGGACGGTAGCGCACCATAAAAGCATCTAATTCTGTGCTATCCAGTTTCGTTAGATTTTTGACAGCCTCACGAGAAAAAATACGATCAACTTGTAGCTCCTCTTTCTCCCTGTCCATAAATCGCCCAAAACGCTTCGCATTTTTAGCTTCCCGTCCAAAAAGATTATAAAGGGCGGTTGCAGGACTGCCTAAATAGGTTCCAAATTTATTTTTACCACCATTATAAACACCCTTTTTACCGTAATTGCTCATGGCATCATTTAATTCCGCCTCTTTAGTCTTTCGCTCGACAACAACTGTTTCCAATCGAATACCCTCCTGCAATTCGACATAAAACTCATTCAGATTTGTCAGAACAGTTTTTACGGGAGAATAACCAACTTTAGTGAAAGATAACGAGTCACCAACCGATGCATCTATGGTAAAAACACCGAAGGAATTTGTTAAAGTCGATCTGTGAGTCCTCAAATTCAGCACAACCGCGTCACCAATACGATTACCATTACCTTTTTGCAATACCATTCCAGAAACTTTCTGAAGGTGTTGTGCCGTCGCCTCAAAACTGGTCAGTAACAGCAAGAATAGCCCCAATATCCCTAAATGTATATGTCTTATTTTCATTCTATTATTTCTCTTCAATTATCCCAATCGACTTACCTGTGGCATGCACATCCTTGCAGGTTCATTGGGTCAAACAGTCGCTTTCGCGAGAACAGTTTATAATTTATTTCACTCTTATGAATTGCCCGTTACACCTAACCTACTTTGCTAAAAGTAATAATAGTTTGACACTTGTACTGTTAAAAAAGTTTAAATATTCTTTCCTTATCACTTGTAGGGATAAAAAACAAAATTAGCACCTTCTGCAACGACAACAAATAAACACATATAATCTTTCGCTGGTTTATAGTTTTGGATAAAAGACGACTTGCGATCTTCCTGGATAATATCCATTTCTACAAACTCTTCCAATGTAGAGGCGTTTATTGTCCATTTCGTTTCCAATTCCTTGCGATCCAATATCACCTCACCAACAGAAACTTCGTGCTGATGAGCCACAAAAATTGGATAATCTGAATAACCTTCTTCCACAATCTCCAGTGCGACTTCACGGATTGATTCACTATAAAAATCGAGATCGACCTGCAAGCTTTTCAATGGACTTTGCTCTGTAGGTGGCGTATTTTCCTCTCTTGCGGATCCCGAAAATAAATCTTCTACTTCCATATCTTTACTTCCTTAATTCTAACAGAACAACATTTTCAACATGTTGCGTATGCGGAAACATATCTACCGGCTTGATACGTTTCACCTCATATTTTTCACCCAATAACACGAGATCTCTTGCTTGTGTAGCCGCATTACAGCTGACATAAACAATGCGCGGCGACTCCATTTCCAACAAACGAGCTACCACATCAGTATGCATTCCCGCACGTGGAGGATCTGTAATCACGACATCCGGTTTACCATTTTCAGCGATAAAAGCTGGTGTCAACACATCTTTCATATCCCCAGCATAGAATTTTGTATTCGTAATATTGTTGATGGATGAGTTGACTTTTGCATCTTCAATAGCAGTAGGAACATATTCTACACCAACGACTTCTTTTGCTTTCTTTGCCACAAAATTTGCAATCGTACCAGCACCAGTATATAGATCATAAACTAATTCATCACCTTTCAGATCCGCAAAATCACGTGTAATCTTATACAGTTCATAGGCTTGTGCAGAGTTTGTTTGATAGAACGACTTAGGTCCTACTTTGTAACGCAGTCCTTCCATCTCCTCGTAAATAAAATCACGACCGGCATATACATGAATATCCTGGTCAAAGATCGTATCATTACGTTTCTGATTTACAATATACAATAGGGAAGCAATTTGTGGGAACTTTTCCTTAACAAAATCCATCAACAATTCAACCTGCCCTTCTTCCGGATATGCAAACACAACGATCACCATCATTTCTCCTGTTGAAGAAATACGAATAATTAAATTTCGCAATACACCTGTGTGTTCACGTAGATCATAGAAAGTTATACCTTGGCTGATCGCAAAATCACGAATGGTATTGCGAACTTCATTTGAAGGATCTTCTTGCAGAAAACAGTGATCAATATCCAAAATCTTATCAAAACGTCCTGGCACGTGGAAACCCAGTGCACTCATTTCCAACTTCGAAGCATCCTCATCTACAGATGTCAACCATTTTTTATTGGAGAACGTATATTCTAGCTTATTACGATAGTATTCGGTTTGGTTTGAGCCCAAGATATCTTCCATCGAAGAAGTATCCACTTTTCCGATACGCGACAATGCATTGTCAACCGATTGCTGCTTAAATTTTAGTTGAGCATCGTAAGTCATGTGCTGCCATTTACAGCCGCCACAAACACCAAAATGTTCACAAAAAGGATCTACCCGATAGGAAGAGGCTTCTTTTAAACTGGTTATACGGGCTTCCGCAAAATTCTTCTTCTTGCGCATAAGCTCCACGTCAACAACATCACCGGGAACAGCTTTTTCTACAAACAAAACCAAATCTTCGGTTTTTCCAACACCTCTACCCTCTTCGGCAATATCAATGATGGCAATATCTTTCAAGAACTTTTTCTCTTGCGGAATTCTTCTACTCATAGCTCGCAAAAATACAAATTTATAACGATTTTTCATCTGCATAAATGATTTATAGCCATTGATTATCACTGGCATAAACAAGTACGGGACAGCCCCGTAGGGGATCATGCATAAAACCTGCTTTCTTATTAACAACCTGATGATAAGTTTCGAGCGAATAGCATACTGGGATCAGATTCGGACTTTGTTCGTATCACCTTCGGATGCCATACAGATAGTGTACCGATGCTGACCAGATTCCGACCAGACGCTGAGAAGGAATTATCTGTTTAAAATATGGTTAATAATGGTTGAAAAACTTTCCATCTCCGAAGGTGGTCCGAACACAATACGAAGACAACTCGACAACAGCAATAAAGTTGCAGAGAATCATAAAATAGTGAGTATACAAAAAAAGATGAAGTCGCGAATTAGAAAGGGATGAGTGCGTTATAACAACTTTATTGGACAGTTGCCTGAACGAGATAAGGCAGAATTTCCTTCTGAAAGGAAATAAAATTTTTGCGTACGTCGGCATCAGAAACAGCGGTAAAAGCAAAAGAAAACACAATACTTTTACTTGACTTTATCAAAAAAGTCAATTTTTCTTCATTGACAGCTTCATTAATTTTTTCATTCTGAATAAAGGTACTTAGCAATAGAAATTCCAGATCTTCAGAAAGCGTTTTTAAATATTCCTGCGCGTTTGCGGATTCCCGGATAAACTCCCATCCAATCAACTCATTGCAAGCCGTATAGGTTAGCCTGCTTACCCGGAGAATAGTAGATGCCAAAAAGGAAGCCATATCATCTTCATATTTTGTAGTTTTCAAAATATCCTGTAGACTAGCTCGAAGATAATCCATTAGAATAGCATGCAAAATCATTTCCTTACTATCAAAATACTTATACACGGTCGCCTTCGCAATCTTAGCTTTTTTTGCCAATGTATTCACACTGGTTTTATGATAGCCGTTTTGACGAAAGAGCTCACGTGCTGTTCTTTTTATGGATTCAATGATGTAATCTGGTTCCATATACTTTGGATAGTACGAATGTTGAGTGTCAGCTAAAAAGAATAAAGACTAAAAAGCATCACATTGTTCCCTTGCCATAGTATAGAGGAGAATAATGTGATGCCATACCCTTTACGAATATTAATTTATATTAATTCCGTCTCAAATTGAGACAAGAAACGTGTATCATTTTCAGAGAAAAGACGTAAATCTTTAATCACATATTTAAGGTTTGTGATCCGTTCAATCCCCATACCGAAGGCAAAACCGGAGTATTTTTTACTATCGATACCACAATTTTCAAGGACATTCGGATCAACCATACCACAACCCAGAATTTCTACCCAGCCAGAGTATTTACAAAGGTTACATCCAGCACCTTTACAGATTGTACAAGAGATATCCATTTCGGCCGAAGGCTCTGTAAATGGAAAATATGAAGGACGGAAACGTACCTTAGTACCTTCTCCATACATTTCCTGAACGAAATGATACAAAGTCTGTTTCAAATCCGCAAAAGAAACATTTTCGTCTACATACAAACCTTCCACCTGATGAAAGAAGCAGTGTGCACGTGCTGAAATAGCTTCATTTCTATACACGCGTCCAGGCATAATTGCGCGGAACGGCGGTTTACCCGCTTCCATCAGACGCACTTGAACCGAAGACGTATGGGTTCTTAGTGTAATATCATTGCCTTCCTGTTTTTTGATAAAGAACGTATCTTGCATATCACGAGCAGGATGCTCCGGTGGAAAATTCAGCGCAGAGAAATTATGCCAATCATCCTCAATTTCGGGACCTTCCGCAACAATGAAGCCCAATTTTTTAAAAATTTCAACGATTTCTTTACGAACTAAAGAAATTGGATGTCTAGACCCTAACTGAAATCCCTGACCAGGCAGTGTCAAATCACTATCCAATTCTTGGGATTTTTGCTTTTCCCCTGACCCAAACTTTTCTTGTGCTTCTTTGAATGTATTTTCCGCCAACTGCTTAAATTCATTCAAGACCTTTCCTAAAGTACGTTTCTCATCAGGCGTAACGGTTTTGAATTCATCAAAAAGATTTTTCACAATCCCTTTGGAAACCAAAAACTTCAATCTGAAATTTTCTACATCGGCTGAAGAAGACGGCACAAATGCCTTAATTTCTTCAGTATACTGCGTAATTCTATCTTGCAACATAATTAGAGCAAACATAGCCAAAATTTCTGCCAAAAAGAAATTTTGCCATTCGGCTGACGGTCACGAAAAAAACACAAAGAATAAAATAATCTCCTATATAGAACGGCCTAGGCTTTTATGCTAGAAATGTAAATAAACTAAAAAGAGCAGACTGATGGGCCTGCTCCTAAATTTATCAATGTCTTTATTTAAAAGTAAAGTTTTTACATAATCACAATTTCTTCAACTTAAAATGGCAATGGATTATCCTCTTGATCATTCTCCGTAAAATCAACGTCCACTTCTTTGTCTTCGACTTTCTGTGCTTGTGTATTTCCAGTATTGGCTGCACTAACACTACCATTTGGCTCAAAATCCGATTTTCTTCCCAAAAGCGTAAAGGTTTCAGCAACAACCTCCGTAGCGTAACGTCTAATACCTTCCTTATCTTCATAAGTACGCGTCCGTAGTCGGCCTTCGATGTAAACTAACTTCCCCTTTGTTAGATACTTTACCGCCACGTCTGCCAAACCGCGCCACATAACAATATTGTGCCATTCGGTTTGTTCTACTCTTTTCCCGTCCTTGTTATACGTTTCTGATGTAGCTAATGGAAAACTAGCAACAGAGACATTACCTTCTAAATAGCGAATTTCGGGATCTTTCCCAAGATGGCCCACTAAAATGACTTTGTTAACTCCTGACATAATTTAAAAGCATAAATGGTTAAAAATTTGATCTTTCCAAAAAGGTAAAGATCAACTTGTGTTTAGCTAATTTATCTAAATCTTTTAAAAATACATAATCCCAATTGGATTTTTTTTGAATTAGATCGCCTTCTAACCGCACTTCAAAAAAGGTCGCATAGATATTCTGATGGCTCAATACATGTTTTGTTTGAGTCTGTAAGACCCGCAAATTAACATTGGTGCCAAAGTATCGAATAAAATCCTCGTCTTTAAGAAAATCCGGAATTGTCATTGAATGTTTTGATTCCAATAATGGAAACTCATACAAATTCTGCCACACATCTCCCTCTCCCCGTTTGGACATCAACACCTTATCATCTTTTTTGAAAATAAAGTAACTGAAATACCGGTCTCTGCTCGCCTTCCCTTTAAGTTTAACAGGCAACTTATCCACTTCTCCCTTCTGCACAGCATAACAGAATGGACGAAACATACAGACCTCACATAGGGGTTGCTTGGGCTTGCAGTGGATAGCCCCAAAATCCATAATCGCCTGATTATATAATGCAGGATGTGCTTGATCAAGATTCTCTTTAGCTAGAGCTGTAAAAATTTTCTTGCCTTCCGTAGAATTTATTGGGGTTTCAATGCCATAATATCGAGAAAGCACCCGAAATACATTTCCATCTAAAACAGCCTGAGCTTCATTGTTGGAAAAGGAAGATATCGCAGCAGCCGTATATTCCCCTACACCGGGAAGAGTTATTAAAGTTTTATAATCTACTGGAAAAACCCCATTATATTGGTCACGAACAATTTTAGCAGCTTTGTGCATATTCCTACCCCGAGAATAATAACCCAAGCCCTGCCAGAGATGAAGAATATCATCTTCCTGTGCATTCGCAAAATCAACAACAGTCTTAAATCGCTCTACAAAACGCAAATAGTATGGTAAGCCCTGCTCTACGCGAGTCTGTTGCAGAATAATTTCAGAAAGCCATATTTTATAGGGATCTTTTGTTTCTCTCCATGGCAGATCTCGCTTATTTTGCTGATACCATGCTTGCAGTTCCTCACTAAATATCATAAAGGCAAAAATGCATAATTTTTACCTAATCCAAGCATTCTATCATTCGAGGATTGGCCTACGAATGTAGGTGATCTGCTCATCCGGTTCTAAAATAGTATTTTCCAATGCGATGGAACCGGTATACTTTTCTTTCAATGCCTGATAGAGTCGCCCGTCATACGAAACTGCGAATCGTCCATCTGCTTTTAGATAAACAGGTAAATGTCTATTCCCCACATCAAAACAAAATTCTCCTACAACCGATAGATTTTGGCTGTCAAGCAGCACACAAAGGCACGGTAAAATATTCACTTGGATAAAAAGGTCCCCCTGATGATAAATACATTGACCTGAACGCAATGCAGTACCTTCATCTCGTTGTATCCGGACAATATTTCCTCTTCTTGTTTTGCGCTGAATAACCCGCTTATTGACTTCATAATAGGAAATGTCCAGAATATCAGTGTCACGGCCCAATTTAACATCATCAAAATCAGGGATAACATCAATTAGGATCTCATTGCGTATCCCCACCTTATGCATACTTGACCCCTTCTATCCGCACTGTTTCCACCACTTTTCTGCTACTTTTTCGACCAGATCTTTTATCCTCAACAAGCTCCTTCTCCTTCTCCTTCTCCTTCTCCTTCTCCTTCTCCTTCTCCTTCTCCTTCTCCTTCTCCTTCTCTATTGACCTTACCATGCTATTTTCTTTCTTTTCAGAAAGCTTATGCTGCGTAAAATCCCAGCAAAGCTGTCCTAGCATATGTAAAAAGTCGTATAATAGCTCGCCATCAGTCCCCAATGCACGCAGAATAACCACATCTGTCGATGCCTGTGTAAATCCATAAGAGATATCGCTGTATTCAACTGTTAAGATCTCATCAAGCTCCTGTTTCAGTTCTTGCGAAAAAAGTGCAGAAAATAAAAATGTCGCCTGATGGGTATAACCTTCAAAAAACAACATTTTTTTGATCGGTTGACTTTTAGGGCACATGAGCTGATTATCAATAAATGACAGCTTATTATTTCTAAAAACCTTCGTTTGTGTATGCAACCTGTCAAACTCAAAAGCTTCTTTCATGTGAATTCTCCCTACACTGATAATATCACCCCACATCAAAACCGCATCCTCTGCCAAATGAATGTGATTGCTGGCTTTGAAAATGGAATCTTTAAACGGCGTTACAGGATGTGGAATGTAATGAAACACGCCTCCTGCATCAACACGCACATCTGTATGCTGACCCGCTCCGGTTTTCATGGGATGCAGCTTATTGAAAGACTGCGTAAAAAGCTTCAGCTGTGCATCCACTTTCACATGAACATCAATATGCAGGTAATCGGTATCCATAATACCTGGAGATGCACTCATAATGATCATTTCCAAATGATCTGTCAATCCAGCCGCCCCATAATGCGTCAGTTTATAGGGAGCATTATGATAACTCTCTTTTAATCTGCTCCTACCTTCTTCCCGGGCGACATTTAACACGATTTTACTATCCATATATGATCATTTTTAACCTTCCGGCTCCAACAGAGCATATTTTTTGATCCATGTTTTTACATCTTCCAGCCCTTCGAGTGTCATTAGATTTGTAAAAATAAATGGCCGTTCACCACGCATACGAATTGTATCCTGACGCATCACTTCCAGATCAGCATGCACATAAGGCGCAAGATCAATCTTATTGATCAGCAACAGATCTGAACGTGTAATACCAGGACCTCCTTTACGTGGCATTTTTTCACCTTCAGCGACATCAAGAACGAAGATGGTCAAATCTGCTAGATCCGGGCTGAAAGTTGCTGTCAGATTATCACCGCCACTTTCAACAAAAATTAGCTCTACATCTTCAAAACGATGAGCCAGTTCTTCCACGGCTTCAATATTCATCGAGGCATCTTCACGAATAGCTGTATGGGGGCAACCGCCAGTTTCAACTCCAATAATCCGCTCCGCAGGTAAAGCCGAGTTCTGCTGTAAGTACATCGCATCTTCTCGGGTATATATATCATTCGTAACTACACAAATACTATAACTTGCCGACATTGAACGTGTCAAACGTTCAATGAGCGCAGTTTTGCCAGATCCAACAGGACCTGCAACACCAATTTTCACATAATTTCTCTTGGACATCTTTTATTTCTCCTTTTCTAATTTTTAAGAGATGTAAATTCTTGTATATAATTTCTCATGTTGCATGCATCGAATATCTTGCGCAATACAACAATTTCCGATCAGGTCATCATCCAATTCAGGTTGTAAAGCCACCAGTTTATTAATTAAAGGCTGCAGCTTAAACAAAATTTGCTGTGCATCCATTTGACTAATAGGGACTAGTTTTGCGCAATTTGTCATAATGCCATTCAATGAATTATAATAAAAAGCACTCAGTGCATCTGTATAACTAATTTGCTGTGCATGGGCAAACATGGCAAATGCCATCGCATAATGACCATGAAGCTCCTGTGTATTGATTGCCTTGAGATAGGTCGAGCAACGCTTGACGGGATTTAACTTTTCCGTCAATTTTAAGAACCTTATGCCTAATTTCTTGCTGGCATCCCTAATCTCATAAGGGGCTTTAAATGCTGTAATCAAAGCATCGAGTTCCGCTATCTTCTTTTTTGTCGCCCTTGATTCACACAATTGCCAAGCCTTATGAAAAAAAGCGGCGTCGTTGTAATAAAAGCTATGTTCCAATAAGGTCTGTGCATATTCTTTTGCTGTTTTAGCATCATGTACAATCTCCTTATTAATATAAGTTTCCAATCCATAGGAATGGGTAAAACCTCCAATCGGAAATACAGAATCATTGATCTGCATCAATGTCAATAGTGGATTCATATCTAGTTTTATTAATTTACATCCCTTTTGCAAGTGTAATTTTATTTTGGGCCACCGCATACTGATGGATCCGTAATGTATGGGTTCTTTCGATTACCCGAAGTTCCTTAGTCGGTGAGAAACCTGCCCTCTCCAGTGTTTCCCATAGTGGATTTTCATATGCAGCAATGATCTCATGAGCTGCGTTAATGAAAACAGGAATGTGCTTATTGCCAATTTCAAGACATATCCGAGCCATATCCAGCACATTCTTAGGCCGCACAACAAGGCAAGGACAGGGTAATATCCGGACAACTATACGTAGCTCTTCTGTTTCAAACAGAATATCACCATCGAACAAGGACTCCTCTCCTAGATTTTTGAAACCTATTTCTCGCCCCAGAACAGTGAACCCGCGGATCACACGTTTTTCGGTATCAAACCATTCGAGTTCTAAAAAATCCAGCTCTACAGTATCCTGTTCCAAACCATCCGTCCAAATATTACCCTTAACGTCACTTGCTAACAACATAAATACCTCATTAGAATAAGAAGTAACGTTGTGCCATTGGAAGTTCTTTCAATGGTTCACAAGTCGCCAATACACCATCTACAATTACCTCATATGTTTCCGGATTAACCACGATATTTGGTGTTGCATGATTGTGTATCATATCCTTTTTCATCACGGTACGGCATCCCACTACAGGAAGGCACTTCCGTGATAAGTTTAATTTTTGGATATTTCCATTCTCTAAAGACACTTTCGAAACAAAATTGAAACACAGTTTTGAAACGGCTTTACCATAATTTCCAAACATCGGTCTATAGATAATAGGCTGTGGCGTAGGAATTGATGCGTTAGCATCTCCCATTTTCGCTCCTAAAATCATACCTCCTTTAATGACCAGTTCGGGTTTTACACCAAACAGTTCCGGCTTCCAAAGAATCAAATCTGCATACTTTCCTTTTTCAATTGAACCGATATATTGATCAATACCATGTGCTTTCGCTGGATTTATGGTGAATTTGGATACATAACGTTTGACACGGAAATTATCATTTCCTTTTCCTTGATCCTCAGCCAGAGGGCCTCGCTGGATCTTCATCTTATGCGCTGTTTGGAATGTGCGGGAGATCACCTCACCTACACGTCCCATGGCTTGACTATCCGAACTCATAATCGAAAATACCCCCATGTCCTGTAGGATATCTTCGGCGGCGATGGTCTGCGGACGGATGCGTGAATCTGCAAATGCCACATCTTCTTTCACATTTTTATCCAAATGGTGGCACACCATCAACATGTCCAAGTGTTCCTCAGCAGTATTGACGGTAAACGGTTTTGTAGGGTTGGTAGATGCAGGGAGAATGTTTGGATACATGGCGATCTTAATGATATCCGGTGCGTGCCCTCCACCCGCACCCTCTGTATGGAAGGTATGGATAACACGGCCATCTATCGCGGCAACTGTATCCTCCAGGAAACCTGCTTCATTCAGTGTATCTGTGTGGATGGCGACCTGTACATCGTATTTATCAGCCACTTTCAATGCCGCATCAATAGTAGCCGGTGTCGCACCCCAATCTTCGTGAATTTTCACCCCCAATGCTCCAGCCTCAATCTGCTCCTCAATTGGTTTTGTGGTTGAAACATTTCCCTTACCAAAAAAGCCAACATTAATGGGAAGATTTTCAAAAGCTTCAAACATGCGTTCGATGTACCACTTCCCAGAAGTCACTGTTGTTGCCAGTGTTCCATCTGCAGGTCCTGCACCACCGCCGATAAAGGTCGTTACACCAGAATATAGAGCAGTTTCGATTTGCTGTGGTGAGATAAAGTGAATATGCGTATCGATACCTCCAGCAGTCAAGATGTATCCAGCACCACCATGTACTTCTGTAGAAGCACCGATTACCATACCTTTGGTTACGCCATCCTGAACATCAGGATTTCCCGCTTTACCAATACCCACAATTTTACCATCCTTAATACCAATATCGCCCTTTACAATCCCCCAGTGATCGATGATAATAACATTGGTGATACAGAAATCCAGCACGTCTTCATCTCGCAAGGCTCGCGCGGACTGTCCCATACCATCACGGATGGTCTTACCCCCGCCGAATTTATTCTCCTCACCATAGACATTGAAATCTTTTTCAATCTCAATAAACAACTCTGTATCGGCCAAGCGGACCTTATCTCCTGTAGTAGGACCAAAAAGTGCAGCGTATTTGTCCCGAGGGATATAAAGTTCCCCATCGATATATTTTACTGATGATTTATCTAAACCTAGTTTATCTAAACCAAGCGCATGTAGACCAACGGTAGAACCCAATGTCGTGAGTCCTACAACCTTAATCCATTCGCGTCTATTCCATCCTCCCATAGTTACTTAGATTGTCTGAATTTTAATTTTTTCATTTTATCAATGGCCTTCGTTTTCACAGACTGATCTGTGTATTTTCCGTTTGTCAAGCCATTAAAACCGTGAATTTCCTTACTTCCTCCAAATTCAACTAGAACAACTGATTTCTGTTCTCCCGGTTCGAAACGGACTGCTGTACTTGCAGGAATATTTAACCGCATCCCAAAAGCTTTCTCTCTGTCGAACGAAAGCAACTTGTTCGCTTCAAAAAAATGATAATGGGAGCCGACCTGAATCGGTCTATCACCTTCATTTTTCACAACAATGCTTGTGGTTCTATGCCCAACATTAGCCTTGATTTCTTCTTTTTTTAAAATGTATTCTCCTGGAATCATATCATTTAATATTTATTAACGAATAGGATCATGGACAGTCACCAATTTGGTTCCGTCCGGGAAAGTAACTTCGATCTGTACATCATGAATCATTTCGGGCACCCCCTCCATAACCTGACTTCTTTTCAACAAAGTGGTACCATACGACATGAGGTCGGCCACTGACCTGCCGTCCCGGGCTTCCTCCATAATTTGGGCGCTGATATAAGCAATGCACTCGGGATAATTTAATTTCACCCCACGCTTCAATCGCTTGGCGGCCAATTCACCCGCCAAATGCAATAGCAGCTTTTCTGTTTCTCTCGGTGTTAAACGCATAAAAAATAAGTATTTGTTATTTTGTTAAAGGAATTCTTACAAGACTGGAATAGTAAAATAGGCTCCAAAAGCAAGACGATTATATTGACTTTTAGCCATATTCATAGCGTCCTTATAATTGACAGTATTACCTACATAACCGAGATAAAACCGCAGATCCTGGTTATGAAACGGCTTATGCTGCAAAGCGGCAAAATAAGTCCAGTTTTGGCGAAAATTCCTTCCCAGTTGATCTTCATTCCTTGCCCCCGCAATCTCATATCCACCTTTCAAGGCGATCTCCCATTTTCTAGTTAAGAATTGATCATAGCGCAATATCGCAGCGCCATAGTTAACGTCTTTAGCCAACACACGCTGATCACCTATTCTACCATAAAACTCATTGATCGCAGAAGATGCAATCATTGCATGATCAACACCGAGATAAGAATACTGTAAATCCAGATACACCATCTGTCGGGAAGTTTTGAACTTATTCGCCAAGGAGATTGAATGATTCGTATGCCCCTTTGCAAACTGTGAAATATTATAGGACCATTTGGTATTAATCTGCTTATTCATAAATGCGCCCACCCAAGTGAAATATGCTCCCATAGGTACATTGGAGCGTTCTAAATCCCCTACGGCAAAACCATTTTTTGCATGAAGATCCATAAAACTGTCATTCGTCGTGTTATATACCTGTGCATGAAGCGAATGATTTGGATTAACTTCATACGAGATCATCCCACCCACAACAAAAAGGTTTAATATACGGTCGACATAGTCGGTAAACTTATATTCATAAATGGGGTTATTTTCAAACTCGTAACTTCCAACCATTGCACTTTGCTTACCCGCCGTAACAGACCATTTCAGATCTTTTCCAAACTTGTACTTGATCAATGCCATATCCAAAGCCCGAGACCCATTATCTTGGCTCGTTGGCGCAAATGACCTATTCAAACGAAAACGAACTTTATAAGAAAGTCGATCATTGTAATCTCCGCTCATCAAAATACGGGCGTCATCAAGATTTGCTTTTGCCTGAGATGAACCATCTCCATTGTCTGTTTGCAACCCTGCTCTTAATAGGACATCCAGTTGAAATGTCTTTGCTCTTGCGGGCTCATTCAGCAGCAGACTGCTTCTCTTCACTGGAATAGAATCTATTTGAGCTTGCTCCTGAGCATGTAAGGAAGCTACGCCAAGCCCCAGTGTTGTAAAAAGTAAAAGTGTTTTTCTCATCCTTATGTTTTGTTCCAATATGTTCGGAAGCGATCCCGATTTTTCAAATTATGATTCAATTTGAAAACCTGGAAAAATCCCTGCGATATACCTATCTCTGGCACAAGTATATCACAGCCACCTAAAAATGGAATAAGGATGAGATTAAAATGAAATTAGAAAGGTGTTTTTGGGATTGTAACCACGACTAAAGTACCCTGACCTTCGGTAGAATGCAACATTAATTCGGCGCCATGAAGGTCAAAAATATTCTTCGCTAAAACAAGGCCCAATCCATTTCCATAGATATCACCGACATTTGACGCCCGGTAAAAAGAAGTGAAAATATGCGGCTGGTCTTTTTGAGGAATACCTATCCCTTGATCGAATACTTTTATCGTTATATTTTTGCTATCACTACTGATTGTGACAACAACCTGCTGTCCGTTACCGTACTTAAATGCATTTGAAATAATATTGCTAAAAGCAATAAAAAACAGATCTGGATTGGCTAAAACGGTAAGTTCATCACTATCTTCTGGAATTTCTGTAAGATCAAAAGAAAGTTTTAACTCCTTGTGAATACTCTTTTCAGCTTTATAGATTTCATAAAGGAGCTCATCAATTCGAATGGTTATTTTATTGTCCACCTCGCCCTTAAAACCCATTCGGGATAGTTGCAAAAGATTATTGATGATAAGCTCCATTTTATCAGCGTATTTCGCGATAGTCTGCAATGAATAGTAGGCTTCATGTTCCTTTGATAAAAGCTGCTGGGCCAATTCGGCCTCCCCTCCAATAATTGTCAGCGGGGTTTTCAGTGAATGAGAGGCATTTCCGATAAAGCTCTGTTGAGATTGGACCGAAATATCCAATCGGTTAAGCATTGAATTTAAGTTCGCAATCAAAACACCCAATTCATCTTTACCATTACTGAATTTACTGAACAAGCGATGGTCCAAATGTGCGATATCAACTTTATCTAAATCATTGTTGATATCCTTGATGGGTTTCAATAACCGGTCAGCAAAGTAAAAAGACATCAGTACGATTAAAAAAATGGCCAAAATGCCGCCTGTAATCAATGTGCGATCCAATTGGCGCTGTTCTTCATGACCATAATCATCGATCCCCTCCGATATCACAATCAAATTTTCGCGATGAAGATGATCGTGAAAGAATACAGCTACAAAAGCAGTCTTCCCATCCATATACCTCCCCTTCCCATGATGGATTACATCGGTGTAGAATGTCTTTGGCATTGGTAACTCGGGCCTAAATTGAACGCTGTCGCTTCCCTTGCTAACACGAATGAGATGATCAGTTCCTTCAGATAATTGTTTCAGGTATTTACGTTTTACCTGAATATAGAGTTCTTTATTTTCATCCTTCTGATGGACGATATGGTCTCCAACAATGACCGCATTCTCTTCTAGCCGGTGAAAAAATTTGGTCTGCAGACTGTCGTAAGTGAAATAAGATACATAAATGGCAAAAACAACAAGCAGCAGCGTACTGATGATAGAAAAGAGGAGAACTATTTTGGTCCTAATTTTCATGACGGACTACGTATCCCATACCGATCACGGTATGGATAAGTTTGCGTGAGAATTGTTTATCGATCTTTTTCCGCAGATAATTTACATACACATCAACGACATTGGTACTTAAATCGACATCCATCCCCCACACTTCTTCTAAAATATCGATCCGACTCAATACCTTATTTCGATTGAGCATCAAGAATTCAAGTAAACGAAATTCGGTAGCGGTAAGAATAATAGGAGAATTAGCTCGTTGCACGGATTTACTGTCTCTATCCAATTGGAGATCATCAAACACCAATATATTTTTCTGCTCCGTAATTGTTTTTGATTTCCGGCTATAGCGACTGATTCGCGCCTTTAACTCCTCCAGGCGGAATGGCTTCGTCAAATAATCATCCGCATCTCTGGCAAAGGCCTCAACGATATCTTCTGTTTGATTTAAAGCTGTGAGGATAATAATGGGAACCTCATTATTCGACATTCGAATATTTTTACAGACATCTAAACCGTTCATACCGGGCAGCATCACATCCAATAGGATGAGGTCATAATGATTCAGTCCAGCCATTTTTAAACCAGTATACCCATCCATGGCAATACTGATGTGATAGCCCTCTTCTTTTAAGCCTCTTTCGATCAATGATATGACGGATGGTTCATCCTCTATAAGCAACAGTTCCACAGATATCTTTTTAAGCAGTAAAAAATTCGAGGTTTGTAAAATACAAAATTAATAATTCACTTTCCCCCTTAAAAGCCACATTCCTAAATTATTTCATTTTTTCTTGACGGTTATATGATAGTAACACTTTGTTCTGCCTTTTGACCGGACTGCTTATGCTCTGCTTTTAGGAGTAACCTACCAAACACCGATGGTTTCCCTAGCTAAACCCTAGCTAAACCCTAGTTCAATAGGTCAACACTAGGGTTTAGCTAGGAGATTACTTGGAACAAGGGCGAACAAGGGGTGTAGCAGGAGCGAACAAAGGCATAAGCACAAGCGAAGCAAAAATCATTTTTTGGAATATCCCCCTCAAATAACGAAATATTATTTCAAAAATCCGCTGAAATTCGATATTTTTGTAGCTTAAAATCGCACAATGAAGCAATTTCTTATTTGTTTATCGCTGATATTCTCCCTTTTTATAGAAAAAGGATTCACCCAGCAGAAGCTTTACAAAATTTCTTACCATTTTGCAGATCCTGAAACTGGTAATGATACTTCGGCTTCGGAGTTTATAAAAATATTAGCTGGAAATGGCGATGCATTAATGCATGCCTTTATTTCGAAAGATCAGATGAGAATTGAGAATCTGCTTTTCGGAAAATCGGTACAAATAAGTAATATTTCTAAGGGTACATCCTATCTATTAGATGAAACAAACAAAACTTATTCTCCAACAGATTTAGCATCAGGTCAGCTTATCGAGACTTCGAATGAAGGTGATAATTACGCTTATTCCAGCGATTTTGAGATCAGTTTGGTTCCCAACGAGAAAAAAAACATAGCTGGCATTACTTGTCAAAAAGCACTATTCAACATCGCGGGAAGCAAAGACAAACAAACCGAAATTACCGTTTGGTATGCACCACAATTACCGAAGCTATACTGGGGTACTTACGATTATCTTGAAAAAGTACCAGGTGCGGCATTATATGTCGGATCCGCAGGACTGGGCATCGAAGCCAGCAAAGTCGAGGAAATTAATTTTGACCAGTCACTCTTCGAAATTCCTGAGGGCTACGAAGAGGGGGAAGCTGAAGCAACTGTTGCCGACTCTACATTAAACGACTACTTATCATGGTATCAGGATCCCAATACGGAATATTTCGGCGTACAAGACAGCGTTGGCAACAAATTAACACCTGCTAAATATACTGCAATCTATAGTTTCATAGGAGATTACGCCATCGTAAACGATGCTGCACAAATGTTTGGCCTAATAAACCTGCATGGGAAAGAAGTTATTCCATGTCAATATGAATCGCTAAGTCTAGAAACTGAAGGTGGCCCCGTGGTTTACATGAAGGATCTTAAGTATGGTCTGTTGGATACAAATGGTAAAATATTACTGCAGGCCAAATATGACTTTATTTCAGTTCCTAGCTCGGAATATGTACTTTTCACGGAAGGAGAACATGTTGGTGTCATGGATAAAAATGGCACTGTTTTGCTTCCAGCAAAATACGAAACCATAGCAGATTTTAAAGATAATCTGGCACTGATTATTGCCAATCAGTCTTATCAGCTCATCAATAAAACAGGTATTAACCTACTCAAATCCGAGTATGAATTCCTGTCCTTTGCCGGAGAGAAACTCTTGTTAGCATTCAAAGACGATAAATATGGATACATAGATTACAGCGGAAATATTGTCGTACCTTTTAAATTGCAAAATGCGCAAGCCTTTGAAAACGGACTGGCGCTTGTAACTGAAGACTTCGAGAATTTTTATTATATTGACGCAAAAGGGAAGTATATCAAGAAATATGAAGAGTAATCCACAGACATTCCACTTATCAACATTACATCGTGGAAAATATATGTTAATCTTGTTGACTTCGATCTTATTCATCGGAATGGGCATGTCTAAAGTTCCCGTCCAAGAAATCCTCAAGATTATCATCGCTCTTTTAATGGTTCCTTTAGCTTTGTATGTCGCCATAAAATGTTCGACCTTGTCTTCCGTCTGGGTTTTGGACGATAATACGCTACAGATTAGCAATGTGAAGAAAACGATTGTTTTCCCATTAAATCATATTTCCCACATTCGCAATATAAAACGATCTGGGGGAAATTTGATTATTATTAACCAGAATAAAGGTCCTTCCTTTCGGACCTGGCGCAATAAATTATTTCAAAAAGAAGACGATCTTCCCCTGCTAACAGAGGCGCTAAAAGCAGCCAACATTGAATATTATGATATGTAAACGCGCTCGGTAACATTTGTTACAGGCTTTTGCAGACACAGTATGTACCTTTGTAACATAACTTAAGAAAATTGTTATGCTATTGGAATACATCAAACAACCATGGCCCTGGTATATCTCGGGTCCGTTAATTGCACTGGTCATGTACCTCCTACTGAAACAGGGAAAGGATTTTGGCATGTCCAATAACCTACGCACCATGTGTACGGTATTAGGTGCCGGTAAATCATCTTCATTTTTCCGCTTCGACTGGAAAACCCAAGCCTGGAATCTATTGGTGGTTCTTGGAACAGTGATTGGTGGTTTTATTGCCCACTATTTTCTGAGCGATGGTACGCCTACCCAAATCAATGAAAAAAGTATCGCAGACCTCAAAGAGCTTGGCATCATCGACCATATACAGGGCTACCTCCCTGAATCTATTTTCATTTTTAATGGCTCCCTATTTCAGTTTCTAATTCTAAGCATCGGTGGTATATTAATTGGATTTGGAACACGTTACGCGGGTGGATGTTCATCAGGTCATGCTATTTCAGGCTTAAGCAATTTTCAGCTTCCGTCCTTGATCGCTGTCATCGGTTTTTTCTTGGGCGGAATCATCATGGTTCATTTCTTATTTCCTCTAATTTTTGCATAAATGAAAGCACTAAAATTCATACTCATTGGCATACTGTTCGGGATTATCTTGTACAAGTCGGAGGCTGCATCATGGTACAGAATCTACGAAATGTTCCAATTTAGATCCTTTCATATGTATGGGATTATTGGAACAGCCCTAACAACCGCCATTATTATCGTACAAATAATCAAAAGGAAACGACTCAAAGATAACAATGGTGAACAAATAGTGTTCCATGACAAAGACAAAAGTATCACGCGATATCTGGTCGGAGGAACAATATTTGGTTTAGGATGGGCATTAACAGGTGCATGCCCCGGACCTCTATTTGCCTTAATTGGTGCCGGTTACTGGACACTGGGAATTGTCCTCATTTTTGCCTTATTGGGTACTTGGCTTTATGGCATATTACGAAATAAGTTACCCCATTAATCGTCAACTGCTTTATAACAAAACATCCTAGATGTCGCGAATCTAACACCTGTACCCATATTCAAAATTTGAAGAACAGAAAATGGAATTAATATTTATAGCTGGTTTTTTATTAGCTGTCCTAGTCGGGCTGTCAATGGGTTTGATGGGTAGCGGCGGAAGTATTCTCACATTGCCAATATTTGTTTATATTTTTCATATCGAACCGCAGTTTGCACTTGATTACTCTCTTTTTTCTATCGGGGTGTTAGCACTGGTCGGATCCATTTCTCCGCTCAAAAAACATGAAATTGATCTAAAAACTACGGCAATTTTTCTGATTCCATCATTAGTTTCGGTCTATTTGACGAAACGTTATCTTTTGGTGGCTATACCAGAATTATTCCATGTTGAAGGTATAGAAATTTCCAGAAACCATATCATCATGTTATTATTCTCAATGGTGATTTTAATTTCTGCGACGGCAATGGTACGAGGAGGTAAACAAGTTCACATTAGTCCTTTCGTCGGCGGACTGGGACAGATACTGAAAATCATATTGGTGGGTTTACTCGTTGGAATTATGACAGGCTTGGTGGGTGCAGGTGGCGGATTTATTATTGTACCAGCCTTAGTATTATTATTGGGAATCCCACTTAAACAGGCTATTGCCACATCGTTGTTTATCATCGGTTTAAACGCTTCATTTGGCTTGATCGCTAATTATCACTTTTTGGAACATATGAATTGGGTTATATTAACTACCTTTACGTTAATCACTTTAATAGGCCTCCAAATTGGTTCCAAATGGAAAGACAAGCTGGATGCAGCGAAATTGAAGAATATTTTTGGGTATTTTTTGATCAGCATTGGCATCCTAATCTTTGTCTTCGAAATCATTCAATTTGTAAATCATTAAAATCACACATTATGTTTTTTCAACACATTTTCGAATCATCTTTAGCACACTCGAGTTATATCATTGGCTGTCAAGCCAAAGGTGTCGCTATTGTTATTGATCCAAAAAGAGATGTAGACACCTATCTGGAGATAGCAAAAAAGAACAATCTAACCATAACACATATCGCTGAAACACATATACATGCCGACTATCTCTCCGGTACGCTAGAATTAATTGCATTAACAGGCGCCCAGCCCTATCTATCCGATGAGGGTGGAGAGGATTGGCAATATGAATTTCCACATATCGGACTAAAGGATGGTGATCAGTTTCAGGTTGGAAATCTAATTTTCAAAGTCGTTCATACGCCTGGGCACACACCCGAGAGTATTAGTTTTGTATTGATCGACACACCGGCAACCATGGAACCTGTCATGATCTTCACTGGAGATTTTGTATTTGTCGGTGATATAGGCCGTCCGGATCTACTGGAAAATGCTGCTGGATTGGTTGGAACCAAAGAAATAGGTGCTCATCAGATGTTCAAGTCCCTACAGTACTTCCTGACGCTACCTGATCATATTCAGGTATGGCCAGCCCATGGTGCTGGGTCTGCCTGTGGAAAAGCACTAGGTGCTGTACCCAGCTCAACGGTGGGTTATGAAAAAATTCGCAACTGGGCGCTCCAATATCAAAACGATGAGCCCGCTTTTGTGAAAGAACTATTGGAAGGACAGCCGGAGCCGCCACGCTATTTTGCCATGATGAAAAAACTCAACAAAAAAGCTCGTCCGGTTCAGACCGAAGTGCCAAAATATCGCAAACTAACGAAAGATACTTTTCTTCATTTATACCAAACAGGAACGACATTAATAGATACTCGAAATAAGTTTGATTTCGCAAAAGGATATCTTCCGAATAGCATTAATATTCAGAATAACAAAGCATTCAACACCTGGGCAGGTTGGATACTTAATTATACAGAACCTTTCATGCTCATTGTCGACGAAAGTCAATTGGATGACGTTGCCCGTAAGCTTATGCGGATAGGTTTGGATCATGTAGCAGGCTATATTACACCTGATACAATTGCACAACTTGGAATTACCTTGGCGCATCAGCAACTGATCGATTTTGAGGAAATGAATGCAGCATTGGAGAAACCCAACACGCAAATACTCGATGTACGTAATACAAATGAATTTGCAGAAGGACACCTACTCCATGCAACGCATCTCTTTGTTGGAACACTTGTAGACAATCTCCATAAAATTGACCCGAGCAAACAGCTTTACTTACATTGTCAATCTGGAGATAGGGCAACTATAGCGGCTTCCTTATTAGCAAAAAATGGGATCAAGGAGGTCAAAGTCTATAGTCCTTCAATTAACGAATGGAAAGCAAAAGGCGGGGTGCTGGTTCAGTACTAATAACAACAGTTTCTTATTTTCCCCTCCATTGATTTTCAATACAGCTTCAGAAGTTATTCGTACCCGCTTCGTACCGCATTCGGAAATTCTCTTTCGATTCTCTATCAGTTGCCTACTAAATCAGTAGAGGATAGATAGGGAATCAGTAGAAAAAAAGAATAAATTTTCCGAAGCAGGTACGAACAGGGGGCGAACAAAAGCCGAAGCTGGCATGCGTAAAACGTCTTTAAAATTCGTCGTTACAAACTATTTCTAGTGATGCGCAAAAATTCGATAACCTCGTCTTTTTTCTCTTCCATTTTGCCTTTCTTCTCGACAAATTGATGGTTATAGATCGTCAAATACTGATGATCGTCGGTATCCGACTCATAAACTTCCGCCGTCGCGAATGAAAAATGCTCCTCCTCGTCAGAAAGATGATCGTATACATAGGCAAAATCATGATTTCCCAACGAGCTGGCAACAGCATCCTTATCATCCACAAATTTTAACCTTCCCGGCAAAGCCCGTTTATTCATCCATACTTCATCCTTTTCAGAAAACGGAAAGATAGTGATACCGCGGAATGCCATTATGATTGGTGTAATCAGAATAATCCCCATCTCAATCGCCCAAACTGCCCATAACATTCCGCCGGAAACCGGACTTTTTTTCAAAGTAAATGTTCCAACCTCATTCAACCCTTGCATCGCCTCCCAAATAAATGAGGGATGTAAGAAAAATGCTTTAAATCCCTCCAGGTTAAAAGAAGATTTTACCCAGGTATCTCCCCCCATGGTTCCTTCAGCATTATACATCAATGACACAAATAAAGCCCACTGTGCATAAAAGCCTAAAATGGCAATCAATAATGTAATCAAAATGGCAACACCTCTATTTCTCAATTTCCATTGTTTGAAACAGAAATTAAGAACATAGAATATTCCTGCACCAAACCCCAATGTGATAAATACATTAAAATAAATAATGGGAATGAACCACTGCAAGGCAATGTAGACAATTGCCAAGATAACTGCACCGATGGTGCCTAGCACAAGAGAGCCTATTAATGCCAATGCTGGAGCCTTTCCCGAGGGCTTATAATATAGATTTTCCATAAAAAAAAGTAAAATTGATTTTTAACTCAACAGATAAATCCCCCAACCAAAACCAAGCCAATTCTTATTAAACAGGTAAATTTTCGTCAAGATTTGATGACATTAACCACCGACATCTTGTTTAAGTGCCATTTATTGAGACAATTTTGTAAGTTTGGGGCATGAAAATCAAAATTATATCCTTTTTTACACTTGCGTGTGTATTAAATATTTGGGGGGCAACAGTGAAGGCCCAAAGAAAAGGATTCTGGCAACAGAAAGTTGACTACAGCATGGACGTCAACGTGGATGAAAAAGCATACCAGTATGATGGGAAAATGACCTTGAAGTATAGTAATAATTCAGGCCAACCGTTGAAGAAAGTATACTTTCACTTATATTTCAATGCTTTTCAACCAGGATCGATGATGGATTATCGCTTAAAAAACATCAGTGATCCCGACAAGCGAATGGTCACTAATCTAGGCACAAAAGAGAAACCAGTATATCAGAGCCGTATCGGCGAGCTTAAGACCAATCAAATTGGTTATCAAAAAATCAAGAGCCTGACAATGAACGGTGCCAGCACCTCGTTTAAGGTAGATGGGACGATTTTGGAAGTCACTTTACCAACGGCGATCGAAGATGGTGAAACAGCCAGTTTCAACATGGAATGGACCGCCCAAGTTCCAGAGCAAATTAGACGGACTGGCCGAAATTCTGCGGAAGGAGTAGCACTTTCTATGGCACAATGGTATCCAAAAATGGCTCAATTTGATGAATTCGGGTGGCACTTAGACGAATATACCGGTCGTGAATTCATTGCTCCTTTTGGCAATTTTGACGTTACCATACACCTCAACAAAAATTATGTAGTCGGCGCCTCAGGTGTTCTTCAAAATCCATCGGATGTCAAAGGTTATCAACAGAAAGCGAAAGTAAAAGCAGTCGATAATAAAGCAACCTGGCACTATAAGGCTCAAAATATCCATGATTTTGTATGGGCTGCAGATCCAAAATTTATCGTAGATTCTGCTTCAAGTAAAAATGGTATAAAAGTCTATACAGTTTTCTTACCAACAGACAAAGAAGTTATCTCAAATTGGAAAACAGCGATAGGACTTTCTACCGAGTTCTTCGACTTCTGCAGCGCCAAATTTGGCAAGTACCCATGGCCTACTTATACTATTATCCAGGGGGGCGATGGAGGAATGGAGTATGGCACCGCGACCCTTATCACAGGGGGGCGTAATTTAAAAAGCCTTGTCGGGGTAATATTTCATGAATCTGCACATTCATGGTATCAACAATTATTCGGTATCAATGAAACAGTCGACGAATGGTTTGATGAGGGTTTCACTTCCTATGTAGAAGAGCTAGCAATGCAGCACATTTTTGAAAAAAGAGGCGCCATTGCGTCCAACCCACAAATTTCAGCTTATCGCGCATACTATAAATTGGCACTTTCAGGCAAAGAGGAGCCGATGAGCCTGCTGGCAGATTATTATAATACCAACTATGGCTACAGCAACGAAGCCTACAATAAAGGCGCCGTACTTGCCGAACAGTTGGGCTACATTATTGGTCAGGAGAATTTAGAGAAAACGTTCCTGAAATTTTATGACAACTGGAAATTTAAACATCCGACCCCGAATGATTTCAAACGCGTTGCCGAAGAAGTGTCGGGCATGAACCTAAAATGGTATTTCAACTTATTTATCAATACAACACGTCAAATTGATTACGCAATTGAAAAAGTATCTGACACGGAAATTCAGCTGGCCAATAAATCAAACTTTGCCATGCCTTTGGATGTTTTGGTCGAGTACACAGATGGAAGCAAGGAGCTATTCTATATTCCTTTACGTGAAATGCGCGGAGAAAAACCCGAAGAGCAATTTGATATCTATAAAGGCGTTAAGCGAACTGTACTTGAGGATTGGTTCTGGACCAAACCTGATTATACAATCCATGTATCGAAAACGCCTAAACAGGTAACGATTGATCCTTCATTGCGTTTAGCAGATGTAGAATCAGCAAATAATAGTTTTAGCAAATAAGATAAGGATTACTTATTCCTCTGAATGGAACGCTCCATAAAAACGGCCTCGAGTCTGGACAGTATATTTCCAGACCAAGGCCGTTCTTATTATTGAATAATCTCCATCTTGGCGGCGCAGTTATACGCTGCTCAGGGGAATCACCATGTTCCATGTACGTTCAAATTGATAGGGCTCTGAACCATCTCCCGTTGCAGCAAACAAATGCGTAGGTTTCCCATTTTCAAAGAGCAAAAATGGTCGTTCAAAATTGGCCTGATGACTCGTCGTGCCGTCATCCCACTGAATTGTTTTAGAATACGCTTTTACAGCCCGCGAAAGATGCCAGTCTATACCATCCTTGGAATACGCATGTATCCCGCCCCCTTCTTCGCCACAGATCTTTCCATAACGATCTTTCATAATCAGCTCAAACTGCTGTCCATTATGCCATACAAAGGGGTCTTCCACATCATTCTCATGATTTAGATCCGTATGGAAAGAAAAAATGGGTTTGTCCGATAAACGGTGATAAGGCCCCAAAAAGGAATTCGCTTGCGCCGCGCCCAATAAAAGTGGTGGATTATAATTGACAGGAGAGGATTTATAGACTAGATAAACCTTTCCATTCGGTAAGACAACAGGCGAAGGATTGGATGTAATGGAGGCGTCCCATTCTCCCAGCCTTGGATTCAGAATAGGCTGATCAACTCTTTTCCAAGGACCTTCAATTGCCCTGGAGTAAGCCATCCCAATACGTTTATGCATCCAGGCTTTCTGGCCGAGCCCTGATTCCCATACATTTTCCGTGAAAGGAGGATTCGGTTCCTCATAGTTGTTCCCGAAATAATAAAGCACGTAAAAGTCACCATTTTTTACAATTCGGGGATTATGAGTGGTACAACCATCAAAATATTTTTTACCACGAGCAGGCAGTACAACTTCAACAAATTCGTAAGGTCCCTCTGGGGTATCCGAGATAGCTCTGACGACCTCCGAATTTGTAACCCAATTGCCAAAACCATATTTCTTGCTCCAGCGTGAGGCAAACATATGATATCTTCCATCTTCTCCTTTTATAACCGAAGGGTCCCAGATCCAATAATCTTTCATAGCAAACCCTCCACCTTTTGGCGCTGGTAGTAATTTATCGATAAAGGATCCTTCCGGGCTGTCGGCCCTGACAATATCATGAGTTGAGAGCAAGAGCAAACCGGAGGCTCCGGCTACATTTTTCAGAAAGGTGCGACGAGAGGTTTTCACATGAGGTTTTATCTATTGGTGCATTCTACAAACAAATCTTGACAACAAGATAAAAAATAACGGCCTTATTTTCAACCTCCTTGTCGATGATTTTTTCTATTGTAAATTACACAATTTATGTCAAAAAGCCTTCATAAGGATCCAGTAAAAACCGATTAATAGCTTACTTTCCACCATCGTGATAAACGCTTTTACATGTTTCGGAAGACCCTAAGTCGAGAAAGAAGAAAAAATTCGATTAGGAGGTGAAGTTGAGATGGTCTTGGTATATTTGTCTCCATGATTTATGTCCACATCCCCTTCTGTAAACAGGCCTGTCATTATTGTGACTTCCATTTCAGCACTTCACTGCAGTACAAAAGTGAAATGATCAATGCATTATTACAGGAAATTGAACTTAGGGCACCCTATCTGGAAGATAAAAAGATTGAATCAATTTATTTCGGCGGTGGCACTCCTTCTCTTCTGGAAGGGGACGAAATAGCACAAATCATTGATACTATAGCAAAACATTTTGATATCGCCAACAATGCCGAGATCACCCTGGAAGCAAATCCAGACGATCTGAATCAGGCAAAAGTAAAAAGCCTTAGGAATACCCCGATCAACCGATTCAGCATCGGGATACAGTCTTTCTTTGCAGAAGACCTCAAGTGGATGAACAGAGCCCATAACCAACAAGAAGCCACCGCCTCAATTATGCGGGTGCAAGATGCAGGTTTTGAAAATATTACCTGTGATCTCATCTACGGTTTCCCACTGTTAACTGATGAAAAATGGCGCCACAATATGCAGCAGCTAATTGACTTTGCAATTCCCCATATTTCTTCTTATTCCATGACGGTGGAAAGCAAAACAGCGTTAGATCACTTCATCAAAAAAGGCATAAGTCCGGCTATTGATTCAGATCAGGCCGCAGATCAAATGAACCTGCTCATCAATACATTGAAAGCGGCAGGATACGAACAATATGAAATTTCAAATTTCGCAAAAAATGAGCACTATGCGCGTCACAATACAAATTATTGGAAAGGCAAACATTATCTTGGCATTGGCCCCTCAGCGCATTCTTTCAATGGCAGCTCTAGATCCTGGAATATATCCAACAATGCAAAATACATTTCTTCCATTCATTCAAATCAGCTTCCTTTGGAAGTAGAACAGCTGTCGACCTTAGACCAGATCAATGAGTGTATCATGACATCACTTAGAACAATGTGGGGCCTTGATTTAACCGAGCTGGAATATAAATTTGGACAGTCTGTTAAAAATAGCGTATTGGCAGATGCAGACCCCTTCATAGCCGAAAAAAATCTTGTTTTGAAGGAAAACAACTTGTGCTTAACGGATACCGGGAAATTGATGGCAGATCATATTATGTCAGATTTGTTTATTGTAGAAGATTAACAATAAAACACATATAATATTAATAAAAACACAATAACAAACCCGTAATAACGTAAAAAATTGCTAAAATGAAAATATAACTCATTTTTTCATACAGTTTGTGCTATGTTTGCAACATAATCTATTATAAAATTATTATGTCACACAAGCCATCTTTTGACGAGGAAATCAAAAGTTATCAAGCACAACAAAATGCTGCAGTAAGCTTAATCCAAATTGTTAGCAACCTATGGTATAACCATGCTGTCGAACTTGTCTTTTTTAGAAATCAGCTCATTGATGTAAAATCCAGTTCAATTCTCAACTTACTCAGCGAAAGCACTGTTCTTGCTGAAAAATCATTAAACATATTTGAAACACTCCAAGCCGCTCAGGCCTTGGAGAAATTACCGCTTTCTCCTGCACGTATTGATATTGGAAAACTAGCATTGCAGATCAAGAAATACCGTGTTGACCATGCACAGCTCGTCAATTTTATCAGAGACGAGTTAAAGGGCATTAACCAGCAGCAGGAATTAAAACCGCGAGATGTTGTGCTCTATGGGTTTGGACGTATTGGTCGATTACTTGCCCGTGAACTTATAAACAAAGCGGGCTCCGGCCAACAGCTCCGCCTGCGCGCTATTGTAACACGGGATGCAAACGATGCCAAATCTCTCTTGAAACGGGCAACATTATTAAAAACTGATTCCATACACGGTGAATTTGAAGGAAAAGTACTAGTAGACGCGGAAAATCAATCACTTATTATTAATGGTATAACTGTTCACCTCATCTCAGCCAAACAACCCGAGGACATCGATTATACGGCGTATGGTATACAGGATGCCTTAGTCATTGACAATACCGGAGCATTCCGAGATAAGCAGGAACTCAGTCGTCATTTGTTGTCTAAAGGCACCCTCCAAGTTCTATTGACAGCTCCAGGAAAAGGAATTCCAAATATCGTTTATGCTGTCAACGAAAAAGATATTGATCTACAAGAACAGCATATATTTTCAGCAGCTTCTTGTACCACCAATGCAATTTCCCCTATTCTAGCGGTTCTGGAAAATAAAATAGGCATTGAAAAAGGCCATATTGAGACCATACATTCATACACAAATGATCAGAATCTTGTAGATAATATGCACAAGAAATCTAGACGCGGGCGTGCCGCTGCATTGAATATGGTGATTACAGAGACTGGCGCCGGCAGCGCTGTTTCAAAAGTACTTCCTTCATTGGCAGGCAAGCTGACCTCCAACGCCATTCGTGTCCCTGTGCCAAATGGATCATTGGCTATTTTAAATCTTGAAACAAAATCTAAAATAACTGTCGACGAGATAAATGAGCTTTTAAGAGAGGCTTCACTTCATGGCGAACTCGTTGAACAGATTAAATTTTCAAAGGACAATGAGCTCGTTTCTTCAGATATCATTGGCAGCACTGCTGCCTCAATCGTTGATGCCCCCGCTACTATTGTTTCTGCCGACGGCAGGAACGTCATTCTGTATGTTTGGTATGACAATGAGTATGGATATTCACACCAAGTTATGCGTTTGTCACGCCATATCACGGGTGTGAGAAGATATACTTACTATTAACTAACGGGCCACGCTAAAAGATATAAAAGGCGGCACCACAGCTAGCCATGGTCGGAAGATTCTTCTTCCGACTTTTTTATATTTACATCAGTGCCCTTAAGATATTTCATAATGATCTGTGTTGCACCGGCTTTCTGTAATACATACGCGCGAGCCAATTTGCCTGCTTCTTGACAAGTAGACTGATCCTGTAGTTTGCAAAATATGCGCTTCAGTTCTTTACTATTCGCAATAGAAAAACCCGAGCCATTTTCTACAAGATCTCTAGCTTCTTGAAATTTTTTAAAATTAGGACCAAAAAGAACAGGAACGCCATAAGTTGCCGCTTCAAGGGTGTTGTGTATACCTACACCAAATCCCCCCCCGATATAGGCCATTTGACCGTAACCATAAAGAGAAGATAACATGCCTATATTATCAATAACAAGCACATTTGATTCCGCTACTACTGCAGCACTATAAGTTGCCATTTTGGAAAAACGTAGTGCCGCTGGCCAAAGATTAAAAATACTGTTCAAGTGCGATTCATTAATTTCATGTGGCGCTAAGATCAATTTATAATTGGAATAATCCTGAAACAATTCCTGCAAAATCTGCTCGTCTTCTGGCCAAGTACTTCCTGCAACCAAAATAGGACGATCTCCGATAAATTGTACTATTTCAGGAATCATCTGCCTATTTTTAGGAAGGTTGACAACCCGGTCGAACCGGGTGTCTCCTGCGAGGCTCGCATTTCTTATCCCAAATTCCTTTAGTAGACGTACACTTTCCTCATTTTGGACAAAAAAATAGGTTACATAACTTAAAATTTTTAGAAAGAAAGTTCCGTATGCTTGAAAGAAAATCTGTTCAGGTCGAAAAATGGCAGAAATTAAATAAAGTGGAATAGAGCGCTTATGTAGACCTTCAAAAAAATAATACCAATATTCATACTTGGTAAACAGAACAAAACTGGGATTGACAAGATCTAAGAATAACCGAGCATTCTTCGCTGTATCATAAGGGAGATAAAAAACGTAATCTGCCAGATTTGTATTTTTGCGGATCTCGTAGCCGGAAGGGGAGTAAAATGTTACAATAATTTTATGCTCCAAATAATTATTTTTCACCGCCTCCAGGACTGGTCGCCCTTGCTCAAATTCACCCAATGAAGCAAAATGAAACCAGATATGTTTTTGGGAAGAATCAACCGTTTGTTTCATCTTGGAATACCAGTCTTTTCGCCCCTCTACCATCAGTCTTGCTTTGGCATGAAAAGGGGCCAAAATACGCAGTAAGAGTCCATAAAGAACGATTCCAATTGAATAAAGCAAACGCATGTTTTTAAAATAATGTTTATCTTAGTCAAAGATATTAAACCCATTTCATTAAAAGGAACCATTGAGTGGAAAATAAACATCGCAAGCGAATTTTGATAACAGGTGCAGCAGGCTTCCTAGGTTCCCATCTTTGCGATCGCTTTATTGCAGAAGATTATGATGTCATTGGGATGGACAACCTGATTACCGGAGACCTACAGAACATTGCACATTTATTCAAATTGGAAAATTTTGACTTCTATCATCACGATGTATCAAAATTTGTCCACGTCCCCGGGCATCTGGATTATATCTTACATTTTGCGTCGCCGGCAAGTCCTGTCGATTACCTTAAGATCCCAATACAAACACTGAAAGTTGGATCCTTAGGCACGCATAATCTCCTCGGATTAGCACGCGCAAAACAAGCGCGCATATTGGTTGCATCTACTTCAGAAGTTTATGGAGACCCTCTAGTTTCTCCTCAATCCGAAAACTATTGGGGCAATGTAAACCCCGTGGGACCTCGAGGGGTGTATGATGAAGCGAAACGTTTCCAGGAGGCAATAACCATGGCTTATCACAACGCCCATGGTTTGGATACCCGTATTGTCAGAATATTTAACACCTTTGGTTCAAGAATGCGCCTCAATGATCGCCGAGCTATCCCGACATTCATCGCTCAGGCCATACGTGGAGAGGATATCACCATTTTTGGAGACGGTTCACAGACACGATCATTTTGCTATATCGATGATCAAATCGAAGGCATCTATCGATTGTTGCATTCTGATTGTGTAAATCCCATCAATATTGGCAATCCCGACGAAATTACCTTGCTCCAATTGGCCAAAGAGATCATAGCATTAACAGGAAGTTCAAGTAAAATTACTTATGAAGCCTTACCGGTCGATGACCCGAAACAACGGAAACCCGATATTGGAATGGCCAAATTAAAATTAGCTTGGCAACCTGAAATAGACCGGAAAACAGGATTAAAAAAGACCATTGAATTTTACAAAGAGATTCCTTTAGAGAATTTATCACATAAAGACTTTACTTACTATAATCAACAATAATGAACAAAAAAATATTAGTCACAGGGGGAACGGGTTATATCGGTTCACACACAGTAGTTGAACTTCATCAAGCAGGATATGTTCCTGTTATTGTCGATGATCTATCGAATTCAAACATTAAAATTTTAGATCAGATCGAGAAGATCATTGGTGCTAAACCCGAATTCCATCAATTCGATCTTTGTGATACAAACAAAGTCAATGATTTTGTAAAAAACAATACGGACATTTCAGGCATTATCCATTTTGCGGCATCTAAAGCTGTTGGTGAATCGGTGCAAAAACCATTAAAGTATTACCACAACAATTTCTTTTCATTAATCAATTTGTTGGAAGCTTATCAAAATAAACCGATTAATTTCGTATTCTCTTCAAGTTGTACTGTATACGGTGAGCCAGACTACCTGCCTGTAGATGAAAGTGCTCCTGTTAAAAAAGCGACTTCCCCATACGGAAACACTAAACAAATCGCTGAAGAAATATTACAAGAAACTGCTTCGGCATATGACAACTATAATATTATTGCTTTACGTTACTTCAATCCAGTTGGAGCACATGAATCCGCTTTAATCGGCGAATTACCAAATGGTGTACCGCAAAATCTATTGCCTTTCATCACGCAGACCGCAATTGGAAAACGAGAAAAACTAACCGTTTTTGGGTCAGATTATGATACCCCAGATGGCTCTTGCATCCGCGATTATATCCATGTAGTTGATTTAGCTAAAGCGCATGTTGCAGCTATCAAATTATTAGAACAAGGTAACCCAAATGGAAAATACGACGTATTCAATGTGGGAACCGGAAATGGATATTCTGTTCTTGAAGCGATTAAAGCATTTGAAAAGGCCTCTGGACAGAAATTAAATTACGAATTTGGTCCTCGCCGTGATGGAGATATTGTCAAAGTATACGGTGATGTCACTAAATCAGCCAATCAGCTGCATTGGAAAGCAGCTCTCGGCATAGACGAAATGATGGCCTCTGCTTGGGCTTGGGAAAAAAATCTACAGGAAAATCCCCTGGATTAAAAATAAAAAAAACGTCCAATGTCAGCGACATTGGACGTTTTTTTTATTGCGCATTTTCTATTGATGCCCCACGATTATGGATAATTAAGATCCTTAAACAAACTCCTTATCTGAAATATATTCCATGAGTACACCAGCTTGGTCCCCAAGTTTCTTTTTCAGACGCTGCATTGATTTTTTTATTGCATCAGGAGTGACACCAAGGACATTGGCAACTTCCTTATTATTTAGCCCCAATTTCATAAGCACAATGACCCGCAGATTAGATTCGGTGATATCGGAAAATTTGGATTGTATATCTTGCAGTAAATTGGGGAATTCTTTTACAATCAATAATTTAAATTCCTGCCATTTCTCTTCGGTAATAAGATGCGACTGTAGCAACGTTTTCAGTTCATCACGATCCTTTTCAACAACATTCCCTCTTTCCTCAAGCATCGCTGAAAGCACATTTATCTGTTCATTATTTCTCTTGAGATAAGCGACATACTCTTCCACCTGACTTTTGGAACTTACCAATTCTCTATCCAATTCAGCCTTTGTATATTTTAAATTAAGAAGCTGATATTCATAATCACGTATCCGTTTTCTGGCACGGGATCGTACAGCATTGTATATAAAGAAGAATAACACCAGTACCAACAAACTTACGATCAGCCATAGTCGTCTTTCGGTTTGCTTTTTCTTAATAACAGCTTGTGCCAGCGATAATTTATCGGCATACTTTTGCTTATCAGCCATAAACTTCAATTGTGACAATACCGGATCGCCATCTAAAAAGCGTAAAGAGTCCTGGAGGCGTTCAATCCTTCTTCGCGCATTCAGCTCACGGTCCGTATCCCGGCTTTGAATCGCCAGATTCAGCTTGTGGATCTCAAGTTCAAGTATCGTTTTCTTATCGTCCGAGCCAGACAAAAGAGACTCAGCCTCCGCTATCATTTGTCGGACATCTTTAGTTTCCTTACTCGCTATGTTTAAACGGATCCGCATCATTAAGGCAAAGATTGTGTTTCGGTCATTACCAAGAGATCTTGAAATTTCAAGATCCTTATCCAGCAGCAATAAAGCCTTACGATAATCCTTCATGCCTTCAAATACCGCGGCCTGATTACCCAAAATCTTTGCGTAACGCAAAGAGTCATTTTCAGAAAGAGCCAAAGTTTGAGCCAGTTCAAAATTTTTCATTGCCTGCAGCGTATCCCCACCGCTTTTTAATGTCAATACGCCTAAATTGTCTAAAATTTCGGCTTTTAATCTTGATGAAATTTGTTCCTGTTGCTGCCCTAAATTTAGGTATTTGATTCCAGAGGTATAATCGCCTAAGGTTCCAAAAAAATAACCGAGCTTCTTATAGGTTTGTGTTAGGTCTAAAACAAGTTCTTTGGGGATATCTTCCAGTCCTTTTTCTCCTTCCAAGATAAAAGGTAAAGCTTCAGAAGCTTTCAGACATCGATATAGATAAAATCCGTACATTACTTTAACCCAAGCTCGTACATTTTGGTAGCTATACCCCTCTTCAAGATCCAGGGCTTTCAAATAGTATTTGTCACTAAAACTATTTCTTGCACCTTCATCATTAAAAGACTGATCCGCCAGTAGACAATAATAGATTGCCAAAAGTGCCTTATCATTTTTTCGTACCGCTTGGCTAAAATATGGTGCAAGATATTTACTTAAGGTTAGACTAGAGGTTTGATACTTTTCTGACTCCTTGATAATTGTTTCGTAAAAGTTCTTTTCTTCAACCGAGGAATTGGCATCCATTAGATCCATCCCACAGACAACATGAAAAGGCATGATTGTTAGGAAAAGAAGAAATAGAAGAAATCGAAACATATCGGTACAGGCATTGAATTTCGCAATAAAAATAAAAAATAATTTTAATTAAATCGCCATAAGACAAAATCAACTCGCACAAACTATCCTGAGGGTTAGAGCGCCAATTATGGACTTAAACTCTCTCCGATTAATAAAAGAATAGAGCTACAGCCACTCCGCTGTTGTAGTAGCATCGAACGAAGCAGGCACATATTAAAAAAAACTTCGCGCGATTCAAAAGGGAGCAAATCAGTCATTTCATATAAGTTATTATTCCGCATCAAAATGATAAATGCGATTTGGTGTAATCGCCTGCGTTAATTGCACATCGTATTCATTTTTATCCCAGATGACATCAATTGGATCAAAAAACGATAATCCAACACGCTGTACATCGACTTTACAACCAGAGAAAAAGCGGTCATAAAATCCCTTCCCATATCCCACTCTATAACCAAAAAGATCAAAGATTAACAAAGGGACTATTATCATATCAATAGCTGATGAGGCCACCTGGACACCCGATATTGGCTCAGAAATACCCCATTTATTCGTTTCAAATAGGGTATGTTCATCCAATATATAATGTTGCATCGAACAATCCTCAAAATTAGATCGGGAAACAACAATTTTTATTTGCGGAAAAACCTGTTGCACGTAATTTATGATTGGATAAGTGTTCGGTTCGTGGTATTTTTCTATGGGAATAAAAATATGTAGAAAGGCTATCTTTGAGAGATCAACCTTTGTAAATTGAAAAAGAAGAAGTTCATTAAGTGCAATTTCGACGTCCAATGACAGCTGACATCGTTTAATCTTATATTCTAATCTTAATTCCTTTTTTGATTTCATCGTTAAAATAATTATTTATTAAAATTAGTCTCAATACCATCCAAAGGATCCTTTAGCGGATAGCACTTATGTCAATATTAACCAAAAATAACCTTCCTGACAATTCAATTGTATTTAAGTCAAAAAAAAATAGAAATTCTAGTTCGAAACCGAAAAACTGACACTCAAATCTATTCAAAACACAAAAAAAACGGCCTTGTAGCGAGCGCTATCAAGACCGAATAATCAACCTAAACCTAAAATCTTTATATTATTTTACGCGCTCGATATAATTACCAGTTTGCGTATCAATTCTTACTTTCTCACCTTGATTAATGAACAACGGTACCATAATCTCAACACCTGTCTCTACAGTCGCTTTTTTCAAAGCATTTGTAGAAGTATCTCCTTTTACATCCGGTTCAGTATATGTAATTTCCAACTCTACACTTTTTGGAGCTTCTGCCATAATAGGCTCATCGCTTTCAAAAGCAATAATTACAGTCATTCCCTCTTTCAAGAAACGTGCTGAATCACCAAACAAAAATTTGGGAATATTAAATTGCTCGTATGTATTATTATCCATTACCACGAAGAAGTCACCATCTTCATATAAATATTGATAATCACTCGTTTCTACTCGTGCTATCTCTACAGACTCATCAACCCTAAAACGGTATTCAACTAACTTTCCGGTTTTAACATTACGCATTCTAGCTTGATAGAATGCACGTAAATTACCTGGTGTACGGTGTATATATTCTTCTACGGATACTAATTCTCCGTTAAATCTTAAGATATTTCCTGATTTTACCTCTGATGCCTTAGCCATTCTTTGAATTGAACTTTAAACGGTTAT